>NZ_JALMEX010000006.1:0-395651 GCF_023100605.1 Pseudomonas sp. MWU12-2020
CACTCCGTGCGAACTGTCGGGGGACAAAAGGCGTGGAGTTATTCAGCGCTGAAGATGACGGCTCTGGCTACTGTCAGAAATTACAGGTAGGCGCTGTTTTCTGACGAGTGGTAAGGCACGGCCCGACGGATAAAAAGACGCTTTCCGGCATCACTCGGCGCCTTCTGTGCGTGTCGCCGGCAGTGTCTGCAGGGCTTGAATGAGATGGTTGCCAGCCGTACCGGCCTCTTCGCGAGCAAGCCCGCTCCCACAGTTTTAACCGGGTGCTGCCATAACTATTAGCTCAGCGCATGCCAATGTGGGAGCGGGCTTGCTCGCGAATGCGGTGTGTCAGCCAACACCTTAAGTGCCTGACACGACCTTTTCGCGAGCAAGCCCGCTCCCACAGGGGGGAATGTATTTCTTCAGATGAGGACGATTTCGTAGGGCAAGCGCATCCGCTCGAGGATTACGCGTGGCAGCAGCGGCGCGATGCCGATCGCCGGTTCGCCTTTGAGCTGGCTGGCGTAGGCGTGGGTGGCGTGGCTTTTGCGCGCCACAGTCCAGGTGTCGAGTCGCAGTTTGCGAGCGCGTTCCCAGGGGATCAGGTTCTGATCGCGTTCCGGCCAGTGCCAGGCCCAGACCGGTACGTCATGGAATGTCGCGCCGACTTGCGCTGCCGCTTTGGCACTGGCGCGGCCAACCGCTTCGTGGTCGTCAGTGCGATCGTCGCGCCAGGTGCTGAACACCACGTCGCCGGGACGCAGGTAGCGGGCGATGAAGTCGGTGAGGTCGGCCTCGCGGTCGAGCAGGGCGTTATCGGTAAACCCGCCGCGCACCCATTTCAGGCTGTGCATCGGCAAGCCGAGACGGCGCAGGGCCTCGACGCTTTCCTGGGGACGGAATACGCTCAGGCGTTTTTCCGACCATTGCCGCGAGCCGGGATGACTGGCGCTGCCGTCGGTGATCGACAGCAGTTGCAGCGGATGGCCGAGGCTGGCGAGCAATTGCAGGAGCCCGCCACAGGTCACCACTTCATCACCCGGATGCGGGGCGACGACGACGGCTCGGGCCCCGGGGGGGACCAGACTGTGGGTATTGATGACGGGAATGTTGTCGAGCTGCGGGGCACTGTTCCATATCTGCGCCGGCAGCGGGGTTTCGCTGAGGAATAACGGTTTCATGGGTGTTACGTCCTTGTCGTCTCTGGCCCTCAGTCGTATCTGCACCGTGGAAAAGCAGGCGCGCTCGACCCGTGAAGGCGGATGGATTGCCGTGCGACGCTCCGAACCCTGGATTGCCGCGCAGCAGAGTATTGCTCATGCCAGCCGATTCGTCGCGTCACAGATCAATCTGATCCGCTTTTTTTTGGCCAAGCTGTGCCAGATTTCGCAGATAGTCACCAAATCCACCCCGTGCGCGACTGTCCAGACGGGCGCTGGTGCGCACTTGCGGGCGATGGCTCCAGGCGATGTCGGCACCGCACCGCTCCAGTCGCCGCACCAGTTGCACGTCCTCGTCGCAGGCCAGCGGCGGGAAGCCGCCCGCCCAGCGATAGGCGTCGGCACTGACCCCGAGGTTGGCGCCGTGGATGTGCCGGTGTCCGTCACGGGCCTGATAGTGACTGTGATAGCGGATTTGCGCGGCTTCGTCGAACGACTGATCCCAGTGTTCGACGGTCACCGTACCGCACACCGCGTCGGCACCCAGCCCGAGCTGCGCCACCAGCCAGTCATCGGCCACCCGGCTGTCGGCGTCGGAGCAGGAGATCCAGCGCGCGCCGCGTTCCAGCAGGATCTGCGCGCCGGCGGCCCGGGCCTGGCCGACATTGCGTGCGTCGATGTGCAGGCTCAGCACCGGAAAACCGCTGACGATCTGCGCCGAGCGATCGGTGCAGCTGTCGAGCACCACCAGCACCTCCACCGGTTCGCCGGCCAGCAGCCCGTGTTTGCTGGCGCGCAGCGCTGCGCTCAGGCATTGCTCAAGCAGGTCTTCCTCGTTATGCGCCGGAATCAGAATACCGATCATCGCAGGCCCTCCAGTGCGGCCACCGAGCGCGGCTCGCGGCTCCAGACTTCAAGGATGAAATCCGCTTCCTGATGCAGCGCCAGACGCGGCAGCGGCAGTTGCTCGTGGATCAGGTCATGCACCTGACGGGCATTGAGCGGGCAGCCGTCGATGGGCGGGCGCCAGTGGCAGGCCAGCAATTGCCCGTCAGCCGTCAGGGATTCACTGATGCGCCGGATCACTTCTGTCAGATCCTGGGCATCGAGGTAGTAGCCGATTTCGCTAAATACAATCAGGTCGAATTTTTCTTCCGGCCAGTCGCCGGGCAGGCGACTTTGGCGCACCTCGGCGTGGTCAAAAAGGCTCAATCGGGTACGCGCCAGATTCACCGCCGCACTGGCGGTGTCGCAACACAGCAGACGGTCACAGCGGCCAGCGAGTTCGGCGCTGAGTTCGCCATTGGCGCAACCGGGTTCGAAGATCGCCCGATAATGTGCGCGGGGCAGGGCCGCGAGGGTGATCGCGCGTTTGCGCTGTTCGTACCAGCGTTCGCGGAACGCCCAGGGATCATCGTTGGCGCTGAACAGACCTTCGAAGTAACGATCATCGACGCTCATAGGAACACCACTTCAAACGGTTGCAGCAGACGATCCAGCACGTACGGCGCCAACACCGGTTGCAGCCCGGCTTGCGGGTCGCCTTCCAGCTGACTGGCGAACGCATGCACCGCGTGGCGTTTGCGCGCCACTTGCTCGGCGGACAACAGAATCTTGCGCGCGCGCTGCCACGGCACCGAGGCGTCTTCGGGGGAGGCCCAGTGCCAGGTCCATACCGGCAATTCGTGGCAGGTGGCGCCGACCCGTCGTGCGGCTTCGATACTGGCGCGGCCGGCGGCTTCGTGATCGCAGTGGCCGTCCTCGCACCAGGTGCTGAACACCACGTCGCCGGGGCGCAAGTGGCGTTCGATGAACGCGACCAGCGACGACTCATCAGCGGCGACCTGGCTATCAGTGAAACCGCCGCGCAGCCATTTCATCCGGTGCAGCGGCACGCCGAGGCGGCGCAGGGCTTCGGCCGATTCCTGCGGCCGCACCACGCTCAGGCGTTCCACCGGCCAGCGCTCGGAACCGGGATGACTGGCGCTGCCATCCGTGACCGAGATCAGTTGCAACTGACGCCCGGCGGCGGCCAGCAACTGCAGCATCCCGCCGCAGCCGAGCACTTCGTCGTCCGGGTGCGGGGCGACTATCACCGCGCGGGCACCCGGAGGCACCAGACTTAGGACATCGACGCTGTCCAGCGCCGCCAGGTGCCGGGAGTGTTGCCATTGCAGCAGGGAAGTACCCCGGTGGCCGATGATCGGATCGGGTTTGTTCGCGGCATTCATAGCGTCCAGGCCTCCTCGGGGTGTTCGGCCAGCGATTGGCCGAGCGCGGCGAGGTCACGCTCGGCATGGCTCTGGCGCAGGAACACCGGCAGATCAGCGATCAGCCGGGCGAAGTGCCGATCCTTGCAGAACGGCCCGGCACCCAGCGCACGCCCGACGTCGCGCATCGCTTGCTCAGCGGATTGCTCGACTACGGCGCGGGCACGCCGCGCCAACAGTGCGGCATCGGCTTCAGGGTGCGCATCGATGTGCAGCGCACTGAAACGCAGCACATTGGCGGCGGCGTACAGCGCTGAATCCACCGCACCGAGATGGGCGAGGGCGTGCGGCTCCTGGCGTTGCGTGCAGTGTTGCCGCAGTGCTTCGGCGATCTGCCGCGCCGCACCGTACCAGCACGCCGCGATGCCGATCCCGCCTTGCCAGAAGCCCGGACGATTCAGGTAGTCGCCGGGATTGCCGATGGCTTGGGCTTCGGCAGCGTCGAACAGCACTTCGACGCTGCCGGTGGCGCCCATGCCGACCGCTTGCCAGCCCTCATTGGTAATGGTCACCCCCGGTTGATCGAGCGCCACGGCGACCAGTTGCTGACGATCCTCGGCGTCCCACGCGGTGAGCAATGCATGGCTGAGCACCGCCGCGCCAGAACACCAGGCCTTGCGCCCGTCGAGGCGCACCATGTGCCCGGCCGGTCGCACCTGCACCCGCGCCTGCGGCGGTTCAGCCGCCCACATGCCCCAGGTGCTGCCCGGAGTTGGCGAACCACCGAGCTGTTCGATGATCGCCAATGCGTCGGTGTGGCCTTCGTAGAGTTTGCACAGGCCCAGATCGTGCCCACCAACTTCGGCCAAATGCTGAAAGCGCTCCAGCGTGCGACCGCTGCCCGGTAACGGCAACCGATCCAGACCGGCCTCGACCAGCGCCCGCAGGCAATGGCCGAGTGCGGCGGTGTCAGGATAATCAGGCGGGCGGCGCGCCAGATAATGTTGCAGGTCCATATCAGTCTTCTTCTTCGCGTTGCAGTTCGAACAGCAGCAACGAGCGGCCGGTGACCGAATATTCATGGCCAAACTCGAAGCGTTCCTGACCGCGAACCGCCGGTTGATTGGTGTCGACCATGCAGGTCCAGAAACTGCCTTCCGGCACTTCCGGCAGACTGAAATTGACAATGTCGTGATGGGCGTTGACCACCAGCAGCAACGTTGCGTCGGCACCTTTGCGGCGAATCCCGGTTTCCTGTGCGCGACCGTCGAGGAGCATGCCCAGGCAGCGGTTGTGCGCGTCGTGCCAGTGTTCGGTGGTCATCTCGGTGCCGTCCGGCGCGAGCCAGGTGACGTCCTTGACGCCGATGTCCTCGTTGTACTCGCCGACCAGGAAACGCCCACGGCGCAGGATCGGATAGGCCATACGCAGCTTGATCAGGCGTTTGACGAATTTGAGCAGCGCCTTGCCGTCCTCGCTGAGATCCCAGTTGACCCAGCCGATCTCGCTGTCCTGGCAATAGGCGTTGTTGTTGCCGTCCTGGGTGCGGGCGAATTCGTCGCCGGCGACGATCATCGGCGTGCCCTGTGACAGCAGCAGCGTGGCGAAGAAGTTGCGCATCTGCCGGTGGCGCAGTGCGTTGATCTCTGGATCGTCGGTCGGGCCTTCGACGCCGTGGTTCCACGACAGGTTGTTGTTGCTGCCGTCCTGGTTGTTTTCGTCGTTGGCCTCGTTGTGCTTGTCGTTGTACGACACCAGATCGTTGAGGGTGAAACCGTCATGGGCGGTGATGAAATTCACCGACGAGTACGGCCGCCGTCCACGCTGATTGAACATCTCGCCGGACGCGGTCATGCGGCTGGCGAAGTCGGCAACCTGGCCGTCGTCGCCTTTCCAGAACGCGCGCACGGTGTCGCGGAATTTGTCGTTCCACTCGACCCAGCCCGGCGGGAAGTTGCCGACCTGATAACCACCGGGGCCGCAGTCCCAAGGCTCGGCGATCATTTTCACCTGACGCAGCACCGGGTCCTGACGGCAGGCGACGAGGAAGCTGTGACGCTCGTCGAAACCGTCGTGATAGCGCCCGAGAATGGTCGCCAGATCGAAGCGGAAACCGTCGACGTGCATCTCGCTGGCCCAGTAGCGCAGCGAGTCGGTGACCATTTGCAGCACACACGGGTGACTGAGGTCGAGGGTGTTGCCGGTGCCGGAATCGTTGATGTAGAAGCGCTTGTCGTCCGGCATCAGGCGGTAGTAAGAGGCGTTGTCGATGCCGCGCATCGACAGGGTCGGGCCTTGCTCGTTGCCCTCGGCGGTGTGGTTGTAGACCACGTCGAGGATCACTTCCAGATTGGCCTCGTGCAGGTGCGCGACCATCTCCTTGAATTCGGCGATCTTGCCGCTGGCCAGATAACGCGGATCCGGGGCGAAGAAGGCGATGCTGTTGTAGCCCCAGTAGTTGGTCATGCCCTTGTGCAGCAGGTGCTGGTCGTTGACGAAGGCATGGATCGGCAGCAATTCCACACTCGATACGCCGAGCTTGCGGATGTGCTCAAGCACGTCATCGACCATCAGACCGGCAAATGTACCGCGCACGTTCTCTGGCACCGAGGGGTGACGCATGCTGATGCCGCGTACGTGGGTTTCGTAAATGATCGTCTTGTCCCACGGCACGCTGACCCGATGGTCGTTGCCCCAGGTGTGCGCCGGGTCGATGACCTTGCACTTGGGCACGAACGGCGCGCTGTCACGTTCATCGAAGCTGAGGTCGGCGTCGGGGTGGCCGATGGTGTAGCCGAACAACGCCTCGGACCATTTCAACTGGCCGACCAATTGTTTGGCGTAAGGGTCGATCAGCAGTTTGTTGTGGTTGAAGCGATGACCATTGGCCGGGTCATACGGGCCATAGACGCGGTAGCCGTAGATCAGCCCCGGATGGGCGTCGGGCAGATAGCCGTGGAAAATCTCGTCGGTGTATTCCGGCAGTTCGATACGTTCGAGTTCGACTTCACCGGCATCGTCGAAGATGCACAGTTCGACCTTGGTGGCGTTGGCGGAAAACAGCGCAAAGTTCACCCCCAGACCATCCCAGGTTGCGCCGAGCGGGAAGGGCAGGCCTTCACGGATTCTCGATGGCTCAGCGTGCGCTGCGGGCTCGGCCTTTTTTTTTGGACTGGACATGATTGCTCCTGCAAAACGGGTTGGTTCGGATAACGGATCAACTGTGGGAACAGAATCTGTGGTGAGGGGATTTATCCCCGATGGGTCGCGCAGCGGCCCTGCGACTGCTTCGCAGCCGATCGGGGATGAATCCCCTCACCACAGACATCTCTCCCTGACAGGGGTTGTTTGGGGTTTCTTGAGGACGAGTTGGCCCTCGGTGGCGAGCGAACTCGCCACACGGTGATTCAGTTCAATATTCCGGGTGGGTCAGTTGGCCGGGGGCTTGCGTGAGGCGCGCGGTTTTTTCTCGGCGGGCTTTTCACCCGGCGGTACGACTTTGGCGGCACCGGCCGGTTTGGCTTTGGCCGCCGCCGGAGGCTTGGGCTTGGCCGCCGGGGCCTTGCTGTCGGGGCCTTTGCCGGCGGCTTTGCTGCCAGCGGCTTTGGGCGACTTCTTCGGCGCCAGAGCCTCGGCTTCGGCCAGTTTGCGCGCCATTTCCCAATGACGCGCTTCATGACCTTCAGGTTTGCCCTCGGATTCCCAGATCTGATAGGCAAACTCGCGGATGCGTTTATCGTCGGTACTCATCGCAATGCTCCTGAACTGAACTCGTCGTTACGTAAAGAGTTGGATAAACAGATTGACCGGGAAATCCCCCAGCGCGGCGCTGACGTTCAGCTCCCTGTTTTTTGTGACTGCGCGGCTGTGAAAAAGTCCCTTCAGGTTTGTGTCAGAGGCGGCGAACGGTAAAACCACTCGCGTATCGCCCCAGCGCAGCGCATCCACCTGCGGCACGGCACTGTTTTCCAGCAACGTCGCGCAGCGGATCGGCACGATCACGATGGCGTAGTCGCCCTCGTGCTCACGGGCAAACGCGAGCACGTTGTGCGCCTGCCCGCCCAGCACCTCAAGGGCCTGATACGTGCCACGTCGAAACAGCTCGGCGTGTGCGGCGCGCAGGTTCAACACCTGGGCGATCAATGCTTGCTTGATGCGCCCGTCACGCCAGTTCGCCAGCAGTTCCTCAAGCGGCGCGTGTCCGTCCAGAGCTTGCTCGCGCGCGGCGTAATCCACCGGCCGGCGGTTGTCCGGATCGACCAGACTGAAGTCCCAGAACTCGTTGCCCTGATACAGATCCGGCACCCCCGGCACGGTCATGCGCAGCAAGGTTTGCGCCAGACTGTTGAGGGCGCCGGCCGCAGCGATGCTGTTGACCGTCTTGCTCAGCGCGGCGCGCAGCAGCTCGCCTTCTGCACCGGTGAGCAGTCGTTGGGTGAACGTCTGCGCTGCGTTTTCGTAGGCTTCGTTGGGCGCACTCCAGCTGCTTTGCAGCTTGGCTTCGCGCAGGGCTTTCTGTTGCCACTGCCAGATGCGCTCGGCGTACTCGCTGAAACCTGACTGATCGTCATCACGCAATTGCAGCGGCCAACTGCCCAGCAGCGCCTGATAAAGGATCAATTCATCGCCGGACGACGGCACTTGATCATCGTCGCGCAATGGCCGGGCGAGGGCGCGCCATAACTCGACCTGCTCGGCGTACCAGTGGCTGCGTTCGCTGAGAATCGCCAGGCGGGCGCGAGTGTCCTCGCCGCGTTTGTGATCGTGGGTCGCAGTGGCCAGCAGGTTGTCGGGGAACGCCGCCAGCCGTTGCTGATTGACCGCATGGAAGTCGCTGACCGGCGCGCTGAACTGCTCAGTGTTGTAGCCGACGTCATTGCGCGACAGCAGCACCGCCGAGCGATACAGCGCGGTGTCTTCCACGGCTTTGGCCGCTGCCGGTGAGGTCAGTTGCTGGAAGCGTACACAGGCGTGCTTGAGGATCTTGCGCGAGCGCCCGCGCGGCTTGTGCCGCCAGGGCGTGCCACCGAGCCAGGCCGCCACGCAGTCAAGCACCGGCCAGTCGCCTTCGCCCAGCGTCTGCCGCGCGCCGTCCATGGCTTGCTGGAAGAACTGTTCATCCTGCGCCGAGCGACCGAGCGCGCTGATGTAAGTGCGGTACACCGGGAAATGCACGATCAGCGCCTGCAACACCCGACGGATCGCGCCGAGGGTCAGGTCACGGGTCATCAAATCGTCGCGCGCCACTTGCAGCAGCGCCTGGGCAACGCTTTCGCAGTCGCTGGCCAGCGAGCCGTTGAGGATCTGCTGGCGTGCCAGTTGCGCTTCTTCGATAAATGCCGCCGGGCGCTCGGTGCGCCGTTGCCACAGATCGCCGAGCACGTATTCACCATCGGGATCGTGTTGCAGCAACGACAGTTGATTCATGAACTCGTAACCCGTGCTGCCATCCACCGCCCAGTCGGTGCGCAGGGTTTCGCCGGCGCCGAGAATCTTCTCGACGTAGATCGGCAAGTGCCGGCCCGGCGCGAGAAAGTCGAGGCGCCGCCGCAGTTTTCGGCAGTAGCCACGCGGATCGGCGAGGCCGTCGATGTGGTCGATGCGCAAACCGTCGACCAGCCCCTCGCTAATCAGCTGGAAGATCTTGCCGTGGGTCGCTTCGAACACGGCCGGACGTTCGACGCGCAGGCCGCCGAGTTCGTTGATGTCGAAAAAGCGCCGCCAGTTGATGTCATCCGCTGCGGTGCGCCAACTGGCGAGACGGTAGCTTTGGCGCTCAAGCAACTGGTGCAGCTTGTCGAAGCCTTCTGCGGTGGTGGAGTCGTAATGCGCGAGACTTTCCTCGATCGCGGCGAGGACTTGCGGATCGCTCGCCAGCTCTTTCAGTTCTTCCTTGAGCGGCATCGCCAACGCATGGGCGTCGGTCTGGTAGCTGAGGGTACTGAAACGATCGGCCAGGGATTGCAGCGCCTCGACTGGTTTTAACAGCTCGCCGTAGTCATTCGGGCAGATCGGGAAGTGGTGGTCGTAATGCTCGACGTGGAAGCGTCCTTGCTGCGCATCGAAGCACAATTTCAGCGTGCCTTCCTGCAGGGCGATGCCGTAATCGCTGCCAAGAAACGGCAGCAGCAACTGGCCTTCCATCAACGGGTCCGGCGAGTGCCACTGGATGTCGAAGAACTCGCCGTAAGGACTCAGTCGGCCCCATTCCAGCAGATCGAGCCACCAAGGGTTATCGCTGCCGCCGACGGCCATGTGGTTGGAGACGATGTCGAGGATCAGCCCCATGTTGTGTTCGCGCAGGGTGCTGACCAGACGCCGCAGCGCCGACTCGCCGCCGAGCTCCGGGTTGACTTGGGTCGGGTCGACCACGTCGTAGCCGTGCATCGAACCGGCGCGGGCCGCGAGCAGCGGCGAGGCATAAATGTGGCTGATGCCGAGCCGGGCAAAGTACGGCACCAGCGGCACTGCCTGTTCCAGGGTGAAGCCCTTGTGAAATTGCAGGCGCAGGGTCGCGCGCAGTGGCTGGATGAGCGTCTGGTTCATTGGTCACGCTCGGCAGCTTGCAGGCGGGCGCAGGCCAGCAGTTCCAGACGCCGCGCAGCGTCGACGCCATCGAGCAACGCTTCGCTGTTGCCGGGCAAACGCCGCGACCAGTTCGGGTGGCTGTCGATGGTGCCGGGCAGGTTGGCCTGTTCGTCGATGCCCAGCGCGTCCTCCAGCGGCAGCAGCACCAGAGGCGCGCGGGTGTGACCGAGGAAGCGCACGCTGGCATCCACCACTTGATCGGCTTCGTGGGACTCTTCGCGAAAGTTCTGCGGGTCTTGACTCAGCGCACCGCGCAGGCCTTCGCGTTCACGCTGGCGATGGCGGCGCCATTCGATTTCACCGTTGGCATCGACGAAGCCCAAACGCGAGTTCCAGTCGATGTCGCGGCCATGCCACCAGCCGTTGAGCGTCGGCAGGTCATGGGTCGTGGTGGTCGCCAGGGCGTTATCCGGCCAATCGAGAATCGGTTTGAAACGCGTGTTGTCCTGTTCGAACAGCAGCACACGCATGCCGAGTATCGAGCGCGCACTGAGTTTTTCCCGCAGGCCGTCGGGCACGGTGCCGAGGTCTTCACCGAGGACAATGGCCTGGTGCCGATGGGATTCGAGGGTTAGCAGCCGCAACAGATCGTCAAACGGGTAATACAGATAAGCGCCATCGGCCGGGGCGGCGCCGTTGGGGATCACCCACAGGCGTTGCAGGCCCATCACATGGTCGATGCGCAGCCCGCCGGCATGGGCGAAGTTGGCGCGCAACATGTCGATGAAAGCGCGAAAGCCGTTGCGGATCAGGCCTTCGGGGGAAAACGCGGAAATCCCCCAACCCTGACCGGAGCGGTTGAGAATATCCGGCGGTGCACCGACGGTGAGCGAGGCCAGCAGTTCGTCCTGAAAGCTCCACGCCTGGCTACCAGCGCCGTCGGCACCGACTGCCAGATCAGCGATCAGGCCGATGCGCATGCCGGCGCCGCGCGCAGCGGTTTGTGCACGCTCCAGGCAACGATGGATCAGCCATTGGCAAAAGGCGAAGTAGCCGATGCGCTCGGCGTATTCTTCGGCAAACGCTTCGAGGGCGGCGCCACGCGGTTCGTGCCAGTGCTCCGGCCACTGCCGCCAGTCGAGGCTTTCGCCACGGTCGGCACGCATTTCCTGAATGGCTTCGAAGCGGCAGTGATTTTCCAGCGCTTCACCACCGGCATGGCGGAAACTGGCGAAGTCGGCATGCAACGGATGCTCGCCCGCGACGAAGCCGTCGTACAAGGCTTGCAGCAATTTGTACTTGGCATCGGCGGCGGCGGGCCAATCGATCAGTTTGAGGTCTTCCAGTTGCCTGAATTGCTCGGCCAGACCGCTGGCGTCGATCGCATCGCGCAACGCCCGTTCGCCAAGGATCGCGCCCGGTGCGGCATACAGGGAATTGAGGAACAGCCGGCTGGACGGCGAATAGGGGCTGTAGCGCCCGGTGTCGGCGCTGAACATCGCATGCAACGGACTGATCGCCAGCGCATCGGCGCCGCGTTCGCCGGCCACTCGGGCCAGCTCTTCCAATGCCTGAGTGTCGCCGAAACCGCCGTCGCCGGGGCGGCGCAGACCGTACAGTTGCGCGCTCAGGCCCCACACACGGGGGATCGGATTGTCCACCGCATCGCCAACGCTGAAGCAACGCTCCGGCGCCACGGCCAGGGTGAAATACTGATCGGCGATGTGCACCTGTTGATAGCCGACCGGGATCAGCCCCGGCAGCACGGCTTCGGCGTCGAGCTTGAGGTTCAGCCGCGAGCCGTCTTCCAGATGGATTTCGCACGGGGTTTCAGGTTCGAAGTAGCGGGCCAGATCAACGCCGACGCCAACGTCTGCAGTCAGCAGGGGGGGCAGGTGGCGATCCTGCTGCACCTGTTGCAGTTGCAACAGGCTGGCGTCGATTTCCTGGGCGGTATTGGCCGGATGGCCCAGGCCGGTGAGGACATTGCGCAGTACTGCCGGGGCGACTTTCTGCGGACGGCCGTTGGCGTCGATCCAGTCGACGGCAAGGCCGGCGCGGCTTGCGAGTATTTCCAGTTGCGCATCGCTCATAGGCGCTCTCCATCCAGAGGTTGCAAGGGGGTTGCGGCCGTGAGGCTGACAAGCGCGCAATACGGGGCGAGGATGCCCGGTTCCGACAAATCGTCTGCAGGCGGCTGCTGAAACAACCACACGGCGTCGGTCTGTGCAGGGTTGACCACTGGCGTATCGCTGAGGTTCAGGTCAATTCGCAGCTGACTGCCATCGCCCAGGCGCCAGCGCGCAGTGACCGCGCCGAAGCCGAGCATGTGCGCGCCCAGCGCCTGGGTGCCGGACAGATTGGGAATGATGTAGCGGTGGCGCAATTGCAGTAGTTGCCGGTACAACGCGAGGGTTTCCTGCTGTTTTGCGGTGCCGCTGCCAATCAGTCGGGGCTGCGAGGCGTGGAAGGTCTCCTCGGCATTCGGGTCGGGGATCTGCTCGCGTTTATGCGGATCGGTAAACGCGGCGAACCCGGAAAACTCGTTGCGACGTCCTTCGCGCACCAATTCGGCGAGTTCGCCGTGGTGGCTGGTGAAGAACAGGAAAGGTTGAGCGGCGGCGTATTCATCGCCCATGAACATCAGCGGGATCATCGGCGATAGCAGCAACAGCACCGTGGCAGCCCGCAGTGCCCGTGGATCGGCGAGGTGATGCAGGCGCTCACCGAAGGCACGGTTGCCAATCTGGTCGTGATTCTGCAGGAACAGCACGAAAGCGGTGGAGGGCAGGTGTTCGCTCGGTTCGCCCCGGGGTTCGCCGTGGCGGGTGATATGGCCCTGGAACACGAAACCCTGGCTCAGACAGCGCGTCAGTTGTTCCGTAGGTTGCAGCGCGTAGTCGGCGTAATAGGCGTCGGTTTCGCCGGTCAGCAGCACATGCAAGGCATTGTGGCCGTCATCGTTCCATTGCGCGTCGTAGTCGTATTCGAGCAGGCTCGACTGGTTGAGCTCGTTCTCCACGGTCAGCCAGACGTGGCGAGCCGGATCAGTCTGCTGACGAATACGCTGGGCGAGTTCGGGCAGGAAGTCCGGACTTTCTATCGCATGCACCGCGTCCAGACGCAGACCATCGAAGCGATATTCAAACAGCCACATCAGCGCGTTTTCGATGAAGAACTCGCGAACTTCATCACGGCGAAAATCGATTGCCGCGCCCCATGGGGTCTGTTTGTCTTCGCGGAAAAAGCCCTTGGCGTAGCGGCCAAGAAAATTGCCGTCGGGGCCGAAGTGGTTGTAGACCACGTCGAGAATCACCGCCAGACCATGGCCATGAGCGCTGTCGATCAGGTGCTTGAGCTGTTCCGGGGTGCCATAGGAGGCTTGCGGAGCGAAGGGCAACACGCCGTCGTAACCCCAGTTGCGGGTGCCGGGGAATTGCGCCAGCGGCATCAATTCGATAGCGGTGATGCCCAGTTCGGCGAGGCGCGCCAGATGCTGTTCGACTTCGGCAAAGCCGCCGAGTGCACCGACGTGCAACTCGTAAATCACCGCTTCGCTCCACGGCCGACCATGCCAGGCGGTGTGGCGCCATTGATAAGCCAGCGGATCGACCACCACGCTGTAGCGGTCAATGTCGCCGTCCTGAGCACGGGAGGCCGGATCGGGCACCTCCAGTTCGCCGTCGATGTTGAAGCGGTAACGGGTGCCCGCCGGGCACCGGGTCTTGATCACGAACCAGCCATCGGTCTGCGGCAACATCGGCAGTGACTGGCCATCTTCAAGTTCGACACTGACGTAAAACGCATCCGGTGCCCACAGCGCAAACTGAGTGTGTTCGGCGTCCTGCATGATCGCGCCGTGGGGCCAGTTTTCTTGGGTCCGTAACGGCATCGTGAAAAGCTCCGTGAGTTATTTGTGGCCGGCTTTACCCAGCGCCTTGGCGACCAGTTGTTCGTAGAGCTCGGCATAGGGTTCGACCGCTTTGCACCAGTTGAACGGCGCGGCCATCGCCCGGCAGCGCATGGCATTGAGCAAGTCGGGGAAGGCGAAAACCTTGAACGCACGGCTCAGGGCTTCGCGGTAGCTGTCGGCCGTGGATTCGTCGAAGAGGAAACCGGTGACGCCATTCTCGATGGTGTCGGCCAGGCCGCCAGTGTTGCGCGCCACCGGCAGCGAGCCGAAACGCTGGGCGTACATCTGGCTCAGGCCGCAAGGTTCATAACGCGACGGCATCAGCAGGAAATCACTGCCGGCGAACATGCGCCGGGCATCGGTCTCATTGAAGCCAATGCGCACGCCGATCTGCCCGGGGAAGCGCAGCGCCAGTTCGCGCATGGCCTGTTCTTCTTCCGGCTCGCCACGCCCGATGATCGCGATCTGGCCGCCGTTCTGCACGATGTACTCGGAGACTGCCTGGGTCAGGTCCAGGCCTTTCTGATAAACCAGACGCGAGACCACGGCAAACAGCGGGCCAGTGGAATCTTTCAAGCCAAACAGTTCACGTACATGGGCGGCGTTGACTGCTTTGCCTTCCCAGTCGCCGATGGCGAACGGAGCAAACAGGTGCGGATCAGTGGCCGCGTCCCAACTCTCGTCGATGCCGTTGGGAATGCCGCTGAGCAAGCCTTGCTGGGTCTTGGCGGCGAGAAAGCCATCCAGACCGCAGCCGAAATCCGGGGTGGTGATTTCCTGGGCGTAGGTGGCGCTGACCGTGGTGATGTGGCTCGAATAGGCCATGCCGGCCTTGAGGAACGACATTTTGCCGTAGAACTCCATGCCTTCCTGTTGCAGGGCATGGGTCGGGATGCCGAGTTCCGGGCACGAGCCGAGGCTGGTCACGCCTTGATAAGCCAGGTTGTGAATGGTGAACAGGGTCGGCGTGCGCTGCCCGCGCCAGTGCATATAAGCAGGGGCAAGGCCGGCAGGCCAGTCGTGGGCGTGCACCAGATCCGGGCACCAGTGAATTTGTGCGAGGTTGGCGGCGATGTCGGCAGCGGCCAAGCCCAGGCGGGCGAAACGAATATGGTTGTCCGGCCAGTCGCGACCGTTATTGGCACCGTACGGCGAACCTTCACGTTCATAGAGTTCAGGGCAGATCAGCACATAGATCACCAGCCCGTCCGGCATGTCCATGCGGCCGATCTTGCACGGGGGCAACGCGGCATGGCCGCCGAGTTCGCCGATGATGTGGATCGGGTTCTCGCTGTGCATCACCTGCGGATAACCGGGGATCAACACGCGCACATCGTGCAGGTGCGCCATGGCGCGGGGCAGGGCGGCGGAGACGTCACCCAGACCACCGGTCTTCACCAGATCGGCGATTTCCGAGGTCACGAACAACACTTTCTTCTTGTTGGGATTCTGGCTGGCGACCGGCGTCAGCGTTTTGGTGCCCGGGACGTTGATCGACCGGCTGCCGGGAAGACTCACCGTGCTCGATTCGCCAACCGACTGCTGAGCACGCTCTCCCTGAATATCCAATGCCGCACTGATCATATGAATCTCCCGTGTCGTTGATCTGATTCTTGTATCGAACAAGCTGTGGCCAAATCCTGTGGCCGGGCGCAAACGCGCCACGCATCGGTGAGCAAACGCTACCCAACACGCGCAAGCAGAATGGGTGAAGGGGGCGTTGCAAGGATTGCACCAGTCACGTTGCCCCTGTGTTGCAGATGACCCGCCGCTTCACGCAAAAGTTTCGACTTTTTTTACGTGCAGTGACCGACTGGTCTAACCCCGCGAAAATCAGTCTAGGCCAGATCCTAGAGCGGGCGAGAGCAAATGGGTAAATTGTTCGACAATCGGTTTGCAGGCATTGAAAGACGTGGTGTGCAGGGCTGAACGCACCGACGAAGTGCAGGTTTTTTTCTATGGAAGGGCCAAAACGGTGACTGGTCGGTCACGTTTCTGTGCTAGCGGGGAAGGGGGTTGCACTGTTGTGGTGCGGGTAGTTTGTTGATGTGTTGTCTATTAAGGCCCCTTCGCGAGCAAGCCCGCTCCCACAGTTGATTTGTGTACGACGCATTTCCAATGTGGGAGCGGGCTTGCTCGCGAAGGCGTCAGTCGGGCCACCGCCGTCCAGCAATGACGATCAGTTCAACAGGCGCAGCGGGTTCCCCGCCGCCCAAGCCTGAATATCCTCGATCATCTGCGCAAAGAACTGTTCATAGTTCTGCCGACTCACATACCCCACGTGCGGCGTGGCCAACACATTCTCCAGTGTGCGAAACGGGTGCAGTTCAGGCAGCGGCTCCTGATCGAACACATCCAGCGCCGCCCCGGCGATCTTGTGTTTCTGCAATGCCTTGATCAGCGCCGCTTCATCGACGATCGGCCCGCGCGCGGTATTGATCAGCAACGCGGTGTGTTTCATCCAGTCCAGCGCCTGCGCATCGACCAACCCGCGGCTGCGCTCGCTGAGTACCAGGTGCACCGAGAGCACGTCGGCCTGCTCGAACAATTCCTGCTTGCTGACGTAGGTCACGCCGGCCTGCTGCGCGCGCTCGGGGGTGAGGTTTTCGCTCCAGGCAATCACACGCATGCCGAACACCTGACCGAATTGCGCGACCTTCTGGCCGATGCTGCCAAGACCGAGGATGCCCAGGGTCTTGCCATGCAAGTCGCCGCCCAGCCCTTGCTGCCAGCCACCGGCGCGCAGGGAGTTGGCTTCATTCACCAGGTTGCGCGCGGCGGCCATGATCAGTGCCCAGGTCAGTTCCGGTGCCGCATGCTTGTAGCTGTCGGTGCCGCAGACCTTGATGCCGAGGCCGGCGGCCGCCTGCATATCCAGCGCCGCGTTGCGCATGCCGCCGGTGACCAGTAGCTTGAGGTTCGGCAGGCGCTGCAGCAGATCCTGGTCGAAACGCGTGCGCTCGCGCATCACGCAGATCACCTGGTACTTGCCCAGTCGTTCGGCCAGCACGGCGTTGTCCGCCGGGTACTCATGCACGAAGCTGACTTCGCCGATGCTGTCGAGCACCGACCAGTCGACCACGCCCCGTGCCACGTCCTGCCAGTCATCGATTACTGCAATCTGCACCGCCATCAGCCTTACCTCATCAACGAACGGGATTGGAATTGTTCAGCCAGCCGAGCAAGGCCTGATGAAATTTTGCCGGTTCTTCCATCTGCGGCGCGTGGCCCAGGCCGGGGAATTCCACTAGCGTCGACTGTGGGATCAGCTTGGCGACCTGCTTGCCGAGCACGTCATAGTGACCGATTTTCGCCTTGACCTCGGGGGAAGCGAGATCCTTGCCAATGGCCGTGGTATCAGAGGTGCCGATCAGCAACAGGGTAGGCATCTTCAGGTCCTTGAACTCGTAGTACACCGGCTGGGTGAAAATCATGTCGTAGATCAGCGCCGAGTTCCACGCCACCCGGGTTTTCCCCGGGCCATTGCTCAGGCCGGCGAGCATGTCGACCCAACGGTCGAATTCGGGTTTCCAGCGGCCGTCGTAATAGGTGGTGCGCTCATAGTCGCGAATGCCTTGGGCGGTGACTTTCAGTTCGCGCTGATACCACTGATCAACGGTGCGATAGGGCACGCCAAGGGCCTTCCAGTCTTCCAGGCCGATCGGGTTGACCAGCGCCAGTTGTTCGACCTGATCCGGGAACAGCAGCGCGTAGCGCGTGGCGAGCATGCCGCCGGTGGAGTGGCCGAGCAGCGAGGCTTTCTGGATGCCGAGCGTCTTGAGCAGGCGATGAGTGTTGGTCGCCAGTTGCTGGAAACTGTATTGATAGTTGTCAGGTTTGCTGGAGGTGCAGAAGCCGATCTGATCCGGCGCGACGACCCGGTAACCGGCCTCGCTCAAGGCCTTGATCGAACTGTCCCAGGTGGCGGCGCAAAAGTTCTTGCCGTGCATCAGCACCACGGTGCGACCGTTGGCCTTGCCTTGGGCGGCAACGTCCATGTAGCCCATCTGCAGGGATTTCCCCTGTGACTCAAAGGCAAAGTGCTTGAGCGTGTAGGGGTATTGGAAACCTTGCAGTTCCGGGCCATAGGTCGGGCCATAGGTCGGGGCGTCGTTCGGGGCGTTGTCGGGCGCCGCTTCGCCGGGCACGGCCGCCTGGGCCAATAGCGGCAGCGCTGCGCTGAGGAACAGGCCGGGCAGCCAGCGTGTGAGCGTGACGGACATAAGGGCAAACTCCATGGAAATCGACCGATGCTGGAACGCCCGGATTAGGGCGACGTTAACCACAGGCAACGCCGTGGCGTGAATGTTCAACCGAGCCAGCCCAGGGTCAGCATCGCCACCACGGCGTAGCGCGCAGCTTTGGCCAGCGTGACGATCAGCAGAAAGCGCCCCAGCGGTTCGCGCATGACGCCGGCAATCAGGGTCAGCGGATCGCCGATCACCGGCAACCAACTCAGCAGCAGCGACCAATGTCCGTAGCGCTCATAATGTTTGCGCGCGGTGGCCATGTGTCTGGGGTTGACGGGAAACCAGCGTCGATTCTGAAAGCGTTCGAGGCCGCGTCCCAGCCACCAGTTGACCAGCGAACCGAGGACATTGCCCAGCGTCGCCACGCCCAGCAGGCCCCAGAGCCAGTAACGGTCACTGGCGATCAGACCGACCAGCAGCGCTTCGGATTGCAGCGGCAACAGCGTCGCAGCGCCGAACGCCGCCGCGAACAGCCCGACGTAACCGGCAGCCATCAGTGGGCCGGGTAGTCCGCCACCACCACATCCGTGCCGTCCTTTTTCAGGCCGATCACTTGATAGGCATCGCTCATACCGTCCATTTCCATGCCCGGCGAACCCATGGGCATACCCGGAGCGGCGATACCCAGCAGATCGTCGCGCTTGCTCAGGGCCAGCACTTGTTCAGCCGGCACATGGCCTTCGACGAACTTGCCGTTGATCAGCGCGGTATGGCACGAGCCGAGGCGCGGTGGCACGCCGTGTTGCTGCTTGAAGCTGCTCATGTCGCTTTCGACGTGATCTTCGACTTTGAAGCCGTTGGCTTCGAGATGGCTGATCCATTTCTTGCAGCAGCCGCAATTGGCGTCGCGATGCACCTCGATCGGGATCAGCTCGGCGGCTTGGGCCAGGGAGGACAGGAGCAGGGCGCTGAGGGCGGTCAGTCGCAGGGAGGTTCGCATGGTGGGCTCTCGACAAGAATGACGTTCAAAAAGGAAAGTATTTTGACCGGATTTTCCTGCCGGGCATCAACCGAGTGTTTCAAGTTGATACAAGGCAGGCTGGCAGGATGATCATGGATCAAGCCTGACAGCCTGCTGAGAGGGAGATTACAAATCTGTCAGGCAGAATGGAGATGCGCTCTGTGGCGAGGGAGCTTGCTCCCGCTCGGCTGCGTAGCAGTCGCCAATCGGTCAATTTCGGCTTCCTGTTTATTGCGCTGCCAGAGTTGGGGCCGCTTCGCGACCCAGCGGGAGCAAGCTCCCTCGCCACAATAGACTGGTAGCGGAATCAACGAACCTTGAACCGCCCCATGATCGCGCTCACCCGGTTATTGGCTTCCAGCAGTTGGCGGGTGTTAAGTTCGCTGGCCTGGCCGCTGTGCACCAGTTCTTCGACCATGTGGCGGATCTGCACCATGCTGCGGTTGATCTCTTCGGTGACCGCACTCTGCTGTTCGGCAGCGGTGGCGATTTGCGTGCTGAGGCTGTTGATGTGGCTGACCGAACCGGCCATTTCATCCAGGCCCGAGTTGACCCGGGCCGTGGCGTCAGCGGCGGACTGGCAACTGGCCTGCGTGTTTTCCATGGCGGCGACCGACGAACTCACGCCCTGTGTCAGTCGGGTCAACATTTCGTTGATTTCCGAGGTGCTGGCCTGGGTGCGGGCGGCGAGGGCGCGGACTTCATCGGCCACTACGGCAAAGCCGCGACCCTGTTCACCGGCGCGCGCGGCTTCAATAGCAGCGTTGAGCGCCAGCAGGTTGGTCTGCCCGGCAATCGCGCCGATCACCCCGAGAATTTCGGTTATGCGCTGCGCATCCTGCTGCATGTTTTCGACTTTCTGGGTGGCACTGGCCACCTCGTCGATCAAGGCCACCACACTGTTGGTCGCTTCCCCGACCACCACCCGCGAACGATCGGCATTTTCGTTGGCGCGCTGGGTGAACGCTGCGGTTTCAGCGGCGTTCTGCGCAACGCTTTCGGCGGTCGAGCTCATCTCGGTGATGGCGGTGACGGTCTGATCGGTTTCCGAAGCGTGGCGCAGCAGGATCTGGCTGGTGTTGGCCGACGTACGCTGCAGGTCATCGAGGCTCGAGGCCATGGCACCGGTGGCCTGCGTCACTTCACCGATCATGTTTTGCAGGTAGGCAATGAAGGTGTTGACCGAGTGGCCGATGGCGCCCAGCTCGTCTTCGGCGCGGATGGTGATGCGGCGGGTCAGGTCGGCATCGCCGCTGGACAGCGAGTCGATGTTGGCCTTCAGGGCTTTCATCCGCGAAACCAGTTGGCGGATCGCGTAGACCTGCAACAGCACCAGCAGGATCACCAGCGGAATCTGCAACAGGCTCAGGCTGCTGAGCACGTCGTCGCGCTGGGCGGTGAGCATCTTGGTCGGCAGGGCAGTGGCGAGGAACCACGGCGTGCCTTCGATCGGGCGCATGAAGAAGGTGCTGGCTTCACCGTTGTTGTCGAACTCGACGCGTTGCGCCTGCTCACGGTTTTGCAGGCCAGCCTTGACCTGACTGGCGAAGGTCGAGCTGGCGGCGAGTTCACTGATGTTCTTCAGCACGATCGGGCCGCTGATGCGCGAGCTGTTGCTGATGATCTTGCCGTCGGCCTCGACGATCAGCATTTCGGCGTTCAGGTCTTTTTCCTTGCGCGCCACCAGATCATTGAAGAAGCCCAGCGTCACGTCGATGGTCGATACGCCCCATGCCGCGCCGTTTTTCTGGATCGCCATGGCGCAGTTGGTGCGCGGTTCGGCGCTCGCATCATCCTTATAGGCCGCAGCCCAGGCGCACTGGCCGCGCGGGGTCTGCATGCCGCCCTTGTACCAGCTCTGGTCGTAGTAGTTGGGGGCGGCGTCGCTGTTCCAGAAAGTGTTGACCGCCAGTTTGCCCGAGGCGTCGCGGTGCCAGAAGGTGCTGAATTTGTTGCGCCCGGCCTCGCGCTGGCCCGGCAATGGCCAGATCCCGCCACCGAAAACTTTCTGCTCGCCGTATTGATCCACCAGCCCCGGCAGCACCGTATCGATGGCCGCGCTGTCGAGCAGCGGAATGGTCTGGGTAATGCTGCGCTGCTGTGACTGCACTTTGTTCAACTCGCCCTGAATCTGTTCGGCGACTTCGGCGATGCGATTGAGCACTACCTGTTCTTCAGTCTGGCGAAGCTTGGGCGCGACCAGTTGGCTGATACCGACCACGGTCAGCACCGACAGCAGCAGGATGAACAGAACCAGAAACAACGTGTAGCGAGCCTGAATGGTGCGGAATGCGGGCATGGATACCGGTCCTTGAGCTGCGATTTTTTATTGTGGGTCGAGGGAAAAACGGCGGGATTACACCAGCGTATCGTCGGCGAACGGCGAAGCTTTAGGTACTTCCGTACAAGAAAGCGATGGGCTGACAGAAGGGCGTATCGACCTCGATACAAATGAATTCACCGGAACGTCAGTCGGCGTGAAAAGGGAATCGGCAGCCATCGTCAAACTGCCATGAAGCCGCGTCACAGTGAACCTCTGGCGATTTGTATCGAGAATGTACAGAAATTGTAAGCGACCGCACTAAAAGGGTTGGTGCCATCACTGGGCCGGTAGATACTTCCCGGCATTCGAGTGGTCCAGCAAGGACATTTCATGGTTATTTCACAGGGAGTCTTCTCATGACGATCGGCATTGTCGGCGGCTGGGAGAGCAAGGCAGGGGTGCTGGTTCGCAATACAGGCGCGAAAAAGCAGGTGGCGCAGAGCGTCAAGGTGCAACAGATGCTGACCATGGTCGGCAACGATCCGAACGCGCTGAACACCGCTGAAATGGACAAGCAGGGCCTGCGCAAGAACATCAAGGGCTTTGATCCGGCGAACACCTCGGTCAAGCAACTGGGCAATCTGAGTGCCTTCCTGCGTGGCCGCGGGCTGATTTCGGAGATCACCTCCTTTACGTTGATGAACGCCGGCGACAAGTTCGACCGGTTCGGCGTGACCAAAGACGTCGATGCCAAGTTCAATGCGCTGGAGTATTTCGCCACCCAGCTCGACGCGATCCAGACCAATGGCCTCAATGGCAATGCGTACGGCAAGAACCTGATCCCCGAATACAAAAAGGCGATCTACGTGCTGCAGAACCTGAAAACCTACGGTGAAGGCAACGCGCCGAAGCCTGTGGACCAAGGCGTCAAAGCCAAAGCATAAGCCGATCAAAAACGGCCCACCCATACGCTGGGTGGGCCGTTTTCGTTTCTAGCCCTGAAACCCTTCGCCGGTCTGCCGAATATGATCCTGCAAACGCTGCATGTGCGGGCAGTGCAACGTCAGCGTGGACGGCTGACAGCCGCGATGAAACAGCGCCAGCCAGCCTTCGCTGCGTTCATCGGGGACAATCCCGCTGAAGGCGAAACCTGCAGCCGCGAGTTTTTCCAGTGAGCTGGAAAACCCTTGGGCGAGTCTGAGCCGGATCGAAATCAGCCAGTGCGCTGGCAGTTGCACCACTTGCTTGAGCAAGCTGTCATCGAGCTCTTTGAGCACCATGTCATAACGCCCCAATGCACGTTCGAAATGCACCCTCGGACCTTTCCACGGCACGGCTTTATCGCTGGTCCCGAAAGCTGATTCCAGATGCGACATCAAATCGCGGCAATCCTGCGGCCAGGCCAGTGCCGGCAGCGGGCGACGATAGCCGTCTATGGTGCGGTGGCCGACAACGATCGTCTCACGCCCCGGCCCGCCGAATGGAGAGGGTGCGTAGTCCGGCAACAGTCCAATACTGTGGAACCCGAGACCGGCGGCCATGCGCTGTGTGTAGGGATGGTGCGTGACCTGTTTGATCGTGACGCCCTGGCAATCAAGCGCCTGCGCATGAATCAATAACTGCTGGCCCAACTGTGTGGCGATGTTTTGCCCGCGAGTGTCCGGGTGCACCACCGTCAGTGCCAGTTCCGCAAGAAAGCTTCTGGCAGACTGGCGAAACAACGTGGCGTGTCCGCAGATTTTCTCGTTCACCACCGCTACCAGCGAGTGCCAGCGACCGTCGTTGTGGTTCTGGCTGATCATGCAGGGCAGATACACGTGCGGTTGAGGGTAATGATCGCCGTAGACCTCCTCGAACAGGCGACTGACGGCCGGTGCGTCAGCGATGCGGTAGCGTCGCAGGGTTACCGTGTCCATCATTCTCGCCTCGGGCGCGGGTTTTCATAATCGCGCCGGTCTACGACCCGCTGACGCTTGCCGGAACGTGGATGACAAGTCAGTTCATCGCCTGCACAAGCGATGACGTGCAGATCGAGCAACTGATCGTTGTGCAGAGTCCCGATCAGCGGGTATTGGTCGATCAGCGCACGGCGCAGTCTTGAGGTTGTCAGGGAAATGTCATGCGTTAGCGTACCCGGCACCCAGCGCAGGCTCAGCAGGTCTTTTTTCCCCTGCTGTTCGATGACCAGTTGCCAGTTGTCGCTGGTGCCGACGCTTTGCACCAGATCGCCAATATCACCCGTGTCCAGGCTCAGTACACCTACTCGAACACGCTGGCTGCTCATGCCGCGCCCCATCAGGGCGAATTTGCGCATCGGGGTTCCGCTCGGTTCGCGCCAGCACGCCAGGTCGCCGACGGGGTAGCGGATCACCGGCATCAGCCGACGGGTGAGGTTGGTCACCACCAGCCTGCCGTTGCGGTTGCATTCTTCGATGACCTCACCGCTCACTTCATCGATGATCTCCAGCAGATTGTGCCGCTCCAGCATCCGGTGTTCGCCCAAGGCGCAATCGCGGGCACTGATGCCGATCAGCCCGGCATCGACGCTGGCGTAGCCGATGGAGGCGATACGCGCGTTCGGGAACACCCGATGGAGCAATTGCAGTTGCGCGGCGAACAGGCTTTCACCGCCGTAGAGCAGGGTTTCGATACCCTCCAGCACAAGTGACTGACGCTCAAGCCAAGCGGCCAGTTTCAACAGTTGTGCCGGTATGCCAGCCAGCACATTGATCTGGTAGGCAACGATCGAGTCGACCAGTACCGCGCTGTCGACGGCTCCGGTGAAGGGAAACTCGCTGACGGCTGTCTCGACATGGGCCAGGGCGTCGTGGACGAATATGAAACTGGCATACAGATCCCCGACGAAAAACAGGTTGGCAACCCGGTCCCCGTGGTTCAGTTGCGCCGTGAGGTGGCTGCCGAAATCGCGTACCAGGGTTTGCCATTCTGCGCGGGTAAATAGCGACAGTTTGCCCGCGCCAGTGGTGCCTCCGGTCTTGAAGATCAGCGCATCGTTCGGCGGGCCTGTCAGCACCGGCCATTGCTGCGGATTCTGGCTACCTAGCCAGTATTGCTCAGGGTCAATCTCGGGCAGTTCGCTCAAGGCGCTGATGGGCATTGCGACTGCCTTGAGGTGTTCTCGGTAATACGCGGAATGTCGGCGGACGTAGCCGAGCAAGGTGTTCAATTCAACGGTCGTGTTCATGGTTTTTTCTTATAAAAGTGGCGGGTGGCCGCGTGCAGTTCTCTGCTGTCAGCGGCGCGTATCAATCACTGACGGCGTCTTGCCGCTGTGCCTGTTTCGGGCGAATTGCTCAATTTCACATTGCTCGATGTCGACCGTCAGCAATCCGCTTTGCATCAGCGTGGTCAGCGTCAGGTAATTCTGCAGTTGTTGCCGCGCCTGTTCCGGTGCCAGCGGGCAGCGCAGGCGCATGCGTTCCAGGCCATCCGGGCCATGATCGAGGATCAGTTGAAACGGCGCCTGCAGGTGCTGCGCCAGCGTCGCCAGCGAAATGAAGTCGGTGCCGATGCGCAGCAGCTTGCCGTGGCGTTGCAGCAGTTCGAAGCGCGGCGAAGTCAGGCCGCAGGCGCACGGGCCGGGGAGCCAGCGCCCGCTGTCACCGATGTCATAACGCTGCACGGACTGGCCCTGACGTGCCCGAGTGGTCACCAGCAAACGCCCGGGTTCGCCATTACTGACTGGCGTGTCCTGATCGAAATCGACGATTTCCAGATGCTGAATCTCGCTCATCAGGTGAAACGCGCCATCTGTCGTGGCCTGGCAGGCATGGCCGATGGGGCCGGCATCGACGCTGCCGTAAATCGCCGAGCGGATCAGGCTCACACCGCAGCTCTGCAGCAATTCGCGGGTTGGCTCACTGAGGTGTTCGCCGCCGAGAAAGACTTTTTCGATGCCGCCATAGCGCCGCAATGTTTGCTGTTCGTTGAGGAACAGCCGGTGCAGGGTGGCGGGCATGCCGATCAGCACGGTGATCTGCTGTTGCTCGATCATCTGCGCGATCTCCCGGTAATCGTCATCCGCTGGCGCGCTCATTGGCCAGTGCCGGGCTTGCAGTTGCTCCAGCATCTTGGCAAAACTGGAGAAGCCGCCGTACAGCCCGCCGCTGAAGAACAGGTTCATCACGCGGTCCCGCGCCGGGGCCAGGCCGGCTGCCAGCAAACCATCGGCGGCGGCACGCATCTGACGCTGGAAATCGTCGTAACTGAAACCCGAAAGCACGGGGGCGCCACTGCTGCCCCCGGAGCGAAAATACAGCTGCGCCTGCGGGTGCGGCGGTCGATCGATGAACGTGTCCTTGTCCATGATCGGCACGCCGGCCAAGGGCGGCGGCGATGGCTGGCGATCCAGCGTGGCGTGGTGCGCCAGTGAATTCGGCGTCAGGCTGACCGACACTCGGCGGCTCAGACGCTGCAAGGCGTAGACGCCGTCATGGGGTTCGCCGTCGTAGCCATCGTGGATGGCGGCGATCGGCACGATGCGGGTAACACCGGCGGCGATCAGTGTCTGCGAAAGCTCGGCGATCTGCGTCTGCGGGCACAGCAGGGCACAGCTTTGCAGCACGTTGCGCCATGGCAGCAACGTCGCGGTCAGCAGCTCGCGGGGCAGGGGCTTGAGCAACAGGCTGCGAAACAGCGCCGACGGTTCGAGCTGGCGGTCATGGCTCCAGATCACGCGCCACCCCGGCGCGCTCCAGACCCGGCCGGTGTGCCCGGCAAAACTCTGGGCCAGCCGCGCCATTGCCGTACAGGTAGTGATTTGCGAAGCCTCTTCAAGCGTCGGTGTGAGGGCCGGCCACTGCCCGGCGCGACGCTCGAACGCGACGGCCAGTTGTGCACCGATGTCGCTCAACACCGCTGCATCGTCACTGTCCACCAGCAACCATTGCGGGCTGGAGCAGGCTTGCTGATCGAGGCGGCAGACCTCATCGACGATGGCATCGAGTACGGCGGGCGAGAGCGCGTCCGGGGTCAGATAGGCGAAGCTGATGCGGTGCCCCCAGTCGATCCAGCGACAGCCTGGCGGCACCTGTTGGCGAATGGCTTGCAGCGCGGTTTCGCCACCCCAGGCCGCAACGCCGTTGGCGTGCTTGCACAGTTGGCCGATTTGTCCGGTACTCGTCGGCAGGACTGCCACGTGACCGTTGAGTTGCCCGCTCGGGTCGCAGTCGAGAAACGCCTGGAGCAAGCGTGCGGTAAAGCCGCCGTCGCTGCTGCTGGGGCGCAGCCAGTTGACGTTACCGCTCAGCAGACTCTCGATCACCGCACAAAACGCCAGCAGCGGCGCATTGGCGGGCGTGATGTGCACCACCAGGCCCAACGGGCTCCAGCGTTCGAAACGCGACTGGCGATAGTCGATGCGGCGCAGAGAGTCGGGTTGCAGGCCGAGCTCGCGATCAAGCTTGGTTTGCAGCGTGGCGGGCTGGCAGAAATCGATCAGGGCCTGGCGTTGTCCGGCATCAAGTGGCAGTTCCGGTTCTTCACGTTGCAGGCGTTTGGCGAATGCCTCGGCAGTTGCGAGCAGCGTGCTGATTTCAAGGGGGGTCTGCAGCCGATCGGGCAGCTCCAGGTGAAGTTGCTGCAAGGCGCTTTCGAGGTTGCAGTCGGTGTGCAGCTTTCCGTTGATCAAGTACATGTCAGTGCCTCCCCAGCAGTTCGGAAGCGGCCATGGCGCAGCTTCTGGCGGCTGCGGTGCCGGCGCGGCCATGCAGGTGGAACCAGTCGCTCGCCAGACCGCAACCGCAGCTTGTTCCAGGATGCAGCGTTGCCAGGTCGCTCATGACCACCGCGTGGGCCGGGCTTGAGGAAATGTAGGGTGAGACCAGACTCAGCAGGCCGGATTGCCCATAGGGCAGAACTGAAAAGTCCACGGGGTTGCGCACGTAAACTTTCGCGTAGACCGGGACGTGAAAGCGATGATGGGCACATTCGATGTAAGGCACCGCGTGTTCGACGGCGCCATAGCCGTCGCGACAGTCCCGGGTATTGATGCCCAGTTGTTGCTGGATGCGCGCGTACAACGCTTGCTTGGGGACTTCTTCGGCGGCACGGGTTTTCCAGCCACCGCCGAAAAATGCCAGGGAGCCTGCCGGCAACTGCACATCCGCCACATCCGTGGCGCGCATGCGTTGCAGGGTCTCCCAGAGAAACGCCGGGAAGCCGAAAATACGCACCGGCAGGCCTTCTTCGGCAAATGCCTGCAGGGCCGCGATCACACCGAACAGATCAAACTGGTGACCATCGCCGTTACGACGCAAGGCGTAAACCACCCGATTGGCGGGAGCAAAACCGCACAGGAACTGATCGGTAAAGGACGTGCCCAGGGTGTTGGTCTGTTCTGGCTCGTAGCTCAGCAGCAAGTAGTTGCACGGTGCGTGCGGTGTTATCCAGCCGTACTGCGCGAATATCCGCTCGACCATGAACTGCGCTGCGCCGAGGCTGCGGGCGTCATAGCGCATGCGACTTTTCTGCCCGCTGGTGCCGGAAGAGGTCAGCTCCAGAGCGTCCGCGCCAGTCGGGCTGAGCAGCCTGTGTTGTTTGAAGAAATTGGCGAAAATCGGTGGCAGTTGCGACCAGTCGTCCAGTGTGTCGAGATCATCGACATCGATTGAGTGGGCGCTTAGCCAATGGCCGTAGCCAGGCGTATGGCGAGCGTGGAACCGGGTGATTTCGCTCATGGCCTGATTGAACAGACCCGTGGGTACGGAGTCCGGGCAATAGGGCTTCGGCAATGCGCAGAGCGCGTCGCCATGGGGGAATCGAGTCATCGAATATCCTTATTGATGTGCGTTGGGCGCCGCGGGTGTCGCAGGGTTGTGGCGCAGAAGACGGTAGAGCAGGGGCAGGCACAGCAGGCCGCCGAGGGCTGCCCACAGGCAGAAGGATTGCAGGTTGTCGCCGCCGCCAACGATGGCAATGAGCGAACCGCCGATGCCCATCACGGCAATCGACAGCATGCCGATCATGGCCGAGACCAGACCTTTGCCATCGGGGCTGGAGAACAGCGCCAGCCGGTACAGTGCGGCGTTACTCATGCCCAGCCCCAGCGCATACATGGCCAGACCGGCGACGGTCAGTGCCAGGGAAGTCGGACTCAGGGCCGCGCCGATCAGCGTCAGCAGTCCGAGACAGAATGGCCACAATGCCAGACCGATCACCCGAACCAGTGTGTGCCCGGCGAGCAATCGATCCAGCAGCAGATTGCCGACGATCACCGCCGAGAACACCGGGATCTGCCACACGCCGTATTCCAGCGCAGACAGCTCCAGACGCTGCATGAGCAACACCGGCGCCAGACCGATCCAGGCTATCAATGGCAGGCTCATCAGGCCCAACGCCAGACTGCTGCCGACGAATCGGCGATTGCGCAGCAGCGCGAAGTAACCCCGACGGATTTGCCTGAGCGAGAACGCCGCAGGGGCTTGTTGCTGGCCGTCGCGGCGCGTGACGCCGATCGTTTCCGGCATCCAGGCCAAGAGACCGAGCCAGACAAAGGCACTGGCCGCTCCCAGACCGAGAAACATCTGCCGCCAGCTCAGCCATTCCAGCAGCAGGCTGCCGAGTAACGGACCAAGCAGCGGCGACAGCAGCGCCACATTGCCCAGCAGTGCCATGAGCCGCACCGCATCGGCTTCGCAGAATACTTCCTGCAGCGCCGGGTAGCTGACGGCGACGACGAATCCCAGGCCCATGCCTTGTATCAGACGCAGCACATTGAACGCTTCAATGCGCTGCGTCATGACCGCGGCGCTGCACGCCAGGCCAAACAGCGCACAGCCGAGCAATAGCGAGCGACGTCTGCCGTAACGATCAGAGAGCGGGCCGATCAGCCATTGCAGGCACACGCCGCCGATCAGATACAGATTGAACGCATTGGGTACGTGACGGGCATCGGCGTTGAACTCCTCAGTGACCGTCAACATGGCCGGCATGATCATGTCGCTGGCCATGTAGGTGAGCAGTTCAAAAGCGGTAATGGCCAGGCAGAATCCAACTGTCTGCACGGGCGCCATTACGATCAAGGTTCTCTGCATAAACATCCCTGTTCCAGTGAGCGAGAAAGTTTGCAGAGACTAGAGGCAGAGTCGTCGCAGCATCCAATGCTTTGCTGCGACATGAAATTTCAAATACTTACAGCGTATTTAAGTGAATCAATACGCGTGTCGAACAGCCGCGACTGGCCGGTTGGCGTGCCAATAAAAATGCCCGCTGGCGGGCGGGCATGGTTTGCTCTGAAAAGACTTTTACCGCTGCTCTTCCGGTGCTTTCAGACACACCGAGATGCGAACAATCCTGTTCTATCGATGGTAATAACCGGGACCTTCCTGGTAGCGATGGTGGTCGTCATGCCAGCCTCCGTGAGGGAAAAAGAAGCAGCCACTCAAGGTCAGGATGGCAAGGAGGGGAATCAGCCAGGTGATTCGACGGAACATTTCAAAATCCTCATGGTTACGCCGTCATGAAGCCAAAACTCTTCATCGGCTGTAACATGAGACCGCGTTCGCCCCGGCCCATCCCCGCAACACGGTATGTGCATGGCATGCAACCGGATACAAACCGGATACATTTGAAAGTTTCAGGAACCCGCAATGACTCAGAAGCAACGTTTGAAATACTCGATCCTGATCGCCCTGTCGGTGCTGGCGATCATGCTCGGCCTGTCCTGGCTGCAGAACGCCGGGATGATCAGTCAGAAGATGTTCCAGTACATCGCCATCGGTGTGGCGGTGGTCGTGGTGGTGATCAACGCGGTGATGCGCCGCAAGGTCAAACCCTGACGGCGATCGCGGGACGCTTCAATCGTGATTGAGCACGGCAGCAGCCTGTGGATGCAGGCTGTAACTCTTGTCCGGGTTGAAGGTGACCACACCTTCGGCACACAGACGCTTCAACACTTCGCGCACGCTGAGGAAGGACAACGGAATATCCAGGTCCAGCAACTGGCTGTGCACGCCGCGCACACCAAGGCGCCGTTCGCTTTGCGCGGCGACCAGCAAGGCGTCGATGACTTTCAGGCGAATCAGGCTGGTGCGCAGACCGAAGCTTTTGAGCAGCAGGCGAATGCGCTCATTGCCTTGTCGCTCGGGGCTGGGTGCGAAACTGCTCGCGCGGGGACTCATGGAAGCTCCTTGTGACGCCTGGCTACCGTCCGTTGGTAGTTGCGAGTTGTACATGGGATTACTCCTTTCAGAGCCTGGTCAGGAAACGTTTTGGCTGCTCTCAGTAAACAAGACGTTTCAGCACGACAAATCATGAAAGAAAATATGTAGAAATTTTGTCGCTTATTCGTTGTTTTCCCGTCATCGCCGGCCGGTCGCTTGGGCAAACAGCTAAATATTTTTTTACTGTATTCGTTTCCTGAACAGCCATCTTGCGCCCGGGCGCAGGAATCAACTTCAGACCGGGTCTGACGCTCGCGCAACGCAGGCGTCGATTCGTGTCCCATCGATCAGGAGCGAGTGTGATTATTTCCAGGCAGTTAACCGGGCTGGCCCTCGCCGGCGCGTTTCTCGGACTCAGTCTGTCGGCCCATGCGTTAAGTCCCGCCACACAAACCCATGCTGATATTCGCCGCACCTCATTTGGCGTGCCGCACATTCGCGCGGAAAACGAGCGCGGACTCGGGTTCGGCATCGGTTACGCCTATGCGCAGGACAACCTGTGCCTGCTGGCCAACGAGATTGTCACGGTCAATGGCCAGCGCTCGCGTTATTTCGGGCCGGATCAGTTCACCGTCGAACAACGCGAAAATCGCGTCAGCGACCTGTTCTTCACCTGGCTCAACACCCCCGCAGCGGTGAAGGCCTTCTGGGACGCGCAGCCTGCTCAGGTGCGCGATCTGGTGGAAGGTTATGCAGCAGGCTACAACCGCTATCTGGCCGAGCGCCGCCAGCAAGGCCTGCCGCAGCAGTGCCAGGGGGAGTGGGTGCGTGATATCGCCGCCGAGGATCTGGTGAAGCTCACCCGCCGCTTGCTGGTTGAAGGCGGGGTCGGGCAGTTCGCCGAAGCACTGGCCGGTGCGACGCCGCCGCAAGCCACGGCACAGGTCGGTAGCCATGCGCAGGCTTATCAGTTGGCGGACGCGCGCATGCAGCGCTTCGCCCTGGATCGCGGCAGCAACGCCGTGGCGGTCGGCAGCGAGCGTTCGTTCAACGGGCGCGGCATGCTCCTGGCCAACCCGCATTTTCCGTGGGTCGGCGGCATGCGCTTTTACCAGATGCACCTGACCATCCCCGGCAAACTCGACGTGATGGGCGCCGCCTTGCCGGGGCTGCCGGTGATCAACATCGGTTTCAACCAGCATCTGGCCTGGACCCACACGGTGGATTCGTCGAAGCACTTCACCCTGTATCGCCTGCAACTCGATCCCAAAGATCCGACGCGCTACCTGCTCGATGGCAAATCGCTGCCGCTGAGCAAGCAGACAGTGACCGTGCAGATCAAACAGGCGGACGGGCAGGTGGTGCCGGTTTCGCGCGATGTCTACAGCTCGCAGTTCGGCCCGATCGTGCAATGGCCGGGCAAGCTCGACTGGGACCATCAGTACGCTTACAGCCTGCGCGACGCCAACCTGGAAAATGATCGCGTGCTGACGCAGTGGTACGCGATGAACCAGGCCTCGAGCCTCAAGGATCTGCAGGATTCGGTGCACAAGATCCAGGGCATCCCGTGGGTCAACACCCTGGCCGTGGATGACAAGGGGCAGACGCTGTACATGAACCTGTCGGTGGTGCCGAACGTCAGCGCCGACAAACTGGCCAAGTGCAGCGACCCGCGTATCGGATTGCAGATGATCGTGCTGGATGGCGCCAACAGCGCCTGCGCGTGGGATATCGATCCGCAAGCCGCGCAGAAGGGCATTTATGCCGCCAGCCAGTTACCGCAACTGTTGCGCAAGGACTTCGTCCAGCACTCCAACGATTCCGCGTGGCTGGCGAACCCGGCACAACCACTGACCGGGTTCTCCCCACTGATCAGCCAGGACGGTCAGCCGCTTGGGCTGCGTTCGCGGTTCGCACTGGAGCGCCTGAGCACGCTGGGTAAAAAAGGCCCGATGGCGGTGAAGGATCTGCAACAGATGGTGATGGATGACAACGTCTATCTGGCGAATCAGGTGCTGCCCGATCTGCTGAAATTCTGCGCTGCGGATCTTGGTGCGGACGCGGCTTCGTTGAAGCCGGTTTGCGTCAGCCTCAAAGGCTGGGATGGCCGGGCGAATCTGGATTCGGGTATCGGCCTGGTCCATTTCCAGAACATCATGCAAACCCTGCAAAAGTCGCCGGATGTCTGGCGCGTGGCGTTCGATCCGAAAGACCCGCAACACACCCCGCGCGGGTTGGCGATCGAGCAACCGGCGGTGAGCAAGGCATTGCGTGAAGCAATGCAGGCGTCGCTGCAAACCACCACGAAAATTGGCCTGAAAGCGGACGCCCGCTGGGGCGACATTCAGGTGGTGAGCAGCGGCGGTCAGCAAACCGCGATTCACGGCGGACCTGGAACGCTGGGGATCTACAACGCGATTCAGAGCGTGCCGCGCGAAGACGGCAAACTCGAAGTGGTCAGCGGCACGAGCTACCTGCAAGTGGTGACCTTCGACGACAAAGGCCCGCACGCTCAGGGGCTGCTGGCGTTCTCGCTGTCCAGTGACCCAGAGTCGAAATACTCCCGGGACCAGACCGAGGCCTTCTCGAAGAAACAGTGGAGCGTGCTGCCGTTTACCGAGCAACAGATCACGGCTGATCCGCAATATCAGGTGCAGACCGTGCGTGATGCTGCCGGCAAGAGTGCAGAGGTGGTTGCGCAGTAAGTCATCCTGAACGAAAAAGCCGCTGCTCCTTGAACAGGGACAGCGGCTTTTTTATTGCCCGAAACGCGTGATCCCAAGCTTCAGGTTTTCGGCGGGTTTCGTGGCATCGAGTTGATCACCGGATCCCCCTCAGTGTTGCGCGTCAGGTACACCGGCAGCACTTTGGGCAGGGTGTTGACGAGGCCGCTCAGTTCTTTGATGTTGTAGACGCCGCCGACGCGGATGGCGCCGGTGTTGGCGTCAGCCAGTTTCAGCGGTTTGTTCAGGTAGCGATTGATCAGCGGCAAGGCGTCGTTCAGTGCCAGGTTGTCGAGTACCAGTTTGCCGCTGCGCCAGGCCAGTGAACTGTCATTGTCGTAGGTCTGGCTGATCTGTGGCGTGTAGTCGCCATGCCGGTACTGCGCCTGCATCGACGGGCCGAGGCGCAGGCCGTCGCCGGGCAATGCCGTGTTACTGGTGACCAGTACCGAGCCTTCGATCAGGTTGACCCGCACCTGATCTTCATAGAGCCAGACATTGAAGCGGGTACCGGTCACGCGGATCTTGCCTTCGGCGGCTCGGACCACGAACGGGTGGCTGAGGTCGTGGCTGACTTCGAAAAACGCTTCGCCCTTTTTCAGCGTGACCCGGCGCTCATCCTTGTAGTTGCTGAAGGTCAGTTCGGTGTTGAGGTTGAGTTCGACCTGACTGCCGTCCTTCAGGGTCACCTGACGAACATTGTCGCTGGCTTCGAAGTGCTGATAGCTGTTGGGCAGCCAGCCGAGGTTCCAGCCGCTGTAGGCGGCCAGCGGTAATGCGAGGGCGCAGACGCTGGCGGCGATGGCATAGCGACGCCAGGCCGGGACGGGTTTGTTCAGCGGCACACTCGGGGGCGGCTGCGGACGCGGCAAGAGTTCGGCAACGTCCCAGATTTCCAGCATGGCTTCATATTCGAACGCATGCAGCGGATGAGCATCGCGCCATTGCTCGAAAGCCAGATGCTCCTCGGCGGAGCAGTCGGCAGCGTGCAGACGCATGCACCAGTGCGCGGCGGCATCGGTGATCGCATCGTATTCGGCTTCCGAGAGGGATTCTTGGGTCATTGACTCGTCCTGATTTGCTGCATTCTAACCTTGCGGGCAACGCGCCGAGAACATCCATCATGGCAATTGCCCATCAAAGTGGAACTTATTTTTCCGTCAGACGCCCAAAAACAGGACATCCGACGAACATCATCCACAAATGGAGTGAAAAAATGATCAAAAAAACCTTTGCCGCTGTTGTTGCCACTGCTGCCTTGTTCAGTGCCGGTGCCGCGATGGCCGATCGTCCCGGTGCGGGCTGGGTCACCATCGAAAAGGCGATCGAGATCGTGAAGACCAAGGCCGGTTACGTCGAAGTCTATGAGATCGAAGCGGACAACGATGGCTATTGGAAAGGTGAGGGCCGCAAGGCGGATGGCTCCGTTTATGAATTCCGTATCGATGGCGCGTCGGGCAACGTACTGCGCGATCAGAAAGACTGATTTCCACGGTCAATAAACCATGCGCAGGCTGCACAGGCCTGCGCATTTTTCATTTTCAGGGCACGCTGCCGGGGTTGGCGACCGGGTCGAGTTGCCGTCCTATCTCGCAAATCAGAAAGGCGATCGAATCGGCGTTGCGCAAGATCGTGTCGATGCGCGGGTGCGGGTTCGCCGGGTCGAGGAATGCCGTTCGCGCCTCCTCGATGGTGGGACTGCGCGTGACCTTGAGGATTTCCTTGCCGACATGCGCAAGGCCCGGGATTTCATCCAGGCTGAGCCACTCCTGAAATTCGTCACTCCAGCGCGAGAACAGCTCTTCGCGCGGCGTACCCAGTGACAAGGCCTCGCGCTGGAATCGGGTCTGGTTGTGCTTCATGGCCGCGCCGTAGCCGGTCACCGTGGAAATCAGGTCAACGAACGGGCGCCGGGCCTCAAGGCTGGCGATGTCCACGGCCTTGTTGGCCTGATGGGCCAGTTCATGGATCAACGTCGAAGCCCGTGCATGCCCTTCGACATTGAACGGCTCAGTCAGGCCGACCTTGTACCAGTCCAGATCCTGATGGAAAAACTTCTCGGTGAAATGCACTTGCTTGCGCGAGTCGTCATCCAGCACAAAAGCAATCAGGCCGGTATTGCGATAGCGGTTTGAGCCGACGACAAACCGATCACCGTCCAGCAGATCCTCGGTGGGGTCCACCAACGCCTTGCAGACCGGCACGATGGCCTGTTTGAGCTTGTCGAGAATGGCGGTATCGATCTGTTGCGCATCGAAGAACGACTTGAGAAACGTATCCAGGCGAGTGCCGCTGCCCTGGTGCCTTTGCTGCGCCAGATTGTGCAGGCAGTTAAACGCGTAGAACCGCGCCAGATCCACGGCCTCGGTGAGCATGCGTGCCTTGTCCGGGTGGCGGGCGCGGATCTGTTCCATGCCCTGAGCCTCGATGTTCAGCCAGATCCGGCGTTCGCGATCGTTGGCGTAGCGGTTGTACATTTTCGACATGGCCTTGCCCAGATGCACCGTATGTCGATCCGAGTCCAGCACCAGTTTGCCTGACGTGGTGTGTTGCAGCACCGGGCCTGGCTGTTCCGCGCCCTTGATTTGCCAGACCGCGCCCGGCTTCTCCACGGGATAGACCTTGCCGGCCACAGGCGCGTAGGTCTGCCGCGTCGCAAGATCGGTATAGGTGCCGTTCGCCGCCACCGGCGTCAGGTCTTTCAGCGCAACGTCCGTTGCCTCGAAGGGTTGCAGCGAAGTGCGTAGCGGGTCAGTGGTGTGAATGTGTTGCAGATCCGGCGCACCGAGCACGCTGGGCTGTGGAGCCGACGGCGTCAGCGCCCGGGCCTCGAGGGTCGACTCCAGTGACAGGCGCCCGAGGGAAACCATCTGCACTGTGCCAGCGATGAACGCCTCGAGTGCAAGCTTCCAGTGGTGATCCTGCAACGCCTCGGCCGAGGTCATGAAGTCCTTGAAGCTTTGCCAGAGAAACTGCACATAGGCCAGTTTGCCCGGCAGCAGGCCCCAGATCAGTTTGATCCCCTGGCTGAACAGGTTTTTCGCCGCCTCCCAGTCTTCCTGCGCCGAAGGCTGGGCGTGGCTGGCGAGCAATTTGGGCAGCAACGCGAGATTGTCGCTGAACAGCTGCCGCAGCAGGTTGCCCTGAATCGGATTCGACGCCAGGGTCATTTCACTGGTCTGGCCGACACTGCTGCTGAATAACGCCTTGAAGATCGACTGCTGAGCCTGCGGCAAACGCCGTAACAACAAGTCTTGCAGGGCGCTCGGAATGTTCAGTGCGGCGATCAGCGCGGCTTCGTTCTCGAACTCGCTGAAGGCCTGTTCACCGTGATACGGCGCATAGAGCACCAACGGTCCGACATGGCCGGCGCCCGGGCCGATCAGGTACATGCCCAGGGCTTTGACCGCCGCCGCGCCGCCGGTTTTGATCAGCTCCAGCGGGCGGATCAGCGCATGGGCACCTTGCACCGTGGCGCGGGCGATGGCGTCCGGCATGTCGAGCACTTGGGCGATCAGCCCGTAGGCGGCAGCAGACAGACGCTGCTGCAGTTTCAACTGATGGGCATGCTGCAGCAGTTGCCACGGTACTTGGCGCAGAAAACGCTGTTGGCGCTGTTCGGCCTCGGTGTCGGTGGTGGACAGGGCGGTCGTGATCTTGCTGGCGAATGTCGTGGGAATGTCCAGGGACAGCAATAGGCTCCTGACTGCCTGACGGTCGAGTCCAGTCGGCAGCGCAGCGGTGCTGTTCGACGCCACGGTAAACGCGATGTGCTGGGCGATGTGGCTGTAGTTCAAGGCGAAATCGGTGAGGCTCATGTTTGGGCCGGCCAGGGTCAGGGCCGGGATGATCCGCACTTGCTCGGGATCGAGGTTGTGCGCCTGGAACCGGGCGCCGAGCAGGGTGGTGAGGGTCTGCTGAATGTGCCCGCGCACGGTCGGCAAGGCATGCAGGTAATCCTTGTCATCGCTGACGCTGGCGCGCCATTGCTCCAGCAGCTCCAGGTGCAACTGCTGCTCCTCAAGCGAGGCCATGCCCAGCCAGCCGGGCAGGGAGTGCCGCTCGCCGAGCGCCCGGGCCAACGCACTGGCCCGCTCCAGATTGGTGTTGATCGGGATCTCGGCCAGGGATTTCAGCGCCTGCTCCTGCTTGAGCGCGGACAACTTCAATTGTCGGAGCCGATCGCAGCGCTCGAGAAACTGCTTGATCGCCGTTTGCACGCGATCCTGCAGGACATTGCCGGTAATCAGGTGCAAAGGGCCGAGGCGATAGTCCTGATGCAAACCCTCATGCAGCGGCGAGAGGTTTTCCAGCAGTACCTGACGTTTTTCCGGATTGCGCAAGCGCCGGTCCAGGGCCTTGCGGGCACTGTCAACGGAGCTGAAGGCTTCCAGGCCCATCGCCGGCGTCCACAGCACCGCACATCCCGAGTGTTGCTCATCAAGGCCGCCGCGTTCCGTCAGCAGAACGCAACTGGCCAATGGCAGCGCCTCTGTCTGGCCACTGCCGAACAAAGTCAGCGACCAGGCATCGGGGCGGAAACCATTGAGTCCTCGGCGTTGGGCGCGATCCGCCTGAGCGGGGTCGAATACGGTGTCAACGATGGCCTGGACCTGGCGACTCAGGCTGCCGTCGAGTACACGCAAGCGTGCCTCACCACAGACACCGACGAACAGCGTGTGCGCAAACTGCTGCATGAGCTGTTGCAGATAGCGGCGTTGCAGGACTTGCGAGCCGATTGGCTGCGCGGCGAAACGGCTGCTGATTGACGGCAGGATACTGGCGAATTTCCTGACTTCGGCTGCAGCAGCGTCGGCCAGCAGCATTGACGGTAACTGGCTGCCGCCGAGCACTGGCCGGGTGCTCCAGCGCCCACGGGTATCGAGGGCCAGCAAGCGATCATGGATCATCGAGCGGATGTCCAGCGCCTTGTCGAACAGCGCGGGAATGTTCACCGCGTCGTCGCTGTGGCGGAACACCTGCAAGGCATATTCGATGTTCTGTCGCTGCTTGGTGATGATCGCTTCGAACAGCACGCTGAAGATGTCGCCGGCGATCATTTCGCCGGACACATGGGGCTTGTCGAAGCCGAGAAAACGCTGGCGCTCCTCCAGGTTCAGCAAGCCATAGAGCTCGTCTTCGTGCCCGGTACTGGCGAATTTGGCGAGCAAGGTGTCCTTGAGATCGCCGTAGTCCTTGAGGATCTGCAAGCCATGGGAAGGGGTGTAAAGGCAGGCATCGGTGTGGCTGATCATGAGCGAGCCGGCCAGTTCGACGAAGTTGGCCTGGTATTCCCACAGACGCACCGTTTCCAGGGTGGCACGCCGCCCGGGGTGCTCGTTGGCCTCGATCCAGGTCAGCAAACTGTCGAATTTTTCGGCCTCGATGATCCCGGCTTCGCGTTTGAGCAGAATGTCGGCCAGGGCCTGTTGCCGGATCGTTTGACTGAACAGGCTGCGGCGCGGCATGCCGTCTGCGCAAGCGTCATTCCAGTATTGCTCAAGGTGTTGATAGAGCAGCACCAGCAGTTTGCCGGAGACGGTATTGACCGCCTGTTCCCAATGCGTCTGATCGCTGGCCAGCGCAGGTCGGCGCGGGTTGGAAAACCTGTGCGTCTGGCCCTGCGCCCAGCCGGGGTGACGATAGTGCCGGAGCACCGCGTTGGCCAGTGACAAGGTGTCGAGCCGGTGTCCCGGATCACCGGGAGCGGCGCCGGTGTAGAAGCTGACCTGCGTTTGTGCTTGATCCGCGCCGGGCATCCGGGGGCTCAGTTGCTGGTCGAGAAGCGTTTCAAGCAAGGTTCCCAAGCCAGGCAGATTCAGCAGTTCATGGAGCAAGGACTGGGCGTTGAGCTGCTGACAGTGCTCGATGGCGCTCCGTTGCTCGTCGAATATGTCGCCCTCGATGAGCTGGTAATTCACGCTGATACGGCCTTTCTCCAGCAGGCGCTTGCGCTGTGACACGGCCAGAAATGCCAGCAATCGATCCGCTTCGTCGGCCTGATTGACTCGCTGTTCGAGGTGTTCGGTCACGGCGCGGAAGGTGTCGAATTTCTTCAGGCCGTCGAACGGCGTGTACAACATGAAGCCGCGATCCTCCGGCGTGGGGCTGAGAATGAAACTGCCGGCCAGGGTTACGCTGGGCGGGTCTTCGCTGTCGAGCAGGATGCGGTGAGCCAGCATCGGCGGGGTTTGCTGGTTGCGTAACAGATGGGTCGAGAGTTGCGCGTGCGTCAGCCACCGGAAATCCTGCGACGACAGCCCATGGGCAGTGCCCAGCGCAGGCCACAGTCCAGGTGAATCCAAAAAAGAGCAGAACAGCAGCGGGGAAGCAGGTACGGGCATCATCGCGTCTCGATCAGGGCACCCTTGGGGCACCGGTGAATTGAGACGCCAGCCTAAAAGCCGAACGGGCGACTAAGGTGGTACATAGTTACCGCACAGGCGACATGCAAATGTGCTGGCTGCGTCGCGCTGCACCGCAATGGTTGACAGCACCCGTACCGGACGTGGTTAATCGGTGAGCAAGCTGTTCGTACGCTGTTGTTCCCTCCAATAATTAGTCTGGAGCTTCAGATGTCTGCGCCACACGAATCCGTGTCTTCTCCTGCGTCCACGCTCTCGCTCGAAGCGCTGACGCATCTGCTTGAAAAGATTTTTCTGCGCCATGGAACGTCGGCGTCCGTCGCCCGCACCCTGGCTGCCAACTGCGCCAGTGCCGAACGCGACGGTGCGCACAGTCATGGCGTGTTCCGCATTCCCGGCTATGTCTCGACGCTCAACAGCGGTTGGGTCAATGGTCAGGCGGTGCCGCAAGTCGAGGACGTTGCTCCCGGTTTTGTGCGGGTCGATGCCGGCAACGGTTTCGCCCAGCCAGCGCTGGCCGCCGCTCGGCCGCTGCTGGTGGAAAAGGCGCGCAATGCCGGGATCGCGGTGTTGGCGATTCGTAATTCCCACCACTTTGCGGCGCTGTGGCCGGATGTCGAGCCTTTCGCGGATGAGGGGCTGGTGGCGCTCAGCGTGGTCAACAGCATGACCTGCGTGGTGCCGCATGGCGCCGACCGGCCGCTGTTCGGCACCAATCCGATTGCCTTCGCTGCGCCCCGGGCCGGTGGCGCGCCGATTGTTTTCGATCTGGCGACCAGCGCTATCGCTCATGGCGACGTACAGATTGCGGCGCGCAAGGGTGAACGTTTGCCTGCCGGGATGGGCGTGGACAGTCTCGGTCAGGCGACCCAGGATCCGAGAGCGATTCTCGAGGGGGGCGCACTATTGCCGTTTGGCGGCCACAAAGGTTCGGCGCTGTCGATGATGGTCGAGTTGCTGGCGGCTGCGTTGACGGGCGGCAATTTTTCCTTCGAGTTCGACTGGTCGAACTATCCCGGCGCCAAGACTCCGTGGACCGGGCAACTGCTGATCGTCATCGATCCGAGCAAATCCGCCGGACAGAGTTTTGCCGAGCGCAGTCAGGAGCTGGTGCGGCAGATGCATGGGGTGGGGTTGAAGCGCTTGCCGGGTGATCGTCGGCATTTGCAGCGCGCGCGGTCGCTGGCGGAAGGGATTGTGCTGGATGAGCAGACGCTGGGGCAGTTGCGGGAGTTGGCCGGGGAATAATTGTCAGTAAACCTGTGGCGAGGGAGCAAGCTCCCTCGCCACAGGTTTACTGCCTGATCCCACAGAATGGGATCAGGCAAATGTCACTTAGCGACGACCGAGCAACAAACCTACGACCAGGCCAAAACCGGCGGAAATCGCCACGGTTTGCCACGGATGGCCGCCAATGTAGCTTTCAGTTGCTTCGACTGCCGGTTTGGTGCGCTCACGCACGCTCGACACGGAATCCAGTGCCTGTTGCAGCTTCAGGGCGATTTGGCCGCGCAGGGTCTCGGCTTCCTCACCGACCAGGGAGGCGCTGCTCTTGAGCAGTTTGTCGGACTCTTCGATCAGCGCCTGAAGTTCGCTGAATGCCTGATCCTTGATTTGGTCTTCGGCAGCTTGCACGCGGGATTTGCGGGCCATTGGGTTACTCCTTGCAGATGGATGAACAGTGATTAATGGAGTGTGGCGCTGACTGAAAAGTTGCACTGATTTTAGGTGCGAAAGAAAAACCTGCGCGGGAGATTTCCGCTGAGCGTGTAAGATGTCGCCATTTTACGCAGCAGGTATTTCCCCATGAGTTTCAATCTGGCCGACAAATCCCTCGCCGAGCGCGCTGCGCTGGAAGACGAGAAATCCCGTCTGTTCGAACTCTGGCAGAACAATCTGGGCAAAGCCAAAGGCGAAGCCGCGCGGTTGTTTGGCGAACGCTCCAAGCGCAAGGGCAAATGGGCCGAGTGGGTACGCGCCGAGCTTGATGGCATGTCCCCGCCGGAATTCGCCAACATGGTACGCAGCGAGGTCAATCGACTGATGGCGGCCAACAAGTAACAGCGCGTCAGTCGCTGTTGAAACACCCGACAATCGCCTCGCGCACCTTGATCACCACCGGATCGATCTGCGTGCTGGTGCGCCAGCCCAGTTCGATCGGGTAACGCGGCAACGCCAGCGGGCAGGGCAGCAGCGCCAGCCCGCTGAGCTCGGCAATGGCTCTGGCGGCATGGCTCGGGATGGTTGCCACCGCGCCGCTGCCCTTGAGCAGGTGCGGCAACGCGGCAAAGTGCGTGGTCGACGCGCAGACCCGCCGACTCAGGCCCAGCGCCGCCAGGCCTTCATCGGTGATGCCGATAAAACCACCGGAAGACACCAGAATGTGCTCGCGGGCAACGAACTCCGGCAAATCGATGCTCTGTTGGCCATGCGCCAGACTGCCCGGATCGACCAGGCACGCATAATCCCCTTCAGCCAATACCTGACGGCTGAGCAGACGTTCGGCGAATCCACCGGCGGTGATCGCCAAGTCGATGCTGCGCTCCATCAGCGCGCGGGCGACGATCTGGCTGTGGGTTTGGCGGAAGATCAGCCGCAGCTTGGGCGCGCTGCGAGCGATGGCTTCGATCAGGCGCCGACCGTAGGCAATTTCAAAATCATCCGACAGGCCCACGGTGACCGACCGGCCGTCGTAGTGATGAGCCGCCGGATCGACCATCGCCAGGCTTTGCCGGCATTTGTTCAGTGCCTCGCTGACTACCGGTTTCAGTTGATTGGCCTTGAGCGTTGGCGCCAGTCCCCGGCCGGTGCGCACGAACAATTGATCGCCATACACCTCGCGCAACCGGCGCAACGCTGCGCTGACCGCCGATTGCGTCACGCCCAGACGCAGCGCCGCACGGCTGGCGCTGGATTCTTCATGCAAGGCTTCAAAGACTTTCAGCAGGTTGAGGTCGACGGTTGCGATATTCATTTGGCTCATATCATTCAGCAGTGAATCGGACTTTATTCATGATCCCGTGCCGCCGCAGAATCGGCAACACATGAACCCGATGGAGTGACTGCAATGCCCAAATCAATCGTCGCCGCCCTGCAGATCGGCGCCTTGCCCGGTGGCAAGGGTGAAACCCTGGAACAGATCCTCAGTTGGGAAAGCGCGATCATCGAATCCGGCGCGGCGCTGGTGGTCATGCCGGAGGCGTTGCTTGGCGGTTATCCGAAAGGCGAGGGCTTCGGCACGCAACTGGGTTATCGCTTGCCCGAGGGGCGCGAGGCCTACGCCCGTTATTTCGCCAACGCGATTGACGTGCCGGGGGCAGAAACCGAGGCGCTGGCCGGTTTGGCGGCGCGCACCGGGGCCAATCTGGTGATTGGCGTGATCGAGCGTGCCGGCAGCACCTTGTATTGCACGGCGCTGTATTTCGATCCGCAAGCGGGGCTGGTGGCCAAGCATCGAAAACTGATGCCGACCGGCACCGAACGGCTGATCTGGGGCAAGGGCGATGGCTCGACGCTGCCGGTGCTCGACACTCAGGTCGGACGCCTTGGCGCCGTGGTCTGCTGGGAAAACATGATGCCGCTGCTGCGCACGGCGATGTACGCCAAGGGCATTGAAGTCTGGTGTGCGCCGACCGTGGACGAGCGCGAGATGTGGCAGGTCAGCATGCGCCACATCGCCCACGAGGGCCGCTGCTTTGTGGTCAGCGCCTGTCAGGTGCAGGCCTCGCCGAACGCGCTCGGCGTGGAGATTGCCAACTGGCCGGCGGATCGTCCGCTGATTGCCGGGGGCAGCGTGATTGTCGGGCCGATGGGCGATGTGCTGGCCGGGCCATTGCGCGGCGAGGCGGGGTTGCTCACGGCGGAGATTGATACCGGTGAATTGGTTCGTGCGCGCTATGACTACGATGTGGTCGGCCACTATGCGCGGCCGGATGTGTTTGAGCTGAGTGTCGATGAGCGGGCCAGACCGGGGGTACGCTTCACCGCATAACTTCAGAACTGACACATACCCTGTGGGAGCGGGCTTGCTCGCGAATGCGGTGTCACATTCAGCGATGATGTTGGCTGATCTGACGCTTTCGCGAGCAAGCCCGCTCCCACAGGGGAGACTTGTGTGTTTATTGGGTTACCACGTCGCAGCAGTGGCTTTCGGCAAACTCAGCTTGCCACTGTCGACAAACCGCATCGTGCCGAACAACCCGCCCGCCAGTTTGCCGCGCAGCACGTAGGGCAGGTTGTCGAGGGTTTGTGTCTGGCTCAGGCCGAGGGTCTGGCGCAATACCGAGAACGCGGAAACACTGACCGGCACGCTGACCACGGTTTCCGAGAAGCGCGGGATCGAGCCGACCTGATCGCTCACGCCCGAGGCCAAGGGACGGCCATTGACCTCCAGATCCAGGGCGATGCCGGTGTAGTCGATCGCGGTTTCGTTGGGGTTCTGCACCCGCAACTTGAGGGCGAAACGCACTTCCAGATCCTGACTCGGCAACGGTTCGAGGCCGACCACGTTGATGTTCACCGGATCTCGGTTGGGAAACAGCGCGCAGGCGCTCAGGGACAACAGCAGCAGGGACAGGATGACGGCGTGGACGCGGCGCATAAACAGTCTCTCAACAAAAAAGGGCTGAACCGTTGCCGGCTCAGCCCTTTTTCATGGCGCAGCGTCAGCGGTTCAACTGTGCGACCGCCGCAGCTGGTGCAGGTTCAGCTTTGGCCGGCATATCGGGGTTTTCCATGACCTGCAGAATCGACGCTTCCGGATCGAAATCGTCTTCTTCCAGCTCAATGAATTCTTCCGGCAGGAAGATATTCAGCACGATAGCGCACAACGCACCGACGGTGATCGGCGATTCGAAGATGTTGCGCAGCGCTTGCGGCAGTTCTCGCAGCACTTCCGGCACGGCGGCGATGCCCAGGCCCATGCCGACCGAGATCGCCACGATCAACATGTTGCGCCGATGCAGGCCGGCCTCGGCGAGGATCTTGATCCCGGCCACGGCCACGGTGCCGAACATCACCAGTTCGGCGCCGCCGAGCACCGGTTTGGGCATCAGTTGCAGCACCGCGCCGATCATCGGGAACAGCCCCAGCAACACCAGCAGGCCGGCGATGAAGAAGGCCACGTAGCGACTGGCTACGCCGGTCAGCTGGATCACGCCGTTGTTCTGCGCGAACGTCACCATCGGCATGCTGTTGAACACCGCCGCCATGGCCGAGTTGAGGCCATCGGCGAGCAACCCGGATTTGATCCGGCGGATGTACAGCGGGCCTTTGACCGGTTGCCGCGAAATCATCGAGTTGGCGGTCAGGTCACCGGCCGCTTCCAGCGGCGAAACGAGGAAGATCACCGCCACCGGCACGAATGCCACCCAGTCGAAATTGAAACCGTACTTGAACGGCACCGGCACGCTGACCAGCGGCACTTCGGGCATCGAGGCGAAATCCACCGTGCCCATCAGCCAAGCGACCACGTAGCCGAGGGTCAGGCCGATGACGATCGCGCCCAGGCGCAGAAACGGCACGTCGACACGGTTCAGCACAACGATAGTGCCGATCACCAACGCCGCCAGAAACACATGGCTGGCCGCGCCCAGATCCGCCGCACCGAAGCCGCCGGCGATGTCGGTCATCGCCACTTTGATCAGCGACAGGCCCATCAAGGTGATGATGGTGCCCGTGACCACCGGGGTGATCAGCATTCGCAGTTTGCCGATGAACTGGCTCAACACCACTTCGATGAACGCGGCGAAAAAGCACACGCCGAAAATCGTCGAGAGAATTTCATCGGTGCCGCCGCCCCGGGCCTTGACCATGAAACCGGCGCTGAGGATCACGCTGATGAAGGAAAAACTGGTGCCTTGCAGGCACAGCAAACCGGAGCCGACCGGGCCGAAACGCTTGGCTTGAACGAACGTGCCGAGGCCCGAGACGAACAGTGCCATGCTGATCAGGTACGGAATTTCGCTCTGCAGCCCCAGGGCGCCGCCCATGATCAGGGTCGGGGTGATGATGCCGACGAAGCTGGCCAGCACGTGTTGCAGCGCGGCGAACACGGTGGCGGTGAGGTGCGGACGGTCGTCGAGGCCGTAGATCAGATCGTTGTTGCGCGGGACTTTTTCAGAGGCGGTCATGGTGATTTTGCGCGCCGTGAGGCGGGGCCGGGTCAGAAAATGGAGGCGCAGGATGCCGGAAGAGGGCGGCGAGGGCAACGAGCAAAAATTGCCTGAAAGGTCAGGTTTTATTGGTGTTGGCGGTACCCGCGCGCACTGACACACATTGTTGTGGCGAGGGAGCTTGCTCCCGTTCGGCTGCGTAGCAGTCGTAAAACACTGTTGACTGGATAATGCAGAGGGCTGCTTCGCAACCCAGCGGGAGCAAGCTCCCTCGCCACCAAAGCTTAGAAGTCATGTAAACGCGCTGAGTAAATCCTCCTCAAACGCCTTCTGCGCATCCCCCGGCACCTGCGCCCGATGACGGGCCAGATGAAACGCCACTTCGAAACTCAATTCCCCAGGCCGCAGCGCGCGCAGCAAGCCCTTGTCCTCCCAGACGCGCGCGTAGTGATCGGGGAGATAATCGACATGCTTGCCGGAAAGAATAAAGGCCAGGGTGCCTTCGACCTGTTCCGAGCGCGCCGAAAAGCGCTTGTCCGGAAACGGCTCGCCACTGCGCATGAACCGATACGGATGATCCACCCGGTCGCAGGCCTGCAACGCCGCGTCATCCGGCTCATCCACACTGAACAGTGGATGCCCCTGCGCGCAATACAAATGTTGGGTTTCCCTGAACAGTTCGCGGTAATCGAAAGCGCTCTGCACTTGTGAGAAATAACCGATGGCCAGGTCCAGGCGCTGTTGCAGCAGCAGACGCTCCATCTCCCCGGGCATTGCGCTGATCAACTCGATGCGCACCGACTCATCGCGTTCGCGAAAGCGCCGGATAGCATCCGCCACCCGCAGCAGCACCGACTGATCAACCGCCTCGGACAAGCCCAGCCGCACCTCACCGATCAAGCGTCCGGCAACGCCGTTGGATTGATGACGGAAGGTTTCGATGGATTCGAACAGCGTGCGAATGGCGATCAGCAACTGTTCGCCCTTGGGCGTCACGCTGAAACCGCCCTTGCCGCGACTGCACAGGCGATAGCCGAGGCGGGTTTCGAGTTTGGCCATTTGCTGGCTGATACTCGACTGACTCAGGCCCAGTTCACCTTGCGCCGCACTGAAGCCGCCACATTCCGCGACCCGCACAAACAGGCGCAGCAACTGCAAATCGACGTCGTGAAGCTGACCGAGCATTACATTACTCCGGGATAAAGTCAGGTTAACAAACTTGATATTTCTGCAATGTATCCGACGGCGCATCCTGCCACCACTTCCTCCGGTCAGGTGTTCGTCATGGCTCCCGTGTTCAAACTGTGTTTTCCCGCGCTGTTGTTGTCCGTGGTCATCCAGGCACAGGCCGAGGATAAAACCCTCAACCTCTACAGTTGGGCCGATTACGTGCCGGCGCAGACCCTGCAGCGTTTCGAGCAAGAAACCGGCATTCATGTGCGCTACGACACCTTCGATACTTCCGAGGTGTTGGAAACCAAACTGCTGACCGGCGGCAGCGGCTATGACGTGGTAGTGCCGTCGTCCAGCGTGCTGGCCCGTGGCTTGGCAGCGGGCGCACTGAAGGAAATTCCCCACGAAGGCCTCAAGGGATACGCCAACCTTGATCCCGATCTGCTGGAGAAACTCGCTGCCGTCGATCCCGGCAATCGCTACGCCGTGCCCTACACGTGGGGCACGCTCGGGCTGGGGTTGAACGTCGAGGCGGTGAAAAAGCGCCTGCCGGATGTGCCGCTGAACAGCCTCGATCTGCTGTTCAAGCCCGAGTACGCGAGCAAACTCAAGGACTGCGGGATTGCCGTGCTCGATTCGCCGCAGGAAGTCATTGGTCTGGCGCTGCATTACCTGGGTAAAGATCCCTACAGCACTGACAAGAATGATCTGGCAGCCGCCGAAGCCTTGTTGCAGAAACTCCAGCCTTCGGTGCTGTATGTCGCCACCGGCCGGCAGATCAACGACCTGGCCAATGGCAGTGTCTGTCTGGCGCTGACCTACAACGGTGATGTGAGCATGGCGGCCGATCAGGCGCACAAGGCCAACAAACCGTACGAAGTCGCCTACCGGATACCCCGCGAAGGCACGTTGATCTGGCAGGACAATCTGGCCATTCCCAAGGACGCGCCGAACCCGCAAGCGGCGCGGGCGTTCATCGAATTCATGCTGCGCCCCGAGTCGGTCGCCGAGCTGACCAATACGCTGTTTTTCGCCACCGCCAACCAGGCCGCGACGCCGCTGGTGGATGAGGCGGTGCGCAACGATCCGGACATCTATCCGCCCGCCGAGATGCGTGAGCGCTTGTACGCCGACCGCAGCATGAGCCTCAAGGACATGCGTCAGCGCACGCGTCTGTGGACCACTTTCCGTAGCCATCAATAACAAAAGGAGCACACCGATGGACGTGCCGATGCTCAACGACCAAGCCCTGACCCGTGACAGCCTGTACGGCACTGCCGCCGAAAGCACCTACGCCGGGATCACCAGTTTCATGCGTCGCCGCTACAGCCGGGATTTGCGCGGCGTCGACGTGGCGGTCAGCGGGGTGCCGTTCGACACCGCCACCAGCAACCGCCCGGGCGCACGCTTCGGGCCACGGGGAATTCGCGCCGCGTCCACCGGGATTGCCTGGGAACGGCATTGGCCGTGGACATTCGATCCGTTCGATCATCTGGCGGTGATCGACTACGGCGATTGCGACTTTGATTACGGCTCGCCGCATACCATCCCGGAAAGTATCGAGGCCCACGCCGAGCGCATTCTTGATGCCGGTAGCGCGATGCTGACGTTTGGCGGCGACCACTTCATCACCTATCCGCTGCTCAAGGCTCATGCACGCAAACATGGTGCGCTGTCGCTGATCCACTTCGATGCGCACAGCGACACCTGGCCGGACGAGGGCGGCAAGCGCGTCGATCACGGCACCATGTTCTGGCATGCGGTCAAGGAAGGGCTGGTGGATCCGTCGCGTTCGGTGCAGATCGGTTTGCGCACCACCAATGACGATCACCAGGGGTTTGCGGTGCTCGATGCCCGACAAGTGCATCGACGTGGCTGCGAGGCGATTGTCGAGGCGATTCGCGCACGGGTCGGCGACCACCCGGTGTACCTGACGTTTGATATTGACTGCCTGGATCCGGCCTTTGCACCGGGTACCGGCACTCCGGTGTGTGGCGGGTTGAGCACGGTGCAGGCACTGGAAATTCTTGGCGGTTTGCGCGGAATCAATCTGGTGGGCATGGACGTGGTGGAAGTGGCGCCGGCGTATGACCATGCAGACGTGACATCGCTCGCAGCGGCAACGCTGGCGATGGAAATGCTCTGCCTCTACGCCGCCCGACACAAAGTCGACCGCTGACACCCCACAAAGCCCAAGTGGGAGTGGGCTTGCTCACGAAAGCGGTGTGTCATTCAACGATGATGTTGGCTGCCCCGGCGCCTTCGCGAGCAAGCCCGCTCCCACAGGGGGTTGTATTCCAAACAGTTGCTGCACGCTGTTTTGAGGTCGCGAGATATGCAGTCGATCTTCGACTCCCCACAAAGCCCACGTGGGAGTGGGCTTGCTCACGAAAGCGGTGTGTCATTCAACGATGATGTTAGCTGCCCTGGCGCCTTCGCGAGCAAGCCCGCTCCCACAGGAGGTTGTATTCCAGGCAGTTGCTGCACGCTGTTTTGAGGTTGCGAGATATGCAGTCGATCTTCGACTCCCCACAGGGGGTTGTATTCCAGGCAGTTGCTGCACGCTGTTTTGAGGTTGCGAGATATACAGTCGATCTTTGCCCCCCCACAAAGCCCATGTGGGAGTGGGCTTGCTCACGAAAGCGGTGCGTCATTCAACGAAGATGTTGGCTGCCCCAACGCCTTCGCGAGCAAGCCCGCTTCCACAAAAGGGCACCTGTTTTTCAGGGACATCGTGGCATACTGCCGCGCATGACTTTCGACTCTCCCTTAAGCGCCTGGCAACACGCGATCGAGCACAAGGGTTTCATCCAGGATGAAGCCCAGGAGCACGCGGTCTGGGCCCTGCAAAAATGCCATGAAGCCTTGCACGCCGGCGCCCGTTCGGTCACGGGCGTGTACTTGTGGGGCCCGGTCGGGCGCGGCAAGACGTGGTTGATGGATCAGTTTTATCAGAGCCTGCGGGTGCCGGCCCGACGTCAACACTTTCATCATTTCATGGGCTGGGTGCATCAGCGCTCGTTCCAGCTCACTGGCATCGCCGATCCGTTGCGGGCATTGGCCAAAGAGTTGGCGGCGGAAGTACGGGTGTTGTGCTTCGACGAACTGTTCGTCAATGACATCGGCGACGCGATCATTCTCGGGCGGCTGTTTCAGGTGATGTTCGACGAAGGCGTGGTGGTGGTCTGTACCTCCAACCTGCCGCCGGACGAGCTCTACGCCGATGGCTTCAACCGTGATCGGTTTGTCCCGGCGATTGCCGCGATCAAGGCGCACATGCAAGTGGTGGCGGTGAACGGTGCCGAGGATCATCGCCTGCATCCGGGCGCGGGTCAGCAGCGCTATTTTGTCGCTGCGCCGGGACAGGGCAGTGCTCTGGAGCAGGTCTTCCAGTCACTCAACGCCGGGCAGTCCGCCAGCGCCGAGCCGGTGCCCGTCGGCCATCGAGTGCTGAACGTGGTGCAGGCCAGTGCGACGGTGCTCTGGTGCCGCTATGCCGATCTCTGCGAGCAACCGTTTGCCGCAATGGACTTCATCGCGCTGTGCGACAGCTATCGATCTATTCTGTTGAGCGACGTGCCGAACCTCAGTGCGCAAAAACGCGAAGGGCGAATCGCCCGTGGTACCGAAGACGGCTCGGCGCAGGTGGTGGCCGGTGACCGCGAACTGCCGCAGCTGTCGGTGCACGACGACGGTGTACGCCGCTTCATTGCCTTGGTCGACGAGTGCTACGACCGTAAGGTCCCGCTGTACATCGAGGCTCAGGTGCCGATGGAAGCGCTGTACACCGAGGGTTACCTGGAATTCCCGTTCCGGCGCACCCTCAGCCGTTTGCAGGAGATGCAACTGCAGCGTTTTGCCGAAGCCTGAGTGAGGAGGGCGCACTCACCACCTCGCTTGACCAGGCCGAACCAAGGCACTGATATGCGAGCAGTGACGCCCTTTTTGTTCTTCCCGGGTTGTCGCCCACAACAGGCTCGCGTTAAGGTCGAGCAGCCTTTCAGGTGCGCACCTTGCACGCCGGGGCCACGACCGGGGATGGAAATGGATTCCACAGAAATTCTTGTGCTGCAAGCCAGCTACACCAATCCAGTGCACGCCGAAGCCATCGGCATCGTGCTTAATCATTACGCGGAAGATCCCATGGGCGGCGGCCATTCGATTGCCCCCGAGCTGCTGCGTCGCCTGCCTGAAGAGTTGGCGCGCAGGCCGCACGCGTTCAGCGTACTGGCGTTCGTCGGCGGTGAGCCGGCAGGGCTGGTGAATTGTTTTGAAGGTTTCTCGACGTTCGCCTGCAAACCGCTGGTCAATGTTCACGACGTGGCAGTGGTGAACAAATTTCGCGGCCTCGGGCTGAGCCAGAAGATGCTGCGAAAGGTCGAGGAAATTTCCCGTCAGCGCGGCTGCTGCAAGATCACGCTGGAGGTGCTGGAAGGCAATGCGGTGGCGCAAAATGCCTACAGCAAGTTCGGTTTCGCCCCGGGGATGTTCGACCCGGATCATGGCCGCATGCTGTTCTGGATCAAGAATCTGCCGACATAAAAAAAGGCGCCCGGTCAGGGCGCCCAACTGTCATCTCCGAGGCCAGAGCGGAGCCATCGGAGGTCCATCGGTTGCTCAATGAATCAGTTGCGATAAGACTCGGTGACTTGCGCGGTCTGGTCGTTCGGAACCTTCAGTTCCGCAGCTTTGCTATCGCTCTGCTGTTCGTTTTGCGCGTGGTGGACCGGGAAGTTGTCGTAGTAATGTCGCATGCGTTCGGCGCCGCCTTCGGCAAAGGCGCTGGCGGAGCCGAGGGCGAGTAGCCCGGCGAGAATAGCGGTGGTGGTTTTCATGGTGCCTCCTACTGAAAAACGTGGGAGCCGTTCGTCCATGAAGCAGATCTCGAAGCACAGTGTCCCGGGTGGAAATTAACTCGGGGTTAAGCGACGCTCTTCGCGCCGATGGCGTGGGCATTCAACCGCAGGAAATGTTCCCCGATAGCACCGACCTCGGTGAAAAGCTGCGCGCAACGTTTGCCCAATGAACGGCGGCGGGTATGCTGATGGCCTGCCGAGGAGATAGAAATGGCCTACGATTTTGACCTTTATGTGATTGGTGCTGGTTCCGGCGGTGTACGCGCTGCGCGTTTTGCCGCCGGTTTTGGCGCGAAAGTGGCGGTAGCCGAGAGCCGTTACCTGGGAGGCACCTGCGTCAACGTTGGCTGCGTGCCGAAAAAACTGCTGGTGTACGGCGCGCATTTCGCCGAAGACTTCGAGCAGTCGTCCGGCTTCGGCTGGAGCCTGGGTGAAGCGAATTTCGACTGGGCGACGCTGATCGCCAACAAGGACCGCGAGATCAATCGCCTCAACGGGATTTATCGCAACCTGCTGGTCAACAGTGGCGTGACCCTGCACGAAGCCCACGCGAAGATCGTCGGCCCGCACGAGGTCGAGGTCAATGGTGAGCGTTTCACCGCGAAAAACATTCTGATTGCTACCGGTGGCTGGCCGCAGATTCCGGAAATTCCGGGGCACGAACACGCGATCAGTTCTAATCAGGCGTTTTTCCTTAGAGAGCTGCCGAAGCGGGTGCTGGTGGTCGGTGGTGGTTACATCGCTGTCGAGTTCGCCGGGATTTTCCACGGTCTGGGTGCGAACACCACACTGCTGTATCGCGGTGATCTGTTCCTGCGTGGCTTCGATGGCTCGGTGCGCAAGCATCTGCAGGAAGAACTGACCAAGCGCGGCATGGATCTGCAATTCAACGCCGACATCGCGCGTATCGACAAACAGCCAGACGGCAGCCTGAAGGCGACTCTAAAGGATGGTCGCGTACTGGAAGCCGACTGCGTGTTCTACGCCACCGGGCGGCGTCCAATGCTGGACAACCTGGGCCTGGAAAACACCGATGTGCAGCTCACCGACAAGGGCTTCATCAAGGTCGACGAGCAGTACCAGACCAGCGAACCGTCGATTCTGGCGCTGGGTGACGTGATTGGTCGCGTGCAACTGACGCCAGTGGCCCTGGCCGAAGGCATGGCGGTGGCACGGCGCTTGTTCAAGCCTGAACAGTACCGTCCGGTGGATTACAAGATGATCCCGACTGCCGTGTTCAGTCTGCCGAACATCGGCACTGTCGGTCTGACCGAAGAGGAAGCGCGGGAGGCGGGCCACGAGGTGGTGATTTTCGAGAGTCGCTTCCGCCCGATGAAGTTGACCCTGACCGAGTGTCAGGAGAAAACCATGATGAAGCTGGTGGTCGACGGCAAGACCGACAAAGTTCTCGGCTGCCACATGGTCGGGCCCGACGCGGGTGAGATCGTCCAAGGCTTGGCGATCGCGCTGAAGGCTGGCGCGACCAAACGTGACTTCGACGACACGATCGGGGTTCACCCGACGGCCGCCGAAGAGTTCGTCACCATGCGTACGCCGGTCGGCGCTTAAGTTTCCTTCGCTTTGGCTGTGTCTGGCGCTGCCGCAACGGTAGCGGCCAGACGCAAGCTATCCTCGAGGCTGGTCTGAGTCTTGGTCAGTTCCTTTTCCAGTGACTGATTGAGCAACAGCTGTTCGTCAATGTTCTGTTTCAGCGTCTGACTTTCCAGCAGGGCCACGCGCAAGCGTTCCTGGAGGAGGGTGCGTTCGTTGTCGACGCGAGTCGCTTGCTCCAGCAACTGATCCTGACGCTGATTGCTGTGCTTGAGCTGATCCTGTACCAGGCTCAGCTCGCGCTGGGTGCCACGGTTTTCGGTGAGCAGGCGCTCGTTGTCACGGTGCAACTGGGTGATCTCGTCCTGACGTACCAGCGCACTTTGTTGCGCCTGGCGCAATTCCATCTGCAATTGCTGGAGCTGCCCTTCGTGACGGGCCTGTTCCTGCTCGCGCTGCTCTTTGCTGGCGTTGCGGTAATGCTCAAGGGCATCGCGGGCGTGCAGGTGTTTCTCTTCCAGTGAGCGGATCTGCTCGTCCTTGTCCTGCAGGCGCAACTCGAAATCGGCCAGTGCCTGATTGAGTCCGGCGTTGCGGGTTTGTTCGGTCTGCAACATCGAGCGGGTTTCTTTCAGTGCCTCGGATTCCCGTGCCAGTGCTGCGCCTTGAATGTCGTGCTGTTGTTCCAGTTGCTCGAGTGCCTGGCGCACCTGCTTGAGTTCCGCTTCCAGGGTTTCGCGCTGCTCCTCGAACTGCTCGCGCGCTTGTTCGATCGGCTCTTGCGCCTGTTCTTTCAGGCGCTGGGCGAGACGCGAGACCAGTGCGGTCAGCTCGTCATTGATCGGTTCGGCAGACGCTTCGACCGGTTGGCTGCCGTCATCCAGCTCTTTCAGATAGCGATGGATCGTGGTTTTCGAACCGGTGTTGCCCAGTTCGATGCGTACTGCATCGATGCTGGGGTGTTCGCCCCGGGCCAGAATCGCTGCACGCGCGATCTGCACCACTGCTTTGTTTACGCCACCACGGGCCATGTGAACTCCTACCGTTTCGTACTGTGGTACATGCCACCAAAGTACGCAGTGTACCACGCTGAAAATAAAGTTAAATGCTTGATTAATCAAAGGCGGGATATACTGGTATTACCCAATGTCAGATGCCTGAATTGGTTTTTTCATCCCGAAATCAGTACGCCTGCGAGAACACTGCCCATGAGCGAGATCGATCGCTATCTGCAAGCCGCCACCCGTGACAACACCCGCCGCAGTTATCGTTCGGCGATTGAGCATTTCGAAGTGAAGTGGGGCGGGTTCCTGCCGGCGACGGCCGACAGCGTGGCGCGTTATCTGGTCGAGCACGCCGGCGTGCTGTCGATCAATACGCTGAAGCTGCGCTTGTCGGCGCTGGCGCAGTGGCACAACAGTCAGGGTTTTGCCGATCCGACCAAGGCGCCGGTGGTGCGCAAGGTCTTCAAAGGCATTCGGGCGCTGCATCCGGCGCAGGAAAAACAGGCCGAACCGCTGCAGCTGCACGATCTGCAGCAATTGGTCGACTGGCTGGAGCAGGAAGCCAGCAATGCCAGACAAAATCAGGATCGCCCGCAGTTGCTCAAGGCCTATCGCGATCGGGCACTGATCCTGTTGGGGTTCTGGCGTGGCTTTCGCAGTGATGAGTTGTGTCGTCTGCAGATCGAGCATGTGCAGGCGCACGCCGGCAGCGGCATCACTCTGTATCTGCCGCGCAGCAAGGGCGACCGCGACAACCTCGGGCAGACGTATCAGGCGCCGGCGCTGCTCAAGCTGTGCCCGGTGCAGGCCTATATCGACTGGATCACCGAGGCGGCGCTGGTACGCGGTCCGGTGTTTCGCGGCGTCGACCGCTGGGGACATCTGAGCGATGAGGGCTTGCACGCCAACAGCATCATTCCACTGCTGCGTCAGGCGCTGGAACGCGCCGGCATTCCGGCCGAGCGCTACACTAGCCATTCCCTGCGCCGCGGCTTCGCCACCTGGGCGCATCAAAGCGGCTGGGATCTGAAATCGTTGATGAGTTACGTTGGCTGGAAGGATATGAAGTCAGCCATGCGCTATGTTGAAGCCAGCCCCTTTCACGGGATGGCTCGGATTACGGACAAGCCGGCTTCGTCGTAGATATCGTTTTCTTCTATTAATACAGTCAGCTAATAGCGAAAACAAATCAGCAGCATCAGGTTTGCCAATGAGCCATCCGTCGAGTGAATGGGTAGGATTCACCCATCGAATTCACAACCCTGACGGAGAGTCATCAATGCCTATCATCAACAGCCAAGTAAAACCGTTCAAAGCTACCGCGTTCAAAAACGGCGACTTCGTACAAGTCTCGGACGCTGACCTGAAAGGCAAATGGTCCGTAGTGTTCTTCTACCCAGCCGACTTCACCTTCGTTTGCCCAACCGAGCTGGAAGACCTGGCCGACAACTACGCTGCGTTCCAGAAACTGGGCGTGGAAATCTACAGCGTTTCGACCGACACCCACTTTGCTCACGCTGCCTGGCACAACACTTCGCCAGCGATCGGCAAAATCGAATACACCATGATCGGCGACCCGACCCACGTCATCTCCCGCAACTTCGACGTGCTGATCGAAGAAGCTGGCCTGGCTGACCGTGGCACCTTCGTGATCAACCCTGAAGGCCAGATCAAAATCGTTGAACTGAACGATGGCGGCGTTGGCCGTGACGCTTCCGAGCTGCTGCGCAAAATCAAGGCTGCTCAATACGTTGCTGCTCACCCAGGCGAAGTTTGCCCAGCCAAGTGGAAAGAAGGCGAGGCCACTCTGGCTCCGTCCCTGGACCTGGTCGGCAAGATCTAAGTCTGTGACGCACGCAACACAGGGCGGGACTCCGCACCTACTTCAGTAAGCTGCACCGCCCATTAAAAAAGCCCGGGCGAGATTCGCTCGGGCTTTTTTTCGCCTCGAATAAAGACACAGGAGATCGCCCGTATGTTGGACGCCAATCTTAAAGCCCAGTTGAAATCGTACCTGGAACGGGTCACCCAGCCGATCGAGATCGTTGCTTCCCTCGACGACGGTGCGAAATCCCGGGAAATGCTTGACCTGCTGAAAGACGTTGCCAGTCTTTCGAGCGAGATTACCTTGATCGACAGCGGCACTGATGCCCGCAAGCCGTCGTTCTCGATCAATCGTCCGGGTGCCGACATCAGCTTGCGTTTCGCCGGCATCCCGATGGGCCACGAATTCACATCGCTGGTGCTGGCCCTGCTGCAAGTCGGCGGCCACCCATCGAAAGCCAGCGCCGAAGTGATCGAGCAGATCCGCTCGCTCAAGGGCGAGTTCAGCTTCGAAACCTACTTCTCGTTGTCGTGCCAGAACTGCCCGGACGTGGTTCAGGCGCTGAACCTGATGGCCGTGCTGAACCCGAACATCCGTCACGTCACCATCGACGGCGCGCTGTTCCAGGACGAAGTCAACGATCGCAAGATCATGGCTGTGCCGAGCATCTACCTCAACGGTGAGAACTTTGGCCAGGGCCGCATGGGTCTGGAAGAAATCCTCGCCAAGCTCGACACCGGCGCCATCGAGCGTCAAGCCGAGAAGATCAGTGCCAAAGAAGCCTTTGATGTGCTGGTGGTCGGCGGTGGCCCGGCCGGTGCTTCGGCCGCTATCTATGCCGCCCGTAAAGGCATCCGCACCGGGGTCGCGGCCGAGCGCTTCGGCGGTCAGGTGCTGGACACCATGGCCATCGAGAACTTCATTTCCGTGCAGGAAACCGAGGGCCCGAAACTGGCCACGGCGCTGGAAGAGCACGTCAAACAGTACGACGTCGACATCATGAACCTGCAACGCGCCGACAAGTTGATCCCGGGCAAGAACGGCGAGCTGCACGAAGTCCACTTCGCCAGTGGCGCGACCCTGAAAGCCAAGAGCGTGATTCTGGCGACCGGCGCACGCTGGCGTGAAATGAACGTGCCAGGCGAGCAGGAATACCGCAACAAAGGCGTGGCGTACTGCCCGCACTGCGACGGTCCGCTGTTCAAAGGCAAGCGTGTGGCGGTGATCGGCGGCGGTAACTCCGGCGTTGAAGCGGCCATCGATCTGGCCGGTATCGTCTCCCACGTGACCCTGCTGGAGTTCGACGTACAACTGCGTGCCGACGCGGTACTGCAACGCAAACTGCACAGCCTGCCGAACGTCACCGTGATCACCAGTGCGCAAACCACTGAAGTCACCGGCAATGGCGAGAAGGTCAACGGCCTGCGCTACAAGGATCGCAAGACTGACGAACTGCGCAGCGTCGAGCTGGAGGGGATCTTCGTACAGATCGGTCTGCTGCCGAACACCGACTGGCTCAAAGGCACCATCGAGCTGTCGCCGCGCGGTGAAATCATCGTCGACAACCGTGGCGAAACTTCGATCCCAGGAATCTTCGCGGCGGGCGACGTGACCACTGTGCCATACAAGCAGATCGTGATTGCGGTGGGCGAGGGCGCCAAGGCATCTCTCAGCGCGTTCGATCACTTGATCCGCACTTCGGCTCCGGCGTAAACGTCAGTCGCTGAAACGAAAAAACCCATGAGCGATCATGGGTTTTTTTATGCCTGACACAAATCCAATTGTAGGAGCGGGCTTGCTCGCGAAAGCGTCCTGTCAGCCAACACCTGCGTTGCATGACTCACCGCTTTCGCGAGCAAGCCCGCTCCCACAAAGGCTTTTTATGCAGTCAGTTACAGCGGCGCAGGCTGGATGATTTCAACCCAGTAGCCATCCGGGTCCTTGATGAACGCCAGGCTTTTCATGCGGCCATCGGTCAAACGCTTCTGGAAATCACAGCCCAGTTCTTCAAAACGTGCACATGCCGCAACGATATCCGGAACCGAGATGCAGATGTGGCCGAAACCGCGCGGGTCAGTGTTGCCGTTGTGATAGGCGAAGTCGGCATCGTTTTCAGTGCCGTGGTTGTGGGTCAGTTCGAGGATGCCGGGAATCGACTTCATCCACTCGGTGCGGGCAGCAGCGTCGGCCGGGATCTGCGCCTTGTCGACCAGTGCGAGGAAGTACAGGCTGAACTCAGCTTCCGGGAAATCACGTTTTTCCACCAGCGAGAAACCCAGCACGCGGGTGTAGAAGTCCAGCGACTGGGTGATGTCCTTCACGCGCAGCATGGTGTGGTTGAAGACGAAGTTGCGGGTTGCGCTGTCTGGAGTGGCGGTGACGCCGGGGAAAGTGTTCAGTTCGTGCAGGCTCATAGGCCCTCCGTAACAATGGGGCGAGTGAATGGGCGCAATGATACGCATGCGGGGCGGCATCGCCAAACCGAATGCGCGGCTTGCTCTGTGGACGGCCGGGCCTCAGACTTTGCAGCTCAATCTGCGAGTGCCTCTGGTAATGATCCGACCGTTCAAAGCGCTGTTCGTTTGCCTTTTCTCGTCTTTGCTTGCCGCTCCTGCGCTGGCGGACCAGCCGAGTATCACTTGGCCTGCTGGCTGGGAAGTGGAGGCGCTGCCCGATCAAGCCCCTCAGGTTTCGCGCCAGCGCGCGGTGAAAACCGACACCGACGGCAATCAGGTCATGGTGATGGAGTTGACCATGACTCAGGTGGAGGCAGGTCATCAGGTCAATGTGGCGGGCGTTCTGCTGGAGATGCGCAAATCGATACAGAAGGATTTCTTCCAGGGCGGCTATCAGAGTGTTTGCAACAAGGTACACCCGGCGAAGCTCGGCTCTTTGGACGCGCAGGAAACCACCTGCACGATCACTGAAAACGGTCGACATGTGTTGTCGCAAACTTTGGTTGCTGCGGCCGCAGCGGATAAGGCTTATGTACTTTCTTACGCTGGGCAGGCCGAGGTTTATAAGGCAAGCGCCGAGGAAATAGTCGCAGTGAGAAACAGCTTGAAACTTTAAGCGTCTGTTTGCACCCCGTCCGGTTTAGATACCCGAAGGAATTAAGCACAAAGTTTAGCGGCGATTACGGTTGCAACATTCCGGCGCAAAATGTTTAGCCTCGCGGCTTGTGTGTGTTAAGGCGGATTGATAACTAGCGCGGGGGAAATCGTTGCTTTTGTTAGATATTGTCGAAAAAAAAGCCCCGCATAAAGCAGGGCTTGGTTGTTGACGCAAGATTAGCCGCGCAACCAGGAATCAACGGTAGCTGCACCGTACTGTTCCTTCCAGGCTTTCAGGCCACGGTGGTTGCCGCCCTTGGTTTCGATCAGTTCACCGGTGTGCGGGTTTTGATAAACCTTGACCACGCGAGCACGGCGGGTTTTTGGTGCGGCGGACACTTGCAAGCCGGACTTGGACGGGTTCGGATCGAGGATGGCGATGATGTCTTTCAGGCCTTTGCCGTAGGTTTTCATCAGCCCCTGGAGCTTTTCTTCGAATTCGATTTCTTTCTTGAGCCCGGCATCGTTCTTCAGCGATTCCAGCTGCTTGAGCTGTTCCTGAAGGGCCTTTTCAGCTGCACGAAATTCAGCGAGTCTGGACAATATCTTTACTCCAATAGTGTGTTTGGCTGATACCAACCGCAAACAAAGCTATAAGCCAAGAGCCTTGAAGCGACTCGGTGATAATGGCTCACCTGCCAATCTTGCACAGGCTGAAAAAATTGTAGTAGTTAATGCGCCAAGAGTAAATCCTGATCTTGTCGTCATGTAACAACAGTGGTGTTTTGTATCAATTTGGTGCGTCCGATCGCAGTGCCGGGGTTAATTTGTTTTTAGTTAATGGTGACTTAATGCATCGATGAAGTCGGCGCCGGGCATGGGTTTTCCGAACAGATAGCCCTGCAGGAAGTTGACGTGGTGTGCAGTCAGATAGTCAGCCTGTGCCTGAGTTTCTACACCTTCGGCAACAATACCCAGATCGAGCTTGGCCGAGAGCTCGATAATCGTGTCCAGAATATGTCGCGATAATGCGTCGATCCCGATCATCGCGACGAAGCTTTGATCAATCTTGAGAAAGTCCACATTGAATTTGCGCAGGTAACCCAGGCTTGAATGCCCGGTGCCAAAGTCGTCGATGGCGATCATCACACCCAGCGTATGCAACTGCTCGAACAGTTGGTGCGTGATGTCGCTCGGCTCGATCAGCTCACGCTCGGTCAACTCCAGCACCAGGCTGATGCTGCCGGGTGCGAACGCAGCGAGAAACTCGCGACAGTCTTCGACCAGTTGCAGATCGTGACAGTGACTGGCGGTGATGTTGATACCGATGTGAAACGGTTTGTTGAAACCTGCAGACAACGGGCCGAGCAGGGCGGCAGTCTGCTGCATCAGGGCGCGGGTCATGGGCACGATCAGGCCCGAATGTTCGGCAAACGGGATAAACATGTCCGGGCGCACCAGACCTTCTTTCGGATGTTTCCAGCGCATCAGCACTTCAGCGCCGGACCACTTTTTACTGTCGCCATGCACCACTGGCTGGAAATACGGGATGAACTCGCCTGCCTCCAGAGCGCGCAGCATTTCATGGCTGGGTGAGGTGGAGCGCCGCTGCAGGACGTGGCCGATAGCACCCGAGATGATCCCGAAAAAAATCAGCAGGCTGAACAGCGGCGGGTATTCGTCGGCCATATAACGCCAGGTTTCGCCCTGCGGGAAGCCTGCGGCGACGCTGAAGGCATAGCGCGAAGAGACCAACATACTTTGTGCCACCGGCAACGGCGGCAGGTTGCCTTGATGCACCTTGCCATCGGCGGACAGCCAGTTGTCGCCCACCTGCAGCAACAGCAGCGTCTGTCGGCCAATCAGGCGCAGGACGTTGCTCAGGTGATAGCCATCGAGCGTGGTCAGCGCGCCGCCGCGACCTTCGCTGAGCCGATACACCAGCAGCGCGGTGTTGGGCGTAACGGGGTTGCCGTTCATCAACCACAGCTTGCCTTGGGTGTAGTCGCCCGGGTTCACGGCTTCCTTGTACTCACCGAACAGCGAGCTGCAATAGAGATTGTTGTCCCATACCAGATTGGTCGAGCGCACGAAAGGCCGACGGGTCACCTGTTCACGCAACGCCAGTTTGACGCTGTCGCAGGGCTGGCCGGCCAATGGCAGCAGATCGCTGGCGGCCTGGGCGGTGTTGTCGAGCATCAGTTCGACCTGACGCAACGCCTCATCGGCGGTATTTTGTGTGCTCTGCTGCAAGGTGCGCTCGGCTTGCATATACAGAATCCCTGTGCCCAGAAGCACCGGCAGCAGGGCGCAAAGCAGGGTCACAATCATGCGCACGCTACGTTTGCGGCGGGGTCTGACAGTCAACGGCATGGGCACATCCTGTTGCGATGGAAGGGGAAACTCTCAAATGCAGGCCTGGCAACGGCGCGCCTGTGAAACACCGCGGAGTCAAGAGGCATGATAGATGGCCGTTGGCGCTTGCGCTGCTCAAGGCGAGTTGAGCTGCGTGGCGAGTTCGATAAAGGCCAACGTCGCCGGCGAAGCCTGACGTTGATCGAGCACGGCGAGGCCGATCTGGCGTTGCACAGCGGGTACCAGCGGCTTCTTCACGTAACGCGGCGTCGCATCGTCCGGCAACGAGCATTCGGCCACGACGGTAATTGCATCGCCACGACCTACCACGTTCAGCGTGCTGAGTAATTGCGAGTAGCGATAGCGGATCTTCGGTTGCAGGCGCGCGGCAGTGAACAGGCGCGAAACCAGCTCCGATGAACCGGCTTCGGTCAGCACAAACGGATCGGCACACAGATCCTTGAGGCTCAGCGCGGTGCGTCCTGCCAATGGATGATCGGCTGGCAGCAGGGCAACCATCTGGTCTTCTGCCAAGGCAAAAGTGTCGAAACGCTCCTGAGGCAACACCACAAAACCGATGTCGATCCGCCGCTCTTCCAACCACTGAATAACCTGCCTGTCCGGCCCCTCATCTATGTGCACTTCAATGCCCGGATGCGCCTGGCGATAGCGCTGCAAAATCGTCGGCAGCAACTTGATCGATGACGTCGGGCCGAACGAACCGATGCGCAACGTGCCGCTTTTCATGCCCCGCGCATCGGCCGCCTCCTGACGCAGGGTGTTGGCCAGACCAAGCATGGCCCGTGCGCGCTGGAGCAATTGCTCGCCGATGTCGGTGAGTTCGACTTGCGACTGATGGCGGTGTAGCAGTTCGACGCCCAATTCCTCCTCCAGCGACTTCATCGCGTGCGACACCGCTGACTGCGAAATTCCCAAACGATGGGCGGCGAGGGTGAAACCGCGCAGTTCAGCGACCAGCGAGAATATCTCCAGTTGAGTGAGGGTCATGAGTATTTGCTCATTTTACGATGACGTTAAATGAGGTGAATGATACGCCATCTTTCCAGCTGCATTACCTGGAGCATCATGCGCAACCTCGAGCAAATCCACGCAACGACCTCCGAGCGGCCGGTTTATCTGACTCTGGCAGCGGTGACCATGATTTGGGGCGGGACCTTTGTCGCCGGGCGTTTTCTGGCGGGCAGTCTCAGCCCGCTGTTCGCCGCCAGCCTGCGCTTCCTGCTCGCCAGTGCGGCGTTGCTGGGGTTCCTGTGGCTGGCACGCATCCCGCTGGCACGACCGACGTCCCGGCAATGGCTGCAACTGTTGTTGCTGGGGTTCTTCGGGATTTTCTTCTATAACCTGTGCTTCTTTTATGGCCTGCAATACATCAACGCTTCACGGGCCTCGTTGATTGTTGCGTTGAATCCGGCCGTGATCGGTCTGGCCTCGTGGTTGTTGTTCAAGGAGCGCATGGGGCGGATGAAAGTCGCCGGTATTGCGATCTGTATCGCTGGCGCTGGCCTGGTGATCGTCAGCCGTAATCCGCAATTGCTTGCCGCGACGCCTGACGCGTGGATCGGCGATCTGTTCATTCTTGGTTGTGTATTGGGTTGGGGCGTTTACTCGCTGTTTTCACGGGGGCTGAACCAGTCACTCGGCCCGGTGCAGACCGTGACGCTTTCCGTGATGATCGGCACAGTGATGCTCTGGACGCTGGCGGCGTTGCGCGGCGAGGTAAGCTGGGTCGCATTGATCAGCCTCGGTACGCCGCAGTGGTTGAGTCTGATCTACCTGGGTGTGCTCGGCTCGGCGCTGGCCTACATCGGCTACTACGACGGTATCCGCAAAATCGGCGCGACCCGTTCCGGCGTGTTCATCGCTCTGAATCCGCTGACAGCCGTGGTTCTCGGCGCGCTGCTGCTCGGCGAACAACTGACGTTGAGCCTGTATCTGGGAGGCGGCCTGGTGCTGGTGGGGATTTACCTGTGCAACAAACCCCTTGCACCGATGCGAAAAAGGCGGATTTTATAGAGAGGGCAGACAACCCTATTTACGCTGTGTAGAATCGGGTTACGCATACAATAATAATCGTCTTCTGGCAGCAGAAGCCTCGCCCGCAAGAGCCTTGGGTCGACAATGAAGATATTCGGGTTTCAACTGATCTACGGTGACTTCCTCGCCCGCAGTGTGCGAGGCATCTCCTGCGCACCACCCAGCGATCTCAGCATTACTGACAAATAACCCTGGTTAATTGATAAGAATGATGAGGCGTCACCATGGCAGATTTATACGAAAACCCAATGGGCCTGATGGGCTTTGAGTTCATCGAGTTCGCATCGCCGACTCCTGGCACCCTGGAGCCGATCTTCGAGATCATGGGCTTCACCAAGGTCGCAACCCACCGCTCGAAGAACGTGCACCTGTACCGTCAGGGCGCGATCAATCTGATCCTCAACAACGAACCCAATAGCGTCGCTTCGTATTTCGCGGCCGAACACGGCCCGTCGGTGTGTGGCATGGCGTTCCGCGTCAAGGATTCGCAAAAGGCCTACAGCCGCGCGCTGGAACTCGGCGCCCAGCCGATCCACATCGAAACCGGCCCGATGGAACTCAACCTGCCAGCGATCAAAGGCATCGGCGGTGCGCCGCTGTACCTGATTGACCGTTTCGGCGAAGGCAGCTCGATCTATGACATCGACTTCGTGTTCATCGAAGGCGTTGATCGCAACCCGGTCGGTGCCGGCCTGAAGATCATCGACCACCTGACCCACAACGTGTATCGCGGGCGTATGGCTTACTGGGCCAACTTCTACGAGAAGCTGTTCAACTTCCGCGAGATCCGCTACTTCGACATCAAGGGCGAATACACCGGCCTGACCTCGAAAGCGATGACCGCTCCGGACGGCATGATCCGCATCCCGCTGAACGAAGAGTCGTCCAAAGGCGCCGGGCAGATCGAAGAGTTCCTGATGCAGTTCAACGGCGAGGGCATCCAGCACGTGGCGTTCCTCACCGACGATCTGGTCAAGACCTGGGATCAGTTGAAGAAGATCGGCATGCGCTTCATGACCGCGCCGCCGGACACCTACTACGAAATGCTCGAAGGCCGCCTGCCGAATCACGGCGAGCCGGTGGATCAACTGCAATCGCGGGGCATCCTGCTCGACGGTTCGTCGAACCCGGACGACAAGCGCCTGCTGCTGCAGATCTTCTCGGAAACCCTGATGGGCCCGGTATTCTTCGAATTCATTCAGCGCAAGGGCGATGATGGTTTCGGCGAGGGCAACTTCAAGGCCCTGTTCGAATCGATCGAGCGTGATCAGGTGCGTCGTGGTGTGCTGACCACCGAGTAATCCGCCACTAGAATGAAAAAATCCCGGCTTGCAGTCATGCACAGCCGGGATTTTTTTGCGTCAGCAAAACTGTGGGAGCGGGCTTGCTCGCGAATTCGGTCTTTCGTTCAAGGTCTTTGTTGACTGACCTGACGCTTTCGCGAGCAAGCCCGCTCCCACAGTAGTTTTGTGTTGCTTTTAAGGGCGGCGTTGCCGCATCAGGTGTTTGAAGCCTTCGAAGATCAGCACCACAACGGCGAGCCAGATCGGAATGTAGGTCAGCCACTCGCCGGCCTTGATGCTTTCACCGAGCAACAGCGCCACACCGAGTAGCAGCACCGGTTCCACATAACTGAGCAAACCAAACAGGCTGAACGGCAACAAGCGGCTGGCAATGATGTAGACCACCAGCGCCGAAGCACTGATCAGGCCGAGCAGCGGAATCAGCCAGAGCAGGCCAGGATACTGATCGAACACGCCAAAGCCTTGCTCGCCACCGCGCACAAACCAGTAGGCCACCGGCAGCATCAGCGTCATGTCGACCCATAGACCGCCAAGGTTGTCAGTCTTCAAGCGTTTGCGCAGCACGAAGTACAGTGGATACCCGACCACGACGACCAGCGTCGCCCAGGAAAAACCGCCGACCTGATACAGCTCGTTCGCCACACCCAGGATTGCAAAGAACACCGCGATTTTCTGCAGGTACGACAGGCTGTCGCCGTACACAATGCGCCCGGTCAGCACCATCGCCAGCGGCAACAGGAAATAACCCAGCGACACGTCGAGGCTGTAGCCATTGAGCGGCGCCCACATGAACAGCCACAACTGCACGCCGAGCAAACCGGCCGAAACGATCAGGCCGCCGATCAGCTTCGGATAGCCCGCAACCCGCCGCAGCAGCTCCAGTACCCGCCGCCATTCACCGGACACCAGCATGAACACGGTCATGCACGGCACCGTCAGCAGCATCCGCCAGCCGAAAATCTCTACGCCGCTCAACGGGGTGAGCAGCGAGGTGTAGTAATACATGACGGCAAACAGCACCGAGGCTGAAACCGATAGAGCGATACCTTTAGACAAACTGTCCTCGCGGGTGGGTGATCAAACAGGGCGCGCAGGATACGTGGTTTTTGTGCTGAATATTGGCCGAGTGCTCATTATTTCCAACATGCACATTGGCGCCGCCCCCTCACCAGCGTAGTCAGTGGATTCGGGCAGAGCCCGAAATCCTTAGCGGGTTCGCGGGCATTACTGTTGTGCTTTCAACGGATTTGCGAAGTGCTCGATGTACATCTGACCAAACCGGTAAGAGGCGTAATCAGTCAAGTGGCCGATGTCACGGTAGACCGGCAGGCCGTCGACGGTCGTCGCGCAATCGGCCTGCGCGCATTGCACGCTTTTCGGATCGATCACCAGCAAGCTCGGGTATTCGGACTTCAATTCATTCAACAGCCTGGCCAATACCGGTTCTTCACTGCCTGACCAGGGTGTCGTGGCGCAGGCGCGGCTTTGCTCGGTACTGCCCAGCGTGCCGCGCAACTTGACCTGCTTCGACAGGCATTCGTTGATCCCCGCCGGCATTGGCAGCGTGCTCAGCAAAAAGACCGGAGTTGCACCTGACTTGACGATAATGTCCAGTGCTTCGCGGATCGCCACCCCCAAGCGTTGATGAGATAACTCAAGGCTGCGAGGGTCATCCAGGCGGGTAACAACGGCGTCGCTCAGATACGCCTCCCAGATCTGGCCGATGATCACGTACTGAAAGTGATGGCTGGCCACGATGTCGTAGTAACGTTGCGTGGCATCGTGGCACTTTTGATACAGCGCGTTCTTGTATTTGTACCAGTTGTACAAATAGACACCGGGCATCGTCAGGCACGCCGGGTAAGCCTGGGCGAGTACTGAAAGGTTGGCATCTTTGGCCAGTGATTCGACAAAACCCCAATACTGGTTCGAATAGGAATCCCCCATCAGGAACGCGTTGGGCGTGTCCCGCACAGCACCGAATACGCAGCCGGGATCAGCACCGTCGCTGACACCCAGGCAACCCTCCCGGGCAGGCGGAATGGCGGCGCTCAGGGTGTCGAACTGGCTGCCGTAGGCGTGGCCGAAGCGGAATGGCCAACCGTCATGTTTCTCGCCCGCTGCGTGCAACAACGACAGGCTGACCGCCGGCAGGACCATCAACCAGAGCAGTGTCTTGCCAAACCGTACGCGTGTTCTGCGAAACCGGTTTTCAACCAGCACATAGGAGGCGTAGCCGATGATGAAGGTGGCGATGAAATAAACGGTCGTCAGCAGCGGAGTCAGGGCAAGGCCCATGTAATTCATCACCGCGAGGATTGGCCAGTGCCACAAGTACAGCGAGTACGAGAGCGTGCCAATCAACACCAGCGGTTTGAACGCCAATAACCTGGAGGTCAGGCTGTTATCGCCGATACCGCGAAAGAGCAGCACTGCGGTGGCGAGGCACACGACAATGGCGTGGTAACCGGGAAAGCCAGACAGGATGCCTTCTCGGGTGGCGCAGTAGAAGATCGTGGCCAGCGCCAGCACACAGACCAACGTGGCACTTGTGCGATTGAGCCTGAAGTTTTGCGCACTGAAGATGACGGCGCAGGAGCCGATCATCAATTCGAAGATTCGAGCGGTGAAGAAGTAGTAGTTCTTGTCGGGGTAGGCGCGGGATAGATAGAGCGCGAGCGCCATCGCCGCCAGGGTCAAGCCCAATACCGTCGCCTTGAACACGCTTTTCGCCACATACCGGTCGAGCAGCCAGATACCCAGCGGCAAGGCCAGATACCACTGCCATTCGATGGCCAGTGACCAGGTGTGCAGCAACGGCAAGCTTGCGGCATCGGGTGTGGCATAGCCGGTGGTGACTTTTGAGAAGTACTGGTTGGAAATGATTAACGAGGTGTACTTTTCGCTCTTGAGAAATTCGACATAGTCATTGGGCAAGTACAGCAATGTCGTGGCGATCAGTGTGGCAATCAGCAGTGCAATCACCGCCGGTTGCAGGCGCCAGATGCGCCGGTTGTAAAACCCGGCAAAACTGAATGTACCGTTGTCCAGCGACTTCATGATGATCGAGGTCGTCAGGTAGCCCGAGATCACGAAGAAGATATCGACGCCAATAAAACCCGACGGAAACAACGCCAGGCCGCCGTGAAAAATCAAGACAAGCAGCACAGCGATTGCGCGCAGGCCGTCGACATCCGCACGGTATTGCAGTGAAGGTTTCCCATCTCCGGAGACGGCCCCTGCCAGCGGCGAAGCGTGCGTGGTCGATGCGTCCTTGTTGCCAATTACTTTGAACAGCATCCCGCGCAGAGGCTTGCACGCTAACTGAAGAGGGCGGTTGAACATCATTTATCCCGGGCCATTTGCACACGATCAATCAGCGTTTTCCATTTGATCGCACTTGGTTCAATGAAAAAAAACAGCCGATTGTATCGGCTGTTGTACAACGAGGGAAAAACTTATGGCTGGCGCGGTTTACGGCCCGACACAAAATGGCTCACATCGTTGAACCCCGGTGTCGACGCGTGCCCCGGTGTCACCAGCGAATCGATAAACGCTTCATCCTCCGCCGTGATTTTCACCGCTTGCGCCTTGGTGTACGCGTCCCACTGTTGTTCGGTGCGCGGGCCGACGATCGCCGAAGTCACGGCGCTGTTGTTCAGCACCCAGGCAATCGCGAACTCGACGATGCCGACCCCACGGCCCTGGGTATATTGCTGAATCTGCTGGGCAATGCGCAGCGATTCCACCCGCCATTCGGTTTCCAGAATGCGTTTGTCCTGGCGCCCGGCGCGGCTGTTGGCGTCCGGGGTCACGTCGGGTGCGTATTTGCCGCTGAGCACGCCACGGGCCAGCGGGCTGTAAGGCACCACACCGAGACCGTAGGTTTGCGCAGCGGTGATCTGCTCGGTCTCGGCCTGGCGGTTGACGATGTTGTACAGCGGCTGGCTGATCACCGGGCGATCGACACCCAACTGGTCAGCGATACGAATCACCTCGGCAATGCGCCAGCCGCGATAGTTCGACAGGCCCCAGTAGCGAATCTTGCCCTGGCGAATCAGATCGCCAATCGCCGACACGGTGACTTCCAGCGGCGTGTTGTGGTCTTCGCGGTGCAGGTAATAGATGTCGAGGTAGTCGGTGCCGAGGCGCGTCAGGCTGGCCTCCAGACCATTGAAGATGTGCTTGCGGCTCAAGCCGCTGCGGTTCGGTACGCCGTCCGCCGGGCCGAATCCGACCTTGGTCGCCAGCACCCATTCGTGACGGTGTCGGGCGATCGCCTCGCCGACGATTTCCTCCGAACGGCCATTGGTGTAGACGTCGGCGGTGTCGATGAAATTGATGCCCTGATCCCAGGCCTTGTGGATGATGCGCAGCGAATCCTCTGCGCTGGTCTGCTCGCCAAACATCATCGTGCCGAGGGTGAGGGTGGACACCTGCAACCCCGAGTGCCCCAGTGTGCGGTAGCTCATGCCGAAATCCTTTTGTCGGTGGGAAAACTCCAATCAAATACCAGAAGCATCCCACGGGGCAAAGTGAATTATCGGCTGAGCAATCCGCCTGCAATAAACAAGGGCAAAAAAGATCGCAGCGTGTTTACGCCCGCAACGTGCGCGTCATGCGCAGCGCCAGCAAGCTCCCGCCGACGATCACCCCCGCCAGCAGATACAACGCGGCATCGGTCGAACCGGTGCTGTCCTTGACCCAACCCACCAGGTACGGGCTGAGGAAACCGGCCATCTGCCCCATCGAGTTGATCAATGCCAGACCTCCGGCCGCCGCGCCCGCGCTCAACATCGCGGTCGGCACCGGCCAGAACATCGGCAGACCGGTCAGCGCGCCCATGGTGGCAATGGTCAGACCGAGGATGGCGATGGCCGGGTTGGCGGCGAAATTCACCGCAATCACCAGGCCGATGGCGCCCATCAGCATCGGCACAACAAGGTGCCAGCGACGTTCTTTGCGCAAGTCCGCCGAACGCCCGACCAGCAGCATGAACACCGCCGCCAGCAGATACGGAATCGCGCTCAGCCAGCCGATCACCAGGTTGTCGCTGAAGCCGAGGTTCTTGATGATCGACGGCAGCCAGAAGTTGATTGCGTACACGCCGCTCTGGATGCAGAAGTAGATCAGGCCGAAGGCCCAGATCGCCGGGTTCTTGAACACCGCGATCAGCGAGTCAGAGGTGGTTTTCGGCTTGTTCGCCAGGTCTTCGGCCTGGTCCGCCTCAAGCACCGCGCGTTCATGCGGGCTTAGCCACTTGGCGTTGGCAAAGCTGTCGCTCAGCAGGAAATAGGCGAGCGCGCCGAGGATGACCGTCGGAATACCTTGCAGCAGAAACATCCACTGCCAGCCCGCCAGTCCACCTTGCCCGGCGGCGAAGTGGTTGAGGATCCAGCCGGAAAACGGACTGCCGAGCAGGCCCGACACCGGGATCGCCGACATGAACAGCGCCATGATCCGCCCACGGCGGAACGTCGGGAACCACTGCGAGAGGTAGAGCACCACGCCCGGGAAGAACCCGGCTTCGGCCGCACCGGTAAACAGGCGCAGGGTGTAGAACTGGGTCGGGGTGGTGACGAACAGCAGGCAGGTCGACAGCGTGCCCCAAGTGATCATCATCAGCGCGATCCAGCGGCGCGGGCCGAATCGGGTCAGGGCCAGGTTGCTCGGTACACCGCACAGCACGTAGCCGATGAAGAAGATCCCGGCGCCGAGGCCGTACACGGTTTCGCTGAACTTCAGCGCGTCGAGCATCTGCAGTTTGGCGAAGCCAACGTTGACCCGGTCGAGGTAGTTGAACAGGTAGCAGATGAAGATGAAGGGAATCAAACGCAGGGTGATGCGTTTGTAGACGGCGTTTTTACCGGCGTCGATGGTCTGGGTAGCTGCGGCGCTCTGCGACATGGCGGCTCTCTCTTTATTATGATTTTTTGCGATGCACAGGTTAACGTTGATCGCCCTGAGAGTCTCGGCCACCTGTGACCGGATTGTCTTTGTGCCTGAGCACAGGGTTTGCCGCCAGACCCTGTGCGGGTGAACAACCGTCCGCGCCTGTTTTAAAGGATTCTAGTCGTTATGTTCGAACTCGATCACGATCTTGCCCAGGATATCGTCGACCGGGCCATGGCCATTTTGCCGTACAACGTCAACGTCATGGACAGCCAGGGCCTGATCCTCGGCAGTGGCGAGCCGGAGCGCATCAACACCCGTCACGAAGGTGCGCAATTGGTGCTGGCCAACGGTCGGGTGGTGGAGATCGACGCGCAAACCGCCGTGCATCTGAAAGGTGTGCAGCCGGGGATTAACCTGCCGCTGTTGCTCGATCAGCGCTTGATCGGTGTGCTTGGCATTACCGGCGAACCGGAGCAACTGCGCACCTACGCCGAACTGGTGCGCATGACTGCGGAAATGCTCGTCGGTCAGCGCAACCAGCAGGCCGAGCAGCAATGGCGGCGGCAACGTTGCGATGACCTGCTGGCGTTGCTGTTGAGCGAAGCGGGGGACTCGCCACGCTTGGTCGATGAGGCACAGCAGTTGGGCCTCAAACCGCAACTGACCCGGGTGCCGTATCTGTTCGAACTGGGTCTGGAGCATGGGCCGGGGCAGACCGTCGAGGCGTTGAGCGCATGGCTGACCTCGCGGTATCCGGACAGCTGGTGCGTGAGTTCGGCCAAGTCATCGCTGCTGTGGTGTCGGCCAGCGGGGCAGACGGTTGAGCATGATCGTCTGCTGGAAAAGCTTGATGGCCTGGGCTGGAACATTCTGCGCATCGCCGTGGGCGGGCAGGCGGACGGGTTGGCAGGGTTGCGCCGCTGTTATCGGCGGGTCGGCGATCTGCTTGCCTATGGCCGGGACGTGTTGCCGCACTCGCGCTTGCTGACCCTCAATCGCTATCGTCTGCCGGTGATGCTCTGGCGCCATCGCAACGATGATGCGCTGGATGAATTGCTCAAACCGTTGCGCAAGGTCATCGCCAAGGACAGCAACGGCCAGTTGCTCGCGACCCTGCGCAGTTGGTGTGAACATGATGGGCAGAGTCAGGCGTGTGCCGATGCGCTGGGCATTCATCGCAACAGTCTGCGTTACCGGATGGAGCGGATTGCCGAGTTGAGCGGGGTTGATCCGTTGCGGCTGGACGGGATGTTGGCGTTGTACCTTGGCGTACAGTTGTTGCCGCAGACTGATCCGGGTTGATTGGGTGTTTTCACCGACGCCTTCGCGAGCAAGCCCGCTCCCACAGGAGGAACGCATTCCAGGGTGGGAGCGGTCTTGCTCGCGAAGAGGCCGGTACATCCAGCGCATATCTCGCTGGGCTTTTGTATAAATGAACAACAATCGCCAACCCCGCTTGTGCAGCGGACAGGCGTCAATGCGCATGCCGACTGGCAGCATGATGAGCATTGGAACTGGAGAATTCGCATGAAAATCGTCATCGCCCCCGATTCGTTCAAGGACAGCCTGAGTGCCCAAGGCGTTGCCGAAGCCATTGCGCTGGGGCTGGCGCAAGTCTGGCCGCACGCCACGCTGATCAAATGCCCGATGGCCGACGGCGGCGAGGGCACAGTGGAGTCGATTCTTGCCGCGTGTGAAGGTGAACTGCGCCGCACCCGGGTGCGCGGGCCGCTGGGTACGCCGGTCGACGCCGCATGGGGCTGGCTGCCGCGCAATCACACCGCGATCATCGAAATGGCCGAGGCCAGTGGTTTGCAACTGGTGCCTACGGGGCAGCGCGACGCCTGCATCACCAGCACCTTCGGTACCGGCGAACTGATTCGCGCCGCGCTGGATGCCGGCGCGCAACGGGTAATTCTGGCGATCGGCGGCAGCGCCACCAACGACGGCGGCGCCGGGGCCATGCAGGCGCTCGGGGTGAAATTGCTCGATGCGCAAGGCCAAGCGCTGGTGCCGGGCGGTCTGGCATTGGCGCAACTGGCGCGGCTGGACCTGGGCGAGCTGGATCCGCGTCTGGCCCGAGTGCGCTTCGACATCGCCGCCGACGTCAACAATCCGCTGTGCGGGCCGCACGGTGCCTCGGCGATTTTCGGCCCGCAAAAGGGCGCGTCACCGGTCCAGGTGCAGCAACTGGATCAGGCGCTGGGACACTTCGCCGAGCTCTGCGCGCAAGCGTTGGGCAAGGACGTTCGAGATGAACCGGGCAGCGGTGCGGCAGGTGGATTGGGCTTTGCGGCGAAGGCGTTTCTCGGAGCGCAGTTTCAGGCCGGCGTTGAAGTGGTGGCCGAGTTGGTGGGGCTGGCCGAAGCGGTCAACGGCGCCGATCTGGTGATCACCGGAGAAGGGCGGTTCGACGCGCAAACCCTGCGCGGCAAGACCCCGTTCGGCGTGGCGCGAATCGCCAAGCAACACAATGTCCCGGTAATCGTCATCGCCGGCACGCTGGGCGAGGGTTATCAGGAACTCTACGAGCACGGTATCGATGCGGCATTCGCCGTGACCAACGGCCCGATGACCCTCGAACAGGCCTGCGCCGAGGCTCCGCGTTTGTTGCGTGAACGTGCGACTGACATTGCCCGCGTTTGGCAACTGGCAGCGAAATCCTGAGCAAACCCTGTAGGAGCTGCCGAAGGCTGCGATCTTTTGATTTTGATGTTCAAAAAAAAACAAGATCAAAAGATCGCAGCCTTCGGTAGCTCCTACAGGGGGATCGCAAGGTGTTTCAGTGGTGAAACACCTTGAAAAATATTTTCGCTTTACACGAAATCTTCCTAAAGCCCAGCCGATACAGAGATCAGGCGCACACAGATTCCCTCGAATGGTGACGCCGGACTGAGCCCGCCCCAGGGGTCAGTGATGACGGCAAGGACGCTCGCAGCTACCTCTATCCGAGAGTCCAACCATGTCCTTGCGTAACCTGAATATCGCGCCCCGTGCCTTCCTCGGTTTTGCCTTTATCGCCTTGCTGGTGATTGTCCTTGGTGTGTTCGCCGTCAACCGCATGTCGACCATCCGCCAGGCTTCTATCGACATGGAGACCAATCAACTGCCCAGCGTTGCCTACCTTGGCAAAGTGACTGAAAACGTTCTGCGTCTGCGGATTCTCTCGTTCCGTGTGCTGATCAATCGTGAGCCGGCAGCGTTGCAGGATGCTCAGGGCCGTATCAACGAGCTGGTGGACAAAGTGCGCAGCGCCCAGGCCAGCTACGCCGCACTGCCTGCCGGTGGTGAAGAATTGGCGCAGTACAAGGCCTTCGCCGTGACACTGGACAACTACCTGCAAGCGCAAAACCAGATGATGGAGCTGTCGCGTCAGGACAAGATCGAGGAGATGCGCACTCTGATCAACACGCGCATCAAGGACGGCACCGATCAGATGGGCGAGCAGCTCAACAAACTGATCGCAATCAACTCCGCTGACGCGAAAACCGTCTCCGGTCAGGCCGGCGAGCACTACGACAGTGCCGTGACCGGCATCGTTATCGTTGCTGTCGTCGCTGCGCTCGCTACGGTATTGCTGGCCTTACTGCTGACTCGCAGCATCGTCACACCGCTCAATCGTGCAGTGGCAGCCGCACAAACCATCGCCAGTGGCAACCTGAGCAAAACCATCGAAGTCGATGGCAAAGACGAAGCCACCCAACTGCTGCAAGCCCTGTCCACGATGCAGATCAACCTGCGCAAAACCATCGAACAGATCGCCGGTTCCGCCACCCAACTCGGCGCCGCGGCCGAAGAGTTGAGCGCTGTCACCGAGGAGGCCTCCCGTGGCCTGCAACAGCAGAACAACGAAATCGAACAGGCCGCCACCGCCGTCAACGAAATGACCGCCGCCGTGGAAGAGGTGGCACGCAACGCGGTGTCGACGTCCGAAGCGTCGAACCAGTCGACCCAGGCCGCTCGTGAAGGTCGCGATCAAGTGGTGAAGACCGTCGACGCGATCCAGACCATGACCCATGACGTGCAGAGCACCGCGCAAATGATCGAAGGCCTCGCCGCGCAGGGCCGCGACATCGGTAAAGTGCTGGACGTGATCCGCGCCATCGCCGAGCAGACCAACCTGCTGGCCCTCAACGCCGCGATCGAAGCGGCGCGTGCCGGTGAGGCCGGACGCGGTTTCGCCGTGGTGGCGGACGAGGTGCGCGCTTTGGCTCATCGCACCGCGCAATCGACCCAGGAAATCGAAAAAATGGTCGCCGGCATCCAGAACGGCACCGGCGAAGCGGTTTCGTCGATGCAGCAAAGCAACCAGCGCACCCAGACCACCCTGGAAATGGCCCGCGCTGCCGGTGTGGCGCTGGAACAGATCACCCAGTCGATCCACCAGATCAACGAACGCAACCTGGTCATCGCCAGTGCCTCTGAAGAACAGGCGCAGGTCTCGCGTGAGGTCGACCGCAACCTGGTCAACATCCGTGATCTGGCCACGCAATCGGCTGCCGGGGCCAACCAGACCAGCGCCGCGACCCATGAGTTGTCGCGTCTGGCGGTGGATTTGAATGCCATGGTGGCGCGTTTTGTGATTTGAGAAATACGCAGTTGCCTGAAGTGGGCCGAACCAGATGAGTGTTCGGCTCACCTCGAAGAGTCACCGCTTCAAGACAGGTCCACTTTGACTTGCTTAAACGAAGATAGGTGCCCACGGTTTCCTGCACGATCGCGCAGCCTGTAAAACGCGAACAAGTTGCCGGAACCTATCCCACGGATAATCGCGCCACTCAGTTTGATAACGGTAGGTGAAGTTGCGTCATGCACCGTTTTAATGATGACTGGCTCCGCCGCAAGTGAGCCAAAGTGAAATTCGATGCTGTCGCAGGCTCGCTGCTGCATATAGGTGGCAATGGTTACCAGAACTTCATCATTGTGGGCGGCGAGATACTGCTGTGTGATCCCCTCACTGTCGATTTCTGGTGGAAATTGCGGAGGCTCTCCCGGATTGCCGAAGTTGGGAGCCGTTAGATCGACCGTAATCGGCGTGCTCGCGGCGTTCTCTAGATTCCCGCCAATACTGACGGTGTATGAAACCTCGTGCTCGCCTTCCTGTGCCAGGTAGGTCTCAGGAATATGGGCCTCAAATGGGAAAAGCCCTGGGTCGATGGGTGTCGTAAAGTGATAGTCCGCCACCCTGTTCTCGTTTAACAACAGTATTAACCGTACGGGCACGCCTGGTTCAAAAGGTGAATTCTGCCAATCTGGAATTGACACCTTCAGGGGAGATCCCAATGCACTCAATGGCAACAGGTTAACCTGACTGCCAGGGAAATCGGGTAGCGCATCGGGGATTTCCGGTGCGTCCAATAAGAGGATTTTTTCATTCAGATTCGTCATCGTTTCAACACTCCGTCGTTTCGATTAGAGGGGGCCGCAGTTGTTTCCTCATGTTGATTAAGCGAGCGTTTGTGAAGTGGGTCTACTGTCAACTCTGACAGGTAGTCAGTCGACCGCTAATCGACCACAGTACGAAGTTATTCTTTAAATTCATCCAGAGGACAAAGCGGCTGGCGCGTTTTGTGATTTGAGATAGGGTGAAGGCTGGAGACCGCGCAATCAGGAGACGTGCATGCGCTATTCAGCCTTGACCCAACGAATCGCCGGGGAGGGAGCAGCGGCCTGGCAGATTCACGACCGAGCGCTGGAGTTGCGCGCCGAGGGCGTCGATATCCTGCTGCTGAGCGTGGGCGATCCGGATTTCGACACGCCGCTGCCGATCATCCACGGCGCCATCGATAGCCTGCTGGCGGGCGATACGCATTATTCCGAAGTGCGTGGCCGGTTGGCGCTGCGCAAGCTGATTGCCGCGCGCCACCAGCGGCGCAGCGGTCAGGTGGTGGATGCCAAGCACGTGATCGTGCTGCCCGGCGCGCAATGCGCGGTGTATTCGGTGGCTCAGTGTCTGCTGGACCCGGGGGACGAGGTGATCGTCGCCGAGCCGATGTACGTGACTTATGAAGGTGTGTTCGGTGCCTGTGGTGCGACGGTGGTGCCGGTGCCTGTACGGCCGGAAAACGGCTTTAGAGTCGATCCCGCCGATGTCGCGGCACGAATCACGCCGAAAACCCGTGCCCTGTTGCTCAACAGCCCCAACAATCCTTCCGGCGCAAGCCTTTCCTTGCTGATCTGGCAAGAGCTGGCGGCGCTGTGCGTGCGCCACGACTTGTGGCTGATCAGTGACGAGGTCTACAGCGATCTGCTCTACGAAGGCGAGCACATCAGCCCGGCGAGCCTGCCGGGCATGGCCGAACGCACGGCGACCATCAACAGTCTGTCGAAATCCCATGCCATGACCGGTTGGCGCATTGGCTGGTCGATCGGCCCGAAGGTGCTGGCCGAGCATCTGGTGAACCTGTCGTTGAGCATGCTCTTCGGTCTGCCGGATTTTGTGCAGAAAGCAGCGGAGGTCGCGTTGGCAAGCGATCTGCCGGAGGTGACACAGATGCGCGACGAGTATCGATTGCGCCGCGATCTGGTGTGCGAGCGCTTGCGTGGTTGCCCGGGGCTGCAGCCGATCCGCCCGGATGGTGGGATGTTCGTGATGGTCGATGTGCGCCAGACCGGTTTTGGCGCGCAGGCGTTTGCCGAGCGGTTGCTGGAGGGTTACGGCGTGTCGGTGTTGGCCGGCGAAGCGTTCGGGCCGAGTGCGGCGGGGCATATTCGCATCGGGCTGGTGCTGGACCGGGTGAAACTGGCCGATGCCTGTGCGCGGATTGCGTTGTGTGCGGTGCAGCTGTTGCAGGCGCGTAGTGCCTGACAGTGTTGTGTTGCCTGAACTGGCCTCTTCGCGAGCAAGCCCGCTCCCACAGTGGATAGGTGTGTACATAATGTTATCTGTACACACCGAACCCTGTGGGAGCGGGCTTGCTCGCGAATGCAATCTGCCATTCAGCACATTTTTCAGCCCTGCCAAGCCACCGGATTCACCAGGTTTGCAGGCTTCTCCCCAGCCAAAGCCTGCAACAGATTGTCCACCGCACAGCTCGCCATCGCCTCCCGCGTCTCATGCGTTGCCGAACCCATATGCGGCGTCGCCACCACATTGTTCAGCTGCAACAACGGCGAATCATGATTCAGCGGTTCACGCTCGAACACATCCAGCCCCGCCGCGCGAATCCGCTGATGGCGCAACGCGTCGATCAGCGCTGGCTCATCCACCACTTTGCCGCGAGAGATATTGATGAAGATGCTTTCCGGGCGCATCAGCGCAAACTGCTCGGCGCCGATCAGGCCTTCGGTTTGCGCAGTCAGCGGCAGGGTCAGGCAGATGAAATCCGCCTCTTGCAGCAGCGCTTCAAGACTGCGATACTGCGCCGCAAAGCGCGCCTCGACCGCCGGTTTGCGTGACTGACTGTGGTAAAGCACCGGCATGCCAAAACCGAAATGCCCGCGCTGCGCCAGCGCCTCGCCGATGCGCCCCATGCCGATGATCCCCAGGGTCTTGCCGTGCACATCGGTGCCGAAATGCGCCGGGCCGATGTTGCGATGCCACTGGCCGCTGCGCACCATATTCGCCAGCTCGACTACGCGCCGGGCCGTGGCGAGGATCAGCGCGAAACCGGTATCGGCGGTGGTTTCAGTGAGCACGTCCGGGGTGTTGCTGAGGAGGATCTTGCGCCGGGTCAGGTAATCGATGTCGTAGTTGTCGACGCCCACCGAAACGCTGGCAATCGCCTGCAGTTGCGGCGCCAGGTCGAGCAACGCCGCGTCGAGTTTCAGGCTGGCGCCAAGCAAACCGTGGGCGCCGGGCAGGGCGTCACGCAGTTTCATCAGGCCGTCGGCGTCGAGGCTTTCGATCAGCGTCACTTCACACTGTTGCTGCAGACGCGACATCAGCGCTGGCGACAGTTTTTTGTACAGCACGACATGTTTTTTCATGAACAAAAATCTCTTCAGGAATGCGCCGGCACGGGACGCGTGACAACGGCTTTGGCCACGACGCGGTCACTGGCGCCAGGCTTGAGAAAAATCGTCAGTACCACCGACAGCAGCAACGCGCCGCTCATCAGCAGGTACGAAGCGCCGGGCGAACCGGTGGAGCTGTTCAGGTAACCGACCAGATACGAGCCGCCGAACGAGCCGAGCGCGCCCATGCTGTTGATCAGCGCCATGGCACCGCCGGCGACGTTGGCCGGCAGGATCTCCGGAACGATGGCGAAAAACGGCCCATACGGCGCGTACATGCAAGCACCGGCGATTACCAGCAGCGTGTACGACCACCAGAAATGCTCGGCGCCCAAAGCATAAGAGCCGTAGAACGCAATGGAGGCGATCAGCAGCGGCGGCCAGACGAAGCGTTTGCGTTTTTGCAGTTTGTCCGAACCCCACGACACCGCGAGCATGCCGATCACCGCCGCCAGATACGGCAGCGCCGACAACCAGCCGGCCTCGATCATGTCCATCTGCGCGCCAGCCTTGAGGATCGACGGCAGCCACAGCACGAAGCCGTAGACGCCGATGCTCCAGCAGAAAAACTGCAGCGCCAGAATGATTACCTTCGGCGAACGGAACGCTTCGGCGTAGTTCTTCACCGCTTTGATCCCGACCTGTTCGGCGGCGAGGGCGCTTTCCAGATCGTGCTTTTCCTGCTCACTCAGCCACTTGGCCTGAGCGGGACGATCATCGGCCAGTTTCCACCAGATAAACGCCCAGATCACCGCCGGCAAGCCTTCGATGATGAACATCCAGCGCCAACTGAAATGCTGTACCAGATAGCCTGAGACCACCGACATCCACAGCATCGTTACCGGGTTGCCGAGGATCAGGAAGGTGTTGGCCCGCGAGCGTTCGGCACGGGTGAACCAGTGGCACAGGTAGACCAGCATCGCCGGCATCACTGCGGCTTCGACCACGCCGAGCATGAAGCGGATCACGATCAGCCAGTAGGCGTTGGAGACCACCCCGGTCAGCGTGGCGAGGCCGCCCCAGAAAATCAGGCTGAAGAAGATCAGCTTCTTCACACTGTGCTTCTGCGCGTAGATCGCGCCGGGCACCTGGAAGAAAAAGTAGCCCAGGAAGAACAGCGCCCCGAGCAATGAAGACAGGCCCGGGGTGATCATCAGGTCGGCGGCCATGCCGGACGCGGCGGCAAAGCCGTAGTTGGCGCGATCCAGATACGCCAGGCTGTAGGTGATGAACACGATGGGCATGATGTACCACCAGCGGCGGGCGGCGAGGGTTGCAGTTTTCATGGTGTTGCTCCTGAGCTTGTTGTTTTTGTCGCAGCAGGTTCAAATTTTTGCGGTGATCAAGCGGGCCTCTTCGCGAGCAAGCTCGCTCCCACAGGGGAATGCATTTCAAATGTGGGAGCGAGCTTGCTCGCGAAGGCGGTTTCGAATTCAACGATGAGTTCAGACCGGGTCGGCAACCCCTCCATATCCCCGCGACTCTGCACCGCCCGACTGCCAATCCAGTTCGCGCGCTGCACCGCCTCGGCAAAACTCTGATGCTCCAGCAGGGCGCTGATCATGCCGACCGCAAAGCCATCACCCGCACCCACGGTATCGACGACGTTGGCCACCGGTACCCCGGCGACAAACCCCTGATCCAGTTGCGTGCGGTAATAGGCACCTTGCGGTCCGAGCTTGATCGCCACGGCTTCAGCGCCCTGATCGAGATAAAACGCCGCAATGTCCGCCGGGTCTTCGAACCCGGTCAGCAGCCGACCTTCGCTCAAACCCGGCAGTACCCAGTGGGCGAGGGCGGCGAGGCGGTTGATCTCGCGGATCATCTCTTGCTCGCTGGCCCACAGGCTTGGGCGCAGATTGGGGTCGAACGACACGCTGCGCCCGGCCTGGCGCATGCGTGTCATCAGCTCGACAGACATTTCCCGAGCAGTGGCCGACAGCGCCGGTGGAATCCCGGTGGCGTGCAGATGACGCGCGCTGAGCAGGGTTTCGCTGATCGAATGAACGGACAGATGACTGGCCGCCGAACCGCGACGGTAATACTCGACCTGCGGGTCGCTGCCATCGTCGGTGCGCGACTTGAACTGGAAACCGGTCGGATGTGCGCTGTCGACCGCGACATGACTGCAATCCAGACCTTCGCTGGCCAGTGTTTCCAGCACAAAGCGCCCGAGCGAATCGGCGCCAACGCGGCTCAGCCAGGCTACGTTGAAACCCAGACGCGACAGACCAATCGCCACGTTGCTGTCGGCGCCGGCAATGCGCCGGTGAAAGTGTTCGACTTCGGCCAGATCACCGGTTTGTTCGGCGACCAGCATCGCCATGGTTTCGCCAAACGACAGAATATCGATGTCAGACATGGGCAGGCTCCAGGCGCGATTGGCCAAGGCGGGCAAGGGCGGCGACGTGTTCGGTGGTCAACGCCACCAGGTCATCGCCCTGCAACGGGTATTCGGCGGCACGCATAACGCCTTGGGCCATGTGCCTTAACAGTTGTTCCCACAAATGCAGATCGCTGACGGCCGGTGGCACCGCCACCAGTTTGCCGTCGGCGCGGCGGGCTACGGCTTTGCAGTGCACGTAGCCGACATGGCGCCCGAGCAGGCGTGCGGCGTTGGTGGCGGATTGATCCTGCCATTGCCAGTTGCCGATATCGAAAGTCATCTTGATCGGCAAGTTGTGCTGCTCGACCGCCGCGAAAAAACGCTGGAACGGTTCGATGCGGCCGCCCTGCAAAGTCTGGTCGTTTTCCACCAGCAGTTGCACCGGGCTGGCGCCGAGCAGCTGTTTCAGCACCTGCAAATCACAGTTGTCGGTGAAGTAACCGAGCGAGACTTTCAGCCATTTCGAGCCGAACGCCTCTGCGTGTTGCAGGGCGTTGATCAGCTCGGGATTGGGCCGCGCCTGACCGGCGAGCCACAGTTCGCTCGGTGACGAATAGATGCTTTGCAGGCCCTGCGCCTGGGTAGCGGCATTCAGTTGCGCGGGCACTTCGCGGGTCAGCAGCTCTTCGCGCCACTCGATGCGATCGGCGCCGGCCGCGGCCAGCACGTCGATGAAGAAGTCCTGGCCGCGTTGGCGCACAAGTTCGGCGCCGTAGCTGGACAGGCTGATGGAAACGGCGGGTTTATTCATTGTTATCTACCTCTGAAACCGGTTTCATTTTTGTTCAAAAAAAATCTGATGGATCTTTGTCGGGCGTTCGGGCGCCATCGCGAGCAGGCTCACTCCTACAGGGGGAGCGCATTCCAAATGTAGGAGTGAGCCTGCTCGCGATGGCGCCATAACAGTCACCGCAAAGATCCCTGAGTAGACCCGCGCTCAACCAACACCGGCGCAAAATCCAGTCTGCGGGTGGGCTCAACATCCCCCCGCAAGCGCTTGAGCAAACAATCAAATGCCCGCGCGCCAATCTCGGCCGTTGGCTGGGCGAGGGCAGTAATCCCGCTGCCTACCAGCGGATACCAATCCAGATCGTCCAGGGCAATCAGCCCGACATCTTCGAACAAGCGGCAACCGACTTCGCGCAAGGCCAGGGTGCAGGCCAGCGCCGCCACGCCGTTGGCGCAGAACAGTGCTTTGGGGCCGGTAGCCGTCGAGTTCAAGAAGTCTTGCAGATGCGTAGCGAGTGCGTCGCCGGTTTCCAGCACCGCCCCGGTCAACCCGGAGCGCTGGGCGATCTGTGTCTGAAAACTGCTGACCCGCTCGATCCGCGAACTGGTGCCGTCATAAGGTTCGGTCACCAGCAACACATCGCGGTAGCCGCGCTGTTCGAGGTGCGTCAGCGCCATCTCGACAGCCTGCGGGTTGTTCAGTCCGAGCATGTCGCTGTCGAGTCCTTCGACCTTGCGGTCCACCAGCACCAGCGGCATTTCCCGGTGCAGTTCGTGCAACTCGTCACGGTGATGGCCGAGGGTGTTCACGATCAGCCCTTCGATGTTGTACGAACGCAACAGCGCCAGGTGTTGGCGTTCCTGCTCGTCATCGCGGTCTGTGTTGCATACCACCAGGCTGTAGCCATGCGCACGGCAGGCGGTTTCCACCCCGTGCATGACGGCAATCGAATAGGGGTTGCGGATATCGGCCACCAGCATGCCGATCAGGCGCGTGCGCCCGCGTTTCAGGCCACGGGCCATCTGGTTCGGGCGGTAGCCCAGTTCGGCGATGGCTTGTTCGATGCGCAGGGCAGTGGCATCAGAGAGCAGCGCACGGTCATCGCCGATAAAGCGCGAGACACTGGCCTTGGAGACGCCGGCGTGTTCAGCGACATCAAGCATCGTCACGCGACTGCGCTGGGCGGCGGAAAAGTCATTCACGGTCTGAAACCTTGTTATTGGATTTATCCGTATCAGGCGCCTCGATGGCGCTGAAACCGGTTTCAGGAAACACCAGAAGCCGACACTCCGTCAAGTGAATGCGCGTGGTACTTCAACTTGGCGCCGACGGGCGGCGCTCAGCGTTATTGAAATGTCTGCGCCTTCGTCAGCCAAACAGGCCCGCAGCAATATTGATCGAAAAGCCCAGAATAGCGGTGTTGAAGACGAATCCGATCAACGATTGCGCCAGCACGATTTTGCGCATGTCTCGGGTGCCGACGCCGACATCGGCGGTTTGCACGGCCACGCCGATGGTGAAGGAAAAATACAGGAAGTCCCAATAATTGGGCGTGGTCAGACCTTCAGCGAAACGCAGAGCCGGTTCCTTGCCATCCCAGGTGTAAAACAGACGGGCGTAGTGCACGCAGAAAATGACACCGATCAGCAACCACGAACCTACCACGGTGACTGCGGTGAACGCGTAATGCAGCAGTTTGTGATGGGTATCCAGATCCTTGGTGCCGGCCAGCTCCAGGGTGATGGCGGCCAGGCTGGCCAACGCCGCGATACACACCACGAACAGCACCAGTCCGGCGTTTTCGTCCTCGACGACGGCGATGCGCTTGACGTCTGGCGCTTTGGCGCGAACGGTCAGCCAGAACATCAGGATCAGGTAGGTCCAGACGCCGGCGTTCCAGCCGATGAGGATTTTGCTGACGACGGAGTCGGCAGGCACCAGAAGACCGGTGGCAAGGCCAATCAGAGCGGCGGCAGACAGGCGAGGGTGGGTGCGGGCGAGGAAGCGCATGGAGACTCGATGGGCCAGGATGTCCTTACACCTTAGCCCAGCGACGTCCTGGGTGACCACTGACTTGACTGTTCGAATGACCTTGTGGGAGCGGGCTTGCTCGCGAAAGCGGTGTGTCAGCCAGATGAGTATTGACTGACACGACGCCTTCGCGAGCAAGCCCGCTCCCACAGGGATCAGTGGTGTTTGGTAAAGCGTTGTACGAGCTTCATGACCACCACGAAGAACAACGGCACAAAGATCACCGCCAGCGTCGCGGTGATCATCCCGCCGATCACCCCGGTGCCAATGGCCTGCTGGCTTGCCGAGCTGGCGCCGGTGGCGATGGCCAGCGGCACCACGCCAAGGATGAATGCCAGCGAGGTCATGATGATCGGCCGCAGACGCAGGCGCGCTGCCTGCAACGTCGCATCGATCAGGTCATGGCCTTCGTCATACAGGCTCTTGGCGAACTCGATGATCAGGATCGCGTTCTTCGCCGAAAGACCGATGATGGTAATCAGCCCGACCTTGAAGAACACGTCGTTGGGCATTCCGCGCAAGGTCACCGCCAGCACTGCGCCGAGCACGCCCAGCGGCACCACCAGCAGCACCGAGGTCGGAATCGACCAACTCTCGTACAGCGCCGCCAGACACAGGAACACGATCAGCAGCGACAGACCGAGCAGGATCGGCGCCTGACTGCCGGACAAACGTTCCTGCAGCGACAGCCCTGTCCATTCCTGACCCAGGCCTTTCGGCCCTTGGGCAACCAGCCGTTCGATCTCCGCCATGGCCTCGCCGGTGCTGTGCCCGGGCGATGGCTCGCCGGAAATCGCAATCGCCGGGTAACCGTTGTAACGGGTCAACTGCGCCGGGCCTTGGGTCCATTTCGCCTGGACGAACGCCGACAGCGGCACCATGTGCCCGGCGTTGTTGCGCACGTGCATTTTCAGCAGATCATCGACCTGACTGCGCTGATCGCCTTCGGCCTGCACCACCACCCGTTGCATCCGGCCCTGGTTGGGAAAGTCGTTGACGTACGAAGAGCCGATGGCAGTGGACAGCGCGTTGCCGATGTCGGCGAACGACACGCCCAGCGCGTTGGCCTGCTTGCGGTCCACCTCCAGTTGCACCTGCGGTGCTTCGGCCAGCGCGCTTTCGCGAACGTTCATCAGCACCGGGCTTTTTTCCGCGGCGGCGAGCAGTTCGCTGCGCGCCTGCATCAGTGTGGCGTGACCGAGGCCGCCGCGATCCTGCAGACGGAATTCGAAGCCGCTCGACGTGCCGAGGCCATCCACCGGCGGCGGCAACACCGCGAACGCCACCGCATCCTTGATCTGGCTCAGGGCGATGTTGGCGCGATCGGCAATCGAGGTGGCGGAATCATCATGGCCGCGTTCAGACCAGTCCTTGAGGGTGGTGAACGCCAACGCCGCGTTCTGCCCGCTGCCGGAGAAGCTGAAGCCGAGAATCACCGTGCTGTCGCCCACACCCGGTTCACTGGCGTTGTGCGCCTCGATCTGCTCGACCACCTGCACCGTACGGTTCTTGCTCGCGCCCGGCGGCAGTTGAATGTCGGTGATGGTGTAACCCTGGTCCTCGACCGGCAGGAACGAAGAGGGCAGGCGCGCAAAGCACACGCCCATGCCGATCAGCAGCACGCCGTAGATCAGCAGATAACGCCCGCTGCGCTTCAGCGCGTAGCCGACCCAGCCTTGATAGCGATCGGTCAGTTGCTCGAAGCGGCGGTTGAACCAGCCGAAGAACCCCGACTTCTCATGATGCTCGCCCTTGGCAATCGGCTTGAGCAGCGTGGCGCACAGTGCCGGGGTCAAGGTCAGGGCCAGGAATGCCGAGAACAGGATCGAAGTCGCCATCGACAGCGAGAACTGCCGGTAAATCACGCCCACCGAACCCTGCATGAACGCCATCGGGATAAATACCGCCACCAGTACCAGCGTGATGCCGATGATCGCCCCGGTGATTTGCTTCATGGCCTTGCGCGTCGCCTCTTTCGGCGACAAGCCTTCACTGGCCATGATCCGCTCGACGTTTTCCACCACGACGATGGCGTCGTCTACCAGAATGCCGATGGCCAGCACCATGCCGAACATGGTCAGCACGTTGATCGAGAAACCCAGCGCCAGCATGGTGGCGAAAGTGCCCATCAGGGCCACCGGCACCACCAGCGTCGGGATCAGCGTGTAGCGGATGTTCTGCAGGAACAGAAACATCACCGCAAACACCAGCAGCATCGCTTCGCCGAGGGTGTAGACGACTTTGGTGATCGAGACTTTGACGAACGGCGAGGTGTCATACGGAATCTTGTATTCCACACCCGCAGGGAAGTAGCGCGACAGCTCGTCCATCTTCGCCCGGATCAACGTGGCGGTCGCCAAGGCATTGGCCCCCGGCGCCAGCTGCACGCCGACGGCGGTCGACGGCTTGCCATTCAGACGTGTGCCGAACTGGTATTCCTGGCTGCCAATCTCGACCCGCGCCACATCACCGATCCGCACGGTGGAGCCGTCCGGATTGGCCTTGAGCACGATGTCGGCGAACTCTTCCGGCGTCGACAACTGCCCCTTGACCAGAATCGTCGCGGTGATTTCCTGCGAGGACGGATTGGGCAAGTCACCAATGCTGCCCGCCGAGACCTGGGCGTTTTGCGCGACGATGGCGGCGTTGACGTCGGCCGGGGTCAGATTGAAACCGATCAGCTTCTGCGGGTCGATCCAGATCCGCATCGCCCGTTCGGCGCCATACAACTGCGCTTTGCCGACGCCGTCGATGCGTTTGATCTCGTTCATCACGTTGCGCGCCAGATAATCACTGAGCGCCACGTCGTCGAGCTTGCCGTCGCTGGACGTCAGGGTGATCAGCAACAGGAAGCCTGCGGAAACTTTCTCCACCTGCAAGCCTTGCTGGTTCACCGCTTGCGGCAGGCGCGACTCGACCACTTTGAGCCGGTTCTGTACATCGACCTGGGCCAGTTCCGGGTTGGTGCCGGGCTGGAAGGTGGCCTTGATCGTCGCGCTGCCGAGGCTGCTTTGCGATTCGAAGTACAGCAGGTGATCGGCGCCGTTGAGCTCTTCCTCGATCAGGCTGACCACGCTTTCATCGACGGTCTGCGCCGAGGCACCGGGGTACACGGCGTAGATTTCGATCTGCGGTGGCGCGACGTCGGGGTACTGCGCCACCGGCAATTGCGGGATGGCCAGCGCACCGGCCAACAGGATGAACAGGGCGACAACCCAGGCGAACACCGGGCGATCGATAAAGAACTGCGGCATATGAAAACGTCCTGCTTACTGACCAGAGGTCTGGGCAAGTGGAAGAGGGGTGTCGTCGATCTGCACCTTTTCGCCGGGACGGGCGTGTTGCAGGCCTTCGATGACAATGCGGTCGCCGGGCTTGAGGCCGCCGGTGACGATCCAGCGGTCGTTCTGCACCGCGCCCAGTTGCACCGGCTGCTGGGCGACGCGCATCTGCTCGTCGACGGTCAGCACCTGGGCGATACCCGCGCTGTCACGCTGCACCGCACGCTGTGGCACGGTGATGCCGTTCTGCACCGTCGCTTGTTGCAGGCGAACGCGGATGAAGCTGCCCGGCAGCAGGTCGAGGTCAGGGTTGGGGAATTCGCTGCGCAGAATGATCTGGCCGGTGCCCGGATCGACGCTGATGTCGCTGAACAGCAGTTTGCCCGGTAACGGATAGAGGCTGCCGTCATCCTGAATCAGCGTGGCCTTGACCTGATCCTGACCGACTTCCTGCAACTGCCCGGAACGGAACGCGCGACGCAGTTCATTCAGTTCACGGGTCGACTGGGTAAGGTCGGCGTAGATCGGGTTGAGCTGTTGAATCAGCGCCAGTGGCGTGGTTTCGTTCTGCCCGACCAGCGCACCTTCGGTGACCAGCGCACGGCCGACCCGCCCGGAAATCGGCGCGGTGACGGTGGCGTAGCCCAGATTCAACTTCGCACGCTCTACCGCTGCTTTATTGGCCGCCACGTCGGCGGCAGTTTGCCGGGCATTGGCGCGGGCGTTGTCGTAATCCTGAGCGCTGATGGCCTTGTCGTCGATCAACTGCGCGTAGCGCTGCTCCTGCAGCTTGGCCTGGAACGCATTGGCTTCGGCCTTGCGCAGCGCGGCTTCAGCGCTGTCCAGGTCAGCTTTGAACGGTGCCGGATCGATGCGGAACAGCACGTCGCCCTTTTTCACGTCGCTGCCTTCGCGAAAGGTGCGTTGCAGCACCACACCGGCCACCCGGGCACGCACCTCGGCGATCCGTGGCGCAGCGATGCGCCCGCTCAGTTCGCTGCTGATCGACAGGGGGCGGGCCTCGATGGTCTCGATCCGCACGGTGGCCGGCGGCGCTTCCTCTTCAGCCTTCGAAGACGAATCACAGGCGCCCAGCAACAGCGCAACGGCGATGAGGCCGAGCCCGGCCAGCAGATTTTTCGACATGTACTACCCCCAATATTGAAGCCCGCATCCTAAGGCCAGACGCCGAGGGTAGCGGTGAAGCTTTGTAGGCGCTGTGTGAAATTGTGTAAGGGTTTTACTCAGGGACGGGTGAGGGCGTATATCCTTTACGCCTTGAAATTTATTGCGACAGATAAACCGCCATCGCGAGCAGGCTCACTCCTACATTGGAACTGTGCCAGACACGAACCTTGTAGGAGTGAGCCTGCTCGCGATGAGGCCCGAACAGTCGCCACTGCACTTTCCTTGGAACACCCCATGCCCAACATCCTCCTGGTCGAAGACGACACCGCCCTCGCCGAACTGATTTCCAGCTACCTGGAGCGCAACGGCTATTCCGTCAGCGTTATCGGGCGCGGCGACCATGTGCGCGAACGGGCGCGGATCAATCCGCCGGACTTGGTGATTCTCGACCTGATGCTGCCGGGTCTCGACGGCCTGCAAGTCTGCCGCTTGCTGCGCGCCGATTCGGCAACCCTGCCGATTCTGATGCTGACTGCCCGTGACGACAGCCACGATCAGGTGCTAGGCCTGGAAATGGGGGCCGACGACTACGTCACCAAGCCCTGCGAACCACGGGTTCTGCTGGCCCGGGTGCGTACTTTGCTGCGGCGCAGCAGCCTTGGTGAACCGATGACGGTCAATGACCGGATCGTCATGGGCAATCTGTGCATCGACCTGTCCGAGCGCACCGTGACCTGGCGCGAGCAGCCGGTCGAGCTGTCCAGCGGCGAATACAATTTGCTGGTGGTGCTGGCCCGGCATGCCGGGGAAGTGCTGAGCCGCGATCAAATCCTGCAACGTCTGCGCGGCATCGAGTTCAACGGTACTGATCGCTCGGTGGACGTGGCGATTTCCAAGCTGCGGCGCAAGTTCGACGATCACGCCGGCGAGGCGCGCAAGATCAAGACCGTGTGGGGCAAGGGTTACCTGTTCAGCCGTTCCGAGTGGGAATGCTGAGCTGATGTTCAGAATCCTGTTTCGCCTGTATCTGGTGACGATCGTCTCCTACAGCGCGGCGATCTATCTGGTGCCGGACCTGGTGATCATGGCGTTCCGCGAGCGCTTCATCACCTACAACCTCGACTACTCGCGAGGCCTGCAATCGCTGATCACCCGCCAGTTTCACGCAGTGCCGCAAGACCAGTGGCCAGCGCTGGCGCAGTCGATGGACAAGGACTTCCTGCCGTTGCACATCGCCCTGGCGCGCATCGACGACGCCGATTTCACCGCCCCCGAGCAGGCACGTCTGCGCGCTGGGGAAAACGTGGTGCGCATTGGCGATTGGGGATGGCGCACCTTGGCGGTTACGCCGCTGAACGATGACGTCGCCGTGCAAATGGTGGTGCCACCGGATCCGCTGGACGTCAATCTGTTGTACTGGAGCATCAACGTGCTGATCGGCGCGAGCATGCTCGCCTGCCTGCTGCTGTGGATTCGTCCGCACTGGCGCGACCTGGAGCGGCTCAAGGGCGCCGCCGAACGCTTCGGCAAGGGCCACTTGAGCGAGCGCACGCAGATCCCGGCCAGCTCCAACATCGGCAGCCTGGCCAACGTGTTCGACACCATGGCCGGCGACATCGAGGACCTGCTCAATCAGCAGCGCGACCTGCTCAATGCGGTGTCCCACGAATTGCGCACGCCGCTGACCCGGCTGGATTTCGGTCTGGCCCTGGCGCTGTCCGATGATTTGCCGGCGACCAGTCGCGAGCGCCTGCAAGGGCTGGTCGCGCACATACGCGAACTGGATGAGCTGGTGCTGGAGTTGCTGTCTTACAGCCGCCTGCAGAATCCGGCGCAATTACCGGAACAGGTAGAGGTGTCGCTGGATGAGTTCATCGACAGCATTCTGGGCAGCGTCGATGAAGAGCTGGAATCGCCGGACATCGTCATTGATGTGTTGCTGCATGGCCAGCTCGAACGCTTTTCGCTGGATCCGCGCCTGACCGCCCGGGCGATCCAGAACCTGCTGCGCAATGCCATGCGCTATTGCGAAAAACGCATTCAGATTGGCGTGCAGGTCAGCGCCGATGGCTGCGGGATCTGGGTCGACGATGACGGCATTGGCATCCCGGATGACGAGCGTGAGCGGATTTTCGAACCGTTCTATCGCCTTGATCGCAGTCGCGACCGGGCCACCGGTGGCTTTGGCCTGGGCCTGGCGATCAGCCGCCGGGCGCTGGAGGCTCAGGGCGGGACGCTGACGGTGGAAAGCTCACCGCTGGGGGGGGCGCGGTTCAGGTTGTGGTTGCCTACTACTGCCTGAATAAAGTGAAGAAACAAAACTGTGGCGAGGGAGCTTGCTCCCGCTGGGCTGCGAAGCGGCCCTAGGCAATCCGCAGCCAGGCGTCATTTGCCGTTTTTGCGACGGCTTCGCCGCCGAGCGGGAGCAAGCTCCCTCGCCACAAGGATGCGGTTGTTGTGTCAGATGAGTTGGTTCGACTGAATCAACCCAACCCCGGCCGTTTGCATCCGCTCCATCGCCGTCGCCAGTGATCCATCCATGTCAATGGCGCGACAGGCATCCAGCACCACAAACGCATTGAACCCCGCCGCCCGCGCATCCAGCGCCGAGTACATCACGCAGAAATCCAGCGCCAGGCCGACCATGTACACCGTGTCGATCCCGCGTTCTTTCAGGTAACCGGCCAGACCGGTGGTGGTGCGCCGGTCCGCCTCGAGAAACGCCGAATAGCTGTCGATGTCCGGGTTGCAGCCCTTGCGGATGATCAGTTGCGCGTGAGGCAGATCCAGCTTTGGGTGAAACTCGGCGCCGGCAGTGCCCTGCACGCAATGATCCGGCCAGAGCGTCTGTTCGCCGTAGGGCAACTGAATCACATCGTAGGGCTTGCGCCCGGGGTGACTCGAGGCAAAAGACGCGTGCCCGGTCGGGTGCCAGTCCTGGGCAATGATCACCTGCTTGAACAGACCGCTGAGGCGATTGATCAGAGGTACGATCAGATCGCCTTCAGGGACGGCCAGTTGGCCACCGGGGGTGAAGTCATTCTGCACGTCGATGACCAACAGGGCAGTGCGGGGTGAAATCTGCATCGGTGCTTCCTCCTTGGATAATCACGCGCTCAGCATAGTGGTAGCGGCACTCATGCGCTCAACCGTTCGATCAAATGTCTGGCGAGGTCTTCCAGCGCCGGGGCCGGGTTGTGCCCGATCAACATCCACGCATGCTCACCTTCGGTCCAGTACACCACGTTCATTTCATGGCGCCTTTCGTGCGCCAGCGGCCGACTGCCGCTATTGGTGCGGGTCACGCACAAGGCCAGCGGCCCATGTTTCGCGTCCAGATAGGTCAGTTGTGCGATCGGTACGCCGTCGTACTCGAGCATTTGTGCACGTTTGAGTTCGGCGCCCGGCAACTTCAGCAGCGCTGGTGACAGGTTCAGGCCGAGCCGCGCGTCCACCGCGCGTAATTGCGCGCGTTGGCTGGCTTCGTCGCTCGGCAAATGATCGAGCGTTTGCGGCACATACAGCGCCATATAGTCGCCGACCAAGGCGCGCCAGTTATGCGCTTGCTGTGATTGCCAGGCGATGAACAGGCGATCGGCCAATACGCCGCCAGCCAGCAGACTCGCGGCGGCCGCTCCGATAAACCAGCGCCGACTCAGGCCCGGCCGTTGGGGGGAGGGAATCGCATCGAGGCGCGCCTGCAAACGTTCCAGGGGGGCCTGTTGCGCCAGTTCGTCGTAGGCCTCTTTGTACGGCAGGCTGCTGCGTTCGAACCATTGCACGCGCAGGCTGAGCAATGGATCGTCGGCAATGGCGCTGTCGAGCTGGCTGCGATACGCGGGGTCCAGCTCGTCATCGAGATAGGCCACCAGTTGTTCGTCGGAGGGCTTGTTCATGGGCGGTCACCTCCGGTGGTTTTCGGCACGGCTTGCAGGGGCGGGTATTCAGCCAGTTTCAGGCGCGCGGTGGCCAGACGACTCATCACCGTGCCGATCGGCACTTGCAGGATCTCGGCAACTTCGCGGTAGGACAGGCCTTCGACATAAGCCAGATACACGGCTTCGCGCTGGGTTTCCGGCAACGCATCGACCCGGCGAATCACTTGCGCCGCCATCACATGAGTCTGCGCGGCGTATTCGCCATCGAAGGCCAGTTGCCCGTCGGCATCCACCTGACCGGCGCCCTGACGCACCCGGCGGGCACGCACTTCGTTGAGCCAGATCGAATGCAGGATGCTCAGCAGCCAGCGATCCATGCGCGTGCCGGCCACATATTGTCCGGCACGCTCCAGCGCCCGCACACACGTGGCCTGCACCAGATCCTCGGCCACGTGCCGATTGCGCGACAGCAGCAGACCGTAGCGCCACAGTCGCGCCAGATGCTGTCCGAGTTCCGCTCTGAATGCCTGATCGCTGACGATGATGGCGTTCCTTTATTTATTTCAGGTTTTCGATGAATCGTTGATGGCTTCAGCCAGGTCCTGGTATTCCTCGCAGGAGGTGCCGCAAATCGATTTGATCTGCTGCAACTGTTCCTGCGCCAGATCGACGCGGCCTTTGATCACGTAGGCTTCGCCGAGGTATTCGCGCACTTGCGCGTACTGCGGATCGAGTTTCACCGATTGCAGGTAATAGCCGATGCCCTCGTCGGTACGCCCCAGTTTTCGCGTGGCGTAACCGCGATAGTTGAGGGCCTTGGCGGTGTTCGGTTGTTTCAAGGTGTCGAGCAGGGCCAGGGCTTCTTCGTATCGACCGTCCTTGGCCAATCTGTAGGCGTAATCGGTCCGATCGGCATCCGGCACGGCGCTGCTGGTCTGCATCACGCATTTCTGCGATTTGCTGTCCCAGACCTGGCCTTTGGGGCAATTGGGCTTCTGCACGGGAGCGTCTTCATCACCGTTGGCAAACGCCATCGATGCGGACAACGCGGCCACCAGCAGCAACGGGGCGGCGAACATAACGGAACGGATAGTCATGGGCAAGGCTCCACAGAGGGTTATGTATCACTTTGAACACCGCAGGACGGCAATTTATTCATTGCTTTGTCAGGCTCTGTTCAAGGTACGCGCAAATAGCGCGGTTATGCTCAGGAACGCCTGCCGTCCATCCAGCGCTTCGCCATGACCCAGCGCTGACACACGAGGAACTGCCATGAAAGATCAGGTCCATCATTCCGCTGCTGCCGGCTACAGGACTGCCGCCGACACCTACGTCAAAGGTCGCCCCGATTACCCGCCGCAGGTCAGCCAGTGGTTGACCCAGACGTTGGGTCTGGACAGTCACAAGACCGTCATCGATCTGGGTGCCGGTACCGGCAAGTTCACCGGACGGCTGGTGGCGACCGACGCGCAGGTAATCGCCGTGGAACCGGTGGCGCAGATGCTGGAAAAACTCTCCGCCGCCTGGCCGCAGGTGCTGGCGGTGAGCGGCACCGCCACGGATCTGCCATTGCCCGACGCGTCGGTGGATGCGGTGGTCTGCGCGCAGGCGTTTCACTGGTTCGCCACTCCCGAAGCCTTGAACGAAATCGCCCGCGTGCTAAAGCCCGGCGGCAGACTCGGGCTGATCTGGAACCTGCGCGACACGCAGGTGAGCTGGGTACCGAAACTCGATGCCCTGGTCAACGCGCTGGAGGGTGACACGCCGCGTTACTACACCGGCCAGTGGCGTCAGGCGTTCCCGCATCCGGCGTTCGGACCGCTGCTGTTGCAGAAGTTTCACCATAGTCACACCGGCTCGCCGGAGGACGTGATTTTCAATCGGGTACGCTCCACCAGCTTCATTGCAGCATTGCCGCAGGCGCAACGGGACAAGGTCGATGAGCAGATCCGCGCGTTGATTGCTTCGGAGCCGGCGTTGCGTGGGCGGCATGTGCTGACGGTGCCTTATGAGACGGCGGCTTATGTGGCGGTGAAGGGCGGTTAGATCGGCGGTGACTTCATCGCCAGCAGGCTGGCTCCCACAGGGGCAAGTGGGTGTCATCAATCCATGTAGGAGCTGCCGAAGGCTGCGATCTTTTGACTTTCAAGATCAAAAGATCGCAGCCTTCGGCAGCTCCTACAGAGATCAAGGCGCAGCAAAAATCTCCTTGTTGGACTCAGTCCCGCATTTGGCCGAACCGCCATCGTGATGCCTTGTTATAGTTCGGGCTTCATTTTTTGCCCGGTAAAGGATCACTGCCATGACTCAATACACCGCCTTCAGCGTCGAACTGGCCGACAACATCGCTCATGTGCAGATCAATCGTCCGGAAAAGATCAACTCGATGAACGCCGCGTTCTGGAGCGAGATCGTCGAGATTTTCCAGTGGATCGATGACACCGACGAAGTGCGGGTGGTGGTACTGAGCGGCAACGGCAAACACTTTTCCTCGGGCATCGACCTGATGATGCTCGCCGGCGTCGCCAATGAACTGGGCAAGGACGTCGGCCGTAACGCACGCCTGCTGCGGCGCAAGATCCTCACCCTGCAAGCCTCGTTCAACGCTGTCGACAACTGCCGCAAACCGGTGCTCGCGGCAATTCAAGGTTATTGCCTCGGTGGCGCCATCGACCTGATCGCCGCCTGTGACATGCGTTACGCCGCCGAAGACGCGCAGTTCTCGATCAAGGAAATCGATATCGGCATGGCTGCCGATGTTGGCACTTTGCAACGGTTGCCACGGATCATCGGGGACGGCATGCTGCGTGAACTGGCTTACACCGGCCGCACCTTCGGCGCTGAAGAAGCGCGCAGCATCGGCCTGGTCAATCGCGTGTATGGCGACAAGGAGCTGCTGCTCGAAGGCGTGATGGACATTGCCCGTGACATCGCCAGCAAATCGCCAATTGCGGTGACCGGTACCAAGGAAATGATCAGCTACATGCGCGACCATCGCATCGATGACGGTCTCGAATACGTTGCCACCTGGAACGCCGCCATGTTGCAATCCACCGACTTGCGCGTGGCCATGGCCGCCCATATGAGTAAACAGAAACCCGAATTTCTGGATTGAGAAACCATGACAGCTCGCTGGACCACTGCAGTACTGGACACCGATCAACCCGGCGGCTGGGCCGTGGCGCGCAGCCCCGAAGGCTTTCTGTTCGATGACAACGGCGCGCTGTTCCCGCGGGAATGGCTCAAGCGCCAGGACTTGTCGATCCTCGCCGAACACGGCATCGGCCATCTCGATGGCGAGCCGGTGTATCTGCTGGAATTGCACCGTTCCAGCGAGGTGCCGGGCTGCAACTGGAAAGGCCTGCGGGCATTCATGCTCGAAGGCGATCACACCGTCTATAAAGTGCTGGGCTATGCCGCGCAGATCGGCACCTGGGCCCGCGAGCATCGGTTTTGCGGCAACTGCGGACAGGCGATGACACAGGTGCCGGGCGAGCGGGCGATGTATTGCCAGCCGTGCGACCTGCGCAGTTATCCGCGCATTTCGCCGAGCATGATCGTGCTGGTGACCCGTGGTGATGAGATCCTGCTGGCGCGCTCACCGCGTTTCGTCAGCGGGGTCTACAGCACGCTGGCCGGGTTCGCCGAGCCGGGCGAGTCGGCGGAGGACTGCCTGATTCGCGAGGTGCGCGAAGAAGTCAGTATCGAGGTGAAGAACATCCAGTACATGGGCAGCCAGTGCTGGCCGTTCCCGCACTCGATGATGCTCGGCTTCCATGCCGAATATGCCGGTGGCGAAATCATCTGCCAGGAAGACGAGATCGAAGACGCCCAGTGGTTCAACGTGCACGATTTGCCGCCATTGCCGGCGTCAAAATCGATTGCCCGGTACCTGATCGACGTCTACGTGGCGCGCCGCTTAGGCCACGCTGAACCAGTGTTGCCAGGCTAGGCGCACGGTCAAGCCAAGTACCACGGTGATGAACACCGGACGAATGAACTTGGCGCCGCCGCTGATCGCGGTGCGCGCCCCGAAGAATGCGCCGACCATCACCGACAGGCCCATGCTCAGGCCGATGATCCAGTCCACTTGCCCGGAAAACACGAACACCGACAGCGCCGCAATGTTGCTGACGAAGTTCATGCTGCGCGCCACCCCGCTGGCCTTGACCAGATCGATCGGGTAGAGCAGCAGGCTGCTGACCGTCCAGAATGCACCCGTGCCGGGGCCGGCCACGCCGTCGTAGAAACCGAGGCTGAAGCCTTGGGTCGATTGCCATTTCTTCTTGATCGGGGCGTCGCTGTCCAGCGGCGCTTTGGGCGTGCCGCCGAACAACAGATACAGGCCACAGGCGAAGACGATCACCGGCAGCATCTTGTTCAGCCATTCCGCCGGCAGGTAGTGGGCGACGACGGCACCGGTCAGTGCACCGATCAGGGTGCCGACGATCGCGTGCATCCACTGCCGAGGGTGGAACAGTTTGCGTCGGTAGAAAGTGAAACTGGCGGTGGCCGAGCCGAACGTCGAACTCAGTTTGTTGGTGCCCAGCACCAGATGCGGCGGCAGGCCGGCGGTGAGCAGCGCCGGAGTAGTCAACAGACCGCCGCCGCCGGCAATGGCGTCGATGAAACCGGCAATGAAAGCGACGAGGGCGAGGATGGCCAGGGTGGTGAGGTCAACGCTGAGTTCGAAAGGCATGGAATCGGCTTATTCGGCAGGGCGCAGAGGGGCTGCGGGGAAGGGCTGACATGTTACCTGTATCCGGCTTTTGCGGCGACCCGTCGGACGCCTTCGCGAGCAAGCCCGCTCCCACACTCTGGAATGCGTTCACCCTGTGGGAGCGGGCTTGCTCGCGAAGGGGCCAGCTCAGGCACCGACTGTTCAACTGTTGCCCACCCAACACCTCGACAACAAATTACCCTCCAAGAATGCAACTCCATCAGCTTCAAACCCAATAAAACCAGGCCTCTGAGCGATGGCACGCTTGCTGCTCTACCTCACTGACCTTCCCAATGTCCGAGGACACGCCAATGAGCAAGCAAGCCGTGAAATTCGCCTACTGGGTGCCGAACGTCAGTGGCGGTCTGGTCGTCAGCAAGATCGAGCAGCGCACCGACTGGGGCATCGACTACAACCGCAAACTGGCGCAACTCGCCGAGGCGGCCGGATTTGAATATGCCCTGACGCAGATCCGTTTCACCGCCGGGTACGGTGCCGAGTTCCAGCATGAATCGGTGGCTTTCAGTCATGCGCTGCTGGCTGCCACCAGCAAGCTCAAGGTGATCGCGGCGATTCTGCCGGGGCCTTGGCAACCGGCGCTGGCGGCCAAGCAGTTGGCGACCATCGATCAACTCACCAACGGCCGGATCGCGGTGAACATCGTCAGCGGCTGGTTCAAGGGCGAGTTCCAGGCCATCGGCGAGCACTGGCTGGAACACGACGAGCGCTATCGGCGCTCGGAGGAATTCATCCGTTCGTTGCGCGGAATCTGGAGTCAGGACGACTTCAGCTTTCGCGGTGACTTCTACCGCTTCGACCATTACACCCTCAAACCGAAACCGCTCGGGCGTCCGGAAATCTTTCAGGGCGGCAGCTCCCGTGCCGCACGAGACATGGCGGCGCGAGTTTCGGATTGGTATTTCACCAACGGCAACAGCGTCGAGGGGATCAAGGCTCAGGTCGATGACATTCGGGCCAAAGCGGCGGCAAACAATCATTCGGTGAAGATCGGCGTCAACGCTTTCGTCATCGCCCGCGACACTGAAGAAGAGGCGCGCGCGGTACTGGCACAGATCATCGACCAGGCTGACCCGGACGCGGTCAACGCTTTCGGTGACGCCGCGAAACAGGCGGGCAGGGCGTCCCCGGAGGGCGAGGGCAACTGGGCGAAATCGACGTTCGAGGATCTGGTGCAGTACAACGATGGCTTCAAGACCAACCTGATCGGCACGCCACAGCAGATTGCCGAGCGGATTGTGGCGTTGAAAGCGGTGGGGGTGGATCTGGTGTTGGCGGGGTTTCTGCACTTTCAGGAGGAGGTGGAGTATTTCGGCAAACGTGTGTTGCCGTTGGTGCGCGAGCTGGAGGCTGAAAGGACTGCCGCAGTAGCCTGAAACACCACAAAAACCTGTAGGAGTGAGCCTGCTCGCGATTGCGTATGAACAGTCAATATTCAGGCTGACTGACACACCGCTATCGCGAGCAGGCTCACTCCTACAATTGGAACTATGTGAACTTAGAGACCGAGATCGGAGAGCCCCGGATGATCATCCGGACGCCGACCCAGCGGCCAATGGAACTTGCGCTCGCTTTCCTTGATCGGCATGTCGTTGATGCAGGCATAGCGTTGAAACATCAGCCCGTGCTCATCGAACTCCCAGTTTTCATTGCCGTAGGAGCGAAACCAGTTGCCCGAATCGTCGTGCCATTCATAGGCGTAGCGCACGGCAATGCGGGTGTCGGAGTAGGCCCAGAGTTCCTTGATCAGACGGTAGTCCAGCTCCTTGGCCCATTTACGGGTCAGGAAGGCCTTGGCTTCTTCGCGGTTGTTGGCGAACTCGGCGCGGTTGCGCCATTTTGTGTCGACGGTATAGGCCAGCGACACCTTCTCGGGATCGCGGGAGTTCCAGCCATCTTCGGCCAGACGTACTTTTTCGATAGCCGATTCACGGTTGAACGGCGGTAAAGGCGGACGCACTTGGGCAGCAGTCGACATTTTCAGTCTCCCGATCTAATTAACGATTAAACAACGCTCAGGCTGATTTAAGGCGTTACAGGTCCAATAACTTACGCGCCATGCATTGCGCATTATCAGCGGCACTGTGATCACCCATCACCAACGCTACGGTAATGGCGCCGTCAATCAGGATCAGCAATTGTCTGGCCAGACGTTGCGGATCTTCGACGCCATGTTCGGTACACAGCTCGCACAGGTAGTCGAGCAGTTTCTGTTTATGGTCTTTGGCGACCTGGCGCACCGGGTCTTCGGGATCGCCGGTTTCGCCACTGGTATTGATGAAGGCGCAGCCGCGAAAGCCTTCCGAGGCGAACCAGCTTTTGAGCACGGTAAACAGGTTGAGCAGGCGGTCGGCCGGGGTCTCGGCCTGATCAACCGCGCTGCGGTACCAGTGCATCCAGCGCACATCGCGGCGTTGCAGGGCCGCGACGGTCAACTCCTCCTTGTTGGCGAAGTAGCGGTAGATGCTTTTTCTGGAGACGCCGGCGGTTTTCACCAGAAGATCCATGCCGGTGGCGGCGATGCCACTTTTGTAGATCAACTTTTCGGTGACATCCAGAATGATGTCGCGGGTCGAGGTGTCAGTGATTTCGTTCATGTGGCGAACAGTAGAACGATCGTTCTTCTTGGTCAAGCAGTGATTTTCAGATTGCTTTCGCGAGCAGGCTCGCTCCCACATGGGAATGCGTTCGAATGTGGGAGCGAGCCTGCTCGCGAAGGCGTCATTACAGACAGTAACAAGACCCGAACCGGTTGATGGTGTAAGCTCTCGGGTTCTTCGGATTCGACCCATTGCGAGCCCTATGCCGTTGCTTTTCAAACGCTCTTTGCTGCCCAAACTGCGCAGCTTTCCGCTGACTGCCGAGGCCGTGACCATTCTGTCTGGCGCCGCCGAGTTCCGTCGTTGCCTGCTGGAGAAAATCGCCGAGGCGACTCAACGCATCTACATCGTTGCGCTGTATCTGCAGCACGACGAGGCCGGTCAGGAAATTCTCGATGCCTTGCACGCCGCCAAGCTCAAGCGTCCGGAGCTGGAAATCGTCGTGGTCGTCGACTGGCTGCGCGCCCAGCGTGGCTTGATCGGTGCCGGCAAACAGCCGGGCAACTCGGCGTGGTACCAGGAAATGACCCGCACACACCAGAGCGAAGTGCCGGTCTACGGCGTTCCGGTGCAGACCCGCGAGTTGTTTGGCGTGCTGCATCTGAAAGGCTTCGTGATCGACGATTGCGTGGTTTACAGCGGTGCGAGCCTGAACAATGTCTATCTGCACAAGTTCGACAAGTACCGGTTCGACCGCTATCACGTCATCGAAAACCGCGAACTGGCCGACTCGATGCAGCATCTGGTCAAGCACGGTCTGATCGAATCCAAGGCCGTGCATCGCCTCGATCTGCCGAACCTGCCGACCACCCGCAGCCTGCGCAACGACATCGGCGATCTGCGCAGCCGTCTCAAATATGCGGCGTACGACACCAGTGCCGGCAGCACGGCGCATACCGGCCTGTCGGTGAGTCCGTTGCTGGGCGTGGGCAAGAACAACCCGTTGAATCGGGTGATTGTCGAGCTGATCGCGAGCGCGCAACAGCAACTGACCATTTGCACCCCGTACTTCAATCTGCCGCTGCCGATCATCCGCGAAGTCAACCGCGCACTGGCCCGTGGGGTGAAGATCGACATCGTGGTTGGCGACAAGACGGCAAACGACTTCTACATTCCGCCGAGCGAACCGTTCAAGGTGATTGCGGCGCTGCCGTATCTGTACGAAATCAGCCTGCGCCGCTTCGCCAAGCGGCATCAGCGCAACATCGACAGCGGCCAGTTGAACCTGCATCTGTGGCGTGACGGCGACAACAGCTATCACCTCAAGGGCATGTGGGTTGACCAGCGTTATACGCTGCTGACCGGCAACAACCTCAATCCACGAGCGTTTCGCCTGGACCTGGAAAACGCGCTGCTGATCGATGATCCGCAAGGCGAGTGGCTGGCGCCACGGGCGAAGGAGCAGGAAGAGATTTTCCGCAATACCACGCGGATTGCCAGCTTCCAGAGCCTGGAGACACTGCCGGAGTACCCGGCGGGGGTGGCGAAGTTTCTCAAACGGGTGAGTCGGGTGCGGATTGAGCGGTTGCTCTACCGGATTTTGTAACCCTTCAGATTATTCGGTGCGGTTAAAACCGCTATCGCGAGCAAGCCCGCTCCCACAGGGGGCTGTGTTGACCACAAACAAGGTGATCGACACAGGCCTAATGTGGGAGCGGGCTTGCTCGCGAAGGGGCCGGATCAGGCGCTACAAAAACTCAGTTCAGACCGAGCTTGCCACGCAACGTGGACAGATCTTCAGCCAAAGTATTGACCGGGCCAACCAGCGCCTTGCGGTCTGCATCCTTCACTTTGTCGTAAGTCTCGAAACCACCGTCCTTGGTCTTGTACTTGGCAAGGATCTTGTCCACGGTGGCGAAGTTCTTGTCGACTTTGGCGACGAATGCCTTGTCCTGTTTTTCGATCTGCGGACGGAACAGGTCGACGATTTTCTTCGCGCCGTCGATGTTGCCCTGGAAGTCATACAGGTCAGTGTGGCTGTAGCGGTCTTCTTCACCGGAGATCTTGGTCGCGGCGACTTCTTCCAACAGCGCGGCAGCACCACCGACGACTTTCTCAGGCGGGAAGGTCAGGCCGGCGACGCGGGTTTGCAGGTCCTGGACGTCTTTGTCCAGTTTGTCCGCCAGGTCGTTCAGGCCCTGAGTGCTCTTCTCCGAGAACAGCGAATATTCGATGCGATGGAAGCCGGTGAAGTCTTCGGCCTTCACGCCTTTTTCGTGGTCGTCGACGCGGGAGTCGATGGACGCATCAAGGTCACTGAACAGCTCGGCGATCGGCTCGATCGACTCGTAGTAGACGCGGGTCGGCGCGTACAGCTTCTGCGCGGTGGCCAGATCACCTTTCTTCACCGCATCGGTGAATTGTTTGGTGTGAGTGCCCAGTTGATCCAATTGCTCGGTGACGTAGATCTTGTAGTCCGACACCGGGCCGACCAGATCCAGTGGCGCCGTCGCGGCGAACGCCGAAAGTGGGGTGTTGAGCAAACCGAGGGTCAGCAGTAACGCGAGTGGCGACTTTTTCATGGAGCGGCTCCGAAGGTTTTTATGGTTATGCAGCTGTTTTGGGTTGTGTGGCGTTGAGCAGCGAGCGACCGATGAAATCCTTGTCGCCGGTGACACCCGGAAGGGTGAAGAAGTAACCGCCGCCGACCGGTTTGAGGTACTCCTCAAGCGGCTCGCCGTTGAGGCGGGTCTGCACGGTGATGAAGCCTTTTTCCAGATCGGCCTGGTAGCAGATGAACAGCAGGCCCATGTCGAGCTGGCCGTTCTTGTTCACGCCGTTGGAGTAGTTGAACGGCCGTCGCAGGATCAAATTGGCCTGACTCGCAGCGGTACGCGGGTTGGCCAGGCGAATGTGCGCGTCGAGTTTGGTCAGCTTGCCTTCCGGGTCTTTGCTGTAATCCGGGACTTCGGTTTCGTGGTTGGCGCCCATCGGCGCGCCACTGGTCTTGACCCGACCGATGATGCTTTCCTGTTCCTGCAGCGGTGTACGGTCCCAACGCTCGACGAAATTGCGGATGATCCGTACAGCTTGATAGCTGCCGTGGGCCGCCCACGCCGGCTCATCGCTGCCCGGTTGCACCCAGACAATCTTGTCCATCGCTTTGGCGTCGTTGGAATCGGGGTTGGCCGAGCCATCACGGAAACCGAGGAAGTTACGCGCCGACTGCGCCGGCACCCCCGGTTTGGCCGGGGCTTGCGGCGGCACGCTGCCTTCCTGTTTCCAGCGCACCAGCAGCAGGTCCGGCAGGTTCTTGACGATATCGCGCAGGGCGTGAATGTTGGTGTCGGCGGTGTTCGAGCAGAACTGCAGGCTCAAGTCGCCGTGGCAGCAATCGGCTTCCAGCGCATCGTTGGGGAAACCGACCATGCGTTGCAGGCGCTTCGGTTTGGCGTCGGCCAGACCGAAGCGCTCGTCGAATAACGATTCGCCTACGGAGACGGTGATGGTCAGGTTGTCCGGGGTCACCACCGGCCCGAGAATGCCGGAATCCGGCGGCGGAAGTTTCGGGTCGATCTGCGCCACCGGGCCGCCCTTCATCAGGAACGCGATGCGTTCGTTGAGGGTGCGGAACAGCCGCTCCAGGTCTTCGCGATCACTGGCCAGTACGTCGAACGAAACGAACATGCCGGCCGCCGGCCGCGGGGTGACGATGCCGGTCTGGTGCACGCCGTGGAAGTCGTGGCGATCTTCGGTCTTGTCGCTGCTCGGGGCTTCGGTGACTTGTGCCGGGGCCGCAGCCATCGCCGGACAGCTCAGGGCCGAACCGGCCAGGGCGACGCCAGCGACGCCCATGCCCATCAGGAGGCGGCGACGTTGCAGATCGAGGTTTTGCAAATCTTTCATCGGTATTCGTCTTCTGCTTACAGGCCGGAGAGGCCGAGGGCGGGATCGATGCCATCCAGAGCGTCAGCCAAGGCCTGAGCCTTGTCGGCGATCTGTTTGCGTTGTTCGCCACTGACCGTGTCGTAAGTGGCGTAGCCGTCCTTGACCTTGAAGCTGTTCAATACGTTGTCGAAATCGCTCAGCGCCGCGTCGATTTTCGGCAGCAGATCCGGCGCTGACTTGGTCAGCATCGGCCGCAGCAGCTCGACCACTTTGTGTGCGGTTTCCAGGTTGCCGGCAAAACCGTTGAGGTCGCCGTGGCTGTAGCGTTCCTCTTCACCGCTGGCGGCGCGCACGTCGGCCAGGGTGTTGAGGTTGCGCACCACGATGCTCACCAGTTGCTCCGGCGGCAGCGACTGGGCCAGCAGTTGCTGTTTGAGGGTGGTGACGTCGGCCAGCAGACGCTCGGCCACCGGGTTCAAGCCGTCGAGGCTGCGTTGCTGAAACAGCGCGTATTCGATCCGGTGGAAACCGACGAACGCTGGATCCTGTTCGCGTTTTTCGAAGTAATCGGCGCGGGCATTGATGCTGTTGTCCAGTTCCGCCAGGCGTTGCGCGGCCGGTGCCAGACGCTGGTAAGCGGCACGGGCCGGCAGGTACAGCGCCTGTGCCTGGGCCAGGTCGCCGCCGGTAATCGCCTGATTCAGCGCGGTCACGGCTTTGATCAGCGCGCTGCCCTGAGTGGCCAGATACACGCGGAATTCCGACAGCGGCCCGACGAACGCGACCATCGACGGTTTGGCCTTGGCGGCCTCATCGGAGGCGGCAGTCGGCGTTACGTGCAGCACGCCACGCGGATTGCTCAGCAGACCGCAGGTAATCGCGTAGTCGCCGGGTTGCAGATTGGCGTTGATCACCTGGCTCAGGCCGGGGGCGATGTTCTCGCGCTCTTCGATTACCAGCACGCCGTCGAGGATTTCCCATTCCACCGCCCGGTCGGAGCGGTTGACGATGCGGAAACTGGCGCGACCGGCGGGAACCGTCAGCTCGTTCGGATCGCAGCTGTGCGCGTTGATGTTCACCACCACTTCATCATGGTTGTGCTGCCGCTTGGCCGCGGCCATTTTCGAGGCGTAGTAGAACAAGCCACCGGCGGCGATCATCACGACCACCGAACCGGCCACCGCCCAGCGCAAGGCGCGGGGAGGGGAGGCCTGAGGAGTATTAGGCTTTGACATGGATGCCCTTATTGGCTGGAAGCGGAAGTCGTTTTGGCAGCAGCTTTAGTGCTGACCGGCGCGGCGGGGTAGAAGAACATCACCAGCGCTACCACCAGATAGATCAGATAGGCACCGAGGGTGCTGACGGTCGGTGCATCCTGATAGCCGAACATGCCGGCCAGCACCGAGCCCAGCGGGCCATCCATCGGTAGCGTCGCACTGAAGTCGAAGAGCACGGTTTGCAGGTGATTCCACACCCCGGCTTCATGCAGCGCCTGCACCGAGTTGGCAAGAATCCCGGCGGCGACCACCAGAATGAACAACCCGGTCCACTTGAAGAACGCCGACAGGTTCAGGCGCATGCTGCCGCTGTAGATCAGGAAGCCGACAATGATTGCCAGCACCAGGCCGAGCAGGGCACCGATCGGCGCGCCCGGGCCTTCGCTCTGCTGAAATACGGCGAGCAGGAAGAACACGGTTTCCAGACCTTCGCGAGCCACGGCGAAGAACACCATGGCGATCAGCGCGATCACTTGATGCTTTGACGAGGTCAGGGCGTGATCCAGCGAGGCTTGCAGCGAATGCTTGATCGAACGCGCGACCTTGCGCATCCAGAACACCATCGAGCTGAGAATGCCCACCGCGACCAGTCCGACAATGCCTTCGAACAACTCCTGCTGTTTCTGCGGGAATTCGGCGCTCACCAGTTCCAGGCCACCACCGACCAGCAACGCCAGGGCCGCAGCGAGAAACACGCCGATCCACACGGCAGGCATCCACTGGCCACGGCCGGTTTGTTGCAGGTAGCTGGCGATGATGCCAACGATCAGCGCGGCTTCAATGCCTTCGCGCAGCATGATCAGAAAGGGAACGAGCATTCAGGCAACCACGAGTGATTTAGATAGGTGGCTAAGTTGTAACATAATGACACTCATTCCCAAATGGGGATGGTTGACATTTACCTGAACATTCGCTGAACGGTACCTATCTTGGCCTTGCTCAGATCCAACTGTGGGAGCGGGCTTGCTCGCGAAGGCGGCGCGTCAGTCGATAAGGATGTTGCTGAGACATCGCCTTCGCGAGCAAGCCCGCTCCCACAGGGGGATTCGTGCTGAATTCGCATCCTGCGTTAAGATGCCCCTCACTCGAAAACAACAAGGTCTGCCTCGCTCCATGTCGGAAAAAGACACCATCGCCGTTCAACTGGTGCGTGAAGCGCTGCTGCAAAGTTGTGCCCCGGGCGTGGCCACGGATGAAGTCTTGAACAAGGTCGGGATTGCCCCGGCCCTGCTGCACAGCGAACAGGGCCGGGTGCCGGCCTCGCAATACGCGAAACTCTGGCGATTGCTGGCCCGGCGCGGTGATGACGAGTTCTTCGGCATGGATCCGCGCAAGCTCAAGTCCGGCAGTCTTGAGTTCCTCTGTCGCAGCGCCATGGCGCAACCGACGCTGGCCGCCGGGCTCAACAGCGGGCTGAACTTCCTCTCGCTGATGCTGGAAAAAATTCCGGCGCAACTGCTGCATCAGCAAAGTCTGGCGGAAATCGTCTTGCTCGAAGACGACCCCGAACCCCGCCGGGCCTTCACCTATTTCACTTACTGGATGATCGTCCACGGCGTGGCGTGCTGGCTGGCGGGGCGGCGGATTCCGATTCTGGCGATCGAGTTGCGCTGCGCCGAGCCGGACTTCTGCGACGACTACCGGGTGATGTTCTCGGAAAACCTGCGCTTCGACCGTCCGCGCACGCGGATGATCTTCGCTGCTGACTGCCTCGATCTGCCGATCAAGCGTACGGTTGAAGAGCTGAAACGCTTTCTGGCCCATGCGCCGGCAAACATTCTGGTGAAGTACCGCGACCCGGAAAGCCTTGCCAGCCGGATCAAGCAGGATCTGCGGCAATTGCCCGCCGAACAGTGGCCGGAGACCGAGGCGCTGGCGCAACAACTGTGCATGTCCGCCTCGACCCTGCGCCGGCGGCTGTCCGAGGAGGGGCAGACCTATCAGGGTCTCAAGGACAGCGTGCGCAAGGAACTGGCAATCACCTGGCTGGCCGAGCCGTCGATCAGCTTCGTCGAAATCGCGACGCGGCTGGGGTTTGCCGATGCGAGTTCGTTCTACAAGGCGTTTCGCAAGTGGTCGGGGTCGAATCCGGGGCATTACCGTACGTTGATCCTCAACGAAGCCGTCTGACTCCATCGCCAGCAGGCGCGCTCCCACATTTTGAAACGCACAACCTGTAGGAGCTGCCGCAGGCTGCGATCTTTTGACTTTGATTTTTAAAAACAAGATCAAAAGATCGCAGCCTGCGGCAGCTCCTACAGGGCCATGTTTGCAATTATGCAAACATGGCCAAACCAATCAGCCAGATTGACAGCTTTGACCATTGCCGCCTCCGCGCCGCAGCGCGACTATCCCTGTGTTGTTTACGGTTCCCAGCCTAATAAAAACACAGAGGGATTCTGGCAATGCGCGATTACTTGTCTGCCACCGAACAGTTCAACTATCAGCACACCGTGGACGCTGCGCTCAGCGGCACGCTGGAGGCGCTCAACGCCTGCGTCGAATGTTGCGACCGCCATGCCTTGCCGGGGCGCATTGCGTTGTTCTGGGAGGGCCGCGACGGCGCGAGTGCCACGTACACCTTCAGCGAGCTGCAAGACAAAGCCGCACGTTTCGCCAATTTCCTTCTCGCCCAGGGCGTGCAGAAGGGCGACAAGGTCGCCGGCCTGCTGCCACGCAACATCGAATTGCTCATCACCGTATTCGCCACTTGGCGCATCGGCGCGGTGTATCAGCCACTGTTCACCGCGTTCGGCCCCAAGGCCATCGAACATCGGCTGAACAGCTCCGCGGCCAAAGTGGTGGTCACCGATGCGGTCAACCGGCCGAAACTCGCTGAGGTCAACGATTGCCCGACCATCGTCACCGTCGGCGGCGCCAAGGGTCAGGGCATCGTCCGTGGCGATTTCAGTTTCTGGGCCGAGCTGGCCAACTATTCCAATCTCTGCGAGCCGGTGCTGCTGACGGGTGAAGAGCCGTTCCTGCTGATGTTCACCTCGGGCACCACCGGTCCGTCGAAAGCGCTGTCGGTGCCGCTCAAGGCCATCGTCGCGTTCCAGAGCTACACCCGCGACGCGGTGGATCTGCGTCCTGAAGATTCGTTCTGGAACGTCGCCGATCCGGGCTGGGCCTACGGCATCTATTTCGGCGTCACCGGCCCTATGTCGATGGGTCACCCGATCACCTTTTACGATGGCCCGTTCACCCTCGAAAGCACCTGCCGGGTGATCAACAAATACGGCATCACCAATCTCACCGGCTCGCCGACCGCGTACCGCTTGCTGATTGCCGGTGGCAACGAGTTCGCCAAGTCGATCAAGGGCAAGCTGCGCATCGTCAGCAGCGCCGGCGAGCCGCTCAACCCGGAAGTGATTCGCTGGTTCGCCGACAACCTCGGTGTGGTGATTCACGATCATTACGGCCAGACCGAACTGGGCATGGTCCTGTGCAACCACCACGGTCTGGAGCACCCGATCCACCTTGGCGCCGCCGGTTTCGCCTCGCCGGGCCATCGCATCGTGGTGCTCGACGAAAATTACAACGAACTCGGCGTTGGCCAGCCGGGCATCCTCGCCATCGACCGTACACAGTCGCCGATGTGCTGGTTCGGCGGTTACCAAGGCGTGACAACCAAAGCCTTCGTCGGCGATTACTACCTCAGCGGCGACACCGTGGAGTGGAACCCGGACGGCAGCATCAGCTTCGTCGGTCGCAGTGATGACGTGATCACCACCTCGGGCTACCGCGTCGGCCCGTTCGACGTCGAAAGCGCGCTGATCGAACATCCGGCGGTGGTCGAAGCCGCTGTGGTCGGCAAGCCGGACCCTGAACGCACCGAACTGGTCAAAGCCTTTGTCGTGCTCAACCCGCAATACCGCGCCGAACCGGCGCTGGCCGAAGAGTTGCGGCAACACGTGCGCAAACGTCTGGCCGCGCATTCGTACCCGCGTGAAATCGAATTTGTCAGCGAATTGCCGAAAACCCCAAGCGGCAAATTGCAGCGCTTCATCTTGCGCAACCAGGAAATCGCCAAGGCTCAAGAGGCCGCGGCGCATAACGTTTCAGCTTGAATCAGGAAGTCAGTCATGCAGATCGAGAACAAGGTTTTTATCGTCACCGGCGGCGCGTCCGGCCTGGGCGCGGCCACCGCTGAGTTGCTGGTCAATGCCGGCGCCAAAGTCATGCTGGTGGACCTGAACGCCGAAGCGCTTGCCGCCCAGGCCCAGCGCCTCGGCGCGCACAGCGTGGTAGCGGACATCAGCAATGAAGCCGCTGCCGAAGCCGCCGTGCAGGCCACGCTCAAAGCCTTTGGCAGCCTTAACGGTCTGGTCAACTGCGCCGGCATCGTGCGGGGCGAGAAGATCCTCGGCAAGAACGGCCCGCATGCTCTGGCCAGTTTTGCCCAAGTGATCAACGTCAACCTGATCGGCAGCTTCAACATGCTGCGTCTGGCCGCAGCGGCGATCGCCGAGAGCGAGGCGAATGCTGACGGCGAGCGCGGGGTGATCATCAACACCGCATCGGTCGCAGCGTTCGACGGCCAGATCGGCCAGGCCGCGTACTCCGCCTCCAAAGGCGCGATCGCCAGCCTGACCCTGCCGGCCGCCCGCGAACTGGCGCGCTTCGGCATCCGCGTGATGACCATCGCTCCAGGTATTTTCGAAACCCCGATGATGGCCGGCATGACCCCGGAAGTGCGCGAGTCGCTGGCCGCCGGCGTACCGTTCCCGCCGCGTCTCGGGAAACCTGCCGAGTATGCCGCGCTGGTTCGGCATATCATCGAAAACAGCATGCTCAACGGTGAGGTGATCCGTCTCGACGGCGCCTTGCGCATGGCCGCCAAGTAAGGAGGATTTGTCATGAGCCTTTCCAACGATCCAATTGTCATCGTCAGCGCCGTCCGCACCCCGATGGGCGGTTTTCAGGGCGAACTGAAAAGCCTTACCGCGCCGCAACTCGGTGCTGCGGCGATCAAGGCCGCGGTTGAACGCGCAGGCGTCGCCAGCGATGCGGTCGACGAAGTGCTGTTCGGTTGCGTATTGCCCGCCGGCCTCGGTCAGGCACCGGCCCGTCAGGCAGCACTGGGCGCCGGGCTGGATAAATCGACGCGCTGCACCACGGTCAACAAGATGTGCGGCTCGGGCATGGAAACCACCATTCTCGCCCACGACATGCTGCTGGCCGGCAGCGCCGACGTGGTGATCGCCGGCGGCATGGAAAGCATGTCCAACTCGCCATATCTGCTGGATCGCGCCCGTGCCGGTTACCGTATGGGCCATGGCCGGGTGCTCGACTCGATGTTCCTCGACGGCCTCGAAGACGCCTACGACAAGGGCCGTCTGATGGGCACCTTCGCCGAAGACTGCGCCGAAACCAACGACTTCAGCCGCGAAGCCCAGGATGCCTTTGCTATCGCTTCGACCACCCGCGCCCAGCAGGCGATCAAGGACGGCAGCTTCAAGGCCGAGATCGTCCCGCTGACCGTGACCGTCGGCAAGGAACAAGTGCTGATCAGCAACGACGAGCAGCCGCCGAAAGCCAAACTGGACAAGGTCGCCTCACTGAAACCGGCGTTCCGCGAAGGCGGCACGGTGACGGCAGCGAACTCCAGTTCGATCTCCGACGGTGCGGCGGCACTGGTGCTGATGCGCCAGTCGCAGGCACAGAAACTCGGTCTGAAACCACTGGCGGTGATTCACGGCCACGCGGCGTTTGCCGACACTCCGGGCCTGTTCCCGGTGGCACCGATTGGCGCGATCAAGAAGCTGGTGAAGAAGACCGGTTGGGCGCTGAACGAGGTCGATCTGTTCGAGATCAACGAAGCGTTCGCCGTGGTGGCAATGGCGGCGATGACCCATCTGGAAATCCCCCACGACAAGCTCAACGTGCATGGCGGCGCCTGCGCGCTGGGCCATCCGATCGGTGCCTCGGGCGCGCGGATTCTGGTGACCTTGCTCTCGGCCCTGCGCCAGAAGGGCCTGAAACGCGGGATCGCAGCGATTTGCATCGGTGGCGGTGAAGCCACGGCGATGGCCGTGGAATGCGTCTACTGAAGCCAACATCTGACTGTCCTTGTGGGAGGGGGCTTGCTCCCGAAAGCGGTGTGTCATTCAGAAGTTATTTGACTGACCCGGCCTCTTCGGGAGCAAGCCCCCTCCCACAATGAACGGGTGGTGTTACCAGAATTAAGGATTCACCATGATTCCCAACGAAGACCAATCCCAGATTCGCGACATGGCTCGGCAGTTCGCCGAGGAACGACTGAAACCGTTCGCCGCCGAGTGGGATCGCGAGCACCGTTTCCCCAAGGAAGCCATCGGCGAGATGGCCGAGCTGGGCTTCTTCGGCATGTTGGTGCCGGAGCAGTGGGGCGGCTGTGATACCGGCTACCTGGCTTACGCCATGGCCCTGGAAGAAATCGCCGCCGGCGACGGCGCCTGCTCGACCATCATGAGCGTGCACAACTCGGTCGGCTGCGTGCCGATCCTCAAGTTCGGCAACGACGATCAGCGCGAGCGCTTCCTCAAACCGCTGGCCAGCGGCGCGATGCTCGGCGCATTCGCCCTGACTGAACCGCAGGCCGGCTCCGACGCCAGCAGCCTGAAAACCCGCGCGCGCCTCGAAGGCGATCACTACGTGCTCAACGGCTGCAAACAGTTCATCACTTCTGGGCAGAATGCGGGGATCGTGATCGTGTTTGCGGTGACTGACCCGAGTGCCGGCAAACGCGGCATCACCGCGTTCATCGTGCCGACCGATTCTGCGGGCTACAAAGTCGCCCGGGTCGAAGACAAGCTCGGCCAGCATGCTTCGGACACCTGCCAGATTCTGTTTGAAGACGTGAAAGTGCCGGTCGCCAACCGCTTGGGTGAGGAGGGTGAAGGCTACAAGATTGCCTTGGCCAACCTCGAAGGCGGACGCGTCGGCATCGCTTCGCAAGCGGTGGGCATGGCCCGTGCCGCGTTCGAAGCGGCCCGCGATTACGCCCGTGAGCGCGACACTTTCGGCAAACCGATCATCGAGCACCAGGCCGTGGCCTTCCGTCTCGCCGACATGGCCACGCAGATCGCCGTCGCCCGGCAAATGGTGCATTACGCCGCTGCCCTGCGTGACAGCGGTCAGCCGGCGCTGGTCGAGGCTTCAATGGCCAAACTGTTCGCCTCGGAAATGGCCGAGAAGGTCTGCTCGATGGCGTTGCAGACGCTGGGCGGTTACGGTTACCTCAACGATTTCCCGCTGGAACGCATCTACCGCGACGTGCGCGTCTGCCAGATCTACGAAGGCACCAGCGACATTCAGCGCATGGTTATTTCGCGCAATCTTTGACAAGGAATCTTGCCCATGACTTACGAAACGATTCTGCTGGAAAACCACGGCCGCGTCGGCCTGATCACGCTGAACCGACCACAGGCGCTGAACGCCCTGAACGCGCAACTGGTCAGTGAAGTGAACCACGCCCTCGACGGCTTGGAAGCGGATGCGAACATCGGTTGCATCGTCATCACCGGTTCGAAGAAAGCTTTCGCCGCCGGCGCCGACATCAAGGAAATGGCCGAACTGACCTATCCGCAGATCTACATGGATGATCTGTTCAGCGACAGCGACCGCGTGGCCAATCGACGCAAGCCGATCATCGCTGCGGTCAACGGCTTCGCCCTCGGTGGCGGCTGTGAACTGGCGCTGATGTGCGACTTCATTCTGGCCGGCGACAATGCCAAATTCGGCCAGCCGGAAATCAACCTTGGCGTGCTCCCGGGCATGGGCGGCACCCAGCGCCTGACCCGCGCCGTGGGCAAGGCCAAGGCCATGGAAATGTGCCTCAGCGGGCGGATGATCGATGCGGTGGAAGCCGAGCGCTGCGGCATCGTCGCGCGGATCGTGCCGAGCGATGAGCTGCTCGACGAGGCGCTGAAAGTGGCGGCGGTGATCGCCAGCAAATCGCTGCCGATTGCGATGATGGTCAAGGAGAGCGTCAACCGCGCCTTTGAGGTCAACCTGACTGAAGGCGTACGCTTCGAGCGCCGGGTGTTCCATGCGGCGTTTGCCACCCAGGATCAGAAAGAAGGGATGGCGGCGTTTGTGGCCAAGCGGACGCCGGAGTTTCAGGGCAAATAATGCGCTGACCTGACTGACGCCTTCGCGAGCAAGCCCGCTCCCACATGGGATTTGTGTACGACGCAGATCCAATGTGGGAGCGGGCTTGCTCGCGAAGCTTTTGGCGTTACAACTGATAGTTCTTCAGCTCCCGAGCAATCACCATCCGCTGAATCTCGCTCGAGCCTTCATAGATCTGGGTAATCCGCGCATCGCGGTAGTACTTCTCGACCGGATAGTCCTCCAGATACCCATACCCGCCATGAATCTGAATCGCCGAGGAGCAGACCTTCTCGGCCATTTCCGACGCGAACAGTTTGGCCTGTGAGGCCTCCGACAGGCACGGCTTGCCCGCTGTGCGCAGACGCGCCGCGTGCAGGATCATCAGTCGCGCCGCGTTGATTTGCATGTGCATATCGGCCAGCAGGTTGGCGATGCTCTGGTGCTCATTGATCGGCTTGCCGAACTGGATTCGGTCGCGGGAGTAAACCAGCGCCGCTTCAAACGCCGCCCGGGCGATGCCCAAGGCTTGCGCAGCGATGCCGATGCGGCCGCCTTCAAGGTTGGACAAGGCAATCGCCAGGCCCTTGCCGCGCTCGCCGAGGAGATTGGCTTCGGGAATGCTGCAGTTGTTCAACGTCACTGCGCAGGTATCGGAAGCGCGGATGCCCATCTTGTGTTCGGTGCGATCGACGATGAAACCCGCAGTATCGGTGGGCACCAGGAACGCGGAAATGCCTTTCTTGCCCAGATCCGGGTCGGTCACCGCAAACACGATCGCCAGTTTCGCCCGTTTGCCATTGCTGACGAATTGCTTGGCGCCGTTGATCACCCACTGGCCGTCACGCAGTTCGGCACGGGTGCGCAGGTTGTGCGCCTCGGAGCCGGCCTGCGGTTCGGTGAGGCAAAAGCAGCCAATCGTCTGGCCACTGGCGAGATCCGCCAGCCAGGTCTGTTTCTGCGCTTCGCTGCCGTAGTTCATGACCGGGCCGCAGCCCACCGAGTTGTGAATGCTCATGAAGGCACCGGTGGCACCGTCGCCGGCAGAAATCTCTTCCACCGCCAGCGCATAGGCCACGTAATCGACGTAGGTGCCGCCCCATTCCTCGGGCACCACCATGCCGAGCAAACCGAGTTCGCCCATCTTCGCCACCAGCGCGTCGTCGATCCAGCCGGCCTTTTCCCAGGCTTGCGCATGGGGCGCGATTTCGCCGCGGGCGAAGTCTCGGGCCATGTCGCGGATCATCACTTGTTCTTCAGTCAGTTCGAGATCGTGCATGGCTCAGCTCCCGCTCTCAGTAAAACCGTGGAAGAAACTCGCGACATGCCCGGCGTCCAGCGCAGCGAGGGTCGGCGGGTTCCAGCGTGGTGTCTTGTCCTTGTCGATCAGCAGGGCGCGCACGCCCTCGATCAGGTCGCCGCGTTCGAACCACTGGCGATCCAGATGCAGTTCGAGGGCGAAACAGTGTTCCAGGCTCAGGTGCCGACCGCGACGGAGCATTTCCAGGGTTACGGCCATCGCCAGTGGCGAGCGGGTCTCCAGCAGGTCGGCGGTGGTGGTCGCCCACTCATGGCTGTCGGCGACGGTGACTGCGCGCAGTTGCTCGACAATGCTCGGCACGTCCGGCAGGGCGAAGAAATGGTCGATGGCCGGGCGCAGTTTCTCCAGCGGTGCATCGGCCAGGGTTTGCACGCCATTTTTCGCGAGCAGGCTCTGCAGATCCTTGAGCGGCGTATCGCGCCATTCCAGGTGATCGAGTTGTTCGTCGAGGCTCGCCAGTTTGCTGCTGTCGACAAACCAGTCGGCCAGCCCGCAGTACAACGCATCGGCCGCACGAATCTGCACGCCGCTGACGCCCAGATAGATCCCCAGTTCACCGGGAATCCGCGAGAGGAAATAACTGCCGCCGACATCGGGGAAATAACCGATCGCCACTTCCGGCATCGCCAGACGACTCTTTTCGGTGACCACCCGCAGATCCGCACCTTGCACCAGGCCCATGCCGCCGCCAAGGACGAAACCGTCCATCAAGGCCAGCACCGGTTTGCGGTAATGATGAATCGTCAGGTCGAGGGCGTATTCCTCGACGAAGAAATCTTCGTGCAGCGTGTCGCCGCTTTTGAAGCTGTCGTACAGCGAACGGATATCGCCACCGGCACAGAAAGCCTTGTCACCGGCACCGCGCAGCACAACCGCGCGCACGCTGGGGTCAGTGGCCCAGGCATCGAGTTGCTGCTGCAACTGACGAACCATGTCGAGGGTGATGGCGTTGAGACCGGCGGGGCGGTTGAGGGTCAGGTGACCGATGTGATTGCGAACCTCGGCCAGCACTTCGTTTTGTGTGGCATCCATGGACGGCGTCCGCGGGGATGAAGCCTGAGCAGTCATCACTAACTCCCTGCTTTTATTGTCTTTATTCGAGAAGCTCGCGCGCGAGCGTTGACGGATCGTAACAGTGCAAATTTGCCGTGTACAACCGGGATATGTGCAGGGGGAGTTTGCGTTTTTGCCTTAGGGGAGAATCGACATCTGCTGGTGTAGGAGCTGCCGAAGGCTGCGATCTTTTGATCTTGAAAGATCGCAGCCTCGTTGCACTCGACAGCTCCTACAGGGAGTGTGGGGTATCAGGAGAAGACTTCGCCGATGCTGCGGCGTTTGGCATGCAGCTCGCTGGCATGAATCAATTGTTCGAGGTCTTCGGGGGTGACGTCGATAAAGGCTTCCATGTCGGCCAGTGCCCGTTTCAAATCTTCGGCGGTTATTGACTGGCTGTCGACGGGAGCCAGCAGCGGCGCAGGTTCGGCCGGGCGCTTCGGGTAGCGGATGCGCGTCAGGTTGTTGTAGGCCAGCGCGCTGAGCAGCATGCAGGCGGCGGCGAGCATCACCGGTTCCATGGCTTTCCAGTCCATTGCGATGGTGGCCGGATCGGCCAGTACCAGCGTCAACGCCAGGGCGCCGGCGGGTGGGTGCAGGCAACGTAGCCAGCACATCAGAATCAACGCGATGCCCGCCGCCAGACAGGCGCTGCCCAAGGTGCGACCGAGGACGTGGGCGACCAGCAGCGCGACAACGCTGGCGCACAGGTAGCCGCCGATGATCGACCACGGTTGAGCGAGGGCGCCCGAAGAGACGGCAAACAGCAACACCGCTGAGGCGCCCAACGGCCCGATCAGGTGATACGCCACCTCAATGCCGAATACCTGACTGCATGCCCAGACGCTGAACAAGGTGCCCAGCGCCATGCCGATCGCGGCGCGGCTCCATTCGGTGGGGCGAGTATTGATGGCGGCGGGCAACCAGCGAGCGAGCATGTACATCGGGTCCTTGCGGTAAATTCGGGGCAAAAAAAAGGACTTGTCCGTTTCGGAAAGTCCTCGAAGTGTTCCAACTATTGGGGGAGGAACGCGCACAGTGTGCCGTGCAAAGTCGATGCTGACAAATTCATATAAATGCTGCTTCAGTGCATTATTTTTGAATTATCGCCACGCGGCGTCCACTGACAAAACACAGATACCCACCCAGCGCCGCCAAAGCGCTCAAGGCGTAGAACATGCTCGGCGCCGGCGTGTGCATCAACAGGAACCCGCACATCACCGGGCTCGCCGCGCCGCCCAGTGCTGCGAGATTCTGTGCGCCGTAATAACTGCCGCGCAGCTCTTCCGGGGCCAGGGTGTCGACGAAGAGGAAATCCGCCGGGTAAATGATCATCTCGCCGAGGGTGAAGATAAACATCGCCACGCACCAGCCGACCAGACTGTCGGCCAGGCTGAAGCCGATCAGACCGACGATGAACAACGCGGTGCCGCCGGCAATCCAGTAGCGCAGGTGCTCACGTTTGAGGAATCGCCCGATCTGGTACTGCAGCAGGATCACCGTGATCGCGTTGCAGGCGAGCAGGGCGGCCATGGTGTCGAGTGTCTGGTCCTGCGTGTGGGTCACCAGCAGGTACTGCGACAGGTACAGGGTGAAGCGCCCGTGAACCAGCGTGCTGAGCAGGCAACCAAAGGTGAACAGGATCATCGTGCGGTCGTTTTTCAGGATGATCAGGGTGTTCAGGAAACTCTGCGGTTGGCTGACCTGCGACAGCGGACTGGCCTCGCGGGACACGCCCAGCAGCAGGAAAACGCTGCCGGTGGCAATCAGCCCCGCGACAATAAACGGCGCTGAAGGCTGAACGCCGGCAATCACCACGCCAATCATCGGGCCCACGGCGTAGCCAATATTGGTCAGCGTGTAGTTCAGCGAAAACGCCTTGACCCGCTGGCCGACCGGCAGGTTTTCACTGAGCATCGCTTTGGAGCAGATCAGGAACAGCGCCGACGCCGTTTCACTGATGATCAGCACCAGCGTGACCAGGTACAGATTCTGCGCGAAGGTCAGCAGCATCAGGCCGACACCGCTGGAAAGCATGGTCAGGATCAACAGCTGACGCTTGTCGAGGCGATCGATGATGTAGCCGCCGTACAGCGACAACAGCGTGGCACTGAACACGGCGATGCCCAACAGCAGACCGACATCCTGTGGGTTGAGGCCCAGTTTGTTGCTGAGAAACAGGGTCAGCAGCGGGCTGATCAGGGCACGGCTGATGACGATGCTCAGCGAGGTGATCATCAGTCGGCGGATCAGGCGGGAGTAGGTGGCCACGAAGAGATCAATGTCCTTATTTCAGAATGCGCGGGTGAGCCTTGCCATCCTCACCGGGTCCCGCTCAGCGGTCAACCTGACACAGCGTAAATCCCCTTGTGGGAGCGGCGGTGTTATCAATAGAGGGGCAGGTGCATGGCGCAGCGTCGCTCGGCGGCAAAGCCATGCTCGCTTTCTTTCTGCAGAGCATCGAGCAAATGCGCTTCGTGCTCACCGGGTGCGACTTCCACAAACCCCATCCGCTGATAAAAAGGCGCATTCCACGGCACGTCGCGAAACGTGGTCAGGGTCACCGCGCGCATTTGCTCGCAGCGGGCATGTTCAATCGCGGCCAGCAGCAGTTGCCGGCCCACGCCCTGTCCCTGAAACGCGAGGCTGACCGACAGTTCTTCAATGTGCAGCAAGTTGTCGAAATCCAGCGCGCGGATAAACCCTGCAAGTTGCGCCGAGGTGGTTTCGGCGACCCAGACGTGGGCATTGTCGATAGTTTGGCGGTGTTGCGCGGCGCTTGCCACGTCGGTATCGGCAAGCCAGGCGAGGGTTGGATCGGTGCGAAACAGCTCGGCGGCCGAGCGTTCGATGGCGGGGAGGGCGGCGGCATCATTCTGCCGCGCCCGGCGTACAACAAAACTCATGGTCAAGAAATCCCTGTAGGCGCTGTCGCTGGCTGCGATCCAAAATCAGAAGATCGCAGCCTTCGACAAGGTCTACAAGGGCTTCAGGTACAACAGCACGTAATCGTTCTTGTCGAAACGCCCCGTCAGCACGGGTTGCAAGCCGGCCAGCGGGGTGCCCTGTAGCGATTGCAGGTCCTTGCTGTCCATCATCAGCCAGGCCGGGCCCTTGAGGGCTTCGAGTTGCTGGACTGTTTCGGTGAACTGCGGTTGCAGATCCTGCTCGACGTTGACCATGAACTTGATCGCCTTGGCGTCTTTGCCCATGCCGTGCAGCACCAGCGGTGCCGGGTTCTGCTGCACCTGCGCGAAAGCAGCGCGACTGAACGCCTGCGTGTCGTACAGACGCCGCTCTACCGGTTCGAACACCGCGGCATACACCGTCCACAACGCCAATACCGAACACAGCGCCAGCACTTCGGCACGCCAGCGCGGGATCATCAGACGCGACAACGCGAGCAATTGCAGAACGCCGAGCACGACCAGTACCAGGGTGATGCCGTCGAGCTGCTCGGGAAAGCGGCGCTTGGCAACCAGCAGGGCCACCATCAACAGCCCCGGCGTCACCAGCCAGATGCCTTGAATTACCCCACGCAATACGCGGAACACCCGACCGTGCACAACCTGGAACGGGTACGCCGCAATGATCGCCGCCATCGGCAACATCGGCAGCAGGTAACGCGCCTTCTTCGCCTGTGGAATCGACAGCCCGACCATGACGATCAGCCCGGCGGCCGCGCAGTATTGCACCAGACGCAAGGCCGGCCCGCGCTGATGCGGCTTGCTCAGCCAGGTCGCGGCCAACGCCAGTATCGCCAGCGGATACGCCAGTGCGTAATTGCCCATGGAACTGGTGAAGTAATACAGCGAACCGCTGACGCCTTCGCTGCCGTCCATGCGCCCCATGAACTGCATACGAATCACGTCTTGCAGGAACGCCTCGCCACCGCTGAGTTTAGCCAGCCACAACAGCAGGCCAACGCATGCAGCGAGCAGGATCGACGCCAACACACCGAACACGAACAGGCGTTTCCACTCGCGGTTGAGCAAGTAGTAACTGCAGAGCATGCCGGTCGGCACCACCAGGCCGATGGGCCCGCGAATACCGAAGCCCAGCAACAACAGGATAAAGATCAGCGGCCAGCGACGGCGCGAGCCGAAATGGTCGTGCGCGTAGCCCAGGTAAAACACCGACAGCGCCACGGCGGCGAGCATCAGGTCTTGCGACACGGCGCGCACTTCGGTGACGAAGGTGCTGGTGAGCATCAGCAGCGCAATGCTGATCAAGGCCCAACGCTGCGAATGCACCGCCAGCAAGCGATACATCAACGTCACGATCACGCCGCCGGCAATGGCGCTTGGCAGCCATGCCGTCAGGGTATTGATCGCGCCGAAGGGCAACGACAACAGCCAGATGAACAGCGTCGAGAGCGCTGAATAGTCGGCGTAAGGTTGACCGTAAGTGGTCGGGAATACGGTCGGCCCGTGTCTCAGCATTTCCTGGGCAAACAGTACGAACCGTGAATCGAAGCCAATGGGAGCCTGTCCGTAAACCCCGGCTATGAACAGCAACAGCGCCAGCAGCCCTGCGATCAGGGACTGCCGGCGGATGACAGGCGACAACGTGATCAAGCGACGTCCGCTTTGTTAGGCCACTGTTGCAGCGGGATCGGCAGTTTGCGCGAATCACCACGGCCGATCGGGAAGTACTTGAAGCCGTTGCGGGCCAGACGCTCGGCGTCGTACAGGTTGCGGCCGTCGAAGATCACCGGGGCTTTCAGGCGCTGCTCGATCAAGTCGAAATCCGGCGCCTTGAACTGCTGCCATTCGGTGCAGATGATCAGCGCATCGGAACCCGACAGCACCGATTCCGGAGTGCCCATCAGCATCAGTTTTTCTTCGTTCGGATAAAGATGCTGGGTTTCCTGCATCGCTTCCGGGTCGAACGCGCGAACGCTGGCGCCAGCGGCGAACAGCGAGTCGAGCAGCACGCGGCTCGGCGCATCGCGCATGTCGTCGGTGTTCGGCTTGAACGCCAGGCCCCACAGGGCGAAGGTCTTGCCGCGCAGATCACCTTTGTAGAACGCATTGATGCGGTCGAACAGCTTGTGCTTCTGCCGCTCGTTGATCGCCTCGACCGCTTGCAGCAGGTCGCTTGAGCAATGCGCCTGCTCGGCACTGTGGATCAGCGCGCGCATGTCTTTCGGGAAGCACGAACCGCCGTAACCGCAGCCTGGGTAGATGAAGTGGTAACCGATGCGCGTATCGGCACCGATGCCCTGACGGACCGACTCGATGTCGGCGCCCAGGTGTTCGGCCAGTTCGGCGATCTGGTTGATGAAGCTGATCTTGGTCGCCAGCATGCAGTTGGCGGCGTATTTGGTCAGCTCGGCGCTGCGCAGGTCCATGAACATGATGCGGTCGTGGTTGCGGTTGAACGGCGAGTACAGGTCGCGCATCACGTCGCGCACTTCGTCACCTTCGCAGCCGATGACGATGCGGTCCGGACGACGGCAGTCGGACACCGCCGAACCTTCCTTGAGAAATTCCGGGTTGGACACGATATCGAACTGCAGCTCACGACCGGCCTTGTCCAGCGCGGCTTGAATGTGTGCACGCAGGGTGTCGCCGGTGCCGACCGGCACGGTGGATTTTTCCACCAGGATCAGCGGCTGCTCACGGTGGCGCGCCACGGCGTCACCCACCGATAGCACGTATTTCAGATCGGCCGAACCGTCTTCACTGGACGGTGTGCCCACGGCGATGAACGCGACGCGACCGTGTTGTACGGCAAGTTTTTCATCGGACGTGAAATGCAGGCGGCTGGAGTCCAGGCCTTCGCGTACCAGGCTCGACAGGCCCGGTTCAAAGATACTGACGTGACCCTGGCGCAGCAGTTCGACTTTCTTCTGATCGATGTCCATGCACACGACGTCGTGACCGACTTCGGCCAACACGGCGGCCTGCACCAGGCCAACATAACCGCTACCAAATACTGTGATTTTCATGGAGCACTCCTGAATTCGGGCGCACGAGACGGACGAGTGTTAATAGTGATGACCCCGAGCATGACCAGTGCCACGCCCAGCGATTTAGTGAAACTGAACGATTCGTTGAACAGCGGCAGACTGGCCGCCAGCAGGTACACCAGCGCGTAGCTGATGCTCAATAGTGAATAAGCCCGGCCCAGCGGCAGATCGCGCAATGCCGCGAGCCAGCAGAGCATCGACAGGGCGTAGGCGAAAATTGCCACCAGCACCACCGCCAGTGCCGACAGATCGACACTGCCGGCGCTCAGCGCGGTCAGCCATTGTTCCGGCTGCGGCAGGCGCGTCATGCTCCAGCGCATGCCCAGTTGGGCACTGCTGACCAACCCCACGCTGGCGAGGGCGAAGCCGATACCACGTGCCTTGTTCATGACTGTTGCCCCAGTAAAACCACGCCGCCGATCACCAGCGCCACGCCCAGCCAATGCTGGCGGTCGATGGGCTCGCGAAAGACGAAGCGGGCAATCAGGGTGATCAGCACGAAGTTGAGGCTGAGCATCGGGTAAGCGATGCCCACTTCAAGACGTTGCAACACCAGCAGCCACACCAGCAGCCCGCTGCCGAGAGAAACCAGCGCCAGCCACAACCATGGCGAACGCAGTTTGTCGGCCCAGGACGAATCAACGCCGCGCCAGCTCTCCACGGCGAATTTCTGCGCGACTTGCCCCAGGCACGTCAGCAGACACGCCGTCAGTAACAGCAACCAACTCATGACGGATCCTTGGGCAGCACCATGATCACCAGATTGCCCGATTCGTAACGGGTACCGTCCTTGGGCAGCAGGTCCAGCTCTTCGAGCTCGTCCTGGCCCTTGACGCGCATCAGCACACCGACCGATCCGCTGCGGCGCGCTTCGCGTACCCATTGTTGAACGTTGTCCTTGGTGAGTCGGCGTTCAGCGCCTTCCGGGTAGGAAAGACCGTACTTGAGTTCGCCGACTGTGTTGTACAGCGCGACCTCCGGTTGTTTCATGCGCCAGGCCAGTGCCGCCGCCGCGCCCAGATCGTTGCTCAGCAGATGCGTGGCGCCGGACAGTTCAGTGACGTGATGACGGACGAACTGATCCGGGGCCTTGTTGGCCACCACCGACTTGGGCAACGCCGCCGGCAGGATCCCGGCCAGCAACAGACTGCCCAGCGCCGGAGCCGCCCAGCACTGCAACGGCAGGAACGCTTGCGCGAGGTTGGCGATGATCCAGCCGATCAGGGCGATGAACACCAGCACCATGCTGTGCAGTTCGTGGTCGTACACCGGTTTGTTCAGTTGCAGATAAACCAGTGCGATCAGCGTGACCACACCCAGCAGCAGGTTCAGCAGACCGTTGATCCCCAGCGCCCGACCTTGTTCAAGACGCAGGCGATCAGCCAGCGCATTGCCCAGCAGCAGTGCCAATGGCAGCAGGCACGGCAGGATGTAGGTCGGCAGCTTGCCGTTGCTCAGGCTGAAAAAGCCCAGCGGCAGCCACAGCCACAGCAGCAGGAAGACCATTTTCGGCTGGGCACGGGTTTGCCAGGCTTGCTTGAACGCGGTCGGCAACAGACCGACCCACGGCAGGCTGAACGCCACCAGCAGCGGCAGGTAAAACCACCACGGTGCATCGTGCTGCGCATCGTCACCGGCAAAGCGGCGAATGTGTTCGTGCCAGAAGAAGAACCGCCAGTAATCCGGTTCCTGCGCGTGCACCGCCAATGCCCACGGCAAGCTGACGATGATCGCGATGGCAATCGCCACCGGACCGAACACCAGCAGTTCACGCCAGCGTTTCTGCCAGAGCATCCACGGCAATGCGATCAATACCGGCAACAACCAGGCGAGAAAGCCCTTGGTCATGAAACCCATGCCGCAGGCCAGCCCCAACACCGCCCAGGCGCCCAGACGTTGCCCGGTGCTGCGGCCGTCGAGCGCAAACCACAGCGCCACCAGGCTCAGGTTGACCCAGAAGGTGAATTGCGGATCAAGGTTGGCGTATCCGGCCTGGCCGGCGACGACCGTGAAGCTCATGTAGAGCAGGGCGCAGACGAAGCTCTTGCGCGGATCGTTCCATAGCCTGCGCGCGACCAGGTAGGCCAGCAGCACACTCAAAGCGGTGCTGAGGGCCGACGCGAAGCGCACGCCGAACAGGTTCTGCCCGAACAATTCCTGGCCGATGGCAATCATCCAGTAGCCGGCAATCGGTTTCTCGAAATAACGCAGCCCCATGAAATGCGGCGATACCCAGTTGCCACTGAGCAGCATGTCCTGGCTGATCTGTGCGTAGCGGGTTTCGTCGGGGATCCACAGGCCATGGGTGTGCAACGGCAACAGATAGGCCAGCAGACAGAGACCGATCAACAGCGGCAGTGCCCAGCGTCTGGTCATGCGCCTTGCACTCCCAGCCAGCCTTCACGGCCTTCGAGCGCACCGCGTTGTACGCGGCCTACGGGCAACGTGTTGAAGAACTCGGGCAACAAGTCACCCAAGGGTTTGAAGTCAATGTTGCGCTGGCGTGCATCGGCCAGCAATTGACGAAAATCCTGAGCCATCAGAATCCCTTCTACTTCGGCATGAATGGTGTAGACGTTGAGAGCTTGCGCCTGGAACCGGTCGAGGATGAAGGCGTTGAAGTCCTTCGCCGCCACGTGCGGGCCGACGACTTCGTCGAAGGTCGGCAGGTCCACCGGAATCTGCGGAGTCCCCGGCGTGCCGTCCGCCAGCAGCGGACGGAACAGGCTCTGCCCGCGGCAATCGCTGTTGTAGCGAAAGCCGAACGTCTGTTTGGCCTCGATCACGCGCTCGTCCGCACGCCAACCGGCGGCGGCCGAACACTGGATCTTTTCTCCGAGGATGTCGCTCAACGTGTCGACGCCCTGACGAATCTGTTCGATCAGTTGGGCATCGCTCCAACGCCCGGCGTTGGCCTGCCAGCCATGGTGATCCCAGGCGTGCAGGCCGACTTCGTGACCGGCGTCCCGGGCCTGACGCATCAGGTGCCCGAGATCACGGCCAATCGGTTTGCCGGGCCAGGCAGTGCCGGCCAGCAAAATGTCCCAGCCGTAGAGGCCGGCAGCGTTGGAGCGCAGCATTTTCCAGAGGAACTGCGGGCGGATCAGGCGCCACAGATGCCGACCCATGTTGTCTGGGCCGACACTGAAGAAAAACGTTGCCTTGACCTGCGCCTCGTCGAGCATCTCCAGCAGCCGCGGCACACCTTCACGGGTGCCACGGTAGGTGTCGACATCGATACGAAGACCTGCCTGCATTACTTCTTGTCCGCGATTTCGAGCATGGCTTCACGCAGGAAGAAGTCCAGGGTGTTGCCGATGGTCTCGCGCATTTCCACGGTCGGCTCCCAGTTCAGCAGGCGCTTGGCGTTGGCGATGCTTGGCTTGCGGTGTTCCACGTCCTGGTAACCGGCACCGTAGAACGCCTTGCTTTCCACGTCGCGGAAACCGGCGAACGGAGGGAAGTTGTGACGCAGCGGGTGCGCTTCGAACTGACGCAGCAGCTCTTCGCCCAACTGACGGATGCTGGCTTCGTTGTCCGGGTTGCCGATGTTGATGATCTGGCCGTTGCACACGTCGTTGTCGTTGTCGATGATCCGCGCCAGCGCCTCGACGCCGTCAGCGATGTCGGTGAAGCAACGCTTCTGCTCGCCACCGTCGAACAGACGGATTGGCGTGCCTTCCACCAGGTTCAGAATCAGCTGGGTGATGGCGCGGGAGCTGCCGATACGCGCCGAATCCAGACGGTCCAGACGCGGGCCCATCCAGTTGAACGGACGGAACAGGGTGAAGTTCAGGCCCTTGGCGCCGTAAGCCCAGATCACGCGGTCCAGCAGTTGCTTGGAGACCGAGTAGATCCAGCGCTGCTTGTTGATCGGGCCGACGATCAGGTTCGAGCTGTCTTCGTCGAAGTTCTTGTCCTGGCACATGCCATAGACTTCCGAAGTCGACGGGAAGATCACGCGCTTGTTGTACTTGACGCAGTAGCGAACCAGTTTCAGGTTTTCTTCGAAGTCCAGCTCGAATACGCGCAGTGGGTTGCGGGTGTATTCGATCGGGGTGGCGATGGCCACCAGCGGCAGGACCACGTCGCACTTCTTGATGTGGTACTCGATCCACTCGGAGTGAATGCTGATGTCGCCTTCGACGAAGTGGAAGTTCGGGTGGCTGCGCAGACGCTCGATGGCGTCGGAGCCGATGTCCAGACCGTAGACTTCGTAGCGGTCGTCACGCAGCAGGCGCTCGGACAGGTGGTTACCGATGAAACCGTTGACGCCCAGGATCAGTACGCGAGTACGACGTGGCGCACGACCGGATTCGGCGCCGCGCAGCAACGAGCCATCCACCAGACCCAGTTCGTTGGCCAGTTGCGGGCCGCTGAGGTACAGACCGTTGTCGTTGCGCTGACCGGCGTTGATTACCAGCGAGTCTTGACCGCAGGCAATGCGCAGCGGATCGACGCTGATCACGCGACCTGGCGCCTGGCCTTCGTTGCCCTTGACGACTTCAGCGCTCCAGACGATCAGTTTGTGCTCGCCTACGGCGCAGAAGGCGCCCGGGTAAGGACGGGTCACGGCGCGCACCAGGTTGAACAGTTCTTCGGCCGGTTTGGCCCAGACCAGTTTGCCGTCCGCTGGGGTGCGGCGACCGAACACGGTGGCTTTGGATTCGTCTTGCGGGGTTTCTGTGATCTTGCCTTGCAGCATGTTCGGCAGGGTGTCGCGCAGCAGGTCGCTGGCGGCTGTGCGCAATTTGGCGTGCAGGGTCAGACCGGTGTCGCTGCGCTCGATGGCCACGCGTTGCTGGGCAACGATCGCGCCAGCATCAGCGCGCTTGACCATACGGTGCAGGGTGACGCCGGTTTCGGTTTCGCCGTTGACCAGCACCCAGTTTGCCGGAGCGCGACCGCGATAACGTGGCAGCAGCGAACCGTGCAGGTTGAACGCGCCTTTTTTCGCCAGTGCCAGCAGTGGCTCGCTCAGCAGGTTGCGGTAGTAGAAGGAGAAAATGTACTCCGGGTCCAGCTTGGCGATGCGCTCGATCCACAGTGGGTGGTTGGCGTCTTCCGGCGCGTGTACCGGAATGCCTTTGTTCGCGCACAGTTGTGCAACCGACGCATAGAACGCGTTTTCTTTCGGATCATCGGCGTGAGTGAACACTGCTGCAATGTCAAAGCCGCTGTTGAGCAGGGCTTCAATGCCGGCGCAGCCAATATCGTGGTAGGCGAAGACAACAGTTTTTGCACTCATGAGAGAACCTGATCGGAAGTGGAAGAAGTAGCGGTAGAAGAAAGACCATCAACGGTGACGGCAGGGGCCGGATCGGCCGGCTGGCTGCGCAACACCTTTTCGATGAAGAAACGCGGACGGGCGCGCACATCGCTGTACATGCGGCCCAGGTATTCACCCAGCAGCCCCATGCCGATGAACTGGCCACCGGTGAACACGAACAGTACGGCGAACAGTACGAAGGTACCGCCACCCGCCCAGCCGGCACCGAACGCCAGACGCAGAATGATCAGTGCGACGGCGAACAGCACACCCAGACCGGCCATGGCGAAGCCGACGATGCTGAGCAAACGCAGCGGGGTGGTGGTCATGCAGGTGACCAGATCGAACATCAGGTTGATCAGGCGCATCGGGCTGTATTTCGAGTCGCCGTGTTCACGCTCGGCGTGTGCCACGACGATTTCGGTGGTATGACGGGCGAAGCTGTTGGCCAGGATCGGAATGAACGTGCTGCGCTCACGGCAGGCGAGCATCGCGTCGATGATGTTGCGGCGGTAGGCGCGCAGCATGCAGCCGTAGTCGCTCATGGCAACGCCGGTGGAGCGCTGCACGGCAAGGTTGATCAGCTTCGACGGATACCGGCGCAGCGCCGAGTCCTGACGATTGCCGCGCACGGTACCGACCACGTCGTAACCTTTTTCGGCTTCGGCCACCAGCCGTGGGATTTCTTCCGGCGGGTTCTGCAGGTCGGCGTCGATGGTGATGACCACGTCGCCCTTGCACTGTTCGAAACCGGCCATGATCGCGGCGTGCTGACCATAGTTGCGGTTGAGAATGACCGCCACGAACGGGCTGTTTTCACGCCCGGCGGCCTCTTCGAGCATGTTCGCCGATTCGTCGCGGCTGCCGTCGTCGACCAGCACGATTTCGAAGTCGTGATGCAACTGGCGGCAGGCCGCCTCGGTACGACGCAGCAGCTCGGGCAGGCTTTCCTGCTCGTTGTAGACCGGGATGACGATCGACACACTGCGGATTGGATAAGGTTTCACAGGCGTTTTTCCATGATTTGTGCGATGGCACCGACAACACGGTCAAGGTCTTGATCGGTCATGTCGGGGAACAGCGGAATCGAGCACAGCCGCGCCGAGTTCCATTCGGTGTTGGGCAGGTAGAGGTCGGGGTCACGCTGGCGATACCAGGTGTGCAGGTGGGTGGCAATGAAATGGATACCGGTGCCGATGCCCTGATCCTGCAAAGCCTTCATGAAGGCTTCGCGATCCATGCCGCAGCGCTCGCTGTCGATGCGCAGGATGAACAGGTGCCAGGCGTGTTGCTGGGCGTAGTCGGGCAGCGCCAGCGGTTGCACTGGCAAGCCTTCGAACTTCTGCAGATAGCTCGTGGCCAGTTCGGTGCGACGGGCGTTGATTTCGTCCAGGCGTTGCAATTGCACCAGGGCAATCGCGGCGTTGACGTCGGCGAGGTTGTACTTGAAGCCCGGCTCCATCACTTGCGCCTGCGGCTTGCGGCCACCGGTCAGACGGTCATAGGCGTCGACGCCCAGGCCGTGGAATTTGAGCATGCGCACACGGCTGGCGAGGGCTTCGTCGTCAGTGACGAACATCGCGCCTTCGGCACAGGTCATGTTCTTGATCGCATGGAACGAGAAGATCGCCGTGCCTTGCGAGCCGACGTGACGTCCCTTGTAGCGGGTGCCGGCAGCGTGGGCGGCGTCTTCGATGACCGGGATGCCGTGCTTGTCAGCGAGGGCATACAGCGGATCGAGATCGAACGCTGCGCCGGCATAGTGCACCGGAATGATTGCCTTGGTCCGCGGGGTGATGGCCGCTTCGATGCGCGCAGCGTCGGTCATCAGCGTGTCGCGGTCGACATCGACGAACACCGGTTTGGCGCCCAGCAGGGAGATCATGTTGGCGGTCGAGACCCAGGTCTGCGACGGGGTGATGACTTCGTCGCCCGGGCCGATGCCCAGGGCCAGCAGCGTGATGTGCATGCCGCCGGTGGCCGAAGACAAGGCTACCGCGTGCTTGCAACCGACATACTGCGCAAACTGCTCTTCGAGTGCCTGGTTTTTCGGCCCCGTCGTGATCCAGCCTGAGCGCAGAACCTGCTCGACAGCTGCAATTTCCTCATCGCCAATACTGGGGCGGGAGAAGGGGAGAAACGCCTGACTCATGGGCACCTCGATACGAAAAATAATAGACAGACTCTCCGAAAATTATCGGATCCAACCCAAGCGTAGACGCAAAAAAAGGTTTTGCATCAAGAAGTTGCTAAAAATACACAACGTCGGGGGCTGGTTGACTTTTCAGACGCCGCCCGGCAGGTTGGGACCTATCGAACAGAGAATCTATCGGCGCCAAGGTTATTCCCGATTTTGTGAAAGGAATATGAAAAACCGGTCGGAGATTCGTTTATCTGCAATTCATACAGCCACTGTTCAGTCTTCTGCGGGTAATCGCCGGTTTTTAGAAAAAGTCCGACTGAATTACTCTTCTTTTATTAAGTGGATTGCGATTGTTAGTTGCAGAGTTGAACAGTTTTTAATCAAGGCCTTTCGTTTGACAGACTCACCCGTTTTACCTTCAAGCATTGTAAAAAACAATCCTATGTCCTTGTATTTGGCGCGTTTGGCACCTTCGAGCCAATTAACCATGCGTTACGTTTTACAGGACGCCGCTGACCGTCTGGGCTTTGAAGACATGAATGTCGAAGAGATTCCCTGGCATGCGTTACAACCCGAAGATGTTGTGGGTCTTGTCGCGGCACTGCGCGCAGACAACTACGCACCCAACACTTCTTCGTTGTATGTGAATGCGGTGCGCGGGGTCATGAATGAGGCCTGGCGCATGAGCCTGATCAGCCAGGAACATCTGTTGAAAATGCGCTCGGTCAAGGGCATCGCCGGCACGCGGCTGTCTCAGGGGCGCAATCTCAAGCGCACGCTGATTCACGAATTGATGGAAGTCTGCGCCGCCGACCCACGCCCACAGGGCCTGCGAGATGCGGCAATCATCGCGCTGCTGTACGGGACCGGCATGCGCAAGTCGGAATCGGTGGATCTGGACCTGGATCAGGTCGAGTTCAGCGAGCGCAGCCTGTGCGTCACCGCCAAGGGCAACAAGCAGTTGATCAAATACGCGCCGGCGTGGGCGTTCAGCAAGCTCAATGCCTGGCTCGAACTGCGCCGTTCACAGCTCAAGGAAGGCGAGAGCGACGATGCCTTCCTGTTCAACCGCATCCGCCGTGGCAGCCACATCACCCGCGAGCGCATCACCAAGCACGCGATCTATTACATCGCCCGTCAGCGCGGGACGCAGGTCGGGGTGAAGATCATGCCCCACGATTTCCGTCGCTCGTTCATCACCCGGGTGATCGAGGAGCACGACCTGTCGATCGCGCAGAAACTGGCGCATCACAGCAACATCCAGACCACCGCCAACTACGATGTGCGCGATGACAACGAGCGGCGGCGGGCGGTGGATCGCTTCGATCTTTGATCAATTCAGGCCAAACACATGCGCCGCACCGAGCACCGACAGTTGCACCGCGCTGCCGGCGGGCGGTGCGTGCATGCCCGAGCTGCGCACCAGAATCGAACGGGCCGGATCCTGAGTCGCGGATGAGCTCAGTTCAACCGTCAAGGTGCAGGTATTGCCGGCGAAATCGCGGTCGGTGACCAGCGCCTGGCAGCCTTGACTGTCAGACGCCACTTCGGCGATCTGCAATTGTTCGGGGCGCAGCATGATCTGCGCGGCGCCGCTGAAGCCGTTGCTGTTCACCGCCACCTGACCCAGATCGCAGTGCGCCCAACCCGCCTCGATCCGCGCGGGCAGCACCACGGCTTCGCCGAGAAAGTGCGCAGTCTGCTCATCATTCGGAAAGCGGTAGAGATCCATTGGATGCCCGGATTGCACCAGCCGGCCGCTGCGCATCACCGCCAATTGATCGGCAAACGACAACGCTTCGCTCTGATCGTGGGTCACCAGAATGGTGGTGACGCCTGCGTCTTCGAGCAGGCGCGCGACCATTTTGCGCATGGCACTGCGCAAACCGGTGTCGAGGGCAGAGAACGGCTCATCGAGCAGCATCAGCCGTGGTTGTTGCGCCAGTGCCCGGGCCAGGGATACGCGCTGTTGCTGACCACCAGACAATTCGTGCGGCCAACGGTTGGCCATGTTCGCGTCCAGCGCGACGCTGTCCATCAACTCAAGGATGCGCTGGGTGCGGGCCGCACCGGTCAGGGCCAGGCCGAAACCGATGTTCGCCGCCACCGTCATGTGGGGGAATAACGCGCCGTCTTGCGGTACGTAGCCGATCTGCCGTTGATAGGCCGGCACTGCGTGGCTGCGGTCGACCAGCGTCTGGCCGTTGAGCGTGAGGCTGCCGCTGTCGGGAAACTCGAACCCGGCGATCATCCGCAACAGCGTGGTCTTGCCGGAACCGGAGGGGCCGACGATCACCGTGCGGCTGCCGGTCGGCACGTTGAGGCTGACGTCATCGAGCGCCATTTGTGCGCCGAAGGTTTTACTGAGGTTGAGCAGTTCGAGAGCGTTCATCGGCCAGCGGTACGCCTGGATTGGTGATAGAGAATGGCCGTCAGCGGCAGAGAAAGCAGGATCATCAAGAGCGCGTAGGGCGCTGCGGCGGCGTAATCGATTTCGCTGGTCATCGCCCAGAAGCCAGTGGCGAGGGTGCGCGTGCCGTTGGGCGCGAGCAGCAGGGTCGCGGTCAGTTCATTGGTGATTGCCAGAAATACCAGGGCTGCACCTGCCGCCGCGCCGGGAGCTGCCAGGCGCACGGTGATCAGCCACAATGCGCGCAACGGCGAGCGGCCAAGGCTTTGCGCGATGTTTTCCAGTTCGACCGGGGCCTGCGCGAAACCGGCGCGCAGACTGACCAGCGCCCGCGGCAGGAACATCAGCAGATAGGCCAAGAGCACGGTGATGGTGGTCTGGTAGATCGGCCGGGCGAAATGAATGGTCACGGTGACCAACGCCAACGCAACGACAATGCCGGGCAGCGAACTGGTGATGTAATTGCAGCCTTCCAGCAAGCGCTGCAGTTTGCCCGGAGAACGGATCGACAGCCATGCAATGGGAATCGCCGCAACGCTGGTCAGCAACGCGCCGGCCACGCCATACGACAACGTCTGCAGCAGGGCCGGCATTAACTCGTCGCCTTGCCAGACCTGCACACCACCGGCCACCAGCCAGCGGCCCAGCGTGAGCAACGGCACACCGAGCGCCAGCAGGCAGGTCAGCGCTTGCAGGAGTAACGCCAAAGATGTCGCGCCGCGCCCGAGTTGCACGCTGCGCTGATCCCGGGCGCTGCCGGAACCGACTCGCGCATAACGCGCCTGGCCACGGGCGGCGGATTCAGCCGTGAGCATCGCCAGACAGCACAGCGCCAGAACCCCGGCGAGCATGTTGGCGGCCGGGCCGTTGAAGGTCGATTTGAACTGATCGAAGATCGCCGTGGTGAAGGTGTCGAAACGGATCATCGCGTACAAGCCATACTCGGCCAGCAAATGCAGACCGACCAACAAGGCTCCACCGCAGATTGCCAAGCGCAATTGCGGCAACACTACCCTAAAGAACTCTGCCCACGGCTTTAGTCCCAAGGATTGCGCAACGTCTTCAATCGCCGGATCGAGACGACGCAAGGTCGCCGCAATCGGCAAATACAGAAACGGGAAATACGCGATCACCGACACCAGTACACCGGCGGGCAGGCCGTGGATCGATGGAATCAGGCTGACCCACGCGTAACTGTGGACGAACGCCGGCACGGCCAACGGTGCGACCGCCAGCACTGACCACAAGCGTCGGCCGGGCAGGTTGCTGCGTTCGGTCAGCCAGGCCAGGGTTGTCCCGAGCACGATGCACAGTGGCAGGGTGATCAGCACCAGCAGCACGGTGTTGATCAGCAATTCGCCGACCCGTGGGCGAAATATCATGGCTTCGATGGTTGCCCAACCGGTGTACCACGACACGCCGATCACGAAGGCAATCGGCAGCAGTGACAGCAATGACACCAGTACCGCCGAGGTCACCACCCACGAGCCGCCGCGCCCGCCAAGCCTGCGGGCAGGGTGGAGAAGGCTGGCGGGGGCCGTCGCAACGGCCGGTGCAGGCAAGGTTTCGGGCATCACTTAGAGCAATCCGGCCTGGGTCATCAGCTCGACGGCTTTTTTGCTGTCGAGGGTCGAAGCATCGACTTTCGGCGCATCGAGGGTTTTCAGCGGGGTCAGCTTCGGATTGGACGGCGCGTCTTTGCCCACGGCGTATTCGAAGGAGGTGCCGGTTTCGAGAACTTCCTGACCTTCCTTGCTGGTGATGTATTTGACGAACGCCTGCGCCTGCTCCGGATGCTTGCTCGATGCCAGGACGCCGGCGCCGGAGGTGCTGACGAATGCGCCCGGATCCTGATGTTTGAAGTAATACAGGCGAGTGTTGTTGCTGTTTTCGCCCGTCTTCGACTGATCGACGAAGCTGTAATAGTGATAGATCACGCCGCTGTCGATCTGCCCGGCGTTCACCGCTTTGAGCACCGCGCTGTTGCCGCGATAGATGGTTGCATTGGTCTTCATGCCCTTGAGCCATTCCAGGGTGGCGGCTTCGCCTTTCTGTTGCAGGACGGCGGCGACAATCGCCTGGAAATCCGCGCCAGCCGGGGAGGCGGCCCAACGGCCTTTCCATGCCGGGGTGGCGAGGTCGAGCAGGGATTTGGGCAGGTCTTTTTCAGGCAGCTTGCTCGGGTTGTAGACAAACACGGTGGAACGGGCGGCGATGCCGACCCAATTGCCATGGGCCGGGCGGTAAGCGGAATCGACTTGCTCAAGGGTCGCGGGCGCCAGTGGGGCGAACAGTTTGGCATTGTCCACCAGCACCATCGCCGGGGAGTTCTCGGTGAGGAATACGTCTGCCGGCGAGGCGGCGCCTTCCTGCACGAGCTGGTTGCCCATCTCGGTGTCATCGCCGTTGCGAATGGTCACCGGGATCCCGGTTTCTTCGGTGAAACCGGCCACCCAGGCCTTGGTCAGCGTTTCATGCTGCGCGTTGTAAACCACCAGACCCACCGAGTCGGCGGCAAACGCGTGCCCGGTGCCGAGCAATGCGGTAGCCAGCAATGCGCGCTTGAAGAAGGATGGAAGGCGTGGATTCATTCGGGCAGCTCCTGTTTTTAGACGTTATGAGCAAACCCTCGCAGGAAACAATGCGAACGATTTGCAAGTGTCGAGTCGCGGCAATGTAGGGTGGCAAATGAGAAAAAAACGTCAAAGAAGCCGTTAATACTTTTCATTGCCATTCAAATTTACCGCGACTCTCCACTTTTGTCTTAACGTCATTGCTCAGGAGTGGGGGATGTAGGCCACGCTCTGGTCTTCACGTCCGTGGAATAGCTGCTCGCCACGGGTGGGCGTGGTGGTGATGACCTGGTGATCAGCCTTCAGCGCATCCAGTGGCACGGCATCACCGGAACGGTATTGCGCGACGAAAATCGTGCGTTGCGGATCCCAATGTTCCCCGCTGGTTCTTTCCAGCCAGGCGATCAGCGTCGCGGTGTCGCCATTGTGCGGGAAGTCCTGGATCGTTTCCGGCACGTAGTAGAACGGTGCACCACCGGTTTGCAGGTACATCGGCACTTTGTTGTCGACCTCGATCATGACCATGCGCCATTGATTCAACGGTGCCTGCTGACTGGCCTGTTCGCGAACCTGCTCGCCGAAGCGGATAACACCGCCGCCGCTGTTGGTCCACGGGTAAAGCACCCCCAGGATCGCGGCGAGTAACACCGTGGTGACAGCGAAGCCGATCTTCAGCCCACGACCTGCGCTGTTGCGAGCGGCCATGCGCCGGGTCACCCACCAGGCACCCAGCAGTTGCGCGAAGGGCACCAACGGCAGGACGTAATAACTGCGGCGACTGCCACACGCGGTGAAGAACAGCATCAGCAACGCGAGCCCTTGAATCAGCCAGCGGGTGTCCGGTTCGATGTGCTTCCAGTTGCGCGCGGCCACCCACAAGGCGATCAACCAGCACGGTGCCCATGGCAGGGTGTAGACCGGCAGGTAGATCAAGTAGGTGTAAATCGGCCCGAATTGATCGAACGGCTGGAAAAACCGCACGACGTTTTCGCGCAGCACCAGGCCGAGGCCGCTCTGTTCGTAGTTGGGCGCACCGTAGAGGTGGGACAACAGGAACGGCGTCATGTAGAACGCCCCGGCGATCAGCAGAGCACCCAGCAGTCGCAGGTTCAGGTGACGTTTCCAGCGATGTTCGCTGAGCAGGTGCGGCAGCAGCACCAGGCCGGGCAGGATGAAACCGATCAGGCCTTTGAACAGCGATGTCAGCGACAGCAGACCGAAGAACACCACGTAGCGCCAGAACCGCGTGTCATCCGGGCCACGCCAGTACCACCAGACGGCCGCCAGTACACCGCAAACGGTGAGGATGTCGGCGGTGGCGACTCGCGCCCAGAACACGAAGTAGAACGTGGTCGCCAGCATCCAGCCGGCGATCAACCCGGTGCCTTTGCGAAACAGTTGCTCGCCGATCAGGTACACCAGCCACACGCTGAACCACGCGGAAATCACCGATGACAGGCGCAACGACCAATGCCCCAGTCCGCCGGTGAACCACGAGGTGGCGGTGATCAGCCAGTACGACAGCAACGGTTTGTCGTAGTAGGGGCTGCCCTTGAGATAGGGGTCGAAATAGTCGCCGCTTTGCAGCATCTGCAACGCGATGTTGGCCCAACGGGTCTCCGGCCCCCACAGCTCACGACTGCCCAGGCCGAGCAGTAAAAGCAGGGCAGTCGCTGCCAGCAGAAGCAGCAACTGCCTCCGTTCAGTCCTGGTCTGGGTCATGGCTGGCTCTGACTGAAGATGAGGATTTCGATTTGGCCACGGCGGTAGTGCTTGCCGTCTATTGGCAGCAGCTCAAGTTGTTGCGCGTCCGATGTGCTGTTGACGCGCATCACCACGCCCACCGAGCCTTTTTTCCGCGCTTCGGTCATCCATTGGCCAACACCTTCCAGGCTGACTTTGCGTGAAGCCATGGCCGGGTCATCGAGGCCGTACTTGAGCTCGCCAACGGTGTTGAACAGGTCGACCTGCGGGCGGCGCAAGCGCCATGACAAAGCAGAAGCCGCGCCGAGGTCGTTGCTCAGCAAAGAGCTGGTCTGGCTGAGTTCCTGCTGATGCTCGGCGATGAACTGATCCGGCATCTTGCTGTTGACGATGGTCGCCGGCATTGCAGCGGGTAGCAGCGCGACAAGCAGGCCGATGCCCAGCGCCGGCATCGCCCACAGCGTCAGAGGTCGCAAGGCTTGCAGCGAACCGGCAATGATCCAGCCGAGCAATACGATGTAGGCCAGCGACAGGCTGAACATCTCGGTGTTTGCATAGATTTCACGGGTCGCTTGCAGATAAATCAGCGCCACCAGTGCAGCGCCGGCCAGCACCACGTTGACCACACCGTTGGTACGCAAGACGCGGCCGTTCTGGTCAGCGAGCCAGTTCATCACGGTGTAGCCCATCAACAGGGCCAATGGCAGCAGGCACGGCATGATGTAGGTCGGCAGTTTGCCGCTGCTCGCGCTGAAAAACGCCAGGGGCAGCAGGAACCACAAAGCCAGGAAGGCGATTTTCGGGTCACGCTTTTCGCGCCAGGTGCGCAACAGCGTCGAAGGCAGCAGCAATGCCCATGGCAAGGTGGCGGCAAACAGCAGCGGCAGATAGAACCACCATGGCCGTGCATGCTGTGCGTCTTCGCCGGCGGCAAAGCGGCGGATGTGTTCGTGCCAGAAGAAGAACCGCCAGAAATCCGGTTCACGGTAATGCACGGCCAGTGCCCAAGGCACGCTGACCAGGGCGGCCACCACAACGGCGACCAGACCATAACGCACCAGCTCGCCAAAGCGTCGTTGCCAGATCATGTAGGGCAGGGCGATCAGCACTGGCAGCATCAGGGCGAGGAAACCTTTGGTCATCAGGCCCATGCCACAAGCGAGGCCCAACAATGCCCAGCCGCCCAGGCGCGCGCGCGGGGTGGTGCTGTCGATGGCAAACCAGATCGCCACCAGGCTGAGGTTGACCCACAGGGTGAACTGCGGATCGAGGTTGGCATAGCCGGCCTGACCTGCAATCAGGCCGAAGCTCATATAAAGGAGGGCGCACGCTGCGCTGATTCGCGGGTTGTTCCACAGGCGACGGGCCAATACGTAGGCCAGCCACACGCTTACGCCGGTGCTGAGCGCCGAGGCGATGCGTACGCCGAACAGGTTTTCACCGAAAATGGCCTGGCCGATGGCGATCATCCAGTAGCCGGCAATCGGTTTTTCGAAGTAGCGGATGCCCATGAAATGCGGCGCCACCCAGTTGCCGCTCAGCAGCATTTCCTGGCTGATCTGGCCATAACGGGTTTCATCGGGAATCCACAGACCGTGGGTCATCAGTGGCAGCAGATAAAAGACCACGAATGCCAGCACCAGCCCGGGTATCGCAAAGCGCTCGACCAGGGTGCTCTGGTGGAGGCGCGGCAAATTCAACGCTGCATGGTGCAGCGGTTTGTTCTCAGACGTCATGACTGGACCTTGGTGCAGTACAAAGTGTGCGTTTCAGTGAAGCGCCTGGCGATTTCCGTTGCAGGCGCGGCACTGGGTTGAATGAATGCAGAGGCGAGCACGTCCGATGGACGTGCTCCTGTATTCAGAGAACGGGTCTGCTTCCAGCTTTAAGTTCTCCTTGGGAAGACAAGCTTTAAAATGAAATATTTCCAGTTTTTCAGTCTGAAAAACATTTCTTATTACAATTTCATGCGCGCCAATACCCTGTGCCAGAGCATTGGCCGAGCTGTTTAGTGCTTGATTAAGTTTGCTGGTTACTTGGCCAATCGCTGCCAGCCTTCGGGGTTCATGATGCCAATGACTTCAAGTTTGCCTTGGGCATCTACACGGGCTAAAACCGCGCTGCCATATTCGGCGGCGACCGCGCGCGGGTAACCGGTTTGCCTTTCGAAATCGGCGATGCAGCCGCTGTGGGTCACGAGGATCATGTTCTGCCCCGGGGTCTTGTGCGCCACCAACTCATCACGCATCGTCGGACCACAGGTTTCAAGCCATTCTGCCGCCACTGCGTCGCGACCGAACATGTAATGAGCCGTTTGCGCAGTGCGCGTCAGCGGGCTGGTGAACACTTGGGTCTGCTGCATTCCCAATTGCGTGAAGGCACGACCTACGGAGGCTGCGGAGACACTGCCTGCCTGGGTGATACCGTCTGCCGGCCCCAGGCAAATGTTGCTCGAGCGGTCACAGCGTTCGGCGTGGCGCACCAGTGCGACGACCTCGCCAGCCTGCCAGGCTTTCACCCATTGCTGGGTGGTAGAGTCGCTGACATAACGCAGGTTGGCAGGTGAACGCTGCAGCCAGACGAAGCCACAAATCAGGGTGATCACCAGCACGCCGGCAGCGATGGCGACCCAGGCCCGCGGACGAGAGAGGTACGATCTCTTGGGTGCTGATTGTATTTGTACTAATTCAACCACGACGTTGCCCCTTGTCATTCCCGAGTTCCATTCAGTCCACACGCAAAGTGCAACGTAAGCTCCAGGAGTTTAGTTACTTTACGGCGGTTTGCTTGAATGGCTGCTGAACACTACGTTCAGAGTCGTGGCGGCGTAGTGAAGAACATGTGAAAAATTTGCGAGAGAAGCACAGATATCAGCGGAATAGTCTATTTGATAACTAAACTCAAATAGCTGTTTTGTTTGCTTGAAGCACTTAACAACTGCGCCGGGCAAGGCGAAGCTGCGCGCTTTGGACAACGTCGTCGCGCCGCCCCTTGCAGCTCTGACATCAGCACTGGAGTCATTGAACCGGATGGACCTCAAGCAAAGCCTCGCCAATCGGATCGTGATTGTGTTCGCCTTGATGAGCGCGGTGGTAGCCGGTGTCTTCGCGATGGGCATTGTGGCCACGGTGCATGTCGTCGAGCACAAGTTGACCATGACGGCCCTGAGCGGCGGACTGCGCCGGTTGCTGGCGATGGACGACATCAACCAGTGGCGCCATGAGCCGGAAAAGAGCGAACTGTTTTTTTTCGAGAACGGTCCGGGGCCCATGGCGCTGACGCCGCAACTGGCAAAACTGCCCCTGGGGTTTCAGGAGATCACCTTCAACGGTGATGACTTTTACGCCATGGTCGAGGCAGTCGGCGGCCGCAAATATGTGTTGCTGCGCAATCAGGAAAGCTTCGAGCAACGCGAGCACCTGCTGTTCTTCGTGGTGATTGTCGGGTTCATCCTCAGTGTCATGTTGGCTGTCGCGCTCGGCAGGCTGCTGGCGCGGCAGGTCATGGCGCCGGTGATTCGCCTGGCGGGGCAGGTACGTCATCGCGATCAGTTGATCGCGTTGGCGCCGGCCCTGCATCCGGATTACGCCGATGATGAAGTAGGGGAGTTGGCGCTGTCTTTCGACCAGACACTCGGCCGGTTGCGCGAGACCCTGAACCGGGAAAAGCTCTTCACCAGTGACGTGAGCCACGAACTGCGCACACCGCTGATGATTCTGGCCAGCTCCTGCGAGCTGTTGCTGGCCAACCCCTCGCTGGATCGGCGTTCCACTGAGCAGGTCAACCGCATTGCCCGGGCCAGCGCTGAAATGCGCCAACTGGTCGAAACCTTTTTGATGCTGGCGCGCAAGCCGGAAGAGCTTGGCACCGAATCCACCTGCACACTCAAATCTATCGCTGACGCCCAAGTGGACATCTGGGGGCGACTGATTCGCGAAAAAGGTCTGGAGTTTATCTACGAGCCGCAACTGGCGGGCACCACGCGTTATGACCTGACGTTCTTGCAATCGGTCATGGGCAATCTGTTGCGCAACGCCTGGCACTACACCGATCAGGGCTTTGTCCGGTTGACTCTGCTCAAGGACAGTTTCGTGGTCGAGGACAGCGGCATCGGTATTCCGGAAGAGAAACGCCAGGCGATGTTTCAGCCATTCGTGCGTGGTGACGAACAGCGCGGTGAAGGGCTTGGCCTGGGGTTGTCGCTGGTGCAGCGGATCTGCAGCCATCAGCACTGGCAGGTTCAGTTGGTGACTCGCGAACCCAACGGCTGCCGTTTCACCGTCACGCTACCGGCGGCGACTCAGGACGCCGATGGACAGGTGCGTGAATTGCCCGCCGCTTGATTGATCAGGGCAGCCAGGCGTTTGACGTTGTTCTGTTGCGCGGCTACCAGGTCATCGATGCTCGGGCCGGACGGTGTTTGCAAGGTTGAATGACAGGTCAGCAGAGCATTGTCCGCCGCACCGCTCGGGCGCAGGCGCCACTTGACGTCGATCAGCCCGTATTGTCCGGGGATAGAGTCAAAACGCTGCACATCAATGCGCACCGAAACATTGCCGCGACTGCCGGTATTGCTCAGTTGATCGCTCAACGCGCTGCGCAACTCATCCGCCAGACTCGCCCCCCACCATTGGGTTTCCAGAATCGCCAGGCCATTGTTGCCCTGACGGATGACGATTTGCGGGCGGTCGACCTGTGGCGGCACGCTGATCGCCTCGATGGGAATTTGCGCACCGGCCCGGGACGCCGGCAGTTGCACCGGCGTCAGGGTGTGAAAGTTGATCGGCTCGCTGCGGCAGGCACCCAGCAGCATGAACGCAGCGAGCACGGTGATCTTCAGCGGTAAAGCCATGGGGTAGCTCCTGTGCTCAATTGCGTGGCGGTCCTTTCAGATCCAGCGGCGCGGCGTTGTCGGGGCGACCGCGGATCAGCGATTCCGGATGGCGACCGAGATAATCCGACAGCTCACGCAGTGACCGCGACATGCGCCCGAGTTCGTCGAGGGTCTCGGTGAGCTTCTCGCGCTGCGGCGAATCTTCGGCCAGCGTCGAGCTGGCGGACTGCAAGGTCTTGCTGACGTCGGCCAGGGTGGTCTGCACGCTCGGCAGGGTTTTCGCGTTGAACTGTTGCAGGCCTTTGCGCAGCTCCACGAGGTTGCTGTCGAGGTTGCCGGCAATCCGTTCGACCGGCAGTTTGTTGAGCTTGTCGACCACGGCTTCGAGTTTTTCCTGCAACTGTTCGAGACTGCCGGGCACGGTGGGCAAGACCACCGGCCGGGCCGTCGGGTCAAACGCAACTTTCTCGGCTTTCGGGAAGAAATCCAGTGCAACGTACAGCTGCCCGGTCAGCAGGTTGCCACTGCGGGCCTGGGCGCGCAGACCGTTATCGACGAAGGTGCCGAGCAGACGAATACCGGCGGCTTCGTCGTTGGGATCGTGCTTGAATTCGGTCAGCATCTTTTTGTAGGCCTGGCCCAGGCGCTGCGGGTAAATGACGATGCCGACGTTAAGCGGGAAGCTGCGTTTTTTCGCGTCGAAGTCCAGGTTGATCCCGACGACCCGGCCGATCTCCATGCCGAGAAACTCTACCGGTGCATCGACCTTGAGTCCGCGCAGCGACTGATCGAAACGCAGCACCATGTATTGCGCCTTGCCGTTGGGCGGGGCGAGGGCGGTCTGCTGATCGGCGAACAGCTCGAAGTCTTTGTCGTCCGTGGCAGCAACGTCGTTGGGGCTGTAATCCGGCGCACGGAAGGCAATGCCGCCGACCAGCATGGTCGACAGCGATTCGGTCTTTACTGCGAAGCCGTTGGCGCCGACGTTGATGTCGATGCCGCTGGCGTTCCAGAACCGGGTATTTTCGGTGACGAACGCGTCGTTCGGCGAATGGATGAACACCTCGATGTCCACGCCTTTGCCCTCGGGATTGAGGGTGTAGGTGACGACCTGGCCGACCGGAATCTTGCGGTAGTAAACCGGCGATCCGATGTCCAGCGAGCCGAGATCCGGAGCGTGCAGCATGAAGCGCTTGCCCGGTTCGCCGTAAGTGATCGGCGGTGGATTTTCCAGGCCCTTGAAGTGTTTGGCGCGGCTGTCGGCCTGGCCGATATCGGCACCGATGTAGTCGCCGGAGAGCAGGGTGTCGATGCCCGAAACGCCACCGGCGCCGATGCGCGGGCGCACGACCCAGAAGTGCGAGTCTTCGCGGGTAAAGGTTTCGGCCTGCTTGGCCAGTTTGATCGTGGCGTCGACGCTCTTCTGGTCGGCGCTCAACTCGACGTCAGTCACCTGACCGATCACCACGTTGCGATACTTGACCTCGGTCTTGTTGGCGGTCAGACCGCTGCCGGTCTTGAAGTTGACGACGATGGTCGGGCCTTCCTGCAGCAGGTTGTGCACCACCAGCGAAATACCGACCAGCACCGCCACGATCGGCACGATCCACACCAGTGAAATGCTGAAACGACGCGTCTTGATCGGCGCTTGGCCCGGTGCTCGTGGCTCATCGGCGGCTGACGACTTCATCCATGTCCCCCTCGGTTTTGTGGATGCTGAGCGTCAGGAACGCAAAAGCACTCCATCAATATAGAAGTGCTTGGCGATAGAGCAAATAGCGAGGAGCTGGTTACGTGTAGGAGCTGCCGCAGGCTGCGATCTTTTGATCTTGATTTTTAAAGATCAAAAGATCGCAGCCTGCGGCAGCTCCTACAGGGGGGATGCGTTCAGCCGACAAGTTCGCGCAGGCGATACCAGAACATCCCCAGTGCCAGCAGCGGCGAACGCAGCGCCGGGCCGCCGGGGAAGGTCATGTGCGGCACGGCACTGAACACGTCCATGCCCTGACTATGGCCGGCGTGAATGGCCTCGCCCAGCAGCTTTGCACACCAGTGCGTGACGTTAAGACCGTGACCGGAATAACCCTGAGCGTAGAACACGTTCGGCTGCTGCTTGAGCTGGCCGACCTGCGGGAAGCGGTTGGCGGTGATGCCGATCTTGCCGCCCCACTGATAGTCGATGCGCACATCCGCCAGTTGCGGGAAGACCTTGAGCATCTTCGGGCGCATGTAGGCGGCGATGTCCGCCGGATCGCGGCCGGAATAGTGGCAAGCCCCGCCGAACAACAACCGTCGATCCGCCGAGAGCCGGTAGTAATCGAGTCCGACTTTCTGGTCGCACAACGCCAGGTTGTGCGGGATCAGTTGCGCGGCTCGAGCTTCGGACAACGGCTCGGTGGCGATGATGTAACTGCCGGCGGGCAACACCTTGCCACTGAGTTGCTGTTCGAGTTCATCCAGATGCGCATTGCAACCGAGCACCAGACTGCCGGCGCGCACGCTGCCAGTGGCGCAGCGCACCTCAACGGTTTCGCCGTGGATGATCTGCAGCACCGGGCTTTGCTCGAAAAGGCGTACACCGAGGGACGCCGCCAGACGCGCTTCGCCCTGCACCAGATCCAGTGGATGCAGATGGCCGGAGCCCATGTCGATCAGCCCCCCCGCGTAGCCGTCGGCGTTGACCACTTGCTGACGGATCTGCTCGGGGCCAACCAGGCGGGTCTGGTGTTGATAGCCGAGTTCGTCGAGGCTGACCTGTTCGTCCTTGAACGCCGCGAACTGCGCCGGGGTGTTGGCCAGTTCGCAGAAGCCCCAGCGCAGGTCGCACTCGATATCGTTTTCAGTGATGCGCTGGCGCACCAGGTCCACCGAGTCGATCCCGGCACGTTGCAGATAGCGCACGCCGTCGTTGCCCACGTAACGTGCAAAGCCCTCGACCTCATGACCGATGCCGCGAATCAACTGACCGCCGTTGCGTCCGCTGGCCCCCCAGCCGATGCGCCGGGCTTCGATCAACACCACCGACAGCCCGCGTTGCGCCAGCTCAATCGCGGTGTTGACCCCGGTGAACCCGCCGCCGATCACGCAGACATCGGCGCTGAGATCACCGTCGAGCACCGGCCAGGGCGTACTTGCCCGGGCCGAAGCAGCGTAATAGGAGCGGGCGTGTTCTTTGCTGTACTGATTCATTTGTTCGACTTCACTTTGCTCCAGGAACGGGTCATCAGACGCATGATCGACTGGGGCGGGGTGGTGGAAATATACAGTTTGTCGAGGACTTCCTGCGGTGGGTAAACCTCTGGATTGCTCACCAGTGCCACGTCCATGTACTGCTTGGCCGGCGGGTTCGGGTTGGCGTAACCGACCGAAGCGCTGACCTTGGCGATCACTTGCGGATCAAGCAGGTAATTGATGAAGGCGTGGGCTTCCTTGGGATTGGCGGCGTCGGCTGGAACCGCTAACAGATCGAACCACAGGTTGGCGCCTTCCTTCGGGATCGCGTAGGCGATGTTCACGCCGTTCTTGGCTTCCTTGGCGCGGTTGGCGGCCTGAAACACGTCGCCGGAGTAGCCGAACGCCACGCAGATATCGCCGTTGGCCAGATCGGACACGTATTTCGAGGAATGGAAATAGGTGATGTACGGACGGATGCTCAGCAGTTTGGCTTCAGCCTTCTTGAAGTCTTCCGGGTTCTCGCTGCGTGGGTCCATGCCCATGTAGTTGAGGATCGCCGGGAACACTTCGTCGGCCGAGTCCATCATCGACACGCCGCACTGCGACAGCTTCTTGATGTTTTCCGGTTCGAACAGCACCGCCCAGGAATCGATGTGATCGATGCCCAGCACTTGCTTGACCTTGTCGACGTTGTAGCCGATGCCGTTGGTGCCCCACAGGTAAGGGACCGAGTGCGCGTTTTGCGGGTCGTTCTTTTCAAGCAGCGCGAGCAGTTTCGGGTCGAGGTTTTTCCAGTTCGGCAACTGCTCGCGATCCAGTTTGAGGAACGCGCCGGCCTTCACCTGGCGGGCGAGAAAGTGGTTGGACGGCACGACCACGTCGTAGCCGGTGCGGCCGGCAAGCAGCTTGCCTTCCAGGGTTTCGTTGGAGTCGAAAACGTCGTAGATCACCTTGATCCCGGTCTTGGCCTGGAAGTCGGCGAGGGTGGTTTCACCGATGTAGTCGGTCCAGTTGTAGACGGAGACCTGGGGCTGGGCCAGGGCTGCGGTGCTGCACAACAGCGCCAGTGCGGCGGGAACCATGGATTTCAATAGACGCATATCGACACCTCTTGGAATTATTGGAGTTTTTCGGGTGGTTCTGGATTTTCAGATGGATCATTGTTCCCCTGCTCTTTGTGGGAGGGGGCTTGCTCCCGAAGAGGCCGGTACCTCCAACATTACAGCTGGCTGATACACCGCTTTCGGGAGCAAGCCCCCTCCCACAAAAAGCCATGCCATGGAGGAAGGGGATTTGTGCTGGAGTCAGACGCTCAGCAGCAGAAACTCGCGCTCCCACGAACTGATCACGCGCTTGAAGTTTTCATGCTCGGCGCGTTTCACCGCGACGTAGCCGCGCACAAACTTGTTGCCCAGGTACTCGGCAACGGTTGTGCACTCTTCCATTTGTGTCAGCGCGTCTTCGATGGTGATCGGCAGGCGCAGGTTGCGGCGTTCGTAGGCGCGGCCTTCGACGGCGGCGCTCGGTTCGATGCCTTCGACCATGCCGATGTAGCCACACAGCAGGCTCGCGGCGATCGCCAGATACGGGTTGGCGTCGGCGCCCGGCAGGCGGTTTTCCACGCGCATGGATTCAGGGCCGGAGGTCGGCACACGCAGGCCGACAGTGCGGTTCTCTTCGCCCCACTCGACGTTGACCGGTGCCGAAGTGTCCGGCAGGAAGCGGCGGAACGAGTTCACGTTGGGCGCAAACATCGGCAGCACTTTCGGGATGTACTTCTGCAACCCGCCGATGTGATGGCGGAACAGCTCGCTCATCTTGCCGTCGGCATCGGCGAAGATCGGCTTGCCGGTCTCGATGTCGACCACACTCTGATGCAGGTGCATCGCGCTGCCAGGCTCGTCGCCAATCGGCTTGGCCATGAACGTTGCGGTGACGTTATGTTTGAGCGCCGCTTCGCGCAGGGTGCGTTTGAACACGGTGATCTGGTCGGCCAGATCCAGTGCATCGCCGTGACGGAAGTTGATTTCCATCTGCGCCGGGCCGTCTTCGTGGATCAGCGTGTCCAGATCCAGACCTTGCAACTCGCACCAGTCGTAGACGTCTTCGAACAGCGGATCGAATTCGTTGGCAGCATCGATGGAGAACGACTGCCGACCGCTTTCGGCACGGCCCGAACGGCCCAGTGGCGCCTTGAGCGGCAGGTCCGGGTCCTCGCAGCGCTGGGTGAGGTAGAACTCCATTTCCGGCGCAACGATCGGCTTCCAGCCCTTGTCGGTGTACAGCTGCAGGACCTTTTTCAGCACGTTGCGCGGCGACAGTTCGATCGGGTTGCCGAACTTGTCGAAGGTGTCGTGGATGACGATGGCGGTCGGCTCGATCGCCCATGGAATCACATACACGGCGTCGCTCACCGGTTTGCAGACCATGTCGATGTCGGCCGGGTCGAGCAGGTCGTAGTAGATGTCGTCGTCGACAAAATCCCCGGTTACCGTTTGCAGCAGCACACTTTCCGGCAGGCGCATGCCTCGTTCATGCAGGAACTTGTTGGTCGGTGCGATCTTGCCGCGGGCGATGCCGGTCAGGTCGCTGACCACACATTCAACTTCGGTAATCTTGTGATCTTTCAGCCAAGTGAACAGCTGATCGAAAGGGGCATTCATAAAGACCTCGTTATTGGTTTTATAGACGCCGGGGAGGGCGGGTTTCATCTTCCGCCCCTTCCCCTGTGGCGCGTTGACGACTATCTTGGGCGAGCCTTGCAGTTCCATCTATCCACTTTAAGCAGCACCAAAGCGCACCAAAAGAGTGCGCAAGGTCTCCCATGACAACGTGTAATCCGCTACAGGTTCAGGCTTTCAATACCGCTGATGTCACCGAACAGATCCGCGCCACGCCGGGTTGGGTCCAGCATTACCAGCAGATGTCCCCAGGGCATTTCGCCGGGCAGATTCGCTATCTGGATCTGCAGGGCGTGCAGGTTTACGAAGAGCAGATGAACACCCGTGTCGAGCAGACGTTCAGCGCGCCATCGGGTGCCTTGGCGTTCTGTTTCGATCGCAGCGATAACGCGCTGTATCTGCTCAATGAAGACAGCCGCAACATCTGGATTACCCCGGAGAACTACCAGGAAATCGCTGTGGTGTTCGGCCCGGAATTTGTCCGTCAGCACGGTCTGGATGTGGCGAGGCTCGAGGGATTGTTCATGGCGCCGCTTAACTGCGGACAGAACGCCTTGTTCAGTCGCTGGTTAAGCTCGACGCTCACGAAGTTGTCGCAACCCCTTGATCAGCCAAGTAAAGAGGCCCTGACTCAGCAATTACTGGAAGACTGCCTGTTCATCCTCGACAACGCTCGCGTGCACCTGGATCGTGGCGGTTTGCAGCGCCGTAGCGAAGAGCGGACGATCATGAAGCGAGTAGGGGAGTGGGTCGCAGATTCACCGGAAGAAACGGTCAATCTGCTGGAACTGGCGCAGGTCGCGGGCGTCTCGCTGCGCCAATTGCAGCATGCGTTCAAAGACTTCACCGGCATGACGCCAAGCCATTGGTTGCGCCTGCGCCGGTTGAACAGCGCACATCGCGAATTACTCAAGCGTGCGCCCACAGACACCACGGTTGCCGAAGTGGCGATGCACTGGTCGTTCTGGCATCTGGGGCGGTTTTCCAGCAGTTATCGGGCACTGTTCAAAGAGCTGCCGAGCGAGACGCTGAAGCGTAAGAACAGCGCCTGAAGATGTTAGTTAAATAGCGGATTTGGCAACGGTAGACTTCTGAATTGCCTTCTTGAATAAATAGGCGCTAAAAAGAAGGGTAATTCCTTCGAAATCCGCCGATCTACTGTTAACTCCACTAAATAGCCGTTTAGTAGAGCTATCGTCGCATCTGTCCTTAAATCAATGGAGTGGGCCATGAATCGAGGGAAAACAAGCGTCGAGGATGTGATTACGGCGCTGGATCTGCAGCCTCATGTCGAAGGCGGCTATTTTCGCAGGACTTTTCAAGCAGATCAGCGCGCCATGCTGCAAACCGCCGGTGGTCCACGTTACCTGATGACCTCGATCTATTACTTGCTGACTGAAGATTCGCCAGTGGGCCAATTTCATTTCAACCAATCGGACATCCTGCATTTCTATCATCTGGGCGATCCTGTCGAGTACAGCATGATCCTCAGTGACGGTGAGTTACGAACGCTGGTGATGGGTAGCGACGTTCTGGCAGGCCAGCATTTGCAAATGCACGTGCCTGGTGGAATCTGGAAAGCTTCGCGATTGCTTGAGGGTGAGCACGGATTTGGATTAATCAGCGAAGCCGTGTCGCCGGGATTTGATTTTGCGGACATGGAGATGGCTGATCGACGGAAACTGATTGCGCGATTTCCACAGCATCGCACGCTGATTGAAAAGCTGACGCGGGATGCTGATTGAGGGTCGCCAGTTTCCGGCAAGGCCGTGGTTGTGAAAAGTGAGGTTTCATGGAAAAGACGCTGGATTGAAATCTGGCGTGCAACCGGGTTAATCCTGAAACATCTTGTTACGTGTAATGTATATTATGTTAAATTATTTGTCTGTACGGAACTTTCTATGCTTGTGCTTGAGGTCACGCGCCACCACTTTCCGATTTTTGCAGACGTCCAGGCTCTTCTCGTTGGACGTCCTTCCTGACTTCGGTCCCTGATGTATGCATGAAAGTTTTGCCCCGTCAGTACAAGAATTCGAGCCGGATATACAGATTTCGCTTTTGAGGCGTTCAAGCACGCCTCATCGATACAGCCGAGCGTTTAACTGATGTCATTCGTTTGCGGCGGTAACAACCAATGTCGTTCGGTGGTCCATCCGAGAAAAACCTGAGCCCCCTCACTTTTCTGGCGGTTCAGGGTCAACGGGAGCCCGGAAGCTGCCACACGCAACCCCATAATTGCCGGTAGAAATCTCTCCCGGAATGCAATGGGTTGAGCCGCGAAATGAGCTTCGATGCTATCGATTGCGCAACGCCTCTCGGCGTCATCCTGCATGGATAAATAAAACACCATCTGGCGCCAGGCATAAGCGGTATTTTTGAGCATCACCAAGCTTGAGTGATAGAGCTTGATTCTCATCTGCTGCCGCATGCATATCCATTGGAAGCACTCCTGAGCAAGTGAACCCAAGCGATGATGTAGCAGCGCTTTCAGACCGAGATCACCAAATAGAAGCGAAAGGTTTTGCGTCGTCAAAATCTGTTGTTGCTCGATGATCCTGCCGTTGGTTGCTGAATGCCATTCACTCAAGGGGGCATTAGCCCGCTGTGCGCACAGGTTTGCCAATGCATCACTGGTATCCAAGTCACGCTGGAGATAGTTTCTGCTCTTTGATTTCGGTTTATCGGGAAGGATCGCCAGTTGGTTCGTGTCGATGTCGTAATAATGGGCGTAAAGGGTGCCATCTATCAACGAGGCCGCTCGCCTGGCTGTTTCCACGAATTTATTCGAAAAGGTTCCCATGAAAATGTCCGCCGCGACCTCCTCCACAAAAGGAAGATCCAGCTTAGCCGTGACAGCAAGCGAACCAAACTCCTGAAGTAGCTTGTTCGGAAGGATAGCCTGAGGGAAAGCAGCGAGAGTTGCTGCCGAGGACTCTATCAAGGCTTGTCTGGCTCCCTCAACGGCGACAGTGTGTGCCTCTCGTTCACCTTCAACGGCCGCCACCCAAGGCAACTCACTGATTTTGACTTGGCTCTGTAGGTTGAGCAGCAGCAATGAACGGCGTCTCCGAAAAGCACGATACGTTGCGATAGACAACGTGCGCAGTGTCGTATCGCGAAATCCAGCACTGCAGATTTCGGCCGTCATCGCTGGCAGTACTCGCGCCACGGTATCTCCAGATGTGATCAATCCCTTGTCAATCAACTGACTGATGGTTCCCTTTCGACAGCGCTCGAGGCGTCGGCGAACTGCTGGTGGAATGGCGACACCTGCTTTCAGCGAATATACCTTCGCCTCCTCACTGGTAATCGGTTCCAACAGGGACGAAAAATCAGAGATTCCTTCCGAGCTCGTATAGCTGTTCAGACGCTCTGAAACCGCCTTGGCGATCAGATGATGCTCGGGCGCGTCCACCTGATGGCGCTGCATGGCTCGGCTTTGTAGATGATCTTCGGATTCGGGATAACCATGTTTGCACACGAAATCATTGACTATCCGCCGAATACGTCCGACTTGACGCCCTGTCAGCGAGGTTGGGTCACGGGAGCAGAGCCTTAGCAACGTGTACAACTCCCCTACCCGGCCCCTGAAAGGTTCAACGTTGAGAATGTCATTGCTACCGGTGGCATCGAACTGACTACTTAACTCATTCGCCTGCTCAAGCCAGCCTTCAGGATATTGCCGACAAGGCCAATCATCCTGGTACGTTAAGAGGAATAGCGAGATAGCTGCATCGTAGAAAGGCAACCGAGTCACGACTACATGTTTTTGCACTGCCAGACGCTGCTGCGCAGGGAGTCTTGAAAGCAGCTTTTTGATATCGCCGACATCGAAGATCTGCACTTCCACCGCAGCGAGCGGTAGCCCGTCTGAAGCCATTGGAAAGAAACGCAGTTGCTCAAAAAAAGTTGCGATTGACTCAATCAGTCTGCGTGCTTCCTCCGTGCGCTGCTGTCCCAGCAGCCAAGCCACGTACAGTAGCGCTGCCTCTTCTGGTACATCGATCCGATAGTCGCTGTTCACCAGTTGCTTTTGCAGTGCTTCGATCCCCTCATCCGTAAGGTACCAGGTGTTGAGATCAAGTCGTTCAAAACCAGGGCGGATGCCTGGGATTGAGGCGGCCAGCCGCCGCTCGTACTCGGTCAGTGCACCACCGGCCATATACTGTCCAGTGGCCAAACCACCCGTGACTACCTCCAGTGTGACCCATTCAGGCACATCCACGAGTGGTATACGCGAGCCATACAACGCGGTGCCCTGCACCATGTGTTCGACCACCTGCTGCCAGCGCTCAATCCGTTCGCGCGCTTTCTCAGTGTCTAGACCCGATTCGTTCAATGCTCGAGATAACTGAAAGACCGCATAACCGGCGTTTATGCCGGCCATTGCATCCGATTCCCTATCGTGCCTGGACATATGTCCTTCTGACCCTGCGATGTAGTGGGTCCGGGGGCTGGATTCGAACCAGCGCCCACCCGGTTAAGAGCCGAGTGTTCTACCGCTGAACTACCCCGGAACAGAGCGCGCATTGTCTACTCGCCACGAACGAATGTGAAGATTGAAAAGGTTGCCGTTCGTGACGCATATAGAGATTACTCCCCTTCGAAAATATTGGCGTAACCTCCCCCCCCGCTGCAATGCCAGAGGCAACTGGATTTGCGCAGATAACCGCTGTTTGCACCGCTGCGGTTTGAACAGTCGGTCATGAACAAGTTTTGGAGAGCATGCGCTTTGTTTTTCTAATCCAAACCCTTAATTTAAAAAGTCTTATTGGAGCCATGAACATCTGACATCGCCCACTTGTTAAATCATTTATTACCTTATGCGCTTCCTGCACCAACGCCCGTCTCCGCTCCAACAATCACCCCAGCACCCTATGGATCTCAGAAACAATCTGCATCGTAGCGTCTTCGATTGGTCCCTCATTACGGCACAGAACCCAACCGTGCTCCTTAACCGCTTGCTCGAACATCTCCGTACATGCCACATGCTCTGCGTGCATCTGGATCACAGTGCCGCCCAATCCTCGCGCGCGTGTCGCAGCCCTTGTCCATGAAATATCCGGATCGGTGACAACGCCGACATGCAGGTCCGGCACTCGCACGTCTCGATCCAGGTTCAATTGGAGAATGTCGGCAAACGGGATGGTTTGGCGAAACGCTGCATCAGACGGATACCAGCGATCGATCAGGATAATGCTGTCCAGCGGCTGCTCCGTCAGCACGTTTCGGGAAATCCAGCGTCGACTATCAGCCAGGCGCTGGCACACAGCCCATTCCAGATCCTGGGAAGGATTTCTGGCAAGCGTGTTAATCAGGGTCATGGTTTCACCCCTGAAAGGATCGCTTTTTCTCTCGCAAAGCCGAATGATTTTTTTGTTGCTGGCCCTCAGTTCCTTCGTAACGGCCTCCAACAGCGTGGTTTTGCCGGTGCCCTTGGGCCCATCCAGAGAAACAAACAGCGGACGATTCATAGTTCACATAAACGACGGATTCGCGGTTTTCTGCCTCTGTACAGTCGCTTGAACCGCTTGGTGCAAGTGCGCGAAAACAGACAAAAACAGACATGGACTACCACTGTAACCGCATTTTGAGCATTCCAATCGCTGAACTCTCATTTCCAATGACATGACCCCGCCTGACCCGACCACCCTCTTCTGCTTACCTGTGCGAGTTTTGGCTCAGCTTATAGGTGATCAGGTATCAGCTCCTTGCGGCTCCGGCGTCAACATCACTTGGCTTGTAGTACATCGTTGTTCGAGTACTGCCAACACGTGCGACGTCTGCGATAATGCCGACCACAGCGGCGCGAAGGCATATCGAGTGCTCGTGCCCACATCCGCTACTCGGGTTTGGAGGACTTCATGCGTGACATTATTGACGGCTTTCTGCGCTTTCAGCGCGAGGTTTATCCGCAACGCGTCGAGCTGTTCAAGCAGCTCGCGACTGCACAAAATCCGAAGGCGTTGTTCGTCACCTGCTCGGACAGTCGTGTTGTGCCGGAACTCCTTACGCAGCGCGAACCCGGTGAACTGTTCGTGATTCGCAACGCCGGCAACATTGTGCCGTCTTACGGCCCTGAACCGGGCGGTGTGTCGGCAACCGTCGAATATGCGGTCGCCGTGCTTGGCGTACAGGACATTGTGATCTGCGGCCATTCGGACTGCGGGGCGATGGGCGCGATTTCACGCTGCACGTGCCTGGATCACCTTCCGGCAGTTGCTAATTGGTTACGTCACGCGGATGCCGCGAAAGCGATTAACGCGGCGCACGAGTTCGACACGCCCCGCGCAAAGCTCGACGGCCTCGTGCGCGAAAACGTGATCGCGCAACTGGCGAACCTGCGCACACATCCATCCGTGGCCCTCGCGCTCGAGCAAGGGCGCATGAATCTGCACGGCTGGGTTTACGACATCGAGGCGGGATGCATCGATGCACTTGATGGCGCGACACGACAATTCGTTCCACTTGCTGATTCGCCGACCACCGTTGCGATTGCAGCGCGTAACGGCAGACAGATGTGATAGCGAAAGAAAGATGAGGAAGAAGCCGCCTGGAGCGGCTTCTTGTCGACACCTTGCTTCACATTGTCGATCGCCTCGTTGTTAACATGGAAACGTCTTCAGCGACGAAAAATTCGGTTGATCAGGATCAGCGCCGCAGCACCTATCGCGATTGCAGCTATCGGTTTTTCTTTGACGAAAGTCGACACGTTATCCAGCGCATCGCCGTAGGATTTAGTCAGCTGTCCAGCCGCTTGATGTCCGGCACCTTCAGCTTCCATCTTCGAATCACCAATCAGTTTCCCGACCGCGCTCTGCGCCTTGCCGGCCAACTTTTCTGCTACGCCTTCTACCTGTTCACTCTTCATGATTCATAAACCTTCGTGTAAGTGGGAAGCTCTGAATAAGCCGACTGCGATGGCAGCCATCGTAGGGAAAGCAATTGCCGCCTGGAGTTACTTTTTGTCTACGGCATCTTTTACTTTGCCAACCACCTGTTGAGCCTCGCCTTTCTTTTCCTGGATCTTCCCTTCGACCTGCAGTTTTTCGCTGCCTGTGACCTTGCCAACACCTTGCTTCACATTACCGATCGCTTCGTTGGCCAGGCCTTTGATTTTGTCTGATGTGCCACTCATGATTTTCTCCCGTTTAGGAATAGGCGCCCTGTCTGGACAGAAAAATTGACTGGTGGGTGTGAGTAGGAGTTCCACTTTTTATGCTGTGGGTGCTGGAAAGAAACGTACTGGCGTCCTCCCAAGGTCGCAACAGCCCATCAATCCGCGACAGCAACTTGATTTCGTCCATACGACTTGGCTTTGTACAGCGCTCTGTCTGCATTGTTCATCAAGCTAGAAAGGCTTTCTTCGTTAAAGTCCGATGACGCTACGCCAAGGCTGGCAGTTATGCGATCAGCTGGCTCAGCCTTGAGTCTGGAGATGGCCTCGATCAGTTCCTGGGCAATGCTCATGGCAACGTCCAGTGTGGTGTCAGGAAGCAAAATAGCGAACTCCTCGCCTCCCAGTCGGCCATGAACATCGGTTTCACGGATAGACGCAGTGATCACCGCCCCCACCTGACGCAGCACCTGATCCCCCACCTGGTGACCGTAAGAGTCATTGATGTGCTTGAAGTGATCCATATCGAGCATGACTGCGCACAGCACGGAACCCTTGCTTTTGCATTCACGGTAAAGCTGATCAGCATCATCGAAAAACGCACGGCGATTCTTCAGGCCGGTCAGCTCATCGGTTCTGGCGGCTCTGACAGAAAGCCGGTTTTCCCGCTCCAACTCTCGGGTCAAGCGAAATGCAGTTTCCAGCGCATCGGACATCTTGCGTGTGGCGCTGGCTACAAACGATGCGAACACAAAAACCGCGAGCGCCATGCCGACCTGCAACGTTGACGGTTGAAACAGCAGCCATATTGAGCACGGCAATAAAACCAGTCCGATGGAAACCATCGTCATGTTCCTGTAAGCCGAGTAACACGACACCGCACTGACAGACATGCCGACAGTGAAGAGCATGACCACCGCCTGAGCCAACAGGTCGTCGACCGGTATGACCGCGAGTGCGCCCGCCCCCCATATCCCTGCAGACAACATAAGCGTGCACCAGTATCTGCGTTCCCAACGCTGTGGCGTGCGTTCACTGACGTGGCTATGAAAATAGCCAATGAACATTGAGATACGCAGCAACGTCGACAGCGTTAATACCGCTATCCAACCGATAACCACACCGTGATCAAACCGCTCCCAACACAGCCAGCAAAGAAGGATTGCCGCCATGTAACTGCCGAAAACGGCAGCGCCGGATTGCCGAAATAACTGCTGCAAGCGATCGGTTCGAACCTGTTCGGCTATTTCCGAGCCCTGATCACTTCTTAGCTCAAGATCATCCATTGAGTCCGCCTGAACATGATGAATCGACAGGACAAATTGTGGCACCTCGCCGCCAGCGCAAACAATCGAGAACGAGCAAGGCGAATAACGCTTTTTATAAGATCTTTATACCCCTGCCTCCAATCCTTTTAACAACTTTCCAGGTTCACGCTTAGGCTTTCCTCAACACGGGAGGAAACACCATGGACTTCGTCTATTTGATACTCGGTGCAGTGTTTTTCATCAGCTTGATCGGGCTGGCACGCGGTTGTGCGGCGCTCAACAGGAGGCGGTCATGACAGGGTTCTATGTGTTTGGCGGCATCATCGCCGCCGGTTTGTTGGTGTATCTGGTTGCCGCGCTTCTGCTCCCGGAGGACTTCCTATGACCACTCAAGCCTGGACTCTGCTCGGAGTCTTTCTGCTGGTACTGGCGGTTCTGGCCTGGCCACTCGGGCGCTGGTTGACCGCAGTGATGGAGGGCCGGTTTCGCCTCGGCTCACGCATCGAGTCGCCGCTGTATCGACTGGCCGGCGTCAGTGCTGAAGCACAAATGAGCTGGCTGCAATACGCCCTCGCGCTGATCGTCTTCAACGCGCTGGGCATGCTCGCGGTTTATGCGCTGCAACGACTGCAGGGTGTGCTGCCGTTCAATCCCCAGGGATTTGGCGCGGTGACGCCCGACTCTTCGTTCAACACCGCCGCCAGTTTCGTCACCAACACCGACTGGCAAGGCTATAGCGGCGAGGCGACGCTGAGTTACCTGACGCAGATGCTCGGCTTGACCGTGCAGAATTTCCTGTCGGCGGCCACCGGGATTGTGGTGGCGGTTGCGCTGATTCGCGGATTCGCTCGCCACAGCGCCGCCAGCATCGGCAACGCCTGGGTCGACTTGACCCGTGTCACCTTGTGGGTGTTGCTGCCGCTGTCGCTGATTTTCGCGCTGTTCTTCGTCAGCCAGGGCGCGATCCAGAATCTTCAACCTTACAAACAAGTCACGACGATGGAGGTCATGCAATACCAGGCGCCGGTGCTCAATGATGCCGGGCAGCCAAGCCTCGACGCCAAAGGCAATCCTCTGACCACAGCGGCCAGCACCGACAAGCAGACCATCGCGATGGGCCCTGTCGCTTCGCAAGAAGCCATCAAGATGCTCGGCACCAACGGCGGCGGGTTCTTCAATGCCAACTCGGCCCACCCTTTCGAGAACCCGACGGCCCTGAGCAACTTCTTTCAGATGCTCGCCATCTTCCTGATCCCGACGGCGCTGTGCTTTGTCTTCGGCCACATCGTCGGTGACATCCGGCAAGGCTGGGCGTTGCTTGCGACGATGACGATCATCTTCGTGATCGCGGTGGTGGCCGTCACGCATTATGAGCAACTGGGCAACCCACAATTCTCGGGCCTGGGAATCGACACGGCGGCGGGCAACATGGAAGGCAAGGAACTGCGCTTCGGCATCAGCGCATCGAGTCTGTTCACCGCGATCACCACCGCAGCATCCTGTGGCGCCGTGGTCACCATGCACGACTCGTTGACGCCACTGGGCGGCGCAGTGCCGCTGATTTTGATGCAATTGGGTGAGGTGGTGTTTGGCGGTACCGGATCGGGCCTCTACGGCATGCTGGTGTTCGCCATTCTCGCGGTGTTCATCGCCGGGCTGATGATTGGCCGGACGCCCGAGTACCTGGGCAAAAAGATCGAAGCCTACGAAATGAAGATGGTCGCCATCGCGATCCTCGCAACGCCGTTGCTGGTGTTGTTCGGCACCGCGATCGCGGTCATGGCCGAGGCCGGGCAACTCGGCGTTGCCAACCCCGGCGCCCATGGCTTCTCGGAAATCCTCTACGCCTTCACTTCGGCGGCCAACAACAACGGCAGCGCCTTCGCCGGCCTGTCGGCCAACACCCCGTTCTACAACGTGATGCTGGCGATCGCCGTCTGGTTCGGGCGCTTTGGGGTGATCGTGCCGGTACTGGCGGTGGCCGGCAGCCTGGCGGCGAAGAAACGTCTGGCCGTGACCGGCGGCACCATGCCCACGCATGGACTGCTGTTCGTGGTGCTGCTGATCGGCACGGTGCTGCTGGTCGGTTTGTTGAACTACGTGCCGGCCCTGGCGTTGGGGCCAGTCGTCGAACACTTCATGATGATCAAGTGAGACCACGGCCATGACTCGCAAATCGTTCTCCTTGTTCGACCCGACCCTGCTGGCCCCGGCCATGGTCGAGTCCCTGCGTAAACTCAGTCCGAAAATCCAGTGGCGCAACCCGGTGATGTTCGTCGTCTACATCGGCGCGATTATCACTACTGCCCTGTGGGTTCAGGCTCTGCGCGGCCAGGGTGAAGCCAGTAGCGGCTTCATCCTCGCCATCGCCCTGTGGCTGTGGTTCACCGTGCTGTTCGCCAACTTCGCCGAAGCCCTGGCCGAAGGCCGCAGCAAGGCGCAAGCGGCGTCCCTGCGCAACCTGAAAAAGGAAACCTGGGCGAAGAAACTGCGCGAACCGCGCTACGGTTCGGAATGGCAATTGGCGCAATCGAGCGATCTGCGCAAAGGCGATATGGTGCTGGTGGAAGCCGGCGATCTGGCCGACTCGATGATCCCCGCCGACGGTGAGGTGATCGAAGGCGCGGCCTCGGTGGATGAGTCAGCCATTACGGGTGAATCGGCCCCGGTGATCCGCGAATGTGGCGGCGACTTCTCCGCCGTCACCGGCGGCACCCGGGTGCTCTCGGACTGGATCGTCGTACGCGTGACCGCCGACCCCGGCGAAACCTTTGTTGATCGCATGATCGCCATGGTCGAAAACGCCAAGCGGCAAAAGACCCCCAATGAAATCGCCCTGTCGATCTTGTTGGTGGCGCTGACCATCGTGTTCCTCGGCGTGACGGTAACGCTGCTGCCCTTCTCGCTGTACAGCGTTGCGGTGGCGAAGTCCGGCGTGCCGGTGTCGATAACGGTGCTGATCTCGCTGCTGGTCTGCCTGATTCCCACCACCATTGCCGGACTGCTGTCGGCCGTGGGCGTGGCGGGCATGAGCCGCATGATGGAGGCCAACGTGATTGCCACCTCCGGGCGCGCCGTGGAAGCCGCCGGTGATGTCGATGTATTGATGCTCGATAAAACCGGCACCATCACCCTGGGCAACCGTCACGCTTCGGCGTTCCTGCCGGCGCCGGGCGTCAAGGAAGCGGATCTGGTCGATGTGGCCCAGTTGGCTTCGCTGGCCGATGAAACCCCCGAAGGACGCAGCATCGTGGTGCTGGCCAAACAGCGCTTCAACCTGCGTGAACGGGACATCGCCGCCCTCGATGCGCACTTCGTACACTTTTCTGCACAGACCCGCATGAGCGGCGTCGACCTCGGCGAGCGGCAACTGCGCAAAGGCGCCGGCGAAGCAGTCCTGCGCCATGTGCAGAGCCTGGGTGGACACTTTCCCGAAGCGGTGCAATCGATCGTTGAAGAAGTGTCCCGTCGCGGCAGCACACCCTTGGTGGTGGCCGACGGCGCGAAAGTGATGGGCGTGATCGAGCTCAAGGACATCGTCAAGGGCGGCATCAAGGAGCGCTTTGTCGAATTGCGGCGCATGGGCATCAAGACTGTGATGGTCACCGGCGACAACCGCGTTACCGCAGCAGCCATTGCCGCCGAAGCCGGGGTCGATGACTTTCTTGCCGAAGCCACGCCCGAGCAGAAACTCGAACTGATCCGCCGCTACCAGGCTGAAGGCCGGTTGGTGGCCATGACCGGCGACGGCACCAACGACGCGCCGGCACTGGCGCAGGCCGACGTTGCCGTGGCGATGAACTCCGGAACACAAGCGGCGAAGGAAGCCGGGAACATGGTCGATCTGGACAGCAACCCGACCAAGTTGATCGAGGTGGTGGAAACCGGCAAGCAGATGCTGATGACCCGGGGTTCGCTGACGACCTTCTCGATTGCCAACGACATCGCCAAGTATTTCGCCATCGTCCCCGCCGCGTTTGTCACCACCTACCCGCAGCTCGCCGCGCTGAACATCATGGGGCTGACCAGCCCGAATTCGGCGGTGCTGTCGGCGGTGATCTTCAACGCGCTGATCATCATTTTCCTGATTCCGCTGGCCCTCAAAGGCGTGAAGTACCGCCCGGTCGGTGCGGCCCTGTTGTTGCGCCGCAACCTGCTGATCTATGGGCTGGGCGGCGTGATCGTGCCCTTCATCGGCATCAAGATCATCGACATGGCACTGGCCGCCGTCGGCCTGGTTTAAGCGAGGATTACTGTCATGACATCTCTACTGCGTCCAGCGTTGACCTTGTTGATTGCGCTGTCACTGGTCACCGGCCTGGCTTATCCACTGCTGACCACGGGCATCGCGCAACTGGTTTTTCCAGCGCAAGCCTCTGGCAGCCTGATCGTAAAAGACGGTAAACCCGTGGGTTCGCTGTTGATCGGTCAAGGCTTCAGTGACCCGAAATACTTCTGGAGCAGACCGTCTGCCACCAGCCCCATGCCGTATAACGCACAGGCCTCGGGCGGCTCCAATCTGGGGCCACTGAATCCGGCATTGATGGACGCGGTGAAAGGCCGGATCGACGCCCTGCACGCCGCCGATCCGGGCAATACCGCGACGATCCCCGCCGACCTGGTCTACAGTTCCGCCAGTGGGCTGGATCCGCACATCAGCATTGCCGCCGCAAAGTATCAGGCGAACCGGATTGCACGGGTGCGCAACCTGCCCATTGCACGGGTTGATCAGTTGATCGCTGAACAGTCGGAAACCCCGCTCCTTGGATTTCTCGGCGAACCACGGGTTAATGTCCTAGCCCTGAACCTGGCACTCGACGCCGCTCATTGAACGCTGACACACGGTGAGCCTGATGGCCGACCAACGCCCTGACCCCGACCTGCTGCTGGCGCGGATTCGCGAAGAAGCCGCGCAAGCCGAACGCGGCCGCTTGAAGATCTTCTTCGGTGCCAGCGCCGGGGTGGGCAAGACTTACGCCATGCTCGCTGCTGCGCATGCGGTCAAACTGCAGGACAGCAAGGTGCTGATTGGTGTGATCGAAACCCACGGTCGCGCCGACACTGAGGCACTGACCGAAGGGCTTGATCGGCTGCCGCTCAAACAGGTTGTCGACAAGCAGCGTACCGTCACCGAGTTCGACCTGGATGCTGCACTTGAGCGTCATCCCCGGTTGATTCTGATTGACGAACTGGCTCACTCCAACGTGGTCGGTTCCCGTCATCCAAAACGCTGGCAGGACGTTGAGGAGTTGCTGAGCGCCGGGATCGATGTCTGGTCAACCATGAACGTCCAGCACCTGGAAAGCCTCAACGACATTGTTGGTGGCATCACTGGCATTCGTGTCTGGGAGACCGTGCCCGACCATGTCTTCGACAACGCCGACGAAGTGGTCATCGTCGACTTGCCGCCCGATGATCTGTTGCAGCGCTTGAAAGAAGGCAAGGTGTACCTGCCGCAACAGGCCGAGCGCGCGGTGCAGAATTTTTTTCGCAAAGGCAACCTGATTGCCCTGCGTGAACTGGCGCTGCGTCGCACGGCCGACCGCGTCGACAGCGACATGCTGCAGTACCGCCAAAGCAGTTCGGTGAAACCGGTCTGGGGCACGCGCGACTCATTGCTCGCCTGCGTGAGCCCGCATGAACAGGCCGAGAAAATCATTCGTTCAACGGCCCGTCTGGCGGCTCAGCTGAATGTGCCGTGGCACGCCGTGACCGTCGAAACGCCTGCCTTGCAGCGCCTGCCCGAGACCAAGCGGCGGCGGATGCTGGCAACCCTGAAGCTGGCACAGGAGATGGGCGCGCAGATCGCCACGCTGGCCGGTCAGGACATCGCCGAAACACTGGTCAAATATGCCCGGCAGTACAACCTCTCGAAAGTCGTGGTGGGCCGCGACGAACATCCTCGGCGGCGACTCTGGCGCAAAGCGCTGGCCGAGCGCATCGGTGAGCTGGGCGCTGACTTTGATGTGATTCAAATATCGCTTCCGGCCAACCGACACGCACCAACCGAGACTCGCACCCAGACCGGCAGCGGCCCTGTCGTCTGGCGCGACTACGCCTGGAGCGTGCTGATCTGCGCGGCGACGACTGTGATTGCGTTGCCCATGCTGCATGTGTTCGAGCAAGCCAATATCGTCATGGTCTTCCTGCTCGCGGTGGTCGCGGTGGCGGTTCGCCTGGGACGCGGCCCGGCGATTCTGGCGGCGTTTGTCTCGGTGGCTTCGTTCGACTTTTTCTTTGTCGCGCCGCGCTTTTCGTTCGCCTTCGCTGACGCTCAATATCTGGTGACCTTCAGCGTCATGCTCGTCGTAGCGCTGGTCATCGGCCAGATGACTGCGGGCCTGACGTATCAGGCGCGGGTTGCGCAGCGACGCGAAGACCGGATGCGTGCGCTGTATGACATGTCACGCTTGTTGTCTGCGGCACTGATGACCGAACAAGTTGCCGAGATCGGCGCGCGATTTCTCTCCGCCGAATTCGGCGCCCGCTCGGCACTGCTGGTCGCCGATGACCACGACAAGCTGGCGGCACCGCTGATCACCGGGGAGGCGCCACTGGTGGACGTTGCGATCGCCCAGTGGTCATTCGACAAATCCGAACCGGCCGGGTACGGCACCGACACCCTGCCCTCCAGCCCGACCCTGTACCTGCCGCTCTCGGCGCCCATGCGCGTACGCGGGGTGCTGGCGGTGCAACCGCGTGACACTACGCGATTGGTGGTACCGGAGCAGCGACGACTGCTCGACACCTGCGCCTCCCTGCTGGCGATTTCGCTGGAGCGCATTCACTACATTCACGTCGCCCAGGACACCACGGTGCAAATGGAGTCCGAACGGCTGCGCAATTCGTTGCTGTCAGCTATCTCTCACGATCTGCGAACCCCGCTTTCGGTGATGGTCGGGTTGGCCGAAGCGCTCAAGCTGACTCATCCTCCGCTGCCCGCCGAAGCAGCCGAGATCGCCAGCGCCGTGGGCGAATCGGCGCTGCGCATGAACACGCTGGTCAACAACCTGCTGGACATGGCCCGCCTCGAGTCTGGCAAGGTCCAGTTGAATCGCCAGTGGCAGCTGATTGAAGACGTGGTCGGTAGCGCGCTGCGAGCCATTGCGCCGACGCTTGGCGAACGGTCGGTGCACGTCGCACTGGACGACGATCTGCCCCCCGTTTTCATCGATGCGGTGCTGATCGAGCGCATCCTGATCAACCTGATCGAGAACGCCATCAAATACACGCCAGCCAACACCCCCATTGATCTGGGGGCCAGGGCCACGTCAGACCACTTCGAGCTTTGGGTTGCCGACAAGGGGCCGGGTTTGCCCTACGGCCACGAAGAAGACATTTTCAATAAATTCATGCGCGGCAAAAAGGAAAGTGCGATCCCCGGTGTCGGTTTGGGCCTGGCCATCTGCAGGGCCGTTGCGCACGCCCATGGCGGGACGATCGAAGGCGTGACGCGGCCTGAAGGCGGAGCCTGTTTTACCTTGCGCCTGCCCCTTGAAACGCCGCCGGATATCGAAACCCTTGCGCAACGCAGTGACGAGGAGCAGCCATGAGCGAATCATTGCCCCGTGTTCTGATCATTGAAGACGAGAAGGAAATACGCCGATTCGTGCGTATGGCCCTGCAAGCCGAAGGTCTGGAAGTGCATGAGGCCGACACCTTTCACCGAGGTCTCGTCGACGCGGGAACGCGCCGCCCCGATCTGATCGTGCTCGACCTTGGCTTGCCCGACGGTGACGGTATCGATCTGATTCGCGATGTGCGCAACTGGTCACCGGTGCCCATCATCGTGCTGTCGGCGCGCGGAGCGGAGTCCGACAAGATCCTGGCCCTGGACACCGGTGCCGACGATTATCTGGTCAAGCCGTTCGGCACCGGAGAGCTTCTGGCCCGCGTCCGGGCGTTGCTGCGCAGACAAGCCAAGGATGCCGAAAACAACTCGGTGTTCAGCTTCGGCGAAGTGCGCATCGATGTTGAACGACGTGTCGTCGAACGCAACGGCGCGCCATTGCATCTGACCCCGCTGGAATACCGCTTGCTGGTGCATCTGTGCTCGCACCCTGATCGGGTCCTGACCCACCTGCAATTACTGAAGGCGGTATGGGGCCCCTCGCATACCACCGACACCCCTTACTTGCGTGTATTCATGGGCGGTTTGCGCAAAAAAGTCGAGGTGGATCCGTCCCGGCCACGGCATCTGGTGACGGAAACAGGGGTGGGTTATCGCTTTATTCCTTGAGATGGGCCAGTTGCTGTTCAGCGGTCATTGTGGGGCGTCTGCTTTCTCGCTCAGAGCGCCGCATAGACGAGGGATGACAACCGGCCAGGGCGCGGATCAATCATCGAATGACTGCCCGACGTCGTGGTGACAAAACCGAAGCTCACTTGCGTTTCGGGATCGGCGAAACTGATCGGGCCGCCAAGGCCGATATGACCAAAGGTGCCCGGGCCCATTGCGTGGGAAGCCGCGGGGTCGCGTTGCTGCTCCAGCATGCAGCCCAATCCGTAACGCATTGGGCGCATCCATACCCGATCCATGCCATGACTGTGCTCTCGAGTGAACTCACTGAGCAGTTCGCGACCGATAAAGTTTCCCGCCAGTAATGCACTATAAAAACCGGCCAGGCCGTGAGCCGTCCCATGTGCGCATACAGCCGGTTGCCGATAGGCCCACCAGCGCGGGTCACTGGTTCGTCTAGGTACCATTCCGGGGTTGGTGAAGGCGAATGTCGCGATGTGCGATGGCTCGCTTTTCAGCACTGTGCGCAACGCTTGCGAGTAAGGGTCCCCGACTCGCCCCGTGGCACTGTCGAATCGCGCGATACGGTGAAAGTGTTTTTCCTCCACGCCAAGGTGAACGTCGAGGTCATGGGGATCCAGAATCTCCTCGTGGATAAAGACGCATGGATCTCGTCCGTCCACCCGACGAATCAACTCACCGAGAATCCAGCCGAAGGTGGTGGTGCCGTACCCCAGGTCTGTTCCCGGTTCCCACCAAAGCGGCTCGGCCGCCAAGACCTGCACCATGTGCTCCCAGTCATACATCCTGGCGTTATGGTCGGGTGCTCGAAGCGCCGGCAGGCCTGCGGTGTGGTTCATTACCTGACGCAAGGTGACCTTTGCTTTCCCGCTTTGGGCGAACTCAGGCCAGTAACGGGCCACGGGCGCATCCAGCTCCAGCTTGCCCTCCTCGACCAACATCAGAACCGCCACGGCGACATAGGGTTTTATGACGCAAAAGGTATTGGCGAGCGTATCGCGGGCCCAAGGCTTCGTGCCCTCCAGATCCGCCATGCCGGCCCAGAGGTCGACAACCATTTCTCCGCCCACCTGCACGCAGAGGCCGGCCCCACGCTCCTGCGGATCATCAAACATGTCCTCGAAAGCCTGTTTGACCGCTTCGAACGGCTTCGCACACATCCCTTGCGCTCTCATATCAGGAATCCTCGTCTTTGAAATGCTTCAAACAAATGATGTTTGTGAAAGAACTCAACCACGCGACCGGGTTTGAGAGTGCTCCATGGAAAAACGATTCGCCCGTTTGTATGTGCCAAAGTCATTGAATCTGACCCCCGCCTCTGCCATGACCTTATGCGCATAAGGTGCCGTCATCTGACGCAGATAGAACGGGTCTCGCACAACGAAATGGTGAATGCTGTGAGTGCTGCCGAAGTTGAAGCAGAACATCTGAAACGGCCACAACCACCAAGGGTTCATTACCTGTGTTTGCTGTAACGCATTGCGCGGAGCAACGTCACCATAATAGTGCATATTTGAACTAATAAAGAACAGGCAGAACTGCCGTATCATATTTGGCGCAATAAGGATGACCACTGCATTATTGACGACATCCATTAATTCCAGCGTCGCGGCAGAACTGTAAACTTCCGCCCCCATGATTGACCCAAGCCCGATATACAGATGGTAGCCGAGGAATACATACCAACATCCCCAATACAACAGACCGAACGGTGTATTGAGTCGAATAATCTTGCCTAACAATCCTACCTTTTGCCGCCATCCCGGCGCTAAAATCGCATTTAGAAAACCAAACAGAAATCCATCGATCAGTTTCAATAACCGCAGTATTCCCCAAGGGTTGCCACTGGTCGTGATCCACGCCTCGACATCCGAAGCAGTTCCGGACTCCTTATGGTGATGAAAATGCAGATCGCGTCTTAACCATGGGCTGGGCATTCCCGGCCGGGCCAGCCAGCACAAAAACATCATGGCATTATGAGCCAGCGGTTGTTTTCTGAAATAAAGCCGATGGATCAAATCATGTTCGATTTCATGAATGAACGAAGTCAGCAGCGCATTGATTAAAATACACGTCCATCCTGGGATGAAACCCTTCAGGTAAAGGCCTCCCGTAACGGCCATCCCCACCAAGGAAAACGCCATGACACTCGCCCCCAGAGCATTCTGATACTGCAGGAGCGGATAGCGCTTGCGCAGGTAATTTCCGTGTTCGGTAATTCGCCGGGTTACTTCATCAATTTTTTCCTGATCGGTATTCAGGCGATCAATTTCGATGGCTTTCTTCAAGACACTCATCAATTCATCCTCTGCTTGCGTCGGGGTATTGCCAGCCTCGTCAAGCCGGACAAATCAGTGGTTTGAACGCTAAAAACCAGGCATTCAAGTTAGGTGCGCGAGTTCACGCACTTCATTCAAGAGATGCGAAGCCGACTGTTTTCAAAAAAATTGCTAGAATCATTCCAGGCTTCAAAATAATAAGGTAAGTTCAGGTCTTTGCAACTGTGTATTTTGGGCGGGTTCAGCGTTACAGTTATTTGTGTAAGGAATTAATAATTTAGTTACAGCTTGTACAAGTTCAGAAGGGCTGCGTACAAGTATTGCCAAGGAGGCACCATGAGACTGCACCGCATCAGATATTTCCGGCTTTCTCTAGCAAATTCCAAGGACACGTTAGAGAAACTAACGAGCCAAGATGTATTTGACGCAGCGTTTTGCGATAACGCAGCAGACAATGGCGTGAATCGCGCAGGCCTTGAAAGGCTGATTCGCTACATACAATGCGGGGACACTGTGGTAGTGGACAGCATGGCATCGCTCACTACCAGTACCGAGCAACTGTGCACCATCATTCGCCGGTTGATTGAAAAGCAGGTAACGCTGGAGTTTCTTCAAGAAAACCTGATTTTCCGGCACGACTGCCTTGAAGTTGTGGAACCCATCATTACGGTAATGGAGCGGCTCGCAGAGTTTGAGCGCAATGCGACGAGGGAAAAGCAGGCAGCAGGAATTGCCACCGCAAAGATTCGCGGATCCTACAGAGGTCGCAAGAAAAAACTGTCTGACAATCAGGTTGTCAGTTTAATTCACCGAGCCCGCGCCGGAGAAAGTAAATCCAAATTGGCGCGTGACTTTGATATCAGCCGGCAGACGCTTTATCGGTACTTGAATTCCATTCACAACGGTTCAGACGGTCGTCAGCGTATTGCAACTGAGGACAAAGATCATGGCGAAGCCGACCACACGGCCTGCTCGTAACGATGCAGGCGTGCGCGTGGCTAAATCGCTATAAGCCTTTGTTGTCCTCAGTTTTGTAGAAGCCGTTTCGTCATCACCATCGACGTCTGCAACGATTGCCCCGTGCGCTGCAGCTTGTTCAACAAACTGGCGCCCAACCAGAGTTGATAAAGGGTTTCTGCCAGTTGGCGAGCGTCGGTATCCGGCAGACTTTTATCCAGTTGCCCTTCTTCCAGGCACGTCGTGATACGCGCAACGATGCGCTCGGCACCATCTCGCAGCGTGAGTCGCATCGACTCGGACAGGTCGGCGACTTCCGCACTCAACTTCACCACCAGGCACTCATCGCCATGGCCTTCCAGGGTGCAACGATTCTGCCAGCCCTGCCAGTAATCCATCAGCCGCTCGTAAGCGCTTAGCCCAGGCAGGGTCAGGCGTCGTTCCATGTCTGCGAGGTAGCCGACAAAGTAATCCTCGAGCAGCGCCTGCCCGTAGAGCTCTTTGGATTTGAAATAGTGATAGAACGAGCCTTTGGGCACACCGGCGGTCTGCAGGATCTCGCTCAAGCCAACGCTGGTGAAGCCCTTTTCGGCCATCATGCGGTGGCCGGTGTCGAGCAAGTGTTGGCGGGTATCGTCGTAGGTCGGTTTCATGGGGCGCAAAATACCAAACATTAGACCAGTCGTATATTTCTGATGAGCAGCAGTTTGCCACAGTGACCGCTCGGGAACACGGCCGCAAAAATTTACTAGACGACCGGTCTAATATAAATCTATTCTGTGCCCGTCACTCCTTCCGAGGTGTCGCAGACGAACCCGTCGAGGACACCAGACCAACACAGGGCGCTCTATGAAAATCTTGATGGTTCTGACTTCCCACGATCAACTTGGCAACACCGGCAAGAAAACCGGCTTCTGGCTCGAAGAGTTCGCAGCTCCCTACTACGCCTTCAAGGATGCCGGTGCGCAGATCACCCTGGTATCGCCGGCCGGCGGCCAGCCCCCGCTCGATCCGAAAAGTGATGAGCCCGATGCACAGACCGCTGAAACCGACCGCTTCCGCAAGGACCCTGCTGCTCAGCAGGCGCTGGCCAATACCGGGCGCCTGGCGGATGTCAGCGCTGACGATTTCGATGCCGTGTTTTATCCCGGTGGCCATGGCCCGCTGTGGGATCTGGCCGAAGACCAACACTCGATCGCCTTGATCGAAGCCTTCGACCGCAGCAACAAACCTCACGGTTTTGTCTGCCATGCACCGGGCGTTCTGCGTCACGTCGTTGCTGCCGACGGCAAACCGTTGATTCAAGGCCGGGACGTCACCGGTTTCACCAATGCTGAAGAAGCCGCTGTGGGCCTGACGGATGTCGTGCCGTTCCTGATCGAGGACGAATTTCAGCGTCTCGGTGGGCGTTACTCCAAAGTGGCTGACTGGCAGGTTCACGTGGTGACCGATGGTCAACTGGTGACGGGTCAAAACCCTGCCAGCTCGGCAGCCGTCGCTGAAAAACTGCTGAAACTGTTGGCCTGAGCCCTCCAGCGCCCCAAACACCGTGCGCGTGACGCACGGTGTTTTTTTACTGCATTACTAGTCGACTGGTCTAATAAGGCCAAAACAGGAATTACATGAAAAACAGCCCTTACTTCACCCCCGTCACCCTGGGCCTGCACACCTTGAAAAACCGCATCGTCCTGCCTCCCCTCACCCGCCAGCGCAGCACACAACCGGGCAATGTCGCCAACGCCTTGATGGCCGAGTATTACCAGCAACGTGCCGGCGCCGGTCTGCTGGTCACCGAAGGTACGCAGATCGAGCCTCGTGGTCAGGGCTACGCCTGGACGCCTGGCATTCATACCCCTGAACAAATTGTCGGATGGCGCAAAGTCACCGAAGCAGTTCATGCAAAGGACGGCGTGATATTCGCGCAGCTTTGGCACGTCGGACGTGTGTCCCACACCGCGTTGCAGCCCGATGGCGCGGCCCCCGTTTCAGCTTCTGCCATCGCCACCGAGCGTGTCAGCGTATTCATCGAAACCGCGCCGGGTGCTGGCGAGCTGGTTACACCCTCCGCGCCGCGAGCGCTGAGCACCGATGAAGTCCAGGAACTGGTTCAGCTTTATATTCAGGCGGCGCGCAATGCGATGGACGCCGGCTTCGACGGGATCGAACTGCACTGTGCCAACGGCTATCTGGTGAACCAGTTCATTTCTGCCCACAGCAATGTGCGCACCGATCAGTACGGTGGCTCGCTGCACAACCGCCTGCGTTTTCTGCGCGAAGTGGTATCGGGTGTCGCCGAGTGCATCGGCAAGGAGAAAGTCGGCGTGCGGTTCGCGCCATTGTTCACCACCACCGATGAAGCGCGCACCTATCTGGGCATGGTGGAAGAAGACCCGCACACCACTTATATCGAAGCGATCAAGGTGCTTGAGGATGTGGGCATTGCCTACCTGTCAATCGCCGAAGCTGACTGGGACGACGCGCCAGTGATGCCGCAGACCTTCCGCCGTGCAGTGCGCGACACCTTCAGTGGCGCGATCATCTATGCCGGGCGCTATAACGCTGAGTCCGGCGCACAATTGCTTGAGTCGGGACTGGCCGATCTGGTGGCTTTCGGTCGTCCGTTCATGGCCAACCCGGACCTGCCGGCGCGCATCGCCAATGGCTGGCCGCTCAATCCGTTGAATCCCGCCACGGTCTACGGCGGCAACGCCGAAGGCTATGTGGATTACCCGACTTACAGCGAATAATTCAGCTAATTCGCACCGCGCTCCCATTTCCCCGGGAGCGCATCCTCTCCTCCCCGCTACACCCGCAACCTCACGCGCTGCGATGTGAGGTTCTCGCATCTGCACAAAAAAGATCTCCGATTCATTGTCAGGTGGATTTTTTCAGCCTATCTTGAATAAAACCTATACAAAGCACTTCATTGCGTACAACTCTTCCGCTATGGATTGGCCCTCACGCACCGCACCGCCGCGAGAACCCTGAATGAATCCTCTACTTGCCAGCCATTACCGTGAAATCCTCATCGGCGTCGGCGAAGACCCCGAGCGTGAAGGCCTGCTGGATACGCCCAAACGTGCGGCCAAAGCGATGCAGTATCTGTGCAATGGCTACACGATGAGCCTTGAAGACGTCACCAACGGCGCCCTGTTCGAGTCGCAGAGCGATGAGATGGTCATCGTCAGTGACATCGAGCTCTATTCCTTGTGTGAGCACCACATGCTGCCCTTCATCGGCAAGGCGCACGTGGCGTACATCCCCACCGGCAGAGTGCTGGGTCTGTCGAAGGTAGCGCGCGTGGTGGACATGTTCGCCCGTCGTCTGCAGATCCAGGAAAACCTCACCCGGCAAATCGCCGAGGCGATCCAGCAGATCACCGATGCAGCCGGGGTGGCCGTGGTCATTGAAGCAAGACACATGTGCATGATGATGCGCGGCGTGGAAAAGCAGAACTCGATCATGACGTCCTCGGTGATGCTCGGCGCCTTCCGTGACAGCTCCACGACGCGCCAGGAGTTCCTGCAATTGATCGGGCGGCGAAGTTGATTTCCGACCTTCGACAGGTGCGATAAACCTGTACACGGCAAACCCACTGTACAAGCACGATATTCCCAACTTCACTCTCCATACCTGTGCACTCAGGGAGAACGGCAATGGCCCGACTTGTGCTCTTACTGGCTCTGGTACTCGGCGTTGCAAGCTGCGGCAGCGTGGATGTCGCCCGCTATGCGGATCAGCAACCGGCGCTGGATCTGCAGCGCTTTTTCAGCAAACCCGTGAAAGCCTGGGGGATGTTTCAGAAGCGCTCCGGGGAAGTGGTCAAGCGTTTCGAGGTCAACATCGTCAGCCATCGTGAAGGCGACAACCTGATTCTCGATGAGCACTTCCTGTACAGCGACGGCACGCGCCAACGTCGCGTCTGGACCCTGACGCCGGAGGGCCAGGGACGCTGGAGCGGTCGTGCGGGTGACGTGGTGGGTGTCGCCACAGGCCAGGTCGCCGGCAATGCGTTGCACTGGCGTTATCACCTGAATCTGCCGGTCGATGGCTCGACCTATGAAATGAGCATGGACGACTGGATGTACCAGATGGACGAGGACACGCTGATCAACCGCACCAGCATGTCCAAGCTCGGTGTTGAAGTCGGCCAGGTGACCTTGTTCTTCCGTCGCCAGGGCGCGTGGGAAACACAGTGAACAGCGGGTTCACCATGGCCTCCCTGGGCGACGGTTATCGCGCGCTGGTGATCGGCGCGAGTGGAGCCATTGGTCGCGCATTTTGCGAACAGCTCAGTCAGGACCCGCGATGTGCCGCGGTTCGCGAGCTGGGGCGCAATAGCGTTCCGGCACTGGATCTGGAGCAACCGGAAACGATCGCCAGCGCCGCCGCCGAATTGTCTGCAGGGGCGCCTTATCAGTTGATCGTGCACGCCGCCGGGTTGCTGCATCGCGACCGGATCAAGCCGGAAAAAAGCTACAGCGCGATCGAAGCGAATGCGCTGCAAGCCGTGTTTCAAGTGAACACGTTGGGACCGGCATTGGTGTTGCGGCATTTTTTGCCGCTGCTCGATCCTCAAGGAGCAATGGCGATGCTCTCGGCAAAGGTCGGAAGCATCGGCGACAACCGTTTGGGTGGCTGGTACTCGTATCGCGCTTCAAAGGCAGCACTGAACATGCTGATCAAGACCGCCGCCATCGAACTCGCTCGCACCCGCCCGCACAGCCGCTTGCTGAGTCTGCACCCGGGCACGGTCGTGTCGGGGTTGTCGCAACCTTTTCGCGGCGCTGCCAGCGCCCGCCCGGCAGACGTTGCCGCAGACCAGTTACTGAACCTGATTGACCAGTTGACGCCGGCCGACAGCGGCCATTTCTTTGCCTACGATGGACAACGCCTGCCCTGGTAGGCAAGGAGTGAAGCATGAATCTGCAAACCCTGACCGAGCGTGCGGCCAACAGCGAAATACGTGAGCTGGAGTTGCTGTCGCTTGAAGGTGGTTTTTATCTGGCCCGCATCCGCCTGGATCACGGCCAGTTCACCCTGCTCGACGACGCGGCGAAACCGATGCACCTGCGCTCGATCACCCATCTGCGTGACTTGCTGCAGACCGTGCCGGCATTCCCTTGCGTGTTGGTGCAGCAATGTGTGCACGACGAAATGTGCGGGCGTGATAGCGGGCCCGTCGAAGAGCTGCGGATTCCGTTTTCGCTGACCACACCGCTATGAAACGGATGCTGTGAATGAACCAGAACCGTCGGTTGTGCCTGGTGCTGGGCGATCAGTTGTCCTTCGACCTGGCTTCATTGCAGGCACTTGATAGCGAGCGCGACACCGTGCTGCTGGTCGAGGTCATGGAAGAAGCCAGCCATGTGCCGCACCACCCGCAAAAGATTGCCCTGATCTTCAGCGCCATGCGTCATTTTGCCCAGGCACTGCGAGACCAGGGTGTTCGTGTCGAATATGTGAGCCTGGATGATCCGCACAACAGCGGTTCAGTGCCGGGGGAATTACAGCGTTGGCAACAGCGGCTGCAGGCCGAAGAAGTGCACATCACCGAGTGCGGGGACTGGCGACTGGAGCAGTCGATCAAGGACTGTGGTCTTCTCGTTTATTGGCATGCCGACACGCGTTTTCTGTGCAGTCGCGCCGAGTTTGCGGCTTGGGCTGCCGGCAAAAAGCAGTTGCGCATGGAGTTCTTTTATCGCGAGATGCGCCGCAAGAGTCGCTTGCTGCTCAACGGCGACGGCACGCCGGTGGGCGGCGCGTGGAATTTTGATGCGGAGAATCGCAAGGCCCTGCCCAAAGGCGTGAAGGAGCCCTACCCGGCCCGCTTCAGCAACGACGCCATCACCCGTGAAGTGCTTGCGTTGGTGAAGGCGCGCTTCAGCCAGCACTATGGCGCACTCGACGACTTCAACTACCCGGTCACCCATGCCGACGCGCAGGCGCTGTGGGCATATTTTCTGGATTATGGTCTGGCAGGATTCGGCGACTATCAGGACGCCATGGCCAGTGATGAACCGTTCCTGTTTCATGCGCGGATCAGCGCCGCACTCAACATTGGCCTGCTGGATTTGCGACAGCTGTGCAGCGATGTCGAATCGGCCTATTGGTCAGGAAGGATTGCCCTGAATGCCGCCGAAGGCTTCATTAGGCAACTGATCGGCTGGCGGGAATATGTGCGCGGCGTGTACTGGCTGAAAATGCCGGACTACGCACTGGGCAATGCATTCGGCAACAGCCGGCCATTGCCCGAGTTCTACTGGACCGGTGCTACGCAGATGAACTGCATGCGCCAGGCCATCGGCCAGAGTCTGCAGCATGCCTACGCGCATCACATTCAGCGGCTGATGGTCACGGGCAATTTTGCCCTGCTCGCCGGGATCGCGCCGAGCCAGATCTGTGAGTGGTACCTGGCCATCTACATGGACGCCTTCGACTGGGTCGAGCTGCCCAACACGCTGGGCATGGTCATGCACGCCGATGGCGGTTATCTCGGTTCCAAACCTTATTGCGCCAGTGGCCAATACATCAATCGCATGTCCGACTACTGTCGAGGTTGCGCCTACAAGGTCAGCGAAAGCACGGCGGACAATGCCTGTCCGTTCAATGCGTTGTACTGGCATTTCCTGATGCGCCACGGTGATCTGCTGCGCGGCAATCAGCGCATGGCGATGATGTACAAGAACCTGGACCGCATGCCGCAAGCCAAGCAGGATGCGCTGTGGCAGCGCGGGCAGAACCTGTTGGCGCGCCTGGATAATGGCGAGTCGATCTGAAATGAACGCTCGCTTACGCAGATGGTGAAACTTAAGCACAGCGCGCCCGGTCAACGGATGATCGGCGCTCAAGTCCCCTGCGAGTGCAACGTTCACTGCTCGCGTTGTGCCTACGCGCTCTATGAAGCCAGCCCCTGAACATTCAATAAAGCAGGTCACATGGATACCCTTGAACACCTTAGTCGCGAAGCGCTTGAGTCAGAGGTAAGGCGATTGCGCGCGGCGCTTCAGAGCACCCTGGTCGACACGCAGGTCGTTGACCTCGATCGCGACATGGCGGCGCAACTGCAAGCCAGTCGGGATGCGCTCGCCCGCAGCGAGGCACGCTTCATCACCATTCTGGAAACCATCGAATCGGCATTCGCCATCGTCAAAGTCAAATTCGACGCCGACGATAAACCCGTCGACTACTACTTCGTCGAAGCCAACCCGGCATTCGAACGCCAGTGCGGGGTCAACCTGCGCGGCAAATGGGTGACAGAGTTCGCGCCCAATCTGGAAAGCTTCTGGTTCGAAACCTACGGCCACGTGGCCAAGACTGGGGAACCGGCGAACTTCGAGAACTACGCCAACACCTTTGAACGCTGGTTCGACGTGCGCGCGGTGCGTGTCGGCGATCCGGCCGACCGGCAAATTGCGATCCTGTTCAACGACGTCACTCAGCGGCGCGACGCCGAGGAGCGCTTGCGAGCCAGTGAAGCGCTGGCGCGGGAGAACGTCGAGCGTGTGCAACTGGCGCTCGCCGCCGGTGCGATCATCGGCACCTGGCACTGGGACCTGCTCACCGACCGTTTTGCCGTGGACGAAGCGTTCGCCCGGGTGTTTGACCTCGACCCGGCGCTGGGCCGCGAAGGGCTCAGCCTCGAACAAGTGATGGTCACCGTACATCCCGAAGACCAGGATGGACTGACCACCGCGATCAACGAAGCCATCGGCCGTGGTGGCGCCTACTCCCACCAGTACCGTGTGCGCCGCACAGACGGCAAATATCAGTGGATCGAGGCCAACGGGCGTGTTGAATGTGCCGATGATGGAACCCCGCTGCGCTTTCCCGGCGTGCTGATCGACGTCGAGGAACGGCGCAATGTCGAAGCGGAGCGCGACCGCGCCATCGCAGCGTTGCGTGCGCTCAACGATACGTTGGAGCAGCGCGTGTCATCGCGCACCGCAGAACTGATGCAAGCCGAAGAGAAACTGCGGCAGTCACAGAAAATGGAAGCCGTCGGCCAACTGACCGGGGGCCTGGCGCATGACTTCAACAATCTGCTGGCCGGCATTTCCGGCGCGCTGGAGTTGATGGGCGCGCGGATCAGCCAAGGCCGATTGGGTGAAGTCGATAAGTACATGGTGACCGCACAGGGCGCGGTCAAACGTGCAGCAGCCCTGACCCACCGTCTGCTGGCGTTCTCCAGACGCCAGACCCTTGATCCGCGGCCAACCGACGTCAACACGCTAATGACCGGCATGACCGAACTGATCCAGCGTACGGTCGGCCCCAGCATCGTCCTGGAAACCCGCGCCGCGTCAGGTCTCTGGCCAACGCTGGTCGATGCCAGCCAGTTGGAGAATGCCCTGCTGAACCTGTGCATCAACGCCCGCGACGCCATGCCGGACGGCGGCCGCATCACCATCGAAACGGCCAACCGTACGCTGGACTCCGAGACTGCCCGCGCGCTGGACATGCCCGAAGGCCAATACTTGTGCCTGTGCGTGACCGATACCGGCACCGGCATGACCGCGGATGTCATCGCCAAAGCCTTCGACCCGTTTTTCACCACCAAACCGCTGGGCCAGGGCACCGGGCTGGGGCTGTCGATGATTTACGGTTTCGCCAAGCAGTCCGGTGGCCAGGTGCGTGTGCATTCGCAGGTCGGCCATGGCACCGAGATGTGCATCTACCTGCCTCGTTACCATGGTGAACCGGTGCCGAACCACGATGACCGGGATACTGCTCCGTTGGCATTACCCAAGGCCGGCGAAACGATTCTGGTGGTGGACGACGAGCCTACGGTGCGCGCGTTGTTGACGGATGTACTCGGTGATCTGGGCTACACCTTGATAGAGGCCGCTGACAGTGTGGTCGGGCTGAAGATGTTGCGCTCGGACATTCACATCGACTTGCTGATCACCGACGTCGGCTTGCCGGGTGGCATGAACGGTCGACAACTGGCCGATGCCGGCCGGGAAATCCGCCAGAATCTAAAGACCCTGTTCATTACCGGGTACGCAGAAAACGCGGTGATTGGCGCCGGTCAGTTGGGCCCGGACATGCAGGTGCTGACCAAGCCGTTTGCCGTCGACACGCTGGTGGCGCGGGTCAGTGACCTGATGGCGATGAAATCCGAATGAGCGACCGTTGCGACGCTATAACCCCAGACAGAGTGGCTGCGGCCAAGGAGTGATAAATGGTGACTTTTCTGATTTTTCTGATCGCGTGCGGCGCTGCAGCAACTACCGGGGTGATTTTCAAACCCGGTCAATGGTACGAAGGGCTCAATAAACCCGGATTCACCCCACCCAACTGGGCGTTTCCGGTGGCCTGGACAATAATCTATCTATTGCTGGCCTGGGCCGGCTATCGCTTGAGCCTGATTCCTGGCAGTCAGACAGTACTGGCGCTGTGGGCGGCGCAGATTGCCTTGAACACGTTGTGGACGCCGGTTTTCTTCGGCGCGCATCAGGTGGCAGCTGCCATGGTGATTCTGCTGCTGTTATGGCTGGTGGTCGCGGTGATGGTGTTTATGGCGTTGCGCCTGGATTTGATCACCGGGTTGATCCTGTTTCCGTATCTGGCCTGGCTGTGTGTGGCGGCGGCGTTGAATTTCTCGATTCTGCGCAATAATCGTGGTTGATGGCGACAGCTGTCATAACTCCCATTTTTTCTGACAAAAAGGCTTATTTGCAGGCATTCAAAATATCTTTCCAGGCCCTTGAAAGCACAGGTCCCCGCTCAGGACGGGGATTTCGCAATGAACAACAGTTCATTACTGAATTAGTGATTTAACTAGGTAGTTACCTATCTATATAATGCACGCCTCATTTCAACGGGACATTCAACGTGAAGCAGAGTCAACGCCTCTCGGGCATATCAAAATTCATTCTGGTCGGGCTGGGGGTGATCATCGCCCTGCTCGGCCTGGCACTTGCGGCTGGCGGAGTGAAGCTGGTCAGCCTGGGAGGGTCGTGGTACTTCCTCGTGGGTGGTCTGGTGATGGCCGTTTCCGGTCTGCTGATCGCTCGCTACAAGACTGCCGGCGCCTGGCTGTTCGCGGCATTTCTGGTGGGGACAGCGATCTGGGCGGTGAGCGATGCCGGGCTGGTGTTCTGGCCAGTATTCTCGCGTCTGTTCATGTTCAGCGCCGTGGGTCTGGCGGTGACGCTGGTCTACCCGCTGCTCAAACGTGCCAACGGTGGTGTTCCGGGTCGTGGCGCTTACGGCGTTGCCGCTGTCCTGGCCGTGGGACTGGCGGTGGCTGCCGGCAACATGTTCGTTGCGCACCCGACCGTCGCTGCCACCGGCACTGGCCCGGGCCTGACCCCGGTTGAGCCAGACAAGGCGCAAAAAGACTGGGCGCACTACGGCAATACCGAAGGCGGCAGCCGTTTTGCTGCGCTGGACCAGATCAACCGCAACAACGTCGACAAGCTGAAAGTGGCGTGGACCTACCACACCGGTGACGTCGCCGAGAGCGATGGCAACGGTGCCGAAGACCAGCTCACCCCGTTGCAGATCGGCAACAAGGTGTTCATCTGCACCCCGCACAACAACCTGATCGCGCTGGATGCCGACACCGGCAAAGAGCTGTGGAAGAACGCGATCAACGCCAAATCCAAAGTCTGGCAGCGTTGCCGTGGCATGGCTTATTTCGATGCGACCAAGAGCATCGCTCAGCCAAGCAACTCGAGCATCATCGAAGCCAAGCCTGCGCCGGCTGCCAATTGCCAGCGCCGTCTGCTGACCAACACCATCGATGCCCGCCTGATCGCGGTCGATGCCGACACTGGCGAGTTCTGCCAGGGTTTCGGCAACAACGGCCAGGTCGATCTGAAGGCCGGTCTCGGCGATGTGCCGGACAGCTACTACCAGCTCTCCTCCGCTCCGTTGATGGCCGGCACTACCGTGGTGGTGGGCGGCCGTGTAGCCGACAACGTACAGACCGACATGCCGGGCGGCGTGATCCGTGGTTTTGACGTGATCACTGGCGCCATGCGCTGGGCCTTCGACCCGGGCAACCCGCAGGATAAAAAGGCCCCGGCCGAAGGCAGCACCTATGTGCGCAGCACGCCGAACAGCTGGGCGCCGATGTCCTACGATCCGGCGACCAACACCGTGTTCCTGCCGATGGGCAGCTCGTCCACCGACATCTATGGTGTCGAGCGCAGCAAACTCGATCACACCTACGGCGCCTCGATCCTCGCGCTGGACGCCACCACCGGTGATGAACGCTGGGTGTTCCAGACCGTGCACAACGATCTCTGGGACTTCGACCTGCCGATGCAGCCGAGCCTGATCGACTTCACCAAGGACGGCAAAACCGTTCCGGCGCTGGTCATCGGCACCAAGGCCGGGCAGATCTACGTGCTTGACCGTGCCACCGGCAAGCCGTTGACCGACGTTAAAGAAGTACCGGTCAAAGCCGCCAACATCCCGAACGAGCCGTACTCGCCAACCCAGCCAAAATCGGTGGGCATGCCGCAGATCGGTGCCCAGCACCTGACTGAATCGGACATGTGGGGCGCTACCCCGTACGACCAGTTGCTGTGCCGCATCGACTTCAAATCCATGCGTTACGACGGTCTGTACACCGCGCCGGGTACCGACAAATCGCTGAGCTTCCCGGGTTCGCTGGGTGGCATGAACTGGGGCAGCATCTCCACTGACCCGGTGCACGGTTTCATCTTCGTCAACGACATGCGCCTGGGTCTGTGGATTCAGATGATCCCGTCGCAGAACAAGGCGCAGGCCTCCTCTGGTGGCGAGGCGTTGAACACCGGCATGGGCGCGGTACCGCTCAAAGGCACGCCATACGCGGTGAACAAAAACCGCTTCCTGTCGGTGGCCGGCATTCCTTGCCAGGCTCCACCGTTCGGCACGCTGACCGCCATTGACATGAAGACACAGAAAGTCGCCTGGCAGGTTCCGGTCGGCACCGTTGAAGACACCGGTCCCCTGGGCATCCGCATGCACCTGCCGATCAAGATCGGTCTGCCGACCCTCGGCGGCACCCTGTCGACGCAAGGTGGCCTGATCTTTATCGCCGGCACCCAGGACTTCTACCTGCGCGCCTTCAACAGCGCCAATGGCGAAGAAATCTGGAAAGCGCGTCTGCCGGTGGGCAGTCAGGGCGGCCCGATGACCTACGTTTCGCCGAAAACCGGCAAGCAGTACATCGTCGTCACCGCCGGTGGTGCACGTCAGTCGACCGATCGCGGCGACTACGTGATGGCCTACGCCTTGCCGTAAGCCGCAGCGCCCGTGCTGAACACGGGCGCTTTCTTTTTGCGCGCGGCACCTGAGGGTGCCGCGCCGCTTTCCGATAGCGCTACAGATTTGAGCAGGAAGATCTCCATGTTTGGTTTTACTCGTAACGGCTGGGTCAACGGCGTGCTGTTGGGCCTGACCTGCACCACCCTGCCCGCCTTCGCCGATACCGATTCGAACCTGTTGACCCGCAACACCCTGACCGGCGATTGGGGCGGTCTGCGGCATCAGATGGACGAAGACGGGATCAAATTCACCGGCGATTACACCGGGGAAATGGCTTACAACGCCGATGGCGGCTTGCACCGCTCCGGCCGTTACTCGCAGAACATCAAGCTCGGCGCGCAGTTCGACCTGAGCAAGTTGTATGGCGTTGAGAACGCCGGCAAGGTCCAACTGACCATCAACGACCGCCGCGGCAATAGCGCCTCGGAAGACCTGGTCGGCAACCGTCTGCCGATCCAGGAAAACTACGGCGGCCTTTATACTCGCCTGACCGAACTCAGCTACGAGCGCAGCCTGTTCACCCCGGCGCTCAACGTGAAGCTCGGTTACATGGCCATGGGCAACGACCTCGGCGGCCTCGACAGCGGCATTCTGTGCAACTTCATGAACGCTGGTTTCTGCGGCCATCCGCTGAACATGTCCGGCGGCAGCGGCTGGACCAACTACCCCAACGCGCACTTGGGTGTGCGGGTGAAATACGACTTGTCGTCCTCGTGGCAGTTGCGCGTGGCGGCATTCAATGTCGATCCCGAGAGCAACGGCAACTCCAGCCGCGCCTGGCATCTGGGCCCAAAACACACCACCGGCACCGTGGTGCCGATCGAGTTGGTGTACAAGCACGCGGGTGAATTGCCCGGTGAGTACAAGGTTGGTTACTACTACGACAGCTCCAATGTAAAACGCATCGGCAGCGACAAAGAAGTGTCCGGTCGTGGCGGGCATTACCTGCTGATCGATCAAGCCGTTTGGAGTTCGCCAACGTCCGAGGGGCGCAGTCTGCACGCCTTCGGCCAATACTCGGCGGCCAGCGAAGCGGCTTCGCCATTCAGCAAGTGGTACGGCACGGGTCTGGTGTTGTACAAACCGTTCGAAGGTCGGCCGCGTGACACCGTCGCTCTTGGCTACGGCCGCGCTGTGCCTAACCCCCGCAGCCGCGACGTGCAACAGGACGCCGCCATGGCCAACGGCACGCAGTTCCCGAACCTGGACAGTGGCGAGCAGTTGATCGAACTCGGCTACGGCTATCAGGCCACGCCGTGGCTGACGCTGCGCCCGAACATGCAATACATCATCGAACCGGGCGCGTTTTCCGGGCAGAACATCGACAATGCGTTGGTGTTTGGCTTGCAGGTTAAAGCCTCACTTTGAGCCTTCTGGCGAAACTTCAGGCAATAAAAAGCCCGGCGTGACTGCCGGGTTTTTTATGGCCCGCAAATTGTCGTAACCAAGTTGCTCGGTCAACACCGAACCTTTACCCCCGAACCAGCGTCCGAGCTAAGGCGTTAACGCTTACCGCTCGCCGCGAGGTTCCCGTTTGAAAGCTGCCATCGTCAAAAAATACCGTCTGATCATCAAGACCATGGGCTATGTGGGCTGGTCGCTGTTCTGGCTGTTGCTCTGGGACATCGCCGTCACCGTCGATTTCATGTTGTTCCTCAACGCCAAGATCAACCTGCCGCTGATGCCACTGACATTGCTCGGTTCGGCGCTGGTGGTGCTGATCAGTTTCCGCAACAGCAGCGCCTACAACCGTTGGTGGGAAGCGCGAACGCTGTGGGGCATGATGATCAACAACTCCCGCAGCTTCGCCCGGCAGGTGCTGACGCTGCTGGATGACCCCAATAACGAAGTGAATCCGCTGAAAGCGACGCTGTTGCGCCGCCATGTGGCGTACGTCAATTGCCTAGCAGCGCACTTGCGCGGTCAGCCTTGCCCGGAGGAAGTCCGCGCGTTCATCCCGGCAGATGAATTCGCCCGCAGCGGCACCACCAACAACTTTGCCAACGACATCCTTACCGGTTCGGCATCCCTGCTAGCCCGGGAATACAAGGCCGGGCGCCTGGACAGCATTCGTCTGGCACGGCTGGAATCGACGATGGTCGAGCTGTCCAACAGCCAGGGCGGAATGGAACGGATCGCGAATACTCCGCTGCCCTACCCTTACGTTTACTTCCCGCGCCTGTTTATCTCGCTGTTCTGCCTGATTGTGCCAGTAGGGCTAGTCGAGTCACTGGGCTGGTTCACCCCGCTCGCCTCGACCGTGGTGGGCTTCATGCTGCTGGCCATCGAACGCATCGGCACCGATCTGCAGAGCCCGTTTCGCCACAGCGAGCACCAGATCCAGATGGAAGCCCTGTGCGAAACCATCGAGAAAAACCTGCAGTCGATGCAGCGTGATTCGTTGGGGGATGCGCGCAGGGTTGAACAAACGGCTTGAAGACAAGCTTGGAGGGAAGCTAGGGCATAGAGCCCTAGCGAGTTGCAGCGATCACTTTTTCTTTTTCGCCGGCTTGTCTGCCTTTTTGGAATCCTTGGCCTTTTCCGGCTTGCTATCGGCTTTTTTTGCAGACTTCTTCGGTTCGGCGTCTTTCTTCTTGTCTTTCTTGTCGGAAGACTTTGAAAGCGCCGAAGCTGCAGCTGACTTCTTGTCCGGCGAGGACTTTTTGTCTTTCAAATCCTTGCTGGCTTTCGAAGCGTCATCTTTGCTTTTCTTCTCGTCTTTAGCCACGTTTGACCACCTCTCGGAATATGCCGGTATTGGCACAGCGCCTGTGCAATTGATCACAGGTTGATCATTAGGCGTACGCGTTCGGACGGGGTTCAGATTATTTGGAGGCGTTGATCGGTTGAGTCCAGAGCGGCAAGCGTTGGTTCTTGAACGGCAGCTATTGGTCAGAAGCTGACATTCTCACAGTAACTTGATAGACATCCTTGAGGCCTGAGAGGCTCTCTGAAATTGGGGACGACTCAATGCAACTCCACCCTAGGGCCGCGCTGTACTCGTCCTCTTAACTACCTGCCCAGAAGTCTGCTTGAGGTAAGGACTAAATAGTATTGCTGCCCTCAACGAATGTGCCGCCGACATGCAACTGCTCAAGTATTTTGAGAGCCAAGAGGCCATAGACCACTTCAGGCTTGGTGTCATTTCGGACGTACCGGATGTGGGTAACGACATGTGAGGTGCCAAAGCGTCGATTCGCCTCCGATGTTCCTTCGAGTACGCTTGCAACGATATCAGCCTCAACTAATGGTTCGTGATTACATGCCCCCTGCGGCGGGAGACACTCACAGATCGGCTCATGCTGCTCACCAACTCCTATGCGCAGTTGCAGGAGATTATGCCGAGGCCCAGTAATACGTGAAGCGGCAAGGTACTCTCCGTGGCGGACGAAATGCATGTGATGTGGCTCTACTGTTTGGTTAAAGGGTGCACTCTAGCCCATCTTGGAGACCAATCATGCCCGTCGAGTGGAGCAGCTTGTTGGCATTAGTGGCAACCACTCTGAAGGAATGCCCGTCGTTCTTTCACAGTACTGAATCGGTCCTTCTTCCGTAGACGCTTTCAAAGGACCGCTTCTGGCCGTTTTCTGCCCTCCACGAACGGCACAGATCGGCCAGAAGCGGTCATCCTGCACCGTTAGGTGTCGACCCATTGCGGCCATTCGTAGGAGCCACCACAATCGGAGGACTGTTGGTGGTGAGGTGACACATAGTGAGGATTGAAGTATCAGAGGAAGCCAACTGGAAGCTTTTCGAGGACTTGGCCCGGGTTATTGAGCAAGGGCTGGGCGGTTGCTGGAAAGAGAGGCTTGATGGTCCGGACCAACGCTATTGGGATCTGTTGGTGGATGAACACACGCTTACCCTGCACCTTGAACACTATTTAGGCATTTCAGTGGACATTCCCGATAGCGCAGATGACATTGCTCGAAGAGTATGTGCGTTGCTCAAGCAGCCTCCTTACGGGTAAGCCCGCTCTAACAAAGATCCCAACTGATCTAGAAGGCAGGTGTGGGTCGATTTCTGTCTATAACCACCGTCAGCTTTTGGCCGAAAGTAGCCTGTGGTGAACGGCCTCTATATTTTTTAGATAAACGCAGTCTCGATAAACGCTTCCAGCGCCTTTTCTTCGAGTATCTCGATAGAGAAGTGCCCGAAGCGCTTTGGTAACCAGAGAATGCGTGCGCCGGCCGGGGATTGCAGATTCGCGCGAGCCAATGGCTCTCCATTTTCGTCTTGAGGCTGAACACCAGCGTCCATCAACTCGTCATAGGCTTTTTCGATATCCTTCGTTGAGTAGCAGTGGCGGTAAATCATACCTTCACCCGAAGAATCCAAAAGCTCCTTCAGATTGCCCGCCAACGGTTGCACCAGCATGAAACGCTCTTGACCGATCAGTGCAATCGCGTAGTGGACATGCAGACCACCCCGCTCCCAGACAAGCGTTTTGGAAATCCTGGCGTTTAGTATGTGTGCGTAGTAAGCACAGGCTTCCTCAAGATTCTTGACCAGTACATCTACGTGACTGAACTTCAGATCCATTGCATAGCTCCTGTCCAAAATCGCCCATCGATAGTCAGCCATCAGCTATCAGCCATCGGACGCTAAAACTAGCGCCCTAATGTCGAGATATTCGAACCGATCTTTTTCCCCATGCTGATGCGCGGTTCGGTCGAATAGCCGAGAGATTCGTAGATACGTTCGGCCACACGCAAAACCGATCTACTGTGCAGAACAGGTGGAGAAGAGTTTGCATTGATCTGCCCGGATACCGAACTGAACGATACAAGGCTGCTGGCAGAAAAGCTTCGAGCACTGATAAGCACTGTGCCCTTTGATGATGTTGGACAGGTGACTTGTAGCTTCGGCGTTGCGACATGGATTCCAGCAGAATCGTTTGACGCCTTCATTCAGCGTGCCGATACCGCGATGTACAGCGCTAAACAAAGCGGCAGAGATCAGGTTCAACTTGCCGCTGTTTAGCAGCCGCATTCCGCCTTCAGATCATCTCCCCCCCACTGTCCAACTCGCCTCCCTGAGATTGCTGGAGGAATGCTCGCGAGCCGCGAAGATTGCCTGAGCCTTCTGTGACCGATAGGTCTCCAATACGACCTCATGGTATTCGCATGTCGATATCAGACACGATCATGGCGCAATCAGCCTACTGAATCGGCGGCAAGGCCGGCTAAGGTGCCGTGTCTTCGTATCAAAACAGCCCTGCTCGGATCATGGGGTTGATGAGAACTGCGGCGGTTGAACGGGCTTCTTTCGGGAGTTTCAGCAGGCAACGATGGTGATCGATCGTGTGCCCGGTCAACTTGCTTGAATGTCGATCAGCAGAGAATAAAAATACCGATGATCAGCCCGAACTCCATGGATTCGAGTAGCCAATTGGCGCAGGGCTTCAAGCCTCGTCACGTCACAATGCTGTCCATCGCCGGGATTATCGGCGCCGGTTTGTTCGTAGGTTCAGGACACGCCATTGCCGCTGCAGGGCCGGCGGTGCTTCTCGCTTATCTGTTTTCGGGTTTGCTCGTCGTGCTGGTCATGCGCATGCTCGGCGAGATGGCTGTGGCCAATCCGGACACCGGTTCGTTCTCCACCTACGCCGACCAGGCCATCGGCCGCTGGGCCGGTTTTACCATCGGTTGGTTGTACTGGTGGTTCTGGGTGCTGGTGATTCCCATCGAAGCATTGGCGGCCGGGCATGTGCTGAACCAATGGTTTCCGCAGGTCGATGCCTGGCTGTTCGCGTTGGGATCGATCATTGCGCTGGTGGTGACCAACCTGTTCAGTGTGTCCAAGTATGGTGAATTCGAGTTCTGGTTCGCCATGGCCAAGGTCGTGGCGATCATCGGGTTCATCGGTGTCGGTTTTGCGGTGTTGATGGGCTGGGTGCCCGACCGCGAAGTCAGCGGCTTGAGCGGCTTGATGGCCGAGCACGGCGGATTTGCACCCAACGGCTTGTCCGCGGTGGTCGGTGCTTTCATCACGATCATGTTCAGCTTCATCGGTACAGAAGCGGTGACCATCGCAGCCGCCGAATCGAATAACCCGGCGCAGAACATCGCCAAGGCCACCCGCTCGGTGATCTGGCGCATTGGCGTGTTCTACCTGCTGTCGATCTTCGTGGTCATCTCCGTGGTGCCCTGGAATGATCCGTTGCTGGCCTCGGTGGGCTCGTATCAGCGCGCCCTGGAAATCATGAATATTCCAAACGCCAAGTTCATGGTCGACGTCGTCGTCCTGATCGCCGTAGCCAGTTGCATGAACTCCTCGATCTACATTGCCTCGCGCATGTTGTTCTCGCTGGGTCGCCGGGGCGATGCACCAAAAGCGCTGAAGGCGACTTCCGCGGCCGGTGTGCCACGGGCAGCCGTCATCGCCAGCACCGTGCTGGGTGCGTCGATCACCGTGTGGAGCTACTTCATGCCCGCCGGGCTGTTCGAGTTCCTGCTGGCCAGTTCCGGGGCGATTGCCTTGCTGGTGTACCTGGCGATTGCAGTGTCGCAGCTGCGCATGCGGCGGATATTGCAACAGCGCAAGGTCGAGCTGACCTTTCGCATGTGGCTGTTCCCATGGCTGACGTGGCTGGTGATCGGCTTCATCTGCGCGGCGCTGGCGGTCATGATGATCACCCCGCAGCACTGCACCGAAGTCACCACGACCATTGGCCTGGCGCTGGCAATCTCGTTTATCGGCCTGATGACGTCCCGTCACCCTGCCCCGGCGGCACGGGCAAGGTCTGTGGGTCAGGCCTGATCCAACGTCTCGATCACACCTTTGTCCTCACCCAGGAAGCCACCGCTCTGATGCGCCCACAGCCGCGCATAAACACCATTCTTCTCCAGCAATTCGGAATGGGTGCCCTGCTCGATGATGCGCCCGTCATCCATGACAATCAGCCGATCCATCGCCGCAATCGTCGACAGTCGATGGGCTATCGCAATCACGGTCTTGCCCTGCATCATTTCATCGAGGCTTTCCTGAATCGCCACTTCGACTTCCGAGTCCAGCGCACTGGTGGCTTCGTCGAGTAGCAGGATCGGCGCGTTCTTCAGCATCACTCGGGCAATCGCCACACGTTGGCGCTGGCCGCCAGACAGTTTGATCCCGCGCTCGCCCACCAAGGTGTCGTAACCGCTGTGTCCTTGCCGATCGCTCAACTGGCTGATGAACTCATCAGCCTGAGCGTTGGCAGCGGCGCGGCGGATCTGTGCGTCGGTGGCATCGGGGCGGCCGTAGGCGATGTTGTCGCGAATCGAACGGTGCAGCAGCGAAGTGTCCTGGGTGACCATGCCGATCGCACTGCGCAAACTGTCTTGGGTCACGTGTGCAATGTTCTGGCCGTCGATACGGATCTCGCCGCTGTCGACGTCATAGAAACGCAGCAGCAGGTTGATCAGCGTCGACTTGCCGGCGCCGGAGCGCCCTACCAAACCGATTTTTTCGCCGGGGCGAATACTCAGGCTCAGGCCATCGAGCACCTGACGTTCGCCGCCGTAGTTGAACTTCACCTTGTCGAACGTCACCGCGCCGCCGGAGGTCACCAGCACGCCGGCATTCGGCGCATCCTGCACCTTGGTGCCTTGAGTCAGCGTGGCCATGCCGTCCTGGACGGTGCCGATGCTTTCGAACAGCGAGGTCATTTGCCACATGATCCAGTTCGACATGCCATTGATCCGCAACGCCATGGCAGTGATCGCCGCCACCGCACCGGCGCCGACATCGCCCTGGTGCCACAGCCACAGGGCATAGCCTCCGGCGGACATGATCAACCCGACCACCAGGGCCTGGTTGACGATCTCGAACAGGCTGACCAGACGCATCTGGCGAAAACCGGTCTGCTTGAAATCCTCCATCGCCGCCCGCGCGAAGTGCGCTTCGCGATTGGAATGGGAGAACAGCTTGACCGTGGTGATGTTGGTGTACGCGTCGGCGATACGCCCGGTCATCATCGACCGCGCATTGGCCTGCTCCTGTCCGACCTTGCCCAGGCGCGGCACGAAGTACCACATGGCCAGGCCAAACAGCACGACCCAAGCGAGAAACGGCAGCATCAGTTTCAGCGCAAAGCCGCCGGCCAGGGCGATGATCGCGATGAAGTACACACCGATCCCGGGCAAGATCTCGATCATGGTGAACAGCACGTCGCGTACGGCGAGCGCCGTCTGCATCACCTTGGTCGTGACCCGACCGGAAAACTCATCGGAGAAAAACGAAAGGCTTTGCCGCAGCATCAGCCGGTGGAAATCCCAGCGCAGGCGCAATGGCAGGTTAATCGCCAGGATCTGATGCTGAACCATGGTGCGCAACGCCACCAGCCCGACACTGAGCACCATGACGATGCCCATGCCCCACAGCACGCGGCTCTCCTGCACAGCCGCTTCGCCGCCAGCCTGCCACGTCGAAAGCAGGTCCACGACCTGACCGAGGAACGAAAACAGCCACGCTTCGTAAATCGACACGGCGGCGCTGAGCAGCGCCAGCGCCAGGATGTAGCCGCGTGCGCCCCGGGTGCAGGCCCAGAGGAATTTAGCCAGACCGTTGGGCGGCGGTGGCACCTCGTCAGGCGGGAAAGGGTCGAGTCTTCGTTCAAACACACGAAGCATGGTGTTCTCCAAAACAGTCAAGTCAGGGAGATTCTGCCACCGATTGGATCCCGGGAGGTCTTTGTGAAAAAGTGTGTGCTCCTGACCTGGCGAGTACCTGCCGTATCTACCAAACCGCGATATGCGAATCCGCCCTCGGCTCAGTCCCCCCACACAACACACCCGTCACCGGATCACGCAGAATGATCTGCCCTCGTCCGTAATCCGTCAGATCACTGGCGATCTGCACCTCATGCCCGCGACGCGCCAACGCATTGGCCAGATCCCTTGAAGCGCCCTGTTCGATGCCGACCTTCATCCCGCCAAGCCACTGCCAGCGCGGCGCGTCCAGTGCCGATTGCGGGTTCAAGCCGAAATCCACCAGGTTCATGACCATCTGCACATGGCCCTGCGGCTGCATGTAGCCGCCCATCACGCCGAACGGCCCAAGCGCCTGGCCATCCTTGGTGAGGAAGCCGGGAATGATCGTGTGGAAGGTCTTTTTGCCCGGAGCCAACGCGTTGGCATGCTCGGGATCAAGGCTGAATTCCTGCCCACGGTTTTGCAGGGCGATGCCGCTATCCGGCAGCACTACGCCTGAGCCGAAGCCGTGATAATTGCTCTGGATGAACGAGACCATATTGCCCTGCCCGTCCGCCGTGGCCAGGTACACCGTGCCGCTGGCGTGAGGATCGCCCGGCTTCGGCGGCTGCGCCTGTTCGCCGATCTGAGCGCGGCGGCGGGCGCTGTACTCGTCGCTCAGCAGATCATCCACGGCCACGCGCATGTGCAGCGGATCCGTGATGTAGTGCAGACCATCGCTGTAGGCCAGTTTCATTGCCTCCAGTTGCCGGTGCCAGGTCTGCTGGCTGTCACGGTGATCGAAGTCGAAGCCCTCGAGAATCTTCAGCGCCATCAAGGCGACCAGACCCTGCCCGCTCGGCGGGATTTCCCAGACATCCACGCCACGGTAATTGACGTGAATCGGCTCCACCCATTGCGCGCGGTAATGCTCCAGATCCGTGGCGCGCAGATAGCCGCCGGTAGCTCGTGAATGCGCATCCAGGCGTTGCGCCAACGCGCCGCGATACAAACTTTCGCAACGGGTAGCCGCCAATTCTTCAAGGGTTCGCGCCTGAGCCGGGTTACGGAAAATCTCGCCGGCCTTGGGCGCGCGACCGTCAATCAGGAACGTATCGAACCAGGCCTGTAGCACTTGATCGCGATGGGGAGTGAACTCATCCAGCGCGATCTGCCACTGATGGGCAACCACCGGCGACAGCGGAAAACCGTCTCTGGCCAGACTGATCGCCGGTTGCAGCAGATCGGCGAACGGCAACACGCCAAAGCGTTGCGACAACTCGGCCCAGGCCGATGGACATCCCGGTACCGTCACCGGCGTCCAGCCATACAACGGCATTTGCTCATGGCCGGCCGCTTTGACCGCTTCGATACTTAACGACGCCGGGACATGGCCGTTGGCATTGAGGCCATGCAACTGATCCTTGAACCAGACCAGCGCAAACGCGTCACCGCCCAGGCCACAGCCCGTAGGCTCGACCACGGTCAGGGCCGCCGCCGTGGCGATGGCGGCGTCGATCGCATTGCCGCCCTTTTGCAGCATTTCGATGCCGGCCTGTGCGGCCAAAGGTTGAGACGCCGCGACCATGCCACGACGGGCAAACACGCTTTGGCGTTGCGACGGATAGGGATATTCGTGAGCAGAAAATTTCAACATGGCAGAGGCTCTTCAAATCAGCAATTCATTGGCCGGACTTGATCCGGTTCCATTCGCGGGTGATCAGGCGCTGGATGTTTTCCGGCAGTCTTCTCGAAGATCTGCAACGTGTCGGGGCTGCGGCGCCGCGAACAAGCTCGATAAACGCATCGTCGAAATCCTTGTGAAGTTCACAGCACGCGGCTGAGAAAGGCTTGGGTACGGGGATGGGTGGGGCGACTGAAAATCTGTTCCGGCGGGCCTTGTTCGATCAGTTCGCCCTGATCGAGCACCACCACCCGGTCGGCCACCTCGCGGGCAAAACCCATTTCATGGGTGACCACGACCATGGTCATGCCCTCCTCGGCCAACTCCTTCATCACTTGCAGAACCTCGCCGACAGTTTCCGGGTCGAGGGCGCTGGTGGGTTCGTCGAACAGCATCGCCTGAGGCTTCATCGCCAGCGCTCGGGCAATGGCCACCCGTTGCTGCTGACCGCCGGAAAGCATCGACGGGTAATGACTGGCCTTGTCCGCCAGCCCGACCCGTTTGAGCAGTGCCTGCGCCTGCTCCAGCGCAGCCTGGCGCGGCACACCCAACACCTGAATCGGTGCTTCGATAATGTTTTCCAGGGCGGTCATGTGCGGGAACAGATTGAAGCGCTGGAACACCATGCCGATGTCCCGGCGCTGGCGAGCGATGCTGCGTTCCGAGTCGCGCACCAGACTGCCGTCAGCCCGCGTGCGATAGCCCATGGGCCGGCCGCTGACGCGGATTTCCCCAGCCTGAATGTCTTCGAGCAGATTGATGCAGCGAATAAACGTGGTTTTTCCCGAGCCTGAAGCGCCAATCAGCACCACCACTTCGCCACGGCGTACTTGCAGCGAGATGCCCTTGAGAATCTGCAGATCGCCGAAGGACTTGTGAATGTTCAGCGCCTCGATGATCAGCTCGTCACTTTGATGCGCCATGATTAGCGTCCCCTCAGCAGTTTCAGCGTGTTGCGCCCGAACATCCGGCTGGAGGCCGGCGGCGGCGAAGAAGGTCTGTCGGACTGGCCGAAACGGTTCTCCAGCCAGCGCTGAAAGAAGCCCCACAGCGTGGTGAGCAACAGGAAATAAATCGCCACCACCAGGTACAACTCGAACACCCGAAAAGTCGCCGAGGTGACCATCTGCGTACTGAGCAACAGCTCCTGCACGCCGATCACGCTGACCAGCGTGGTGTTTTTCAGCATCACGTTGAATTCGTTGCCCAGCGGCGGCACGATCACCCGGAACGCCTGCGGCAGGACGATACGGCGCATCAATTTGGCGAAGGTCATGCCCAGCGAGCGCCCGGCCTCGTACTGGCCCTTGTCCACGGCGCCGATCCCGGCGCGGATGATCTCGGCCATGTATGCGCCTTCGTTGAGGCCCAGAGCAATGATCGCCGCCTGAATGTTGCCGGGGATCACCAGCCCGAACAGCTCAATGTCTTCGAAGCGAAAAATCCCGCCCGCCGCCAGCGCCGTGTAGAGAAAGACGATTTGCACCAGCAACGGCGTGCCGCGCATCAGCCACACATAAAAGCGCACCGGCAGATGCAGCAGAGGGTTCTTCGATAAGCGCAACAATGCGGCGGCCAGCCCCAATACACAGCCCAGCAACATCGCCAACACACTGATCAGGCAGGTCAGCCAGAGCCCTGTGAGGTACACGCCGCTGGGCTGCAACAGGTATTGCCAGAACACATCCCAATTGAAGTTCATCAACGCTTACCTCAATCGAGTGTGTCGCTGGAGACGTGCCACTTGTTCAGAAGCTGGTTGTAGCTGCCATCGCTGCGCATGTCGGTGATGATCTGCTGCACCGCAGCGCTCAGTTGCGGATCGTCCTTGCGAATGCCCAGACCGGTGAGGATCCGGCTGAAGGCTGGTACCCCTTCCTCGAACAGATCCGGGGCCATCGCGGCGTAATAACCGGCGGTTTCCACCGTGGTGCCGTAAGCGTCGACCTGACTGATGCGCAGCGCCTGAAAGGCATCGGTGTCGGTGTTGTAGACCACCAGTTTCATCGGCGGCTTGCCAGCCTCGGTCAGGCTTTCATTCTCGGTATCGAGCAAGGTCTTGATGGTCGAACCGTTGAGCACCGCGATCTTGTGCCCGCTCAGATCCGCAAGGGTTTTCAGCGCCTTCGGATTACCCTTGGGCACCACCACCGCCTGACTGGAATACATGTAGTTGACGATGTCGATCACCTCGCGGCGCTCGGGCTTGTCGAACAACTGATCGACGATCATGTCGCACTGTTTGGCGAGCAACGCCGGGAGCAATCCGGAAAACGGAATCACCCGCCAATCAACCTTCTTGTCGCCCAGACGCTTGGCGATTTCCAGGCCCAGGTCGACGGTCAGGCCTTTGGGCTTCTGCGCTTCATCGAAGGACACCAGCGGCGGCGAGTCCATGCCCGAGCAATAGGTGAGTTTGTCGACCTTGACCAGACGCTCCGGCACCGTCGGTGCGGCAAGCGCCCACTGCGAACAGAGCCCGAGGGAAATTGCAGCCAGTAACAGGCGAGACGTATGCATGACCAGACACTCCAGTTCGGTTAGTAACGGGGCAGTACTCAAAGTCAAAACATCGGCGGATTCGGGTTCCGCTCTGTGGTTATTTTTCCGATTGCAGAAACTTGATCAGCTCGGGCACCGTGCCTTCGATGTGTTCACGCACCACGGCCTCGGCCTTGTGGGCGTCGCCGGCGCGAATCGCATCAAGGATCATCTGATGTTCCTGGCGCGCACTCAGGGGCTTTTCGATGTGCTGTAACCACAGGCGCATGGGCGCTTCGATCAGCGCGTAGAGGGCGCTGATCTGCTTCAGCAGCCGTGGGCGATCGCTGAGGCTGCACAGGTACTCATGGAACTTGCGATGGCGACTGACCCACGCCGCACTCTCCTCGCGGTAGTCATCCATTTCATCGAGAAGCCGCTCCAGCGCCGTCAACTGACGCTCGCTGATCTTGGGCACGGCGATACGAATCGCCAGTCCTTCCAAGGCGCTGCGCATCTCGAAGACTTCATGCATTTGCTCGACATCCAGACCGCTGACCACCGCGCCGCGGTTGGGCCGCAGCGTCACCAGGCCCTGCGCATCGAGGCGGCGAAAGGCTTCGCGCACCGGCATGCGGCTCATGCCGATTTCACTGGCAATGTCCTCGGCAATCAACCGGTCACCCTTGCGATAACGACCGCCGCAGATGCCTTCCAACAGAAAGTTGTAGGCCTCCTCCTCGGCGGTCATCGGTTGACGCTGGTCATAGGCGGGAGCAAATTGCATGGCAGCACCTTTTGTCTTTTTGTATCCAATTATCCACGAATACAAAAAAGCACGATGCATGCCAGATTTCTCCGCACCGTGCCAAGCGCTTGATTTGAATGATTTAAGCGGAAAACGGCGATCAGCTCCTGCTACGCCGAACTTGGGACGTGCTACCCAATAGCTCATTGCGAGTCCCGGAAAGGTGCAGATTGGTAGCTGAGTAACACTCAGGCCAGCAGCACCCTTCCGGTACGTTTTTCAGCAAGTTTTTCCAGCGAATCGCATTCACTGCGTCACCACCACTTTGCCGATCATCTGCGGATGCAATACGCAAAAATACTCAAACTCCCCCGGTGTATCGAACACCCAGGAAAAGCTGTCGTTGGTATCCAGCGCCCCTGAGCGAAACACCTTGTGGGTTTCTGCCACCGTATGCGGAATCTGATCGTCATTGACCCACGTCACCTTGGTGCCGACGGCCACGGTCAAGTCCTTGGGGCCGAACATGAATTCCTTGATGTCGATCTTCACTTCCGTCGCCCACACCGGCATCGCCAGCAGCAGGCCCACCAGCGCCAACAGTTGCCTTTTCATTTGCGTGTCCTCGGTTAAACCAGTGTTGAGTCAATCAGTGCCAGCGGGTGATCGCCCTGGGTCGCACGCACGTCGGTGATCCCCAGGTAATTGCGCAGTTGATCGGCCGCTACCGTCATCGGCCCCGGCGACGGTGCGGCACCCGGTGCCGGCTGCGGATAGGCGGTGCCACGGGCGGTGTGGAAGGTGATGTTGCCTTCGACTTTCTGGATGACTTGGTGGATGTGCCCGTTCAGCACGGTCACCGAGCCGTACTTGCGCAGCATCGCGATCGCTTGATCGCCATCCTCGGTGCCCCAGCCCCACGGCTGATAAATGGTCCACAGCGGGATGTGGGTGAACACGACGATGGGCGTGCTGCTGCTGACCGCGCGCAAATCATCGGCCAGCCAGGCCAGTTGATCGGCGCCGAGGGTGGCTTCGTGACCGGCCTGGAAGTTGAAGACATTGATCAGCGCAATGAAGTGCACGCCGTGATCATCGAAGCTGTACCAGCCGTTGCCTTTGGTGCCTTTGCCGTAGCGCTCCAGGTAAAGCTTGCCGCCGCCCTCGTCGAGGGTGTCGTGTTCACCGGGCACGTAATGCACGGTGGATGGTAGGCCCTTGAGCAACTGCGCGGCGGTGTCGAATTCTTCAGGCTTGGACAGGTGCGTGATGTCGCCGGTGTGCAGAATCAGTGCGGGACGTTTGGGTAGCGCGATGACCTTGTCGATCGCCACTTGCAGGGTCTTCACCGGTTCCGGATTGGCTTCCTTGTTGAAGCCGATGTGCGAGTCGCTGATCTGCACGAAGTGAAAGGTGCTGGCCAGGGCCTTGGGATCGCTGACGTTGCCCGCCTCGTCCAGCGCGAAGGCTTTGGGAACCCCGCCGCTCAAGGCCCAGATGACCCCGGCCCCGGCCCACGCCGAGCATTTGAGCAGGGTGCGCCGGTCCGGGTTGAGCAAGCCGTCGGTGCGCAATGGGTGTTTTGCTTGAATGTCCATCGGTAGGTCCTCGCGGGCGGACTACAGTGAGGTAGCTGACACGAGGTAAACCTTGCGACGCGAGGGTTTATTCCACGTCGCAAAACAAATTGTTTTTCGGGAATAAAACCCGGCGCAGCACGGTTATAGGGGTGTGACAGTGCGGAACCCACCATGAAGCGATTTGAGGAACTGATTGCGCCGCATCTGGACGCGGCCTACAACCTTGCGCGCTGGCTGACCGGCAACGACAGCGCCGCGCGCGACGTCGTGCAGGAAAGCGCCCTGCGCGCTTTCCGGTTTTTGCAGCGTTTCGCCGATGGCAACGCCAAGGCGTGGTTTCTGACCATTGTGCGCAATGAAAGCTACACCTGGCTTAAAGCTTCGGCCGGACGGCATTGGGTCGCATTCGATGACGAGATAGAAGAAACCGAGGGCGCGTTGAGCCACAGTCAGACCCCGGAGCTGCTGGCGATTCACACTGAAAACGCCGCGCTGTTGCAACAAGCGCTGAGCGCCCTGCCGCCGGTGTTTCGCGAGGTGATTGTGCTCAAGGAACTCGAAGATCTGCCCTACAAGGACATCGCTCTGGTGGTCGATATTCCCATCGGTACCGTCATGTCCAGGCTGGCCCGGGCGCGGGCCATGCTCAAGCTCGAATTACTGAAGTTGCACGACCATGAATGAACTCGACTGCACGGTTTGCCAGACACAGCTGCACGGCTATCTGGATCAGGAACTTGATCCGGCGACAGCTGCGCAGGTGGCAGCGCACTTGAGCGCCTGCGCCGAGTGCGCGCGGCTGCATGATCAAGCGAAGTTGCTCAAGCTCAGCGTGAAGCGCCATGCGCCCTACTACCCCGCCCCCGCCTCATTGGTGGCCAGCGTGTTCGCCGCAGACAAACCCGCGCCGGGGTTCATCCAGCGCTGGCAAAAATGGCTGACCCCGGCCTTTTCCGCCACAGCGCTGGCCCTGGCGATGGTGCTGTATATCGCCACTCCCGGCAGCGAGCAACCACTGATCGACGAGGCCGTTTCCAGCCACGTTCGTTCGTTGATGGGCGAGCATCTGAACGATGTGGTGTCGTCCGATCGCCACACCGTCAAGCCCTGGTTCACCGGGAAACTCGACTTCTCACCCCCGGTGTTCGACTACACGGCGCAAGGCTTCCCTCTGCTCGGCGGGCGTCTGGATTACCTGCAACACCAGACCACCGCCGCCCTGAGCTACGGGCATGCCAAGCACATCATCAACGTGTTCATCTTGCCCACGACTGAGGCTGACACGGCAACGCAGAGCCAGACGGTTCGCGGCTTTAATGTGGTGTCATGGCAGGCCGGTCACATGCGCTTCGTCTTGGTTTCCGATGTAGAGAAAGCTGAGCTGGAGGCACTGGGGCAGTTGCTCAGGAATGGCTCCTGATCCGGGCGGCGCCGAATCAACACCACGTTTCAGAGCGCTTCACCGGTCTGCCAATAGGAACAGGCAATCCTCTCAGACAAACCGGCATACCCCTTCCCCTGCGCGCTGCCTACCATGGCCTCTCACTTATCCGTCGGAGATTGCCATGCACAGCAGCAAAACCCTGTTTATCACCGGTGTCAGCAGCGGCTTCGGCAGCGCCCTCGCGCAAGAAGCGCTCAACGCCGGTCACCGAGTGATCGGTACCGTGCGCAATGACACCGATCTGAAGTCGTTCGAGGCCCTGTCCGCGGATCGGGCACACGGGGTGTTGCTCGACGTCACCGATTTCGAACGCATCGACGGGGTGATCGCCGACGTCGAAGCCACACTGGGTCCGGTCAATGTGCTGGTGAACAACGCCGGTTACGGACATGAGGGCATTTTCGAGGAGTCACCGCTGGTGGAGATGCGGCGTCAGTTCGACGTCAACCTGTTCGGCGCGGCGGCGATGATCAAGGCGTTCGTGCCGTATTTCCGACAGCGGCGAGCCGGGCACATTCTGAATATCACCTCGATGGGCGGCACCATCACCATGCCCGGCATTGCCTATTACTGTTCGAGCAAGTTTGCCCTTGAAGGGCTCTCCGATACGCTGAGCAAGGAATTACAGCCGTTCAACATCTTTGTCACGGCGGTAGCCCCCGGTTCGTTTCGCACCGATTGGGCCGGTCGTTCGATGCAGCGCACGGCGCGTAGCATTGCCGACTATGACGTCAGCTTCGACCCCGTGCGCAAGGCCCGCGAAGAGAAAAGCGGCAAGCAGTTGGGCGATCCGCGCAAGGCTGCGCAGGCCATGCTGCAACTGATCGCCAGCGCCGCACCACCCGCACACTTGCTATTGGGCAGCGATGCGCTGAATCTGGTGCGCGATAAACTGCAACGCAGCCTCAGCGACATCGAGCAATGGGAAACCCTGACCCGCTCGACCGATGGCTGAGTCCAGGCACAGAGATCAATGCCCATGAGTCCATCCGATCCGTACACCGCGCGCATGGTGCAGTTGCTCGAACAGCTCGCGCCGTTGGAGGGCTACAACCTCAGTGCGCTGGAAGACGTGCGTTTTCTGCGCTCGAATCGACCGCTGAGCAACACTCCGGTGCTGTATGACCCGGGCATCGTGATTCTCTGTCAGGGGCGCAAGCGCGGCTATCTGGGCGATGACGTCTACGTCTATGACGCCCAGCATTATCTGGTGGTGTCGGTGCCGGTGCCGTTCACCATGGAAACCGAGGCCAGTGCGGCTGAACCGATGCTCGCGGTGTATATGCGCCTCGACCTGCCATTGGCCAGCGAGTTGATGCTGCAGGTCGACGAGGTGTTCGGGCCGAGCGACGCTCCGCCAAAGGGCATGTACGCCTCGCCGATGGATGATCCATTACGCGCCTCGACCCTGCGTTTTCTCGAAGCGATGAGCGATCCGGGCGACGCGCAGATCCTCGGGCCGGCGCTGGTTCGGGAGATCTACTACCGGATCCTGACCGGTGCCCAGGGCGGTTCGATGCGTGCGGCACTCCAGCAGCAAGGGCATTTCGGCAAGGTCAGCCGGGCGATCCGGCGGATTCACAGCAGCTATGAGCAACGTCTGGATGTCGAGTCCCTCGCCGAGGAAGCGGGGATGAGCGTACCGAGCTTTCATGTGCATTTTCGCAACGTCACCGACTCATCGCCGATGCAATACCTCAAGGCCACCCGCCTGCATCAGGCGCGCTTGCTGATGCTGCGTGGCGCCATGCCGGCCGCGACGGCAGCGTTCAACGTCGGTTATGAAAGCGCCTCGCAGTTCAGCCGCGAGTTCAAGCGCTTCTTCGGCCGCACGCCGCTGGCCGAGGTCGCGTGGATGAAGGCCACGTATGCCCTGCCCCCGTCCGCCACGCCCTCCCCGTATGTGTCTTCGCACTGAGCACTGATCGCTCCCGGCCATCGCACGCCCGCCGCAGTCTCAAGGCAAAATCCCCGCGCATTCACTACGCTTGGGAAATCCGCCTCGGTGCAAACCCGGCAAACACATTGAACATTGCACGTGGGCCGCTGTTCCAGATGATTCAGCTACAGATTCAAGGACGAGCATATGGATGTTTTCGCTCCTGCAACGCCGGTTCCACCTCAGCAAAGTGCAATCACTCGCCGTCTGGCCTTCGCGGTCGGCGCGCTGTTTGTCGTTGGGGTGATTGCCACTATCGGCACCTTGCTCAGCATCGCTACTCGACTGGATCGCGAGGATGTCGAGGAGACGCGGTTCTATACCGCCCGTGCGTTGGAAAATCGCATCAGCGCGTCGAAAAGCTATATCACCAGCTACGCCGACTGGACCACGGCCTACGAACACCTACACGCCCAAGTCGACACCGACTGGGCCTATACCCAGCAGAACATCGGCAAGACGCTGTTCACCACTGACGGTTATGACGGCGTGTTCGTGCTGGATCGGCAACGCACCAAATACGCTGTGGTGCAAGGCGAGCAAGAAAACGGCGACCTCTCGCGTTGGCTCAAGGTCACCGCCGCCGCGCTGGTGGATCAGGTGCAGAGCCAGGCTGATCTGACCGTGCCCATCAGCACCTATTCGCTGTTCGACGGCTGGCCGGCACTGGTCACGGCGGCGGCCATCCTGCCTAACGATGAGCGTCCGGTGGGCGATCCCAAACAAACCTCGGTACTGGTGTTCGTCGACAAGCTCACGCCCAGCAAACTACAGGCACTCGGCACGGCCTATGGCCTGAACAACCTGATGCTGACCCAGGATGATCAACTCGCCAAGACGCAACCGCGCGTGCCGCTGGACAGCACCGGTTACAGCTTGATGGCGGATCTGGAACGCCCCGGCCAGCAATTGTTGTGGTCATTGCTACCATCACTCGGCGCGGTGCTGGTGGTGCTGATGCTGTTGACTGCGTATTTCCTGCGCTACGCCTTGCGCTCGTCCACTTACGTCGACCATAGCTTCAGCACCTTGCAGGCCTCGAATCAGGCGCTGGAGGCGGCCAATCATGCGCTGGAGGCCAGTGAAGAACGTTTTCGCGCCGTGGCCGAAGCGGCGTCGGACTGGATCTGGGAGGTCGACAATCAACTGCGCCTGACCTATCTCTCGGCGCGCTTCAGCGAAGTGACCGGTTACCCGCAAACCCAATGGATCGGCCAAGGCATCGGGCAATTGGTGTCATGCGATACCACACCGCTGGAGCTGTGGCTGAAGAAACTTACCGAAGACAGCAATGTAAGCGACCTGCGTTGCACCTACCGCGATCATGCCGGGCAGCAACGCCACTGCCGGTTGTCGGCACGCCCGATCCTCGACAAGCACACCGTGAGCGGCTATCGCGGCACCGCCAGTGACATCACCGACGAAGTCGCCGCCCATGCGCAGATCCAGCACCTGTCGATGCATGACGCCCTCACCGGCCTGCCCAATCGCAACCAGTTGGCGCGTTATCTGGATGATGCGCTGCAACTCAAGGAACATGCGCCAGCGCTGTCGCTGCTGGTGATCGATCTGGACAACTTCAAGCCGATCAACGACTCCCTCGGCCATCCGGCCGGCGATGCGGTGTTACAGGAAGTCGCCAGTCGCCTGCGCGAATGCACCCGTGAGCTCGACATCGTCGCCCGCCTGGGCGGTGACGAATTCGTCGTGGTGCTCAATGGTATGGACACTCGGCAAGAGGTCGACCGCTTTTGTACCCGGCTGGTCGAGAGCCTGCATCAGCCGATGGTCTTCGAACATCACCCGCTGCACGTCGGCGCCAGCATCGGCATCGCCTTGAGCCGGCGTCAGGGCTTCGTGCCCAGCGAGCTGATCCGCTGCGCCGACATCGCGCTGTATCAGGCCAAGTCCGAGGGCAAGAACACCTGGTGCTATTTCGAAGCGCACATGAGCGACCAGATCCAGACACGCCGGCAGATGGAAAGTGATTTGCGCGGTGCGCTGAATAATGACGAATTCGTCCTGCATTACCAGCCGCGCTATACGGTCGACGGCAAGCACATCGTCTCCGTCGAAGCTCTGGTGCGCTGGCAGCATCCGACCAAGGGCCTGCTCGGGCCGGATCTGTTCATCGGCTTGGCGGAACAGACCGACTTGATCGTGCCGCTGGGGCGTTGGGTACTGCGCGAAGCCTGTGAAACCGCCCTCACCTGGCCGGCGGACATCCTGTTGTCAGTCAATCTGTCGCCGGCGCAGTTTGCCCTCAGCGATGTCGTCGAAGACGTGCGCGAAGTGCTGGTGCAGACGCGTTTGCCGGCCAGTCGCCTGGAATTGGAAATCACCGAAAACGTGATGCTGGTCGACACCGACGGCGCGCTGGCCACCATGAATGCGCTCAAGCAACTCGGCGTGCGTCTGAACATGGATGACTTCGGCACCGGCTACTCGTCCCTCGGTTACCTGCGCGCCTACCCGTTCGACGGGATCAAGATCGACAAGCGTTTCATCGCCTCGATCAGCCTCGGCGCCAATGATCGCGCGGTGGTGCAGGCGATCATCGGTCTGGGCAAAGCCATGGGCCTGACCGTGACCGCCGAGGGCGTCGAGACTGAGGAACAACTGGAGATTCTCGGCAAGGATCAATGCAACGAGGTGCAGGGCTACTTCATGAGTCGGCCGATCGACAAGACCGCGTTTGCACAGTTGTTGAAAAGCGTCAGGACCGAGCCGGCCGATCATCCGTCACCCAAGAAAGGACGCGTCATTTAGCCGGCCGTACATCACTGTCAATATTCAATCATTGAAATGCACAAAGCCCGTTTCAACACGCTTCGTTAATGCGGTTTTCCTGTTGACTTTAATCGGTTCTGTTCAGGGTGTGTTTAGGGCCGTCATGCTTGAATAGTCCTCGTTGCGGGCTAGGCTCGAAGTTAATCTCGCGCCACACTCAAGTTCAATGCAAGCGTCACCGGACTGTCAGGATTGCGGTCAAAAGAACAACTTCACTAAAGGGTTAACGATGGATCGATATGATGCCCCGCTTGTTGTAGAGCGCACTTCGCGGGCTGGAATGTTGACGGGACTGATTACGAGAAATCCCTGCCTGAGCATTTTTTTCATGACACTGGCCGTGTTCATGGCATTGCAGTACAAACCCGCTGTCCTCAACTACACAACACGCTTTGTCGACTTTGCCGAGTACATGTTGCAGCACGGTGTCACGCTGTTCCCGATTGCCGACGACCTCAAGCCTTATCCCGACTACACGGTCCTCAATACGTTGTTGGTCTATCTGGTTTCCTTGCCGTTCGGCCGGGTGTCCGTTCTTTCCATGGGTTTTCCGTCCTGCGTGGCCGCGTCGCTGATGCTGGTATTCATTTATCGGCTGGGGGCGCTGCACAGCAAAAAATGGGGTGCGTATGGCGTTCTTTTCAGCCTGCTGACCTGGGCCTTTCTTGACGGCGTCAACTCGCTGGCACTGGATATCTATCCGGCGTTGTTAACGGTGATGTGCTTCTATTTTGCCTATTCGGCGGAAATGAAAAAGGACCCGCGGCGCCTGGTGTTTCTGTACCTCGGCCTGGCGCTGGGATTCGCGTTTCGCGGGCCTATTGGCTTGATCGGACCTGCGAGTGTCATTGGCGCTTATTACTTGCTGAGCCGGCAGTGGCGCCTGTTGCTGCTGTTTTCATTGCTCTCGGGCGTGATTCTGGCGGTGGGGGTTGTGTTGCTGGCATGGGCGGCCTACTTGCAAGGGGGGCAAGCGTTCCTCGAGGAAGTGCTGAACATGCAAGGCATCGGACGCTTCGGTTCCGACCACGCGCCACGCTATTACTTCTACTTCTCCGCAGGCCTGCTGACCTACGGCATCACGGTGTTTTACGCCATCAACGTGATTCTCAGGAAGTACAAACTGTTCTTTCGCCCAACCCGCGATAAAGACATCGACCTGCTGCTCTATCTGAGCGGGTGGCTGTTGGTGCTGCTGGTGCTGTTCACTGTTCCCAGTTCCAAGAAAGCGCGCTACATCCTGGCAATCACCCCGGCCATTTCGCTGTTGGCCGCGTACCTCTTCGTCAGCAAGGAAGCCGTCTTCGTACGCGCCAGAAACGGCCTGCTGAACTTCTGCCTGAAGTTGCCCATGCTGGGGTTGGGGATGCTGGTGGCGGTGCTGGTCTACAACAACTTCGCCAATGTCCCGTTACAGCCCAACTACCTCGGCGCAGGCTTGGGGCTGTCCGCGTTGTTGAGCTTCTATCATGTTAAACAGGAGTACTTCGTCGCACATCCCTATCGCGAGTTCTTGACGCTTTCGTTTGGGGTAGCGGCATTTCTGATACTGGATATGTTTTTCTTCAACCCAATCACCTACCACTTGGAACTCATGATCGAACCCACGCCGAAGTTTCTGCCGTATTGGTTTTGGTGAAGCCTCTTCCTGATTCATGAGTCAGCGACACGACTGTCCAGTATCCATATGTTGCTATCTGACAGGGTCATGACGCATTCAGGGTACTGAATCGGCGGCGGGGCCGGCACAAAAGCAGTCGTTTGCAGCAGGAAAAAAATAAAGGTGGCGCCCGCTTTCGCGAACGACACCTTCATCCACTGCCCGCTAATCAGGCCATCTTGCTCGCCTCTTCCAGCGCTTTTTCAGCGTTGAACCCGTCGAAGTTCTCGAATACGCCCAGAAAGGCCGATTCGTGTGCTCACTGAACTGCTGATCGAGTACTTCGGTGAAACACCACACCTGGCAGTGCAGCCGCTGTCACATCAGGCAGACTTCAGGTGATGCGGGCAAGCTATCCAGAAATGCGCCAATCTGGCGCTTGCATCGCAAGTGCACCGTCGGGATCTGCGGGCCAATGGCCTGACGCACCGCCTCGATACCAGGGCGATAGCCACGATCGAAATTCCATACGAAGTTCAGGAATGTCAGGTACGCCCGATCAAGCTTCTCTGAACAACCTGCAGCAAGGTCTGCACGAGGTCGATTCAATACGCTGCGCAGGATCACCCGAGTGAAGCAGGTGAGCCGCGGCGTATCGAGCCAAATGATCAGATCGGCACGAGGCAGGCGCAGGTCGAATGTGCGACGGGCATAGTTGCCTTCACAGATCCAGGCATCCGCTGATATCGCTTCTCTGACGCGTGCGCGAAACTGCTCGGCGTCTGGCTCGATCCAGCCGGGTTCCCAAAACAGGGTGTCCAGATGCACCACCGGCAGACCGAGACGCCTGCCCAAGGCACGGGCAAGGGTAGATTTGCCGCTACCGGCATTGCCAAGAATTACAATCCGTTGCATGGGAACTCCCTGTCGAGAAAAAGCCGGCAATTGTGCGGTTTTTGCAGGGTCAGTTAAAGACTGATGGACAACCGCGCCATCGACGTAAGTTTTTGCAGGCTGTTTTGCTATTTGCAGGCCGGGGCAACGTGTCGCCGTCGTTAAGCGGTTGCTTGCGGCCAGGAGCAGTCAGTGGACAACGACCTTCACACGGCGTTAGCGTCGTCCTTTAATCAAGAGGCTGCTCCATGGATGTTATTGCCGATTACTCAAACGAACACCATCGAATTCCTGTCATGGCGCTGTGGGAAACCGTCTTCGGTTACGAAACCGCGCACAACACGCCGAGCCTTGCTATCGACAAGAAACTGGCTGTCGAGGACGGCCTCTTTTTTGTCGCACTGTCCAAAAATGACGTAGTCGGTACCGTTCTCGCGGGATATGACGGTCATCGTGGCTGGTTATATTCAGTTGCTGTGCACCCTGCACATCGCAGAAAGGGTTTGGGCGCACAACTCGTTAATCATGCTGAGCGCGCCTTGACCTTGCGCGGCTGCATGAAAATCAACCTGCAAATCGTCAGCACCAATGAAAGCGTCAAAACCTTCTACGAATCTCTTGGCTATTCGACCGAACCGCGCATTAGCATGGGGAAAAAGGTCGAATCGAATATCGCGACACTAGAGCGGTAGTTAAAGAGCGTCCGCTGGCTGGTTGCTGACTATCACAAAGGGCGGCAGCCGGCCAAAAACGGTAATTTGATTTCGTTTCTCGACAATGTTTTCTCACGAGTTCAGCCAAAAATAGACCTTACACTTAAGTCATTCCGGATCGTGACAACAGACGCAAAGTTTGTTTCCTTCAGGGTCTCGAAAGTACGCCCCATAAAAATGTGGATGGTATTCGGGTCGTAGGCCCGGAGCGCCTTCGCATGTTCCATCCAAGACCAACGCCAAAGCATGGGCGTTGTGTACGATCTGTCGATTAGGTGCCAGCAGAGCAATCATTTGGCCATTGCCCAGCGTCGCAGATTCGCCGTCGAACGGTTTGCCCACCACGAAAAGAGGGCGCGCAGTGTCGGGGTGTTTCCAGCCAGCCCATGGGCGTTTATCGTCTATGAACTTGAGATCAAGTCCGAGTATCCGCATGAGCCCTTGATAAAACACCAGTGCTCTATTGAAGTCATTCACTGCGATGAATACATGCGAAATCATTTTTGTCCTGAAAATTGGAAGCCTTCTCGCACCATACCAAGAATTTCCAGTCTGTTTTCAACGCCTGCCTTATACAGACTCCGTCGATCCTGGAAGCTGTTTTTACATACCGCCGATCGAAAGCGTTTTTCGATCGGCGCTTTGTACCTATGCCCGAAGCTGCTGGCATGACATCCGGCGATCGAGAAGGGTCCCAGGCCTATTTTCTTAAGCGAGCCTGACCCCCTCTCTAAAAACACGCCACTCTCCCTAAAATAATACGTGTGCCGACTACATCGGGGAACGTTGCAATTTGACCCACTCCTGTACGGTCGGTCGTAGCCATTGACGCTGCGCATACTCCACCAGCATGGGGGGTACGGAGTCACCATTGAGTATCAGCCGGTTGAGTATCAAAGCCAGATCCACATCGGCGATCGACCATTGGCCGAACAGGTATTCGGGATTGTCGGCAAGCAGCGTCAGTGCGCCATCAAACAGCTTGCGCGCTGCCGACTCGGCAGCTGGCGACAAGGGCTTTGATTTGAGTCCATAAAACACAACCAATGTGGATCGCTCCTGCCGAATGGGCAACAGATCACTGCGCACCCATGCCTGGACTTGTCGTGCCTTTGCATGCAGCCGAAGGTCTTGTGGGTACACCGGCACCTGAGGGAAAACGTCTTCCAGGTACTCAGTGATCGCCGACGATTCAGACAAGGCGAAGTCCCCGTGGACAAGTGTGGGTACCCGCTGGGTCTGAGAGAGGCTGGCATAGCCCTCTGACTGGTTTTCATATGCGTCGAGGTCTAGCGGGCTCATTTCAAACTCGATGCCCTTTTCGCGGAGTACCACGAAAGCCGACATGGCATAGGGGCTGGAAAATTGAGCGTCGACATACAAGCGCAGGCGGGAATTATTCACAGGGCCATCTCCTTATGCAGAAGGAGACACGCTACGAGATCGAAAGCTATAAATAAAATTCATGATTTTCATGGGCGTATTCCTGACCGGAATACCAAGTTGAAGACAGTCCTTCGGCGAAAACTGGACGTCTGCTTTCGGCCAAAAGCAGTCGTTCGCGGTCGGCTGCTTACGGATCCAACGCAGTCGGTCAATAATGGATAATGGCAGAAACCAGCCCCAAGAAAACTTTAGCTGCTTAGATCTCAACAGCAGATTGGTCTCTGCAATGGACTGTAAATTTATGATTACGACGGTGGATCAAGATGATTGCTCAGACTATTTCGTCGTCGTGCATGGCATTGACGCTCAAACCTATGAACGGATGGCTGTTCACTTTGAATGTCGTCGCGGCGGTGTGCGACCGACGGACCAAAGCAGGTTTATCTCTATCCCAGTAACAGTTGGCACTCTAGGTAGCACTCTTGCTTGGGTCAAAACCGAGTTAAACGGGCGCCATTACGAGCTGCATTTGATAGTGTCCGTCGCGACGAATTTGTCTTGGGGTGAGGTTCTCATCCCCGCGCAAATAGCTTTGCTCGCTGGGCAAGCTGGAGCCGCGATTAAGATTGCGTTTCAACTCAAGCGAACGTGATCCGATGGCAGGCGGTGCCTGCGTTGGAGGTCCGCCTCTCCCTAAGGGCTGCTTTTGGCCGATAGCAGCCAGCCAAAGCCCACCATTTTCAACTCGACGCAGACATTGCACGGGATGGCGCTGGTTTATATCCAGACGTCGTTCAACGCTGTTCTTTCGCCCTCTTCATGCCCGGTGTTCAAAATACCTCGTGGCTCGATCATCATCAGTTTTGCTTCACCTTTGGCAGCCGTGCGATGTTTAACGCCACGGGGCACCACATACAGTTCACCCGGATTCACATAGACGCAGCCTTCCGGCAGGTCGATGCGCAAGGTGCCTTCCAGGACAAGAAATGCTTCGTCGGTCTCAGGATGTGAGTGCCAGATGAATTCGCCTTCGATTCGCACAACCTTGAACTGGTAGTCATTCATTTCCGCAACAACTCTGGGGCTCCATTGCTGTTCGATGAGCGAAGCCTTATGTGCCAGGTTTACAGGAAACGATGAGTGTTGATGACGCAGCTCTGACATGACGGATCCTCTGTGGTTGAAGTCGTCAGCCTATAGAGCATTGAGCAGAGGGTTCTTGTACGATCCTGCAAGTCAGCGCGCAGCTCGCAAACGTTCCAGCCAGCGCATGGGCGGTATTCCGTAGCAGCGGGTGAAGTGTCGCGTCATATGACTTTGATCGTGGAAACCCGCGACGAGGGCCGCATCCACGAGGGTGAACCCTTCAAGCACCAAGGCGCGGAACCGATCCAGGCGGCGCAGGGTGACAAATCGGTATGGGCTGGTGCCGTAAAGCGTTCTGAAGTCGCGTGACAGGCTCCAGCATTCGCGTCCACTGGCATGCTCCAGCATCTCCAGCGTAATGGATGAATGCAGATGTTCCAGAATAAACGCTCTGGCGCGCTCGGCCGCGCGGTAATCCAGGCGCTTGCGCCCGCGCGGCTTACCACCGACGGCACGCAATGCCATTGCCAAGTCATAGAGCGCGTCCTGCTGCTCCAGTGTTTCCAGTCGATGATCCACTGCTTGTACGAACGCCGCACTAGCATGGAACAGACGCGGATCACTGGAAATTCCCCCCGCGATAAAGGGCAACGGTTCTCCCCCCAGGATGTTCTGGATTAATGCCGGATCAACGTAGGCCATACGGTAACGAAAGCCTGCATCGGTGCCGGCCATACCATCGTGGAGTTCATCGGGGTGAAGCACCAGTGTGTTGCCGGGAACGCCATGGCGCAGCGAGCCTGCGTAGTGGAAACTCTGGACGCCCGCTAAAGTACGGCCGATCGAGTAGGTGTCGTGTCGATGGGGATCGTAGCCGTGGCTGCCGAACCACGCTTCAATACACTCGATCCCTTCGGATTGAACACTGCGGATGATCCAGTCGGCGCCGCCAGGCTGGCCTTTTTTCTGATCCATGAATTTGTCGCCTCCCGATTCTGCACGGTGCTGATGAAGACCCTGTCGGGAATATACAAGTGCAGTATTTGGATGTCTGCTTTTGGCCGAAACCCATCTGCGGTGGACATCCCCAGAATCCACGCATTCTTTAATTATTACCGTGCAACGACTAGCGGGGTTATCGCGCCATGGAACGGCCCGCAGGCCGAAACCGACGTGGAAGTCAGAGCCTTCGTGGGGGAAGAATGCAACGAGGACTCGGTCACTGGCAGCCTCAATGCAAGCACTGTGTCTCGGGCCGGGTGGTCTTTTGATGAACCATGGAATTCACCGGCGCTGAATTCCATCCGGTCATCGCGGGCCCCTGCACCCGATTCGAGTGGTGTGTTGAAACAGCAATCACAAATACCAGCGATACTCCCGCGCACTGATCTCCTGCATGAATGCCAGGTGATCCTGACGTTTGTTCTCGCAATACACGTCGACAAACTCGGCGCCCAGTCCCGCCCGCAGTTGCGGCTGATGCTGCAGAGCGCGCACCGCTTCGAGAATTTCCGTGGGGAAAGCGATGCCGCTGTTGCGGTCGTCGTTGAGTGGCGGGATCGGTTCCTTGCCTGATTCCAGACCATGTTCCAGGCCCACCAGAATCGCCGCCAGCACCAGATACGGGTTGGCGTCGGCGCCGGCCAGCCGGTATTCGATGCGCAGGTTTTTCGTGTCCGATTCGGGAATGCGCAGGCAGGCGTCACGATCCTCGTAACCCCAGCTCGCCTGGGTCGCGGTGTTCACCGTGCCGCTCAAGCGGCGCATGGCGTTCTGGTTCGGGGCGAAGATCGGCATGCTGTGCGGCAGCAAGTCCAGGCAGCCGGCCACCGCATGACGCAGCGCTTGCTGGTGATTGGCGGCCAGCAGGTTGTTGCCGGCCGCGTCATACAGGCTGACATGCACGTGCATGCCACTGCCCGGATGCTCCGCGTACGGCTTGGCCATGAAACTGGCGCGATAGCCGTGCTTGAGCGCAACCCCACGGGTGCTGCGACAGAACAGCGCCGCCCAGTCGGCGGCACGCAAGCCGTCGTCCAGATGGCCGAAATTGATCTCGAACTGGCCCGGCCCCAGCTCGGCGGTAATCACCGTGGCGTCGATACCCTGAGCCCTTGTCGCCTCAACCATTTCATCAAGCACCGGGGCAAAGCGCGACAGGCGCTCGATGTGCATGTTCGGCTGATCATCGGCGTCGTCGGTCAGCGCGTCCCGAGGGAATTGCGGCAGGCCGTCGCGCAGTTTTTTGTCGAACAGATAGAACTCCAGTTCGAAGGCCACCACCGGGTGAATGCCCTTGCCGGCCAGTCGATTCAGCACTTGTGCCAGCACTTCGCGGGGTTCGAACTCGATGGGTTTGGCGGTGCCGTCGGAGGTAATCAGCATCTGCCCCAGGGGCTGCGCTTCCCAGGTCACGGGCTTGAGCGTTCCCGGGACCAACCGGCGCACGGCGTCCGGGTCGCCGTCGTTGAAACAGTAATCGCCAATCTTGAACAGACCGCCCTGCACGCCCAGCAGCACGCAGTTTTGCGGCAGTTTCAGTGCACTGCCCGCCGCGACTTTTTCGAGCATGTCCACCGGATAGCGCTTGCCGTAGAAGTGCCCCGGAATGTCCAGGGCAATCAGGTCGACATAACGCACCTCGGGGTAGCGTTGGCGAAACGCGCGCACTTCGGCGAGCAGGTCAGAGCAGACAGCGTCCATCGTGTTCATCCTTTGTTGTTATCAGGTGTAGACCCAGAGCACACGGGTGAGCTGCCCGGTGAGGTTGCCGTAGCGACAATGGGTGTGACTGTCGAATTGAAAACTGTCGCCGGCCCTTAACGTCACCGGCTCGCCGTCATTGCCCAGCCACAAAGTCAATTCGCCTTCGAGCACATAGCCGCCCTGCTCCGAGCTGTCGCTCATGTGCCGGTCGCCACTGCTTGAGCCCGGTTCCAGATGACTTTCGAGCATGGAGAACGAGGCACGCATCTGCGGCGACACCAGAATGTCGGTGATGCCGTTGGCGTAATACAGCGTGCGGCGCTCGTCCGGACGGGTGACCCATGGCACTTGCCTGGCTTTGGGCAGGCTGTAGAAATAGGTGGTCGGCACGCCGAGGGTTTCGCTGATCGCCGTGAGGTCGGCCACGGTCGGGCGCGACAGGCCGCGTTCGACTTGCGAGAGAAACCCCACCGAACGGCCGATTTTGTCGGCCAGCTCTTTGAGGGTGTATTTCTTGTGCTTGCGCAGGTCGTGGATCAGGATCGCCAGCGCAGCGATTTCTTCTTGCTTGTTCATGGTCAAAATCTCATCAAATGCTGTCGCGCAGCCGATACCAGGCCTTGCCGACCGCTTCCAGCGGTGCGGCGAAGTATTTGCCGCCGGGGAAACGGCCATTGCTCAGGCCTTGATACAACGCCAATTCATCCTGCTTGCCGAGAATCGCCTCGGACACGGCGCGGGCGGCGGCCAGCGTCGGTAGCACGCCGTGGCCCGAGTAGCCCTGCAGCCAATAGCGATCGCCTTCGCGGCCAACGTCAGGCGTGCGTTTGATTGTCAGGTCGATGTGCCCGCCCCAGGCGAATGGCAGTTCGACGCCTTTAAGCTGCGGAAACACCCGTTCAAGAAACGGCCGAGTCGCCGCCGCAATGTCCTTGGGCATACCGCCCAGATAAGTGCAGCCGCCACCGAACAACAAGCGGTTGTCGGGTGTGCGGCGGAAGTAATCGAGGACGAACTGGTTGTCGGTCACACAGACGTTGCTCGGCAGCAGCGCAGTGGCTTGCTCCGGCGTCAGCGGTGCGGTGGCGACTTGGTAGGTGCCGACCGGCAGGATGCAGCTGGAGAGTTGCGGGTCGAGTTGATCGAGATAGGCGTTGCAGGCCAGCACCAGCACGTCGGCCTTCACCGAACCGCGCTCGGTATTGACCCGGAAACCGTTGCCCTCCTGCTGATAACTCAATGCTTTGCTTTGCTCATGAATACGCCCGCCGGCACGCTCGATGGCGGCAGCCAGCCCGAGGGCGAGTTTCAGCGGATTGAGGTGCGCACCTTCGGCGTCGTAGAGGCCGGCCTGATAGCGTTCACTGGCGACCCATTGCGGCAGGTCTTCGCGGGGAATGAACTGCAGGTCGTCGTGGCCCCATTTGTGACTGGCCTCGTGTTGCCATTCAGTCAGCAGGCTGACGCGACGCGGCATCACCGACGTCCACAAATGGCCGGGGCGATAGTCGCAATCGAAGCCATGCCGCCCGGGCAGTTCACGCAGTTCCTGCGCGGCCCAACGCATGCCGTCCCACAGACGCCGGGCGCGCTCATGACCGAGCGCGGCTTCCAGCGGCGGCATGTCGCACGACCAGCCCAGAATCGCCTGCCCGCCATTACGCCCCGACGCGGCCCACGCCACACGACTGGCTTCCAGCACGGTGACACGCTTGCCGGCCAAGGCCAGGCGCAACGCGGTGTGCAGCCCACTGAAACCGGCACCGATGATCACCACTTCGGTGTCGTGCTCACCTTCCAGAACGGGCCGTGTGCTGAGAATATCGGCGCAACTGTGGGCGTAATAGCTGGCGACATGCTGCTGGGACTGCTGAAACATTCGGCGCCTCATGAAATTATGTTTTTATAATTTCATGAAAATCTATACGAATAATTTCACGCCAACAACCCTGACATGAATCTGCGCAGGTTCTACGCCTTCATTTGTAGGTAATGGTGAAGTTTGCCGTGGCCGTCGCACTGCCAGGCTGTGGGCCAGTGGAATTGCCAGCGGTCTGGATGTAGCGTGCGCCAAACTCCAGCACGGTGTTGCCATCCTGCACCGGCATCACCGGCACATCGACGCCCAGCGGCATCGGCGTGCCGTCCTTCTTCAACACCTGCACGGCAACGCCGCTGGCGGTGGCTTCGGAGTTGAGCCCGAGTACGCCTTGGGTGCCGTTGACAATCATCGAACCTTTGGCGCCGTCGAGGCGGATGTTGGCGTTGTTGCCGCTGAAATAGTTCCAGCTCGGGTTACCGGTGTAGGTGCCAGCGATGCAGTTGTTCAGCGTGATGTTGAAGCCCTGGGTCTCGGTCACACTGCCGGGCCCGTTGAATACGCGGCGCTCCCAGTTTTTCATCGGCACGTCGATGATGCTGCCCACGCCTTCGGGCATGCTGCACCCGGCCACGGTCACGCTGCCGGTCAGGCGGCCGGTGATCCAGTTACGAATCACGCCGTTGTTGTTGGTGTCCGCGGTGTAGACCTGCAGATCGCCGAAATCGTTGGTCCCCGCCGGAATCGGTCCGGTCTTGATCAGCATCAGGCTGTTGTTCAGTTGCTGCGTATAACCGCCGCTATTGCAGCCGGTGAAAGTCAGCGGAAAGAACCAGTCGGCAGACGTGCGACAAATGTAGGACGGACGCGATTCGTTGATCACCGCCACGCCGACACCCGGTACATTGGTTGTATAAAGTGCTCCACCTTGCGTCGCGCCAATGGCTGCACGGATCGTCGGACTCTTGGCGCCGAGCATGGTGAACTGCACAGTAAAAGGTGATGTGGTGGTGCAAGTGATCAACGGATAGCGGGTGTACTTCACCAGGCCGATGGTCGAGCCTACTGGGGCATCCTGAGGAATGAACAGCTCACCCACCGAGTGCACGCTCTGAGTCGGCGCCATTGCCGAGCAATCCGCCGAGGCGATCTGCGAAAGTGCCGCAGTCGCCAGCGCCAGCACACTCAGAACCACTTGCCGGCGGATGTCACGACGGGCCGATGTTTGCTTCAGGTTTTTCATGGACGAATTCCTCGACACACGGCATCCATCACCCGGTAACCATCAGTAGCCGGGGTGTTGCCGATATCCAGTTGAATTTCACAGGTTTGTGCGGCTTTCTCGCCCCACTTCATGGTGTAGGTCTTGCCGCTGCCGGCGGACAGCAGCACCTGACCGGCCTGACCGACCACACCGACGCTGGCGCCCTGCTCGTCATGTACCGTGGTGCCGAACGGCAGCAACTTGCCGTCCTGCAAACGCACGTTGAGCAGGATTTTTTCCGAACGGCTCGCAGCGAACGTCGCCTTGACCACCGCGCCGCGACGCGGCACCACGTTGGTCACGCCTTCGGCGATGTCGACGCTGGTGTCCAGCTCGCTGGTGTCGACTGCCACGCGGTTTTTGCGGTACGGCGTGACGTACGGCACCAGCGCGTAGCCCTTGTCGTTGGTCAGGGTGCCCGGCGCGTTGAGCACGCCGACCTTAGGCGTGTCCTTGACCTCGACGAGCGCCACGGTTTCACCGAGGGTCTGGCCAAACTCGAGGCCATCGCTGTGCGCCAGCACCGAACCGGCGGCACTGACCGACGTCTGCTTGTAACCCTGACCGACGCTGACCCCCGCGCCCAACTGGGCAAACGGTGCGCGATAGCCGACCATCGCCGAGCCGTTGTTGCCGGTGTTCTCGACGCGGTTGGCGTTGACGCTGTAGTTGAGGTTGCCGTCGCGTCCGCTCAGACCGGCACGCTGATCGAGGCTGCCATCGTTGTTGCGGGTCACGCTGAACGTACCGGTGTTGCGCGACTGGCCCAGCTGCATCGAGACGGTGAACACCAACTGGTTGTTGTCACCGAACGAGTCGGTCAGGGTCTTGCTGGCATACACGCCATAGGTCACGCCCTTGTACTGGGTGTTGAAGCCCAGTTGCATCTGCTTGTCTTCGCGCGAGGTGCCCCAGTAGTTCTGCTTGCTCATGTTCAGGTAGAACGAGCCATAGTTGTCCAGCGCCTGGTTGATGCTGGCCTCGACCTTGCTGCGCTTGGAGAACTGGCTGTATTCGTTGGGTTGCTGCAGATCCACGGCCTCGGCGAAATCCCGATAACCTTCGGTGGAGTAGCGATAACCGGCGAAACGCACCGACGTGCCGGTTTCGAATGCCTTGCCATAGCGCAAGCCGACGCTTTGGCCTTTCTTGCTTTCACCCTTGGCCGAGACCGACGTCGGCACATCGGTCTGCGCCTGCGTCACGTCCACCGAGACCGCACCGAGGCTGCCCAGGCTCTTGCCGATACCGGCGGTGCCGGCGCGATAAAAGTCGGCACCCAGCAAACCACCGTACAACGTCAGGTCGAACGGCAAACCGTACGCCGCCGTGGCCTGGCCGAACATCGGGCGCTCGCCGCCGTTGGCCGCGTTGTACTCACCGGCCGTGACGCTGTAGCGCCAGGTTTTCTCGCGCAACATGTTGGCCAGCGTCGCGTACGGCTGGGTAAAGCGCCGCTCGCGGCCGTCGGCTTCGGTGATGATCACTTCCAGATCACCGCTGCCCGAGGCGGCGTTGAGGTCGTCGATCTCGAAGGCACCCGGCGCCACGTAGGTGGTGTAGAGCGAATAGCCATTCTGGCGCACTTCGACCTTGGCCTGGGTTTCGGCAATGCCGCGAATGATCGGCGCATAGCCCTGCATCGAGTCCGGCAACATGCCCATGTCCGAGGCCAGTTGCACGCCACGAAACGGAACGCTGTCGAACACATCGCCCGGGGTAAAGCTTTCGCCGAGGGTCAAGGTGCCCTTGAGCGAGGTGATATCGCGCTGCGCATAGGTGTTGCTGCGCTGCCAGTCACTGCCACCCTCCTTGTCCTGACGGAACGAAGAGCTGGAGCGAAAGCGCCAGTCGCCGAGGTTGAAGCCACCGTTGGCATAGAGGTTGTACTGGTTGCCGCTACCGCGCGCATCGCTGTGGGTCTGTGCGGCCGAAAACTGGTAATTGAGCATCGCTGCATTGATCCCGCGATCCCACTCCGAAGGTGCGACATAGCCGGCCGCATCGCGGCGCAAGGCGATCTGCGGCACGCTGATGTCCAGCGCCAGGTGACCGGCATCGAAGCTCACCGACGCACCGTCGATCAGCGCCGCCAGATCCATGCAGTCAGGCAGGATTTCGCCGGGCACCTGGAAGGCTTCGATCTTCACCCCCAGCTCCTGCAGAAATGCAGGCGACAGGCACGCGCGCACTTCGCCGCTGGCCTCGTCTTTGGCGAACGTCATGTCGCGACGATCAAAGAAGCTCTGGTTCAGGCGAATCACCACCGGGTAGGTGCCCGGGCCGATGCTGCCGCTGTTGCCGATGGCGTCCAGGTCCAGGTTCGGACCGGCACTGGCACCGCCAAACGACTGCATGAAACCTGCATCGAACTTCGCCGGTTCACCGGCGTGGGCGACGTTGCTCAGGCACGCGGCCACGACGGCCACCCACAACGGCAGCGGCGCAAACGGCACGGAAAAACGGGAGCTGGAGGAGGCTTCGATTCGCATGGCAATACTCACTACTCTGCCGCCGCGCCACAGGTGTGGCACGCCGATTCAATCGCAGGGAAAAGGGATGAAGCGTCAGCGGGCGCCGCTCAGCGCAACGCTCTTGGGATCGGTGTAGCCGCCGTAGTCGTTGATCGCGGAGTACACCACTTCGCCGCTGGTGCCCTTGAAGCCCGGCAGCGGATAACGCTGGCTGCTCATCGGTGCGACCATTTTCGGTTCGGCGACTTCAACGCTCTGTGCACCCGACTTGGCTGTCACACCAATGAACGACACGTGGTACGGCGAAGGGTTGTTGACCACCAGTACGGCCTGGCCCTGCTCCTGCGTCAGGCTCCATTGCAACTGCGACGCGGCATCCAGCGCGGTGCCCTTGAGGCCCGTCGGGCGATAGAACAGCTTGACCCGGGTGCGCATGGCGATCTTCAACGTGTTGGCATTGCCCTCACTGGCCACCGGAATTTCCTGGGCGTTGAAGTAAAAGACCGATTCGCGATCCGTCGGCAGATTGCCCGCGACTTTCTGGATCCGCACCATCTGTTCTTTGCGCGGATCAAGGCGAAACAACGGTGGCGTCGAGACAAACGGCGTCGCCGTGGTCATGTCATCCGCCTCGGTGTTGACCCAGGTCTGCACCATGTACGGTTGCGAGGTGGTGTTGCTGACAGTGATGGACGCATCACGCTTGCTGCCGTCGAACACGATCCGCGTGCCGCCGAGCATCACACCGGCCTGACTGACGCTGCTCAGCAATGTGCTGCCCAGCAGCAGCGCGATGGCCGATGCGGTTTTGAAGGGGGAAGTCAGTTTTTTCATTTCGATCATCCTCTGGCCGCCCGGCCACTGGCACGAGCGAGGGGATGGCCGCTGCCATCCAGGACAGCAGCGGCGCATCAACAGGGCTTACTCGTAGTCGACGGTGAACGCCGCTTTGGCGTTGGCCGGACCGGAAGTCGCAGCACCGGTGGCGATGTAGTTGGCGGTGAAACGCAGCGGCTGGGTCAGGTCCAGGTACGGAGCCGACTCAAGGCCCAACTGCACGTCTTTGCCAGTGGCGTCCTTGATCTGTACGGCGACGTTGGTCGCGGCGCCGGCGTCCGGGGTGATGCCGATCCACTGACCGCTGGAACCGGCGTTGCCGCTCAGGGACAGGAACTTCACCGTGGCGCTTTTACCGGTGACGCTGCAGCCTGGGGCGTTGGTGTCAATGGTCAGGGTGAAGGCACCGCCGCCAGCGACGTCGCCGACATTGGCCAGTGCGGTTTTCGGTACGTTGCCCAGGCCAACATCGCCGGCACCGGCCGAGCCGTTGAGGTCAGTCACGACCACCGGGCAGGTGTTGTCGGTCACGGTGCCGACGAAATTGATTTCGCCGTCAGCCGCCATGGCAGCTTGAGAACCCGCGGCGAGAACGACAGCAGCAACCAGACTTTTGAGCGCAAACTTGTTCATAACGTTATCCAGATAATGAGGAGGCTTGGGAAACCCGCTCGGGCTTCATCCACTGGTGAATGGCTCACCGGGTTGCGGTTTGCCTTTCAACGAGGTTCATTATCGAGATGCGACAGGACAAACCCTGTAGGAACACGCCCGTCGCGTTGTAGGAAATTTCCTTGCGTGAGCGCTGGCTTCACGCACAAAAAACCCGCTGACCGACAGGCGGAAAGCGGGCGTTTCAGCGGCTGAATCCAGCCTTAATTGCGAGTGCCGACCACTGCGGCGCTATTCGACACGATCACTTCAACCCGACGGTTCAACTGGCGGCCATGGCTGCTGTTGTTATCGGCAATCGGATACTGCTTGCCGTAACCGGCGGTGATGATGCGGTGGCTGTCGACGCCCAATTGCGCCAAGGCCGAAGCCACCGAGTTAGCACGGCGCTCGGACAGACGCAGGTTCAGCTCATCGCTGCCGACCGTGTCAGTGAAGCCTTCGACGCGCACCTTGCGCTCCGGGTTGGCCGCGAGAAAATCCGCCAACTGCTGGAAGTTGCGCTGGCTGCCGTACTTCAGATCAGCCTTGCCGGTATCGAACAGCACATCGCCGAAAGTGATGACCTGGCCACGTTCGGTGGGCTTCGCCTTCAGCGCCTGCAACGCCTTGAGTTGTTGGGTGCGCACGTCCAGCTGCACCTGAGTGCGCTCGGCGGCGATGTTCTTCAGGCTCGCTTCGGCTTCGCGACCGAGGATGGTCTGCTCGGCCAACTCGATTTTCTGACTGGCCAGATACGCCAACTGATCAATGGCCGGATCACGACGATCGTTGTTCGACGCGGCGTCCGCCTTGTTCAGGGCGATGAACGCGTCTTTGGTTTCCAGTGCGGCCAACGTGTTCGATTGCGGCTTCGCTTGCAGCGCGCTGAACTGCGCGTGCGCCTGTTGCAGATGACTGTTGAGCGGTGGTGCGGCGCAACCGGCCATCAAGACTGCGAAAAGCGAAACGGCAGGAATACGTACTGAATGTCGCATGTTTTTTTCCTTATTCGCCGGCATTGGCCGATGGGGTGAAACCCGTATCCGGGGCCTGCAGCATTTCCTGTTTGAGCACCTGGATGCCGGCGCGGGACTGCTGCAATTGTTGCTGCCACTTCACTGCACGTGCCTGGCGTTCAGCCAGGTTGGCGTCGACCTCAATCTGTTCGGCCAGAGTCCGCGCCTGTACGAAGTTACGTTCGCCCATGGCCCGTTCCATCAGGAACAGCTTGTCCTGAGCGGCTTTCATTTGCAGCGGCGCGTACTGCGTGGCGTCTGCCGAAACGGCACGATTGACAGCGTTTTTCGCCAGGACAATCTGATCGTCCGGTGCCGGCGCGCTGGCGCAGGCACTCAGCGCAGCGACCAGTGCCAGCAACGCTGCCCACGTACCTACCCGTTGTGTATTCGTCATCTACTGCTCCAGCCTGAAAAAGTAATCCCGGGGCAACCTCTCCCCTGCGGATTGATGCTTGTGGAACTGCCTGTGCACAGTCAGTGCCGACAAACTATCCGAAGGCTGCAAGCCGCTCTGTAGGACGTTTCCCAAGCAACGCTTTGAAAAACAAAAAATTTGCACGCAGGACTGCCAGCAAACGGCCTCAGGCATAAGGCCGGTGTTTTGAGGGGAAAGTGCTGGGAAGTACAGAGCGCGGGCGACAGGCAATGGCCCGCCGCCCTTGGCGTTACGATGGATCAGGCGAGATAGTCTTCGAGGTGCTCGGCCAGGCGATCCATGTGTTGATGTAATGCATCCACGGCCTCGGTCACCTGCACAGAGTCCGCGCCGTTGCAGGCGGTTTCCAGCGCCTCGCAACTGTGGATCAGCGCGTGGGCCTTGATAATGCGTGCCCCGCCCTTGACCCGATGGGCCAGGTCGGCCAGCCCCGGCAAATCATGTTTGCTGAACAACTGCATCAGTCGCGCCATGTCTTCGCTGTTGCTGCTGGCCAGGTCGCCCAACAGACTCTTGATCGACGCTACATCGCCACGGGTCAGTTGCTCCAGGCTGGCAAGATCCATCACCTCGGTGGATTCGGGAACCGGCTCGGCACTGACCTCCACCGGCGTTTCGGCGCCCATCACCTGGCTCAGCCGCGCAGTGAGGTTCTTCAGGCTGATGGGTTTGAACAGGCAATCATCCATCCCCGCCTCGCGGCAGCGATCCTTTTCCTCCGGCTGTGCATTAGCCGTGAAACCGAGAATCAATTTTGGCTTTAACCCGCGCGCGGCTTCATCGTCACGGATGGCCCGGGCCAGGTCGTAGCCATTCATGATCGGCATGTTGCAGTCAGTGATGACCACATCGAAGTTGCCGTTGCGCCACGCCCGAAGACCGTGAGCACCGTCTTCGGCGTCAACCACCCGATGCCCCAGATAACTCAATTGCTGTGACAGCAACAGACGGTTGGCCGGGTAATCGTCGATCACCAGAATATTCAGGCTTTGCCCGGATCCACGGTTCTCGGTTTCTGCCGGCGGCAGTTCCGCCAGCGGTTCGAGGGTGGTCAGATCCAGCGTGACTTCGATCTGCGTGCCCTTGTGCAACACACTGGTCAGCGTCAACTGGCCGCCCATCATTTCGCACAGCGTGCGGCTGATCATCAGGCCCAGGCCGGAACCGCTGCGTACGGACTGGTTGTGGTTGGCGGCCTGGGTGAACGGACTGAACAGGCGTTTCTGATCCTCTTCACTGATCCCGTGCCCAGTATCTTCGACCCGGATGACCACACTCAGGTGCTGATCATCGGCTTGAGGCTCGACCCGCACGCTCAGGCGCACCTGCCCTTCGGCGGTGAACTTGATGGCGTTGCTCAACAGGTTGGAAATGATCTGCTTGAAGCGCAAGGGATCGACCAGCACATCACGATTGGCCCGCGCATCCAGATCCAGTTGCAGTTGCAGATGCTTCTGCCGCGCCAGCCCTTCGAAAATGCGCACCACCGATTCGAGCAACTCGCGCAAGTTGGCGCGCTCCGGCGCCAGCGACAGGCGCCCGGATTCGATGCGGGCAATGTCGAGGATATCGCCGATCAAATCGAGCAAGCCGCGAGCGGCGCCGGAGGCGACTTCGATGGCAAAGCGATCCATCACCCCTTGATCGGCTTTTTTCAGCGCCAGTTCCAGCATGCCGATCACCGCATTCATTGGTGTACGGATTTCATGGCTCATGGTCGCGAGGAACGTAGTCTTGGCGCGGTTGGCGTCATCGGCCCCCTCCTTGGCTTCGCGCAACTCGGCGAGCAGACGCTGGCGCTCGCTGACGTCGATCCAGCCGGCAATCATTCCGCTGACGTCGCCATTGCTGCTGCGATACGGCAGCATCCAGTGGTAAATGGTCAGCACCCGACCGTCGACCATGCTCAGGCTACGATCCTGAATCTGCGGCAAGCCATCCTGCATGACCTGCTGGTAATCGCGGTGATAGGTCGCCGCTTCATCCGGATTGCCCAGCACGCCTTCAAGTACCGTCTTGCCGATCACCTGCTCGCGCTCGACACCGAACACCTGCAGATAACCGGTGTTGCAGATCAACAAGCGCCCTTCACGATCGCGCACATAAATCGGATGCGGCGTGCCGTCGATCAGTACCCGCATGAACTCGACCTGATCGTTCAACGCCTGCTCGGCCTGCTTGCGCTTGCGCATCAGCATCCGCAGGTAGGCGATCCAGCCCAGCGCAATCAACAACAGTGCGGCAGCCGCGACAAAGCCCTGAATGATCGCCGTGCGATTACGCAGCCAATAGCTGTCGCCCACCACCACTTCACTGCGCCAGCGGTTGGTCAATTCGTCCATTTCTTCCGGGGCGATGCTCAACAGGGCCTTGTCCAGAATCGAATACAGCTCCAGTGAACCGCGGGCGGTAGCGAAGGACACGCGGGCATTGATCACCCCCACGGTGCTGGTAATGCGCAGGCGATCACGGTACTGGCGGGAAATCATGTAACGCGCGGTAATCAGCGAATTGACGGCCGCGTCGGCCTCGCCGTTGACCACCATGGCCATCGCGTCCTGAGCGTTATCGGCATCGACCAGGTGGATGTTCGGGTATTGCTCGGTAAGCATGTCGCGCGTGGCATTACCGGTGATCACCGCCAGACGTTTGCCCGCCATGTCATCCAGGGTGCTCGGGCTGCCGGGCGTCGTGCGGCTGACAAGCACAAATGGCGTGGCCAGATACGGTCGGGTGAAACGCAGGATATTTTCGCGCTCGGCGCTGGGCGTCAAGGTAATCAGCAGGTCAGCCTTGTTGCTGACCACAGACTCGATCATTTCGCCGACCGAGTTCACCCGCTGCACATCGAACTTCAACCCGGTGCGCAACGAAACCTTGGACAGCACGTCAGCGCTGATCCCGCGAAACTCGCCCTCATCGGTGTAAAAGGACAACGGCAGAAAACTGTCGTCGACGACCACGCGCAGCCGTGGATGCTTGTCCAGCCAGCGCTGTTCGCTGACGCTGAAATGCAACTGATGCTGGCCCGGCATGCTTGCGCCGCCGGCGCTCCAGCGGCGCAGAATGGTCATGCGTTCGGTGACCGGAATCTCCAGCAGCGCGGCGTTGATGATGCGCAGCAGACGCGGATTGTTGCGGCTCAGGGCGAACGAGAAGTTGCTCACTTCCATCCGCGAAAAGTCAGCCAGTTGCACGTTGTTCAGGTAGTTCTTGTTGATCAGGTAATTGGCACTGATCGCATCGCCGAGGTACACATCAGCCTGCCCGAATGCCACCGCGCCAAGAGCGCTGAGCGTTGACGGATACAGCTGCAGCTTCGCTTTTGGATAAAAGGCTTCGACGGTCTCTGGCGGCAAGTAGTGATAGAGCATGGCGACACGCTTGTCGGCCAGTTCCGGATCAAGGTTCTGGCTATCGCCCACCCGGGTGACCAGCGTCGGCTGATCTTCGGCGTAGGCCTCGGACAGCACCAGTTCGGGGTCGGCGGCTTCAAATTCGTTGGAGTTGCCCAGCAGATCGATCTCGCCTGACTTGAGCGCCGCCAACACCTCGGCCCGGGATTTGTAGCGCTGGACTTTGACCTTGACGTGCAACAGCTCGCCGAGCAGATGCGCATAGTCGGCCGTGACGCCTTCGTAATCACGACCGTTGCTGGTGATGCTGAAGGGCAGATAATCCGGCGCGGCTGACCCCAACACCAATACGCCTTTGCTGCGCAGCCAGCTCCAGTCGGCCTCATCCAGGCCTACGCTGTAATCGTCCACGCTGGAGCGTCCGAGCAGGTGCAGGGTTTGTGGCGGATCTGCCCAGGCCAGGCCGCCGGCCAGCGAACAGAACAGCACCGCACCTGCCAGGCAACGTTTCAGAAGTCTGTTCATTCAGATGAGGTTGTTACGCTTGGCGAAGTCAGCCAGGTACACCACCGACTTGACGTTGAGCTTTTCGATCAGGCGGGTTTTGTAAGTGCTCACGGTCTTGTTGCTGATCAGCATCGCGTCACCTATTTCCTTGTTGGTCAGCCCCATGGAGAGTTGCTGCAGAATCACCAGCTCGCGGTCCGACAGACTTTGGATCAACTCCAGATCGGTCGCTTCGACATCGCTGCGGCGCACCGAGCTGTTGGCCAGATTGGGGAAGAAGGTGTAGCCGTCCATCACAGTCTTGATCGCCTTGACCAACTCATCCAGCTCATTGGTCTTGGAAATGAAACCGGCGGCGCCGGCCTTCATGCAGCGCATCGAATAGAACAGCGCTGACTGCGAGGTCAGCACCAGAATCTTGCTGGGCAGGCGCAATGCGGCGATACGGCTGAGCACTTCAAGCCCATCGAGCCTTGGGATGGCGATGTCGAGAATAATCAGATCCGGCAAGTGTTCGCGGGCCAGTTGCACGGCGTCGGCACCGTTGTCAGCCTCGGCGACCACTTCGAACTGCTCATGCTGCAACAGCATCTTGACCGAAGAGCGAATGAACGGATGGTCATCCACAATCAAAGCTTTATACATGTAAACCCCTGTAAGACACGCCGGATGACTCCGGTGACAAGACGTCCATGGTGCAACGATGAACCCGTCGGCCAGTCGATAGCTCAACAAAAGTACACGAACCCGACTGAATTGTAGGAAATTTCTGGAAAGCGTCCGCCTAATCTGAGGGCACGTTCTGCGCCTCGAATGCTGCCTGGTGCAACCATTGCAGCAGGTCGTGCCCGGACATCGGCCTGGCCAGGTAAAAACCCTGGCCAATCTGGCAGCCCATGGCGACCAGTGCATCACGAATTTGCCGGCTGCTGACACCTTCGATCACCAGGGTCATGTCCAGCGACCGGGCCAGTGCCAGTGTGCTGGCCACCATGGCGCGATTTCGCGGTTCACTCAAGTTATGCACGAACTGGCCATCGAGCTTGATCTGGTTGAATGGCAGTTGGCACAACAGCTTCAGTGACGAGAAACCCGAGCCGAAATCATCGATCGACAGACCACACCCCAGCATGCGCATGTGCAGCAGGTTCTCCTGAACCTGGGTATGCAGATCCAGCAGACCGTTCTCCGCCAGCTCGAACATCAGGGCCGACCCGCAAATGCCATGACGCTGCAAGGTGCGCTGAATGTGCTCGATCAGACTCGGGCTGGACAATTGCGAAGCGTGCAGGTTGAACGCCATTTCCAGGGCAATTCCCTGTCGGCGCAAAATGCCGAGAATGTTCAGCCCCTGCTCGAACAACTGCTTGAACATCTCGTCAATCAAGTCGTAGGCCAGCACCGCAGCGAGAAAGTCCTTGGGTAACAACAGTCCTTTTTCAGGATGTTCCCAGCGCACCAATGCCTCGGCACCGGCAAGTCGGCCGTCCCTCATCACACGCTTGGGCTGGAACCAGCCACGGAACTCGCCCATGGCCAGGCCCCGGCGCACCTCTTCCTCGCTGGGCAACTCGGTGACGGCCAACGCCTGCAATAGAGGCGGCGGCGGACAACGGTAACGCTTGAGCAGCCGGCTCAACACACCCAATTGCAACGGCACATCGAGAACACCGAGCAATTGCAGGCCCGACAGACTCGCCATCTGCCCCACCGCACGACGCAATTCCGGCTGGTGTTCGCTGAACAGGGCCACGGCTTTGACCAGTCCGATCGGACTGGCATAACGCAACAGCTCCAGGCAGTCGAGCCCCTTGCCCCCGAGGTCACACAGAACGATATCGACGCCGCCGCTGCGTTGCATGGCGATCATCGCCTGCTCGGCATCTTCGGCTTGCAGCACGTCATGTATGCCGAGTTGGCGCAACATCCTGCCCAGAATATTGCGCTCGAACCCATGTTTTTCCATCACCAGAACACGTGGGGTGGTCATCGTCACCTCCATTATTTTGCAAACCTGAAGGCACAATGATGGCGGTTAGGCGGGCCTTTCGAGGAAGGATTTATCTCTGCGTCATGTAGGAAATTTCCCAAGACTTGTTCCGGCGTCCTCTGTGCCCGAGCCGTCGCGATCAGTGATACACGACCTGCACCACCACGATGGCATTGAACGGCCCGACCTGCGGGTCACCCAGCGACACCATGGACGCGCTCAATGGCACGTCGATATGGCTCACGTCCGCGGCAAAACTGGCCAGGTCGAACGGTTCGTTGATCGGCAGCAAGTTGTTTTTCGCATCGCGGATCTGGATCGCGAACTGGCTGTCCGCCGCGGGCAGAATGTTGTATGCGCCCTGCTGGTTGGCCGTCACGAACGTCGCACCGATATTGACCGGCGTGCTGCAATGCTTGTCCAGCGCCAGGCTGAACGGTTTGGTCGGGTTGGGCGGCGAGAAACCGGTGCTGGTTTTCTGCACCACGCCGAAGTCGACGATGCCCGGCTCCGGCGTCACGGTGACATCAACCGTGCAGGCAGTGCCGACGATGTTCTGCAAACCGCTGAGCTGATAACGGAAGTTGCCGAACGGGTTGGACGGCCCGCCGTTCAGACCGTATAGACCGTCGAACTGGAACACGTCGTAGGTATCCTGCGTCGGACGCTGCAACGGTAGCAGTCCGCGTTTGCGGATCACCACCTGAAACGCGATGTTGGGGTAGACCATCGAACAGGCTTTAACCTCATCGGCGGTGCCCGCCGTCGGACATCCCGGAGAGACGAACCCGGTGTTGACGCCCATCGCCGGGTTGGAACTCCAGTCGCCGTCCCACGCCGTGACGCCTCGGTACACCAGACCGAACTCGATGCCCCATGGCGTGGCGTCCAGGCGCGCCGGGTTGCCGTAGAAATAGATCGGATCATCTTCGGCAAAGTGTATATCGCGCGGCTTCCAGCACTGCGCCGGCACCACCTGGGTTCTTGAACGCCAGATGATCGTGCCGTCTGGCACACTGTCGGGCACCGAGACCGGACCGATGTATTCGCTCAGATAGTCGCCATTGGTCATCGACTTGCAGAACAGCGCCATCGACGCCTGGGAAAACCCCAACAGCAACGACGCGACGCACACTTGCAGCGCCTTGCGTCGATGCCGGCGCAGCCAGCCCGTCATTTCTGCACGCCCTTGCACACGTTGGCGGCGCACTGGAACAGCGAATCAGTCTGACCACCGAAGTCGTTCATGTTCAGCACACGCAAGGTGTTGAACCCGGTTTGACTCAGCGCAAAACGGGTATTGCTCATCGGTTTGAGCATCACTGTATCGATCGGCATCGCGGTCTTCTCGGGGCCAGCCTGCAATCCGACGATGGTGATGTGAAACGGCGTCGGATTATCCACCAGCAACGCCTTGGCGGCCGGGTCGATCCTGATGTTCAGCCCCAACGCCAGATCGGCGCCCCGCTCTCTCTTCACCCCGCTGGGACGGTAGAACAGTTTGATTTTCGATTGCAGCGCAATCTGCATCGCGTTGACCGCCTGAGTCTTGGGCGGAATCTCGCGGATGTTCAGGTAGAACACCGATTCGCGATCCGTGGGCAACACTGTATCGGGCAGTTTGACGATGCGCAGAATGGTGCTTTCCTTGGCCTCGATCCGTTGCAGCGGCGGCAGCACCATGAATGGCGAGCTGATTTTCTTGCCGCTTTCATCCTCGATCCATGACTGAATGACGAAGGGCAGTTCCGGGCTGCGATTACCGACGGTGACACTCACCGACGGCGCGCCTTCTTCGAAAATCACCCGGGTCCGATCCGGCACCACCGCGGCGTTGGCCAGTAGCGGCAGACTCATGGACAGCGTCAGGAGCAGCGATTTACAGCGCTGCAAGTTGGGTTGGCAATTCATAAGAAATCTCCAGAAAGTCAGGGCGCCGCCCTACAGGCAGCGCAAGGGATGCGAGACATTGGTCACGATGTCTTCGACGGGCAGTTCGGCCAGGGCGCAGCTTTTGCTGTCGTCCCAACGCGCCACAAGGCGAGCGTCGGTTTTCACGCCCAAGAGGTACGTCACTCCGTCCTCGCCGACGATGCCCACTTCCTTGTTGGTATTGCTGTCCTGAATCGAGGCCCCGAACGGCACTGCACTGCCATCTGCCAACAGCAGCGTGACGAACGCGTTGTGCCCCTGCCCCGCGGGGAAATTCACGTAGCCGATCGCGCCTTCGGTCAGCGCCAGCCGTTGAATAGGGTTGCTGACTTCAGTGTTGAGCGGCAGCTTTTCCATGTTGACCCGGGCCTCGTAGGCCTGAAACGACGGCAGGCCATCCATGACGGCGTAACCGTCCTGGTTGGTTCGGGCACGACCGGCAAACGCCACGTCCGGCACGCCGTCGGTGGACACCAGCAATCGGGTATCGCCGTTCGAGCCGTTGCCGTGGGCCGCCACGCCATAGCGGGTCACCACCAGCGAGCTATCAATTTCACCGGTGGCCGAGCTGTAGGTACTGCCATCGGTGGTGACCGAGGCATTGGCGCGATACGTCGAGGTGCGTTTGCCGACGTAGGCATTGACGTAGCGGTTGTCGCCGACGCCGCCGTAAACCTGATAGTTCACGCCCTCGCCAGTGTCGTGGCTGTAACCGACATTGCCGGCATAGCCACCGGAACCGCTGTGCTGGATGTTGCTCGACATCGTCGAATTGCCGCCCAGCGGAATGGTCACTCCGAGGTAGATCTGCGAGTCGTTCTGCAAGGCATTGCGCGTCTGGTACGCCGACAGGTTGACGTTGATGTTCTTGACGTTGCCCAGGGAAAAACTGCGCGCCAGCGACACGCCAACCCGATCGGCATCCGGCGCATCCCAATAGGTGGAATGGTCGAAGGACAGGCTGGTGGACAACCACGGGAAACTCTTGGCGAGGATCACCGAATAGCGCTGCTTGCCGGCGTTCATCGAGTAGGAGTCGGGGTCACCGATAAACTGCGAAAAGTTGGTGAAGGTCTTGTCGGAAAAGCGATAACCGAGGAAGCGCAGATCGGTGCCAATGCCATCGAAGTGCTTGGAATAGTTGATGCGGTACGAGTTACCGGTGACTTGCTCACCGTTCCAGCGCAACTTGGCGCGGGAGGTGGTGACGTCGGCCGACAAGGCGCCGAACGCGCCCAGATCCTTGCCCAGCCCGACGGCATGAGCCAGATAACCCGAGGAAGCGAGGACGCCGCCATACGCGGTCCAGTCATGGGGCAAGCCGTACGCCAGTTCCAAGGCGACAAAACCCGGTTCGATCCCGCGCGCGCCGTCCAGCCGTGGCTGGCCGCCGGACAGCTTGTAGCGCAACTCGCCTTCACGGGCGAGGAACGGCACCGCTGCGGTGGATACGGTAAATTTCTGCTCGGTACCGTCCTCTTCGCGCACAGTGACGTCCAGCGTGCCCTGGGCGCTGCTGTTCAAGTCCTGAATGCTGAACGCGCCCGGGGTCACGGTGGTGGAATACAGCACGCGCCCCTGCTGGGAAACCGTGACGGTGGCATTGGTGCGTGCCAGACCACTGATCAACGGTGCATAGCCGCGCAGATTGGGCGGCAACATACGGTCGTCACTGCTCAGGGTCGCGCCACGCAGGGCGAAGGTATCGAACACGTCCGAGTTCAGGTAGTCCTCGCCCACCGACAGCTTCGAGCGGATCGAGGGCAGCGCGCGATAGGCGTACAAGCGGTTCAGCTGAAACGGCTTGTCGCCGATGTCATCACCCTGGCTGTCGTTGCGTACTTGAGCCTGATAGTCCGCACGCACGCGCCAGGTATCGAAGTTCAGACCGGCCGTGCCGTAGCTCTGCACCGAATTCGAACGAGTGGAATTGCCAGACGCCGATGACTGACGCGAGTTGGCGATCACCCGGTAATCGAGCAGCGCGCCATTCAAGCCATTGCTCCAGGCTGCCGGCGGAATGTAGTTGGGGTCGTCGTACTCGAACGATGCCTGGGGAATGCTGATTGCCAGGCGTGCCAGGTTCTTCAGGTATTTGATGCTCACGCCGGGCACGCTGGCCAGATCCACGCACTGCCCGTTCGCCGTACGCGGCAAGCTTTCCAGCAGTGGCGGCTTGAGGCCGAAGGTCTGCACCAGATCCAGCGTCAGACAGGCATAACTCTGCTGTGGGTCAGCGCCGGGTTTGAATTCAATCGAGCGCGTGCCGAAGTACCGTTGGTTGACAGCAATGTCGAGCAAGTATGTGCCGGGCACGGTGTAGTCGGCATGCACAAACTGCCCGAGGCTGACATTCTTGTCGTTATCAATATTCAGAAAGTCCGAATTGAACTCGACAGCCTGTGCCTGGCTGATTGCCAACCAAAGAGAGGACAGAATGAAAGTGCGACGATACAAGGGAGAAACCCTATCGAATGATTCAAGCGCAATAAAAAAAGGGGTTTGCACCCCTTTCTCTTACCTCACTGATACGGGCGTATCAGTTGTAAGCCACGGTGAAGTTGGCAACGCTGTCGGCTTCACCGGTAGTGACGGTGGCCGCAGTGGCTTCGTACATGGCAGCAAACGAAACGGTGTTGTTACCGTTCTGCAGAACTACCGGAGCCACTTGCTCTTTACCGTTGTCGAGCATTTCGCCGGCGCTGGCCTGCAGGCGGATGCCGACGTTCTGCGCCAGACCGGTAGTAGCGAACAGCTCTGGAACGGTTGGATCCTGCACACCGGTGAAGGTGAAACGGGCGTTTTTCTGAGTCGAGGTATCGCACTCGGTCAGAACGATGTCGAACTTCTCAGGGCTCGAACGATCGCCGATTGCCTTGAAGGTGTTGGCAGGTACCTGACCCAGTGGAACGGTCTGGTCCAGGGAGTTGGCATCGATACCGCACGCGCCGGAAACGATCTCACCGGTGAAGCGAATAGTGCCCGGGTTGCCAGTAGGCGGAGTGGCGGCGTTCGCCAGGGAAGCCAGACCCATTACAACGGTAGCGGCAGTAACAACGACAATCTTTTTCATGACTGAATCTCGATGGGATAGTTATTTTTGAAACAACTACTCGCCCTTCTGAGTTCGCACCTGAAATACATTGAAAACACACCGTCGATTGTTTGACTTGTAACGGTCGATGCTGACAGCGAATCTTTCAGGGCGACGAAATGACGAGTACTTCGTTCCGCTGAAAATGATCGCTGACAGCCACTGGCGAACATGTAGGATTCGTCACTGCAAACTGTAGGAAATTTCCCGCTTAACCTGCCCGGGCCGGTGCACGTCCTGTCTATAGTCAAACCCGTGGCAACGCCTCTTCAGGCGTTTCTGAATCCTGTTGAAAAAAACGTCATTCAAAACAGGTGTGGCAGTCCTTCTCCCTGAGAAAAAAATGAACAATAAAACGCCCTTCGAGAAGCCTGCGGTTGTCAGCCACGGTTCATGGGTAAAAAAACTCGGGCCCGGGCTTATCACGGGTGCGGCGGATGATGATCCCAGCGGGATCGCCACCTACTCGCAAGCCGGCGCACAATTCGGCTTGAATACCCTCTGGACCCTGTTTTTGACGTTTCCGTTGATGGTCGGCATTCAGATCATCAGTGCCAGGATCGGTCGCGTCAGCGGGCATGGGCTGGCGACCAATATTCGAAGGCATTACCCTCGCCCGTTGTTGTTCGGGATCGTCGCGCTGTTGATGTTTGCCAATACCATCAATATTGCAGCGGACATCGCCGCGATGGGGGCGGCACTGAAGCTGTTGATCGGTGGATCGCCGCACTTCTATGCCGTTGGCTTCGGCATCGTGTCCCTGCTGCTGCAGGTGTTCATTCCCTATAAGCGTTACGTGCGCGTACTCAAGTGGCTGACCCTGGTGCTGCTGGCCTATGTGGGGATCGTGTTTGCTGTGCACATTCCCTGGGGCCAGGTCGTTGAGCACACCGCCTGGCCTCAGCTGTCGTGGAAACCGGCGTACATCACCATCGTGGTGGCCATTTTTGGCACGACCATCAGCCCTTATCTGTTTTTCTGGCAGGCATCCCAGGAAGTCGAAGAACTGGAGGCCGATCCGCAGGCGCAGTCACTGATCGATGCGCCAAACCAGGCAAAAGCCAACTTCACCCGCATCAACACCGACACCCTGATCGGCATGGGGATCTCGAATATCGTCGCGTTTTTCATCATGCTGACCACCGCTGTCACCCTGAACCTGCATGGCCTCACGGACATCCAGACGTCCGAGCAGGCCGCGAGTGCCTTGCGACCGATTGCCGGCGAGTTCGCCTTCTGGTTGTTCAGCGCCGGCATCATTGGCACAGGACTACTGGCGGTTCCCGTCCTGGCAGGTTCTGCGGCGTATGCCGTCGCCGGAACATTTCACTGGCGCAACAGCCTGTCGGCCAAACCCCTGGCCGACAAAGCGTTTTACAGCATCATCGCGGCGTCGACCTTATTGGGTGTGTTGATCTGCTTTGCGCCGATTGACCCGATCAAGGCGTTGCTGTGGAGCGCTGTCGTCAATGGTGTGATTGCAGTGCCGATCATGTTCATCATGATGTTGATGGCATCGCACCCGAAGATCATGGGCTCCTTTGTCATTGCGCCCGGGCTTAAAGTTCTGGGCTGGAGTTGCACAGCGGCGATGGCGGTCGTGGTCATCGGCATGTTCTGGGGCCTGTTTGCAGCGTAGCGCCTGGGTATCCGCGTTATTCGCACTGGGGATGGCGAAGCTGATTGGCATTGATGCGCATCCATTGCGCCAGCGAGTCCAGCGTCCCTTGCAGAGTGCTCCCCAGAGCCGTGATCCGGTATTCCACCCGGGGCGGCACCTGCGCATAGACCGTCCGCGTCACCAGCCCGCGTTGTTCAAACAGGCGCAACTGGCGCGTCAGTTCCTTCTGGGTGATGGGCGCCACCGCACGCTGCAGATCACTGAAGCGCACAGGGCAATCCAGCACGATCAGCCGGTACAGGATCGGAATGGCCCACTTGCCGGAAATCAGATTGACGAAATCGACCATCGGGCAACCCGCGAGCGGTTTCAGCGGCAAATCCGTGGTGTCTGGCAGCGGTTGTTGAGTGTTCATGAGGATCAAGTCCGTCCCTTGGTATGCAAAAGGTGCCTACTGGTCAAAGGATACTAATGCTCTGAGAATGGCTATCCAACCCGTTGCAGAGGCGAAAGACATGTCGAGGCTGAAAAACAAATTCGCGTTGATCACTGGCGGCACCTCCGGCATCGGCCTGGAAACCGCACGCCAGTTTGTGCTGGAAGGCGCGACAGTCGCAGTCACTGGACGCAGCGCAAGTGCCTTGCAGGCTGTCAGGCACGAACTGGGCGATGCCGTTCTCGCGATCCAGAGCGATGCGGGTGACAGCGTTGGCCAACAGACGCTGGCGCGCAAACTCGCCGGGGTCTGGCCGCGGCTGGACGTGCTGTTCGTCAACGCCGGTGACGTCACTCACCGCTCTATCGAAGATTGGGACGAAGCGGCATGGGATCAGCTCATGCAGACCAATCTCAAAGGCCCGTTCTTCCTGATCCAGGCGCTGATGCCGCTGCTGGCCAATCCGTCGTCGGTGATCCTCTGCGGTTCCGTCAGTGCCAGGATTGGTCTCGCGCAAAGCAGTGCGTATGCCGCCAGCAAGGCCGGGCTGCTGTCGCTGGCGCGCACGCTTTCCGGCGAACTGATCCAGCGAGGCATTCGCGTCAATGGCCTCAGCCCCGGCCCTACTGAAACGGCGGCGCTGGACAAACTCGGCTTGCCTGCCGCCGAGCAGCAGGCGTTGCGCGAGCGGATTCGCCAACTGGTGCCGATCGGCCGTATGGGAACCCCGTGGGAACTGGCAAAAGCTGCCGTTTACCTGGCCTCTGATGAATCGGCTTACGTGGTCGGGACCGAATTGCTGGTGGACGGCGGCGTCGGCAATTTGTGATTGAAACCAGCGCCAGCAGACGTCATTCAGAAATCATATCGCGCGGTCATTCCCAGGGTTCGCGGCGTACCCAGCACGCCGGTATACGCACCGTTGGGTGAGTTCCACAGCGTCGTGTAGTACGTCTTGTCGAAGGCGTTTTTCAGCCACAGCGAAACGTCCCACTGCCCCCTGCCCCAGTCGCCACGCACACCGGTGGCGACGTTCACCAGGCCGTATCCCGGCAACTGACCTTGCGCAGAGTCATCCACCGTACCGACTGCATGGGAACGCCACGCGTAGCTACCGCTGACGTAGGGCTGCAAGCCGTCGTCCAGATTCCACTGGTACGCGGCGTTGCTGTTGAAGATCCATTTCGACGCGCCCACCACGGCATGCCCGCTCAGATCGCAGGCCGCCGGCGCCCCCGGACGCAAGGCGATCTCGGCCGGGCATGGGGCATCCTCGTAAGACAGATAACGCACATCGTTCCATGATCCATTGAGGTTGATCGTCAGGCCCCGCAGCGGGCGCCAACTGCTGTCGAGTTCCAGCCCGCGACTGCGTACCGAGCCGGCATTGGTCAGATAGCTGGTCAGATTGACGTCGTCGTAGGCATTGGTCTGATAGCCATGCACCACCGTCCAGAACAGGTTGGCGTTGAGCAACAGGTGTTGATCGAGCAACGTGGTTTTGATGCCCAGCTCGGCGTCGTTGGCCCTTTCGCTGCCGATCAACAATGAGTCGGCACCGGCGACCGGGGCACTGGCGACGCTGAGGTTCACACCACCCGACTTTTCGCCGTGGGACAGCGACGCATAGCCCAGCACCTGATCGTTCACATGCCAGGCGAGGCTTGCCAGTGCCGATGGGCTGAAACTGTACAGGCTCAAGTCACCGGAATCGTAAGCGCCGACCCTTCCGGCCCGGGCGCCCGCTGCGGCGCCGCTGACCGGACTGCCACCCAAAGGCGCGTTGCGGGTGACCTCCGCCAGCTTGCGCTCATACGTGCCGCGCAGGCCCAAAGTGAAATCCAGGCGAGGGGTCAAATGCCAAGTGCCCTGAGCAAATGTGGCGAAGCTGTCGGTATCGACATAGCCATGCCCAACGCTGGTGACGTTGTTCAATGCACCTTGCGGGGTGCCGTTCCAGGTATCTGCCAGAGGGCCGTAGTCGGTGAAAACGCTGTTGTTCATTTCCTGGCGGAAGTAGTAAGCACCGAGCACATAGTCGAAATGTTCCCCCACCGGGGAGGCCAGTCGCAGCTCCTGCGAGTACTGTTTATCGCGAGCGGACTGCCCGACGTTGTGCATCACATCAACGTTGAGTTCGTCATCATTGCGCGGGGTGAAATCCCACCACCGATAAGCGCTGATCGACGTCAGCGTGTAGCCATCAGGCAGATTCCAGTTCGCCTCCAGCGAAGTCCCGCCCTGAAACACCTTGACGCTCTGATCGGCGTCCAGATTGACCCGGCGACCGCTGACCAGCGTTGCCCCGACCGCCGCTGCACGCTGTTCGTAGCGGTTGACGCCATTGATGGTCGGCCCGGTGCTGAACAACGAACGTGTGCCGGCGCTGGAATCCTCTTCGTGATAATCAGCCAGCCAGCGCAGATTGAAGTCCTCGTTGGGCTGGAACAGCAACTGCCCGCGCGCGCCCTGACGAACGCCGCCGCCCAGCGTGTGCCCGTCGTACTCGTTGTTCACGTAGCCGTTTTCATGAGTGCGATAAACCGCAAGGCGCCCCGCCAACGTGTCATTGAGCGGCCCGGAAAAACTCGCCTGATTTTGCGTGTAGCCATCCTCACCCACCGAGGTGGAGAGGCTGCCTTGCGGCGTAAACGATGGGCGGCGCGTGGTGATGTTCAGCACCCCGGCCGTGGTGTTCTTGCCGAACAAAGTGCCCTGCGGGCCTCGCAGTAACTCGATCTGCTCGACATCCAGCAAATCGAACACCGCCATGCCGGGACGGCCGAGATAGACGTTGTCCAGGTAGATGCCGGCGCTGCCCTCCAGGCCGTCGCTGGCCGGGTTGTTGCCCAAGCCGCGAATCGACAGGCTCGATTGCCGCGCGTGCATGAACGCGACATTGACGCTGGGCATCGCCTGCTGCAAATCCTGCAAGTGATACAGGCGCTGTTCCTCGAGGGTTTGTGCGCCGAGCACGCTCATCGCCGTGGGCACTTGCTGGGCATCTTCGCTGCGGCGTCGGGCCTCAACCGTGACCGTCTGCAGCACATCGGAATTGGCCGGCAGGTCATTGGCCGTTGCCGGCAAAAACGGCATCAGCGAGAACAGGCTCAGTGCGCCAGCGTTAAAGGTGCGCGAATAAAGAAGATTCATCGGTGGTTCCTGGAGCGGCCTCAAGCCGCTCTTCGAGAGGAGTCGATACTTCGCTGCGCGTGGCTTGCGTGAGCGTGATCGTTGCGGTGGGTTGAGTGGGTGTTCAGTCACGCAGCCATGGAAGGTCCTGACGCTGATAACGGTGCGCACGGAATATCGCGTTGTTCTCGCCCGGCAAGTAGCGTCGCGATGGCGCATCGGGATAGCTGGCGAAGTGCGGATTGACGTATTCCCACACCACTTCGCCGGCCTGGGTGACCTCGAACAACCGACCGAAGTTAGCCTCGGTCACCAGCGTGTTGCCGTTGTGCAGACGTTGCGCGCCGCCCATGAACGGCGTGAAGAACGCGTAGCCCGGCGTGTCGGCGTATTGCCATTCGATGCGTTGGGTGGCCGGGTTGATTTCAATAATGCGCGAGTGCGGCATGCTGATGTGGGGGCGGAAGATGCCGTTGTCGAACACCAGAACATTGCCGTTTTCCAGTTCGCTCGGGCAATGCTGTTGCGCGACCAGATCGTGCCCCAGACGCCACAGCACTTCACCGCTGCCACGTTGCACGGCAATCACTGAGGAAACGCTGCGCAGGCTGAGAATCACCTTGCCGTCGCGCCCCGGCGTCACGGCGTTGGTCATCGGCCAGTGATGCCGCTCGAAGCATTCGTGCAGCGGGTAATCTTCAGGGCGCAGGTGCTCCCAACTGCGCCACTCCCAGACCACGTTGCCCTGACGATCAACCTCCTTGACCACATCGGCATAGATCACCCCGCCCGGCGCCTCGCTGCCGGGAATGCCGCCGAGCACACGCCGGGCCAGATCCGCACTCAAGGGCTCGGCGGTGGTGTACAGCAGGTGGCCGTTGTCCAGCCATTGCGCGTCGTGGTGATGCAGCAGATCGGTGTGCTCCCAGACCACCTCACCTTCGGGGGTGACTTCGCTGAACGCACCGCCATGCCACACCGACCAGCCCGGGAACAGGTCCGGCGAATCCGGATGGTTGCCGTTGTAGCCAAGGTTGCCGTTGCGCAGGATCACTGCGTCGCGCCCTGGGCGCTGAGGCAGTTTCCAGCGATGAACAATCTCGCCGTCAAGGTCGATCAAAAACACTTGGCCGTCCGCCGTTTGCGGGGCGAACAAGGTGTAGCCGCCGGCACTGCGGGCATGATCGACAGCGATCAGACCGGTCTTCTGGCGTTTGAGCGTGGTGGTTTGCACAGCAGGCATAGCTTTTCTCCAGACGTGTAAGCCCCGGCCGCCAGCGCAGCAGCACGGTGAACGGGGCATGAAAAAAGGGATTCAGGGCGTGGGCAGCACGGGGTTGAAGCGGTCGTCGAACATTTGCTCGACCTGCAGCGGATGCGGGATCAGGCGTTCGGTGGCAAACATGTCCGCCAGACGCTGCTGCGAGGCAATGACTGAAGGCTCAATTCGCACGTACCGCAGGTTCTGATGAGCGAGCATTTCACGCACCAGCTCGACGGGAAGCCGCGTGGTTTGCGCGAACACCCGGGCCCAGTCTTCGGGATGGGCCGTGGCCCAGTTCTGAGCACGGGCCAGCCTGGCCAGCAGATCACTCACCTGCCCTGCGCGCTCGGGAGCATCCAGTGCAGGCTGGCTGGCAACGGTGAAGTTCAGACCGGTTTCCGGCCAGGCGCTGCCATCGAGCAGAATTCGCGCTCCCCGCGAAGTCGCCTGACCGACGAAGGGATACCACACCGACCAGGCATCGAGTTTGCCGCCGGCAAAAGCGTTCTGCGCGTCCACCGGGCTGACATAGGCAATGCTCACCTCACGCGGTGTCAGACCGGCCTGATGCAGCGCGGCCAACAACAGATAATGACCGCTGGTGCCTTTGGCGACTGCGATTCGCTTGCCTCTGAGGTCAGCCACGCTGCGCACCTCGGAGCCTTCGGGCACCAGCAGCGCGTTGTTGTTTTGCGCACCGCTGGCCACGCCGATGATCCTCACCGCGTAGCCGCCGGCCTGGGCAAACACTGGCGGCGCGTTGCCCACCACACCGACGTCGATCGCCCCGGCGCTCAGCGCTTCGAGCAGCGTGGTCCCGGCCAGAAACGGATGCCACGACAACCCGTAGGCCAGATCCTGATCCTCGCCCGCCGCGTGCAGCAACGCCTGAATCAAACCGCTCTGATCGCCCATCTTCAACGGCCCGGCGATGGCAGAAACTGCCGGGGTCAGGAACAACGCGGCGCAGCACAGCAGCGCTTTCAGGCGCGCGGTAAGCGGATGCTTGGCAGCAGCAGTTTTTATCGGCATTGTCGCGCTCTCACTTGTGCATTGATTTCAGTATGTCGAGGCCCGCCGTGCCGCTCCATGCCAAACACCCCTCCTTTGCTGCCATGTCGGACATCCCGCGCACCGTCGTGGTATTGGCGTTCGATGATCTGCTGTTGCTCAATGCGGCGGGGCCGCTTGAGGTGTTTGCCGCGATACCGCGAGTGCTGGCCGGAGACTTCACGGCAAATCCGCCCTATCGGTTGCTGGTCGCTTCACCGCAGGGTGGGCAGGTCATGTCGATCTCGGGCATTACCGTGACGACCTGTTCACTTGAGCAGATCGACCAGATGGCTGCGTTGATCGACACGTTGATCGTCGCGGGCGGCCCGGGCATGGCCGCGCTGGAAGCCGACCAGCAAGCCTGCGACTGGTTGCGCCGTCGCGCACCAGACATCCGCCGGCTCTGCTCGATCGGTACCGGCAGCTTTGCCCTCGCCGCCGCGGGACTGCTGGATGGTCGCAAGGTCGTGACCCACTGGAAGTTCGCTGACGAGTTGCAGGCGCGTTATCCGTCAGTGCAATGCCAGACCGATGCGCTTTACCTGCATGACGGCAACCTCTGGACCTGCGGTGGTGCCACGGCGGGTATCGACCTGGCGCTCGGCCTGGTCGAACAGGATCTGGGCGCCCACGCGGCGTTGGCGCTGGCGCGCTACTTCACGGTGTTTTTGTGGCGCAGCGCCGAGCAACCGCAACTCAGTGCTTCACTCAACGCCCAGTCCAAGGCGCTGCGCACCGATCCGGATGTACGTCTGGCACGTTTGCATGGCTGGATTGCGGCGAATCTGAACGGTGATTTGCGCGTGGAGCGGCTGGCCGAGCAGTTCGGCATGAGCCCGCGGCACTTTGCTCGCGCCTATGTCGCCGCGACCGGCGAGACACCGGCGCAAGCCGTGGAGAACCTGCGCCTGGAGGCGGCGACCTGGTTGCTCAAGACCACCCGCGAGCCGATCAAGCGAATCGCCGAAACCGTTGGCTTTGGTCGGGAAGAACGCATGCGCCGAGCCTTTCAGAAGCATTTGGGCTGCAGCCCGAACGCTTATCGCAGTCAGACCAATGCCCCGCTGGCCGGGCCTCGGCAAACGAACACCGTGACAATCACCCTGGAAGGGCTGGCCCGTTAGGTTTTCAGTGGGTCTGGTCAGTGCTGCAACGCATAACGCCGGCAATGCTCCAGATAGCCTTTTTCATGATTGCCGACCAACTGAACGACACTGGTCCACAACCACGACGGCGCATCCAGGGTCTTCGAGCGACACGCTTGCAGCTCGCGCATCCACGAAGCCCGTGTGCTCATGTCCATCTGCCGGGCATGGGCCAGCCCCACAACTCGGGCCAGATACCCGGCCGCGAGCATCGCGTCGGTCTGGCTCAACTGGTCGAGTTCCAGTTTCATGTCTTGTGGCAGCAGTTCGCGGATGAAGAAGCCATGGTCGAGCACCCGGGTGGCGATCATCCGGTTGCCCAGGCCTGGCGAGAGAAAACGCGCACCTTCGACTACGCGTTTGCCGTTGTCGCGAGGCATCGCGGCGCGGGCTACACGAGGTGCGGCGGCGGCAACTGCCTCCTTGATATCCAGCAGGCAATATTCCTGATCGTCGCCCTCGCCCACACCCAGCAACACCGCATAACGCTTGAGCCCCAGCGAGCTGCAGCCTTTGACCCAATAGGCCGAATCGAGCATTTTCACGCTGTCATCCTTGGAGCGGCCCTTTAATGACGTCACCAGCGTGTGCAGGTCCGGGGTGGCGCTAAGGGTCTTCAGCGCGCTGCGCTCTTCGCGTGACAGCGACCAGAAATGCTTGCCCAGCGGAATGGTCGGCTTGGTGTTCTCGATGCGTTCCTGCGCCAGATGCTTCCACGTGCGCTGCACGGCGCTGCGCATCCCGGCCTTGACCTGTGCGGGTCTTGGCGGCTCTTTGTCGACATCGTCTTCGAACGCCTGCTCGTAGCCGCGCATCATCTCTTCGAGCATGCGCGCGGTGGCCACGCCGGGCAGATCCGAGCCTCGGGCGGCAGTGGCGAGTGACAGCGCCAGGCGTACCAGATCATGCGCCGGGTTGCCGATCACCGTTTGATCAAGGTCGCGGATGTGGATGTCGATGCGTCCCTTCAAATCCCCCGTCGGCCCCAGATTTCCGGCGTGACAATCGCCGCAGATCCACACCGCCGGGCCCTGCGGCAGGCTGCGCCCGGGCTGGCTGTGCAGCCACTGGTAAAACTGCACCGTGCTGCCGCGAACGTAAGCGTGGGCGGAGCGAGCCATTTTCAAATTGCGCAGTTGCGACAGCGGTTCAAGACGAGCGGAGGGCCGTGGGGTTTTCATGGACGCTTCTTGCAGTGAATGTGTCCTGTTGACCGCTCGTCATGGCCAAATGTTTCAACATATTACAAAGGCAATTCAACTCGAGCTCGCAAGCCACCGCTGCTGCGATTGCTCAACGTCAGTTCGCCGCCCTGCTCGCGCACAATCGCCCGCGCCGCCGACAACCCGAGCCCGACACCACCGGTTTCACGGTTGCGCGAAGTTTCCAGGCGGAAAAACGGATCGAACACCCGCTGCAACGATGCTTCGGGAATTCCCGGCCCATCGTCGCTGACGTCGATGCAGACGCTGTAGCCGTCGCTGCTCAGAGCGATAGCCGGCTGCTGCGCGTACTTCTCGGCGTTTTCCAGCAGATTGACGATCACCCGCTTGATCCCCAGCGGCCGGCCCTCGTAGACCAGATGTGCCGGGCCGTTGAAATCGATCGCGATGTTCTGGTCGCGGTAGTCGTCGATGATGGTCTGCAGCAATTCCGAGAGGTCGAACGCGGTGGCTTGCTCCGGCTGGGTGTCTTCACGAAAGAACGCCAGTGCCGCGTTGATCATCGACTGCATTTCTTCGATGTCGCGGATCAGTTTGCCCTGATGATCGAGATCCTCCATGAACTCGCTGCGCAGGCGCATGCGGGTCAACGGTGCGCGCAAATCGTGGGAAATCGACGCCAGCATGTGCGTGCGCTCGCTGATGTAGTGCTGAATCTGCGCCTGCATGGTGTTGAACGCGATGATTGCCTGGCGGATCTCGTCCGGGCCTTCGACGTTGATCGGCGGCGCGCGCAGATCACCGCCAAAGCGGCGGGCGGCGCTGGCGAAACGCTGCAGCGGCTTGGCCAGTTGCTGCGTGGCAAGCCAGGCCACCAGCACGGTGGCGATCAGGCCCAAAGCGATGATGATTGCGATGCGCGTGCCGATGTCCAGGCCCCAGGAGCGCTCGGGCGAGGAGAACAGCAGCCAGCTGGCATCCGGCAGTTGAATCAGCGCCGCATACCGGGCCATCGGACTGCCGCTCGGCCAGTCAGCGGGATTGAACACCCGAATGTCTCGCTCATCGCCCAACAACTGATGCAACCCGGACGTCTTGTCGGCGATGAGCGGCGTACCACCTGTGGGCAATCCGAGGTCGGCGCGTTGCGCACTCCACCGCACACCCTGCGTCGGGCCGCTGGCCGCTTGCGCCAGTTGCGCGCGCAAAGGCGCCGGGGCTGCCTCGATCACTTTGACGGTTGCGGCAATCTGCTCCAGCAACCCGGTGCGTTCAATCGGTGGTCGCGCCCAGGTCCCGGCAACCTCCACGAACAGAAAATTGAGTGCCAGCGAAGCGAGCATGGCGGCAACGATGGTCAGGGCGATCCGCCGACTCAGCGGGTCGCGCCGCAAGAGCCGGCGGATCATGAACGGCTGACCTTGGCGGTGAACATATAACCGCCGTTGCGCACCGTGCGAATCAGATCCGGGCGCTTGCTGTCCGGTTCGATCTTGCGCCGCAGCCGGCTGACCTGCACGTCGATGCTGCGATCAAAGGCGTCGTGGCCCTGACCGCGAGACAAGTCGATCAGTTGCTCGCGGGTGAGGATGCGCTGCGGGTGTTCGAGAAAAACCACCAGCAGATCGAACTCGCCACCGGACAGCGGAATCATCACGTTTTCCGGGGAGCGCAGCTCGCGACAGGTGATGTCCAGATGCCAACCGGCGAAGGCGATCACCGGCCGTGACGGCTCGCTTGCGGGGCTGACCTGCTCACCGGCGCGACGCTGCACGGCGCGCAGGCGAGCCAGCAATTCACGCGGGGCGAACGGTTTGGTGACGTAGTCATCGGCGCCCAGTTCGAGGCCGACAATCCGGTCGCTCAACTCGCCCATGGCGGTCAGCATGATGATCGGAATGCCCATCTGCGCGCGCACTTTCTGGCACAGACTCAGGCCACCTTCGCCGGGCAGCATCAGGTCGAGAATGATCGTGTCCGGGCGCTGCTGCGCAATCGCCGCCCACATCGCTGCGCCGTCGGCGGCGACATCGACCTCGTAGGCGTGCTGGACGAAGAACTTCTTCAGCAGGGCGAGAATTTCCACGTCATCGTCGACGATCAGCAGTCTGCTCACGGGCACAGGATCCTCAGGCCAAAAAAGAACGCATCTAAAACTATTCTGGCGGGCGGGTCATATATTTCAATCGAGCAACATTCCTTCGCCCCGGACATCAAGCGGACATGCTGCGGCAAAACCCCTCGGGCACCCTGCACGCCATCGACAACCGGGGGCATTCAATGAGCGCATTGCACAACCGTTATACCGCCGAGGGCCACGACGCCCGCTATCCGTTGATTCTCAGCCAGCGCACCACCGCGCCTGAACACGATACGCCGCTGCTGTTTCAGGAGTTCTGCCTGGGGCTGGCCAACGACCAGAGCCGGGTTGTCCTGCGCCGCTATTTCGAGCAGTACGGCCCCGGCGATTCGCAATGGGTGGAGTACGTGCATTCGATTCCGACCGCCGACCTGATCCACTGGATCATGACCCACGGCAAACTGCACATCGAGTGTTCGGACAATACCCCGTCGGCCGGGCAAGGATTGGCCCGATGAGAAGTCATTGCCTGATGACCTTGCTCTGCACCGCGTCCTTGAGCATGTCGGCCTGCAGCAATAAAAAGGTCGAACCCGAGAAGCCTCGCGGTTTTCTGCGTGACTACAGCGTGCTGAGCGAACGCCAGTCGCCTTCAGGGCAGCCTGTTCTGAGCTGGGTCAGCCCGGCATTGGCCCGGGGGCGTTACACTCAGGTGTACCTGGCGCCCAGCCAGATTTACCCCAAGACCGAGCCGACTCAACGGATTCCGCTCAGCACGCTTTCCGGTGTGACCGATTACTACGACGCGGCCCTGCGGCTCGAACTGGGCAAGGTGGCACAACTGGTATCCAGGCCAGGCCCGAATACGCTGACCGTCAGACCGGCGATCACCCGGGTGGCCGCCAGCACCCAGGGCCTGCGCTTTTATGAATGGCTACCGGTGACGCTGGTCGCTGCGGGTGTGAGCACCGCCACCGGCATTCGTGACCAGGACAGCGAAATCACCACGGAAATCTCCTTCGAAGACGGCTCGACCGGCGAAGTGGTCGCCGAAGTCGTGGGCAAAGGCACCGGAATGCCATTGGAAAACGACAAGCAGGTGCTGACTGCCGATGACGTCAAAGGCGTGTTGGATGGTTGGGCCAGTGATCTGCGGCAATCGTACATGGCCATCCGCCAGTAAACACATATCCTCTGTAGATCTGATGAGCGAGACGTGGCGGCTGGTAACTGGGCTGAGCAACAAGAATGGGCAGACGCTGTGGGGAGCTATCCCTTCAGCGCGCTGTATATCGTAGGGGACGGTGTGCCTTGACGGTTATGAGCCACCCGCGTTGAGTCATATGCGTGCTCTGGCGAGGAAGTGATTTGACAAGCCAGGCATCGTCGTTCATCGCAAGACAGATTTGGCAATGCCTGGTTTATTTGGGTAGTTCAAGCGGGGGCATCATGACTTTGTAAATAGGTTGTCGCTACTCCAGGGCAAGAAGCTCTACTTCGAAGATAAGGGTCGCATTAGGCGGAATAACGCCGCCCCCCGCCTCTCGCGGCCCGTAGGCATAATCAGAAGTGATTGTCAGCTTGCTGATTTCACCTACACTCATTTGAGCAATACCCTCGTCCAAGCCTTTAATGACCTGTCCCAAACCAATTTTGAATTTAAAGGGCTGATTTCGGTCCCTGCTTGAATCGAACTTCTTACCAGTTGTAAGACAACCGGTGTAATGAACCAAGACCGTTTGCCCATTCTTCGGGAAAGTAACGCCATTACCGGGTTTGATTTTTTCCACGATAACACCCATTTTGTATCTCCTTGAATGAAAGCAGATGTGTTGCATCAGTACTGCTACAGATCTGCATATTCAAGGATCTGAGGATGTTTTTTAACTGTCATAAATGACAGGTATTTAGTTCATTTGGCGATAGATAAGAGTTTGTACAGTCCCTTTGGTTTCTTTACGTTTGATTAGCTTGCCGGAAAAATCCAAAGGCTCGTCATCCTTGAACGCAAATCCCCCCGCATATCAGCTTCAACACACTTCGCATATGCCCGGCATGAGCCTCCCGGTCAGCCGACTCGTCGGTCGCAAGGCGAATGAACGCCATATTCGCGTACTGATTGAAGAGCGTGGCCGCCACATCGATATCAACTGACTCGCGCACCTTACCCAACCGCTGAAAATGCTCCAGCAAAGCCTTGGTTTCTTCAATGACTACGGCGTTCCACGGACTCATCGCCTCTGCCAACTCGCCCGTGAGCAGAAACGGCGCCAATTCACGCCACAACGAAGCCGGCATTGCTTGCAGTTGATAGTCGGTCATCAACCTTTCGAACTCGCACAACGCCTCCAGTGGATCGCTGTCGTCGTCCAGATTGGCCCGGGCATCGCGCATCGCCTGCTCGTCCGGTTGCTTGAGCAGCGCCAGCAAAATCTCCTGTTTGCCGCCGAAATAGTTGACCACCGTCGGCGCGGAAACCCCGGCCTGATTGGCGATCTGCTCCAGCGTGGTGGCGCCGAAGCCGTTGCTGATGAACAGCTCCAGCGCTGCCTGCGCGATGACTTCCCTGCGCTGTTCCTTTTGCCGTTCTCTGAGCCCGCTCATGGTGCTGGTGTCCTGTGTTGCTGATGGGCGTCAGCCTACGGATTTCTTTTTTCATCGACAAATATTTTCTTTACAAAAATATTTTTAAGTGACAAATATTGGCCGTGCACCGCTGGAATGAACGCGCACCCACTTGCCCCGTTTCTCTGGAGAACCGCCATGTCCGCCGAATTCGATCCGACCCGCAGCACCCGCGATTACCAGGCCGCTGACGCCGCCCACCATATTCACGCGTTCGTCGACCAGAAGGCCCTCAACGAGGAAGGCCCGCGGGTGATGGTCAGCGGCGATCGCCTGGCGCTGTGGGACAACGACGGCAATCGTTATCTGGACGGCATGTCCGGCCTGTGGTGCACCAACCTCGGTTACGGGCGCAAGGATCTGGCCGCCGCTGCCACCGCGCAGCTGCAACAACTGCCCTACTACAACATGTTCTTCCACACCACTCACCCGCAGGTGATCGAGCTCTCCGAGCTGCTGTTCAGCCTGCTGCCCCAGCACTACAGCCACGCGATCTATACCAACTCCGGTTCCGAAGCCAACGAAGTGCTGATCCGCACCGTGCGCAAGTTCTGGCAGGTGATGGGCCAGCCGGAGAAGAAAATCATGATCGGCCGCTGGAACGGCTACCACGGCTCGACCCTGGCCGCGACGGCGCTGGGCGGCATGAAATTCATGCACGAAATGGGCGGCACCATCCCCGACGTCGCGCACATCGACGAACCGTACTGGTTCGCCCACGCAGGCAACCTCAGCCCGGAGGAGTTCGGCCTGCAAGCGGCGCGGCAACTGGAAGACAAGATCCTCGAACTGGGCGCCGACAAAGTCGCTGCGTTTGTCGCCGAACCGTTCCAGGGCGCTGGCGGCATGATTATTCCGCCCGCCACCTATTGGCCGGAAATTCAGCGCATCTGTCGTAAGTACGATGTGCTGCTGTGCGCCGACGAAGTCATCGGCGGTTTCGGCCGCACCGGCGAATGGTTCGCGCACCAGGCCTTCGGTTTTGAACCGGACACCCTGTCCATCGCCAAAGGCCTGACCTCCGGCTACATCCCCATGGGCGGGCTGATCCTGTCGCGGCGCATGGCCGAGGCGCTGGTGGAAAAAGGCGGTGTGTTCGCCCACGGTCTGACCTACTCCGGCCACCCGGTGGCGGCTGCGGTGGCGATTGCCAACCTCAAGGCCTTGCGCGATGAAGGCGTGGTCACTCAGGTGAAAAACGACACCGGCCCGTACCTGCAAAACTGCCTGCGCGAGGTGTTCGGCAACCATCCGCTGGTGGGTGAGGTTCAGGGTGTCGGGCTGGTGGCGGCATTGCAGTTCGCCGAAGACAAAGCCACCCGCAAGCGCTTTGCTAACGAGAACGACATCGCCTGGCGCTGCCGCACCATCGGGTTCGAGGAAGGCTTGATCATTCGCTCAACGCTGGGGCGGATGATCATGGCTCCGGCGCTGATCGCCACGCGGGCGGAACTGGATGAACTGGTCGACAAGACGCGGATCGCGGTAGATCGCACAGCCCGCGAGTATGGCGTGCTGTAACCCGAAACCCGAAACCCGAAACCCATTGCCCATTGTGGGAGTCGTCGCACCGCCGCTCCCACAGGGGATTTGTGCTGCGCTAAACAGCCTTGTTTAAGCAACACTTGCAGACACTCTCGCAGCCTACACATCCTTGCGTCGTTGCCTACGGCTACGCCAGAATCCGCCGGCTTGTGCGCTTTGGAGCGGGTCTCTATCGTTTCCGGGTCGCTGACTCATTCAGCGATCGGGTTTAGCGACTCGGGTTCAAATAGGCGCACTCAGCATTTCAAGCTTCATTACAGATTCCGTGTCTGTGATTTCGCTATGGTGGCTGTATGCGGGAGACCTCCGGGTCTACCGGGTGCCTATTTCCGGTTCGCTAACCCGCGTACAGCCGCCACCCTTACCTGTTTAGCGACGGGTTATGGCGGCTCCATTGCTAATAGGAGCTTCACCATGTTCAAGGTAACGCCCAACCCGCCGATGTCAGACCCGATCTCGCCGTACGAATCCATCGACTCGAAAAAACTCCACGAAGCCGCCGACCGCGCCCTCGACCATTACCTCAAACCGCCCACACCAGATATCACCCGCCAATCCAGCAACCTGTTCCACGTCAATCCCGCCGCCGACAACGAAACCCTGCTGGTACACGCCAGTGAATCGCTGGCCTCGGCCAGCGTCATGCTCAGTGATTTCGCCGGTTTGCTGGATGCCCCCTACCGCAACACCCTGCTGGGCATTCAGCAAGTCGTGATGCTCGGCGAACTGACCGTCAACCGCGCCCTCGACAACCTCGACCCGCCCGCCTGAAACCCCGATCCCCTGTGGGAGCGAGCCTGCTCGCGAAAGCGGCCGATCAGCCGACTTTGAGGTTAATGACACACCGGCCATCACCAGCAGGCTGGTTCCAACCAGGGGATCGAGTGACATTTTGAACATTGCGTGATGCGCGGACGGAAGCCGACCTGCGTTATTGGCTAGCCAAATGCCACTACATCACTTAGTCTGCGCGCCCCGCAAAAACGTTTGGCCAGGAAGGCTTTGATTGGCCTTCGCAACTGAACGTCATCAATCACGCAGATTCAGGGATGTTCATGTTTCATGTCTTCAAAATAGTGGCCGCCGGCCTGCTGGCCTCGCTGCTCAGTGGTTGTATCACCCAAAGCGCGTCGTGGGTCAGCGAACCATTGCAGGCCAAGGCCAACGAACCTGTGGCTTATTTGATCGGGTCCATCGGGCCGCGCTCGCTCAAACTGTCTCCGGCGGATAACCAACGCCTGTTTATTCGCAAACGTGGTTCCCAGTACGGCGCTGCCGGTATCTGGAAAATGGCCGGTGCCTATTCAACGCCGCAGGATATTCAGGACGGCAGCGGTGCCGCGAGTGTCTTCGTCCTTGCTTTGAAACCGGGCGACTACGAGTTCTACGATTTCCAGTTCTTCTCTGCGCGATACACGCCGGGGCTTGGCACCGTTTACAGTTCGATGGAAGCGCGCGAGAAATTCAACCTCCCGCTGCGTCTTGAAGCCGGAAAAGCCTATTACATGGGTGAATACCGCTCGCTCTGCCTTAACGGCATCGGCTGCACCTTCCTCTGGCGCGATCAGCGCACCCGCGACGCCGTGATCGCCCAGCGCCAGGTTCCCGGACTACCACCTCTGCAATCACTGAAGCTCGATCTGAAAAGCGCCGAACCCTATATTTTTGCCGATACCCCGCCGGGTGTTGCCGCGTCACCACGCTTGCCACCGTCGCTCTGCTGGCCGGTTGTACCGCCACCAACACCTTGCCAGAGCGCACACTGGCCGACGGACAGGATTATCTGGCACCGATCCACGTCATGATCGACGACCCTCTGCAGTCTTCGTCGTTGCGCAATCATCTGCGCGAAACTGGCGTATTTCGTAACGTCGAAACCGGGTCCGGCCAAAACGATGCGTACAACGTCCAAGTCAAATTGAACATGCAACGCGAGTTCCCGCCGTTCCCGGTGGTGTTGTTGAGTTGTGCCACATTGTTCATGCTGCCGCTTTCGAAGGAATACGACACGCAGGCCGAGTTCTCGGTGTATCAAGGCGACAAGTGCCTCAAGCAGTACACCTATCGCAATAACACCCGGAAATACACCTGGTTGCTCGATCAGGGTGGCGAGTTGGAAGGACAGAACCTCAGCCGTATTGCCCGGGCCTTCGCCCAGGACGTTCAACATGACCGGTTGATCCCTGTCGTTGGGAGTGCCCAATGAAGCTGCCCTGGATCAAGACCGGCGCCCTGCTCAGTGCGCTAATGGCACTCGGCGGTTGCGCCAACACCCTGCCGCCCCTCGATTATCACGCCACGCAAGCCTATGTGCCGGTGACGTTGAGCCTGGGTCAGGCCAATACCCGGCACGAAGAATATCGCCAGGGCGAAACCATTTCTGCACTGAAAAACTCCGGCGCGTTTTCCATGCTCGACGGCGGTTACACCCGCAACGGCTACAGCCTGCTGATTACCCAGCCGTGGTCGGGCGAAACCCATTATCTGGCCATGTTCAATGTCCTGACCCTGTTCACCCTCCCTGTGCCTTATCACTACCAGAACAACTTGCGCGGCTCGGTCTTCAAGGACGGAAAACTGCTCAAGACCTATAACTATTCCCGCGAAGGCTGGAGCGTGTTGGCTTGGTACGTGCCGATCCCGGACAACAAGAACAAGCAGCAGATGCTGGATCAGTTTCTGGAAGAGTTGGAGAAGGACAAGCTGATTCCCTATCAGCCTTGACCGTTGGCTTTGCGCCGCCACAGCGAGCATCACGGCGGCGAGCACGAGAGTAATTGGCGGAAGGCAGCCGGAGTCGAACCTGCCCGGGAACGGATGCCGTCCCCAACCGGGTTTGAAGCCCGGCCGCGCCACCGGGCGCGATTGCCTTCCTTTGAACTCAGGGTGCGTCGGCACTGGCCAGCGCGTTGTCGTGGCGGATCACTCGCGATTCGCCGATGCGCCGGGTCAGGCCGAGGCGGTCGAAGTATTCCAGGTACTGAATACAGCGTTTGCGTCCCAAGCCTAGCGCATCACGGAACGTTGTCACCTGGATCGACGGATTTTCCTGCTCCAGTTGCAACAGAATGTCGGCCATGCGCCGCCGTTGCCTGTCAGACAGAAACAGGTCGCGCACCACCTGGTGCATCAACCCCAACCGCGCCAGTTTGCGCAGCAGCAGACGCACCACGGCATCCTCCGTACCAAGCGTTTTGGCAATGTCGCGCACCCACGGCGGATCAAATCCGGCCTGCTCGAACAGCGGCTGCATCTGCTGCCACAGGGTCTCGTCTTCAGCATTCAACCGTACCTGATGATCGGGCAGATGCAGCCAAGGCCCGCTGGCGTTGATCGACCCGGCAGCACGCAGTTCTTCCAGCAGGCTGACAAAAGTCGAACGCTCCAGCGCCAGACCACTGAAGCGCCGCAAGCGGTCGCGGTCCGGGCCCATCTGGTCGGGCTCCAGCTCATGAAACTTCGCCAGTTGCTCCAGCACGGTGAATTTCAGTTGTCCCCAGCGCTGCAAATTGAACAGCACCGGACCTTGGCGGGTGTCGATCAGGCGCACGTTGGCCGGTAGCGACCAGCCCTCACGCGAGCGATTGAACTGACGCTCCAGCCGTTGCGGATCGAGGCCGCCAGCACTGTGGTTGAGCAACACCGGCAGCGCCTGCTCAAGAGTGTCGCTGCGGGCCAGCGCTTGCAGTTGCGCCAGCCGTTCCGGGCTGCGGCGCTGGCGGGCCGGGGCGAACGGGTCGAGTACCTGACCTCCGCCGAGGGTGCGTTGCGCGCTCTGGTCGCGCAGGATCACGCGATCCCCCTTCACCGCGTGCACCGGCGTGTTGATCAGCAGTTGCGCGAACATGCGCTCGCCAGGTAGCAGGCGCGTGCCTTCGAGTAACGCGACGCGGGCGATGACGTCCTGGGTGCCGAGATGCACGTGGACCGGGTGGAAATGTTCGAAGGTACGCTCGCCGGGCAACAGTTGAAAGTCGATGTCCACGCGTTGCGTCGGTGCGTACAGCCAGTCCGCCAAAAGCCATTGGCCGCGATGGATCTGTTCCAATGTCAGTCGCTCGCCGCTGATATTCAATGCCACACGTTGCCCGGCGAAGGCTTGTTCAGCGACTGTGTTTTGCGCATGCAAGCCACGCACTCGCAGCGCTTTACCGGATGGCCCGAGGGTCAGTTTGTCCCCGACGGAAACCGTCCCCGACAACGCCGTGCCAGTCACCACAATCCCGGCCCCGGCCACGCTGAAGGCGCGATCGATGGCCAGGCGAAAACCACCTTCGCGGCTGCGCTGATGCACATCACCCTGGGTCTGCAGCAAGGTCTGGCGCAGTTCATCGACGCCCTGCCCGGTCACGCTCGACACCGCCATCGTCGGCGCATCGGCGAATGGCCCGGCTTCGAGCAGATCGAGAATCTGCCGCTGCACCTCCTCCACCCTGCCCGCTTCAACCCGATCGCATTTGGTAATCGCCACCAGCGCCCGGGGAACGCCCAGCAACTGAACAATTGCCAGATGCTCACGGGTCTGCGGCATCACCCCATCGTCCGCCGCCACCACCAGCAACACCAGATCGATGCCCTGCGCCCCGGCGAGCATGTTGTGGGTGAATTTCTCGTGGCCCGGCACATCGATGAACCCGGTCAGCCCGGCACCGGGTTCCAGCTCCGCGTAGAGATAGCCGAGGTCAATGGTCATTCCGCGCTCGCGCTCCTGCGGCCGGCGGTCGCCGGTTTGTCCGGTCAGGGCTTGCAGCAACGAGGTTTTGCCGTGGTCGATGTGCCCGGCGGTGCCGACGATCACGACTCGACCTGCAACTGCGGCAACTGCGCCAGCCACGCCGCTTCGTCGTCGAGTTGCCGTAGATCGAGCCACAGCGCATCGTCGTCAATGCGCCCGAGCACCGGGATCGGCAAGGCGCGCAACGCCGCTTCCAGATTGAGCAGACAACGCCCGCGCAAGCGTTTCGACACGTGTGGGCGCAGGCACAACGCCGCACTTGGCAACCGCGCTACCGGTTGGCTGCCGCTGCCGATCATGCCCAAGGACTGAACGGCGCTGACCTGCCAGGGTTCGCCCAAGGCCTCGGCCATCGTCGGTTGTAAGCGAGAGGCTTGTGCGAGGATCTCGGCTTGCGGGCGAGTCAACAGCCGCAGGCTCGGCAGACGTTCGGCGAGGCGATCCGGGTCGCGATACAAACCCAGCACCGCCTCCAGAGCGGCCAGGGTCAGCTTGTCGACCCGCAAAGCACGCTTCAACGGATTTTTCTTGATCTTCGCGATCAGGTCTTTGCGCCCGACAATCAACCCGGCCTGCGGCCCGCCGAGCAATTTGTCGCCGCTGAAGGTGACGATGTCCGCACCATCCAGCAACGCCTGGCGCACCGTGGGTTCCGCTGGCAGCCCCCAACGGGTCAAGTCCAGCAGACTGCCGCTGCCCAGATCCTCCAGCAGCGGCAAGCCATGCCGATGAGCCAGCTCGGCCAGCTCGGCGGTGGGTACGCGAGCGGTAAAGCCTTCGATGCTGTAGTTGCTCGCATGCACGCGCATGATCAAGCCGCTGCGCGGGCTGATCGCTGCTTCGTAGTCGCGGGCGTGGGTGCGGTTGGTGGTGCCGACTTCATGCAGGCGCACGCCGGCGCGGGCCATGATGTCGGGGATGCGGAACGCGCCGCCGATCTCGATCAGCTCGCCACGGGAAATGATGCCTTCCTTGCGTGCGCCGAGGCTGTTGAGGGTCAGCAGCACTGCTGCGGCATTGTTGTTGACCACGGTGACGGCTTCGGCGCCGGTCAGTTCGCGGATCAGGCCTTCGATCAGATCATCGCGATCACCGCGCTTGCCGCTGGCCAGATCGAATTCCAGATTGAGCGGGTAACGTGCGGCCATTTGCACCGCTTCGATGGCCTCTTCGGGCAGCAAGGCACGGCCGAGGTTGGTGTGCAGCACCGTGCCGGTCAGGTTGAACACCCGCCGAACGTTACTGCGCTGTTGCTGGGTCAGGCGCTCGCCGACGCGGCCGGCGAGCACTTCGGGGCTGATTTCAATGGCAGACAGTTGACCTTGCAACACGCTGAGCCGCAGCTCATCAAGCAACTGCCGCAAGCCGCTCAACAACGCCTCACGACCATAACGCTCGGCCAGCGGCAGACAGGCCGGGTGACGCAACAAACCATCAATGGAAGGCAACCGCAGGGCAACACTCGAAGACATCAGCCACTCCCGAAAACAAGACTCTCCGGCATGACCTGACGCAACGCGTCTAAATACAGCACACCGGCCCCCAATTGTGGGAGCGGGCTTGCTCGCGAATGCGGTGAGTCAGCCACAAATGATCTGACTGACACGGCCCCTTCGGGAGCAAGCCCCTCTCACAAGTTTTTCAGGAGTGTAGACGCTCTGGTCATTCGTCTCCCGGCGCCAGCATCAGATTCGGTGCCAGACGCTGAATACCGTCCTGCGCCAGACGCATGTCGAGCAGCAGGCTGGTGAGGTCAGCCGACAGCGCTTCGCCTTCGGCATCGTTTTCTAGGTACAGCAATTTCAGGTAGCTGTTGCAGCCCGGACAGACCTCCGCGCGAATCGGCGCCTGATTGGCGGCGTGGCGATCGTCCTCCAGGCTCAGGTAATCGAGGCCTTTGCTCGACTCGCAATACACGCACTTGACCCGCACCACGTGCCATTCGCAGGCGCACAGCGAACACACCAGATAGCGCAGACCATTGTGTTTGCCGCGATGGCGGATCACCCCGGCCATCGCCGGCGAACCGCAGCCCGGGCACTGGCTGAGGCTGTCGCCGGGTTTCAGTTGCAGGTTCGCTGCGCTGAGCAGCCAGTGGCTCCACGCCGCTTGCAGCCCGGCGCCGAGAAACGGCACCAGCGCCGCCGGCACCATTGAATACTGGCCGCTGACCAGCGCCACCGCCCACGCACGCAACTGGCCGGCACTGGCCTCCCGCAGCGTGGCCAACGCGTCGAGCACCGCCGGCTGTTCCGATGGCACATAGCGTTGCAGCAAAGCATCCAGATACGCCTGCCAGCCGTCCTCGCGCACCAGCGTATCGGCGGCAAATGGCGGCAAGCCGTGGCGCTGACAGACTTCAAGGCGTTGCGCGTCGATTGGTACCGTCAAGGGCGGCTCGTCCATCACCTGCTGCTGAGCCCGGCACAATCCGGCAATCAGCTGCAGATAATCAGCCAGCGGATGCCCTTCGGCCAGTTGCTCCAGACGCTGGGCGCGCAAAGTAAACAGGTTGTACGGTGGCAGGTACAGAAACGGCGGCGAACTGGCCGCCGCTTCGATTTCCCCGGGTTCAAGAATGGTTGCCAAAAGTCAGCCCTTTTTGGTGATCGGTCGCTCCGGCACGTCCGGATTGCGTTCATCGCGGGTGATGTCGCGATACCAGAGTTCGTGGTGCTTCTTCGCCCAGGCGCGACTGACCCAGCCATGCAACATTGCGTCCACCGAACCCTTGATCCATAGCCCGGCGTAGATGTGCACGATGATGCTGAGGATCAGCACAAACCCGGCCAGCGCATGCAGGAGCATGGCCCAGCGGATCACGGTGATGCCGAAGTACGCACTGAAATACGCACGCCAGATCACCAGCCCGGTGAACAGCAAACCGAGCATGCACAGCAGTAAAGTCCAGAACAGCATCTTCTGCCCGGCGTTGTACTTGCCCACCGGCGGGACGCTTTCTTCGTCGTTGACCAGCACCCGATCGATGCGGCGCATCCACTTCCAGTCGTTGTCGATGAAGAAGTTCGCGCGCCAGAAGCGGAACACCAGGCCGAGGAACAACACGAACATCAGCACACCCATGAACGGGTGCAGAATCCGCGTCCACGGCCCGCCGCCGAACAGGTTGGTCAGCCAGAACATCGACGGATGAAACAACGCCAGCCCGGACAGCCCGGCCATGAAGAACAGAATCGCCACCAGCCAGTGATTGGTGCGCTGGTTGGCGGTGTAGCGCAGGATCGTCTTGTTGCTCATGGCCGGTCCTCCCCGCGTGGATCGAAGGTGTGCACCGCCGGATCGACAACATGCACCGAGGTATCGGGCGGCGTCGGATGGTCATCCTCTTCGGTGCGATTCGGCCCGATGCGCACGTAGTGGAAGAACCCGGCCAGCACCGCCGCGCCCATCGCCAGCAGGCCGAGCGGTTTGCTGATGCCTTTCCACAGGCCCACCAGCGGACTGATGGCCGGCGCATCCGGCAACCCGGCGTAGATCTTCGGTGTGTCGGCGTGGTGCAACACGTACATCACATGAGTGCCGCCGACGCCTTCCGGGTCGTACAGACCGGCGTTGTCGAAGCCACGGCTTTTCAGGTCGACGATGCGTTCGGCGGCGTGTTCCTTCATGTCTTCCTTGCTGCCGAAGACGATGGCCCCGGTCGGACAGGTTTTCACGCACGCCGGTTCCAGCCCTACCGCAACGCGGTCGGAACACAAGGTGCATTTGTAGGCCTTGTGATCCTTCTGCGAAATCCGCGGAATATTGAACGGGCAACCGGTGATGCAGTAACCGCAACCGATGCAGTGATCCTGATCGAAATCGACGATGCCGTTGGCGTGCTTGATGATCGCCCCGGGACTTGGGCATGCCGCGAGGCACCCCGGTTCGGCGCAATGCATGCAGCCGTCCTTGCGGATCAGCCACTCCAGGTTGCCGGCGTCGGTTTCGTGTTCGGTGAAACGCATCAACGTCCAGGTTTCTGCGCTCAGGTCCTGCGGGTTGTCGTAGGTGCCGTGGTTGTGGCCGACTTCGTCGCGCAGCTCGTTCCATTCCGAGCAGGCGACCTGGCAGGCCTTGCAACCGATGCATTTGGTGGTGTCGATCAGCTTGGCGACTTCCTGCTGATTTCTCACCGAGGGCGGCACCGTGGTGGTGGCCGAGCGGGCAATGATGTCTTGGCTGGCCATTTACAGTTTCTCCACGTTGACCAGGAATGACTTGGATTCCGGGGTCTGGGTGTTGCCATCGCCGAGGAACGGCACCAGGGTGTTGGTCAGGTAACCGTGACGCGTCTGACCGGTGAATCCCCAGTGCAGCGGGATGCCGATCTGATGCACCACCTGGCCGTTGACCTGCAGCGGCCGGATGCGTTTGGTCACCACCGCCACCGCCTCGATGAACCCGCGCTTGCAGCTGACCCGCACCCGATCTCCGGCGGCGATGCCCTTCTCCTTCGCCAGCACTTCGCCGATTTCGACGAACTGCTCGGGCTGGGCAATCGCATTCAACTTGCAATGCTTGCTCCAGAAGTGGAAGTGCTCGGTCAGCCGGTAGCTGGTGCCGGCGTACGGGAAGTCCTTGGCTTCGCCGAGGCTTTCCCAGACCGAATCGAAGATCCGCGCCGCCGGGTTGCTGGTGGCTTTCTTGTTTTGCGGGTGCAGCGGGTTGATGCCGATCGGCGTTTCGAACGGCTCGTAGTGCTCGGGGAATGGCCCCTCGTTCATCTTGTCGACGGCGAAAAACCGTGCGACGCCCTCGGGGTTCATGATGAACGGGTTCATCCCGGCTTCCGGCGGCACATCGGCCTTGTAATCCGGCACATCGGTGCCACCCCAGGCCTTGCCGTTCCACCATACGAGGCGCTTTTTCGGGTCCCACGGTTTGCCCGAGACATCCGCCGAAGCGCGGTTATAGAGAATCCTCCGGTTGGCCGGCCACGCCCAGGCCCAGCCCAGATGCTGGTGCATGCCATACGGGTCGGCATTGTCGCGCCGGGCCATCTGGTTACCGGCCTCGGTCCAGCTGCCGGCGAAGATCCAGCAGCCGGACGCGGTGCTGCCGTCATCCTTGAGCTGAGCGAACGCGGCCAGTTGCGAGCCGGCCTTGACCGTCGCACCGCTGGCGTCGGTGAAGTCGGCCATGGCGCTGCCGTTGATTTCCTTGGCCAGTTCCTCCGGCGAAGGCTCGTCCGGGATCTTGTACGGCCATGACAGTTTCAGCAGCGGATCGGCGAACTTGCCGCCCTCGGCCTGATAACGCTTGCGCAGGCGCAGGAACAGTTCGCTCATGATGCGAATGTCGGTCTGCGCTTCGCCGGGGCCGTCGGCGCCTTTCCAGTGCCATTGCAGCCAGCGGCTGCTGTTGACCAGCGAACCGTCCTCCTCGGCAAAACAAGTGGTCGGCAGGCGAATCACTTCGGTCTGGATCTCGGCGCTTTTCACGTCGTTGTACGGCCCGACGTTGTGCCAGAACTCCGAGGTCTCGGTGGCCAGCGGATCCATCACCACCAGCCACTTGAGCTTGGCCAGCGCGCCCATCACCCGGTTCTTGTCGGGCAACGCGGCGATCGGGTTGAAGCCTTGGCACATGTAGCCGTTGACCTTGCCCTGACTCATCAGGTCGAACATCTTCAGAACGTCGTAGTTGGGGATGTCGAGTTTCGGCAGATAGTCGTAATTCCAGTTGTTCTCCAGCGTGGCGTTGGCGCCGTACCAGGACTTCATCAGGCTGACGTGGAATTTGCTGTAGTTCTGCCAGTAGGACAGTTGCCCCGGACGCAACGGCATTTGCGTACGTTTTTTGATAAAGGCGTTGTAGTCCTGCTCGCCATCGCTGCCCAGGGTCAGATAACCCGGCAACGAGTTGGACAGCAACCCGAGGTCGGTCAGGCCCTGAATGTTCGAGTGCCCGCGCAAGGCATTGACGCCACCGCCGGGCATGCCGACGTTGCCCAGCAGCAGTTGCACCATCGCCGCGCTGCGGATGATCTGTGCGCCGATCGAATGCTGCGTCCAGCCGAGCGCATAGAGAATGGTCATGGTCTTGCCGGGCGTTGAGCACGTGGCAATCTCATCCCAGATTTTCTGCATCGCATCGACCGGCATGCCGCAGATCTGGCTCGCCAGATCAATGTTGTAGCGGCTGTAATGCTGCTTCATCAATTGATAGACGCACTGCGGATCCTGCAGCGTCGGGTCGACCTTGACGAAGCCATCCTCACCCAGCTCGTAACCCCAGCCGGATTTGTCGGTGTAGCTGCGCTTGGCTGCGTCATAGCCGCTGAAGATGCCGTCTTCAAAGCCATAGCCGGCTTTGACGATGAACGACACGTCGGTGTAGTTGCGCACGTATTCGTGCTGGATCTTGTCCTGGGTCAGCAGGTAATTGATCAACCCGCCCATGAAGGCGATGTCGGTACCGGTGCGGATCGGCGCGTAATAGTCGGCCACCGAAGCGGTCCGGGTAAAACGCGGGTCGACCACGATCAGCCGGGCAGCGTTATGCGCCTTGGCCTCGGTCACCCATTTGAAGCCGCACGGATGCGCTTCTGCTGCGTTGCCACCCATCACCAGGATCAGATTCGCGTTGGCGATATCGGTCCAGGTATTGGTCATGGCACCACGGCCGTACGTCGGGGCAAGACTTGCCACCGTCGGGCCGTGTCAGACACGCGCCTGGTTATCGAACCCCAGCATGCCGAGACTGCGAATCACCTTCTGGGTGATGTAGCCCGCCTCGTTGGACGCTGCGGACGCTGCGAGGAATCCGGTGGTCAGCCAGCGATTGACCGTTTGCCCGCTGTCGTTCTTCTCGATGAAGTTGGCGTCGCGGTCGGCCTTCATCAGGTCGGCGATGCGATCCAGCGCTTCATCCCAGCTGATCCGGGTCCATTCGCTGCTGCCGGGCTTGCGCGTTTGCGGATACAGCAAGCGGCCCGGGCTGTGAATGAAGTCCAGCAGGCCTGCGCCTTTTGGACACAGAGTGCCGCGGTTGACCGGGTGGTCGGCGTCGCCCTCGATGTGGATGATGTTTTGCGCGACATTCTTCGCGGCATCGCCCTGGCTGTACATGATCAACCCGCAACCGACCGAGCAATACGGGCAGGTGTTGCGGGTTTCATGGGTGTGGGCAAGCTTGAAGTGACGCACCTGCTCGGCGAAGGCCAGCGTCGGGGCCATGCCCAACGCGCCCAGGCTAGAGCCTGCAAGGCCGATACCGGCGACCTTGAAGAATTGACGACGGCTGAGATCCATCGTGCACTCCTGATCAGGTGGAACCCGGTACTTGAGCCGGGCTTTTTCTGGACAAACACGGTTACGGCAGAGTGACTGCCGGTTTTTTCACTGTAGACAATGACCACACGTTCTGTGTGAAAACCGACCGTCGGCGACAATCGGTCATGCCCTGAAAAACCTGTGGGAGCGAGCCTGCTCGCGAAGAGGCCCTGTCAGTTGAGACAAATATTGACTGACACACCGCCTTCGCGAGCAGGCTCGCTCCCACAGGTTTTGTGTATCCCCCCAGTGTCATGGGTTTATCATGGCGCCCAGGACCCATCCCGCCTTCACGAGACCGCGCATGACTTTCGATTTTGATCAGGTATTCGACCGCCACAACACCGGCAGCACCAAGTGGAGCCGCTACCCGGCCGATGTGTTGCCGATGTGGGTCGCTGATATGGATTTCGCCGCGCCTCCGGTGATCATCGAGGCGTTGCAGCAGCGTCTGTTGCACCCGTTGATGGGCTACAGCGTGGCGCAGGGCAATCTGCGTGAAGCCATCGTCGCCGACCTGTGGAACAAGTTCGCCTGGAAGGTCAAACCACAGGAACTGATTTTCCTGCCCGGGGTTGAATCCGGTTTCAACATGGCTTTGAAAGCCCTGGTGCAGCCGCAGCAGAATGTCGTGGTGCAAGTGCCGAACTACCCGCCGCTGCGGCATGCGCCGGGGCATTGGGGCCTGAACAAGGTCGAGCTGGAATTTGTCGCCCAGGCCGATGGCACTTACGCCACGCCGCTGGAGAACCTGCGCGAATCGCTGAACGGTGGCGGCGCCCTGCTCCTGAGCAACCCGCACAATCCGATCGGCAAAGTGTTTGGTCGTGAAGAGCTGCAAGCCGTAGCGGATATCTGTGCGGCACAGGACGCCTGGATCATCTCCGACGAGATCCACGCCGAGCTGTGCTTCGACGGCCGCGTACATGTTCCGACCGCCTCCCTCAGCCCGGAAATCGCCAAGCGCACCATCACCCTGATGTCGGCGAGCAAGGCCTACAACATTGCCGGCCTCAAGACCTCGTTCATGATCATCCAGGACGCCGCTCTGCGCGAGCGCGTCAACCATGCACGTTGTGGCATGGTCGATAGCGTCAACCCGTTGGGCATGGAAGCCACCCGCGTCGCCTACAGCGAAGGCGCGCCGTGGCTGGCCGAACTGAAAACCTATCTGCAGGCCAACCGCGACTGGCTGGTGGACGCGGTGCGCAGCCGCTTGCCGGGCGTGACGATCAATGTGCCGCAAGGGACGTATCTGGCGTGGCTCGATTGCTCGGCGCTGGAGCTGGGCAATCCGCAGCAGTTCTTCCTTGAACAGGCCAAAGTCGGTCTGAGCGCCGGGGTGGATTTCGGTGATCAACACCAACAGTTCGTGCGCCTGAACTTCGGCTGCCCACGGTCGTTGCTTGCAGAAGGCATCAGCCGCATGGAGCGCGCCCTGAACAACCGCAATACCTGAATCCACAGTAGAGCCCCCTGTGGGAGCGAGCTTGCTCGCGAAAGCGTTGGTTCAGTCAACCTTGATGTCGGCTGAAACACCGCATTCGCGAGCAAGCCCGCTCCCACAGGGTTTTGCATTGCCATCGCAAAAAATGCAGCGCAAATCCGATCGAACTCACGGCAAACCGTCCGGGTCAACCGCCCATACCTGCCCTGAGACCTCGGAGATTTGTGATGACCGACTACCCAAAACCGCCCTTCCCCGCACAAGCCCAAGCCGTCCCCGGTGCGCAAAGCAAAATGCAGCCCTACCCCGATTGCGGCGAACAAAGCTACGTCGGTTCAGGGCGACTGTCCGGCAAGATCGCGCTGATCACCGGTGCCGACAGCGGCATCGGTCGCGCGGTGGCGATTGCCTTCGCCCGTGAAGGTGCGGACGTGGTCGTGGCTTATCTGAATGAACACGACGACGCCAAAGAGACCGCACGCTGGGTTGAACAGGCAGGCCGCCAATGCCTGCTGCTGTCCGGCGACCTCGCGCACAAGGCCCATTGCCAGGAACTGGTGGACAAGACGGTCGAACGCTTCGGGCGCATCGACATTCTGGTCAACAACGCCGCGTTCCAGATGACCCACGAAAGCTTCGAAGAAATCCCCGATGACGAATGGGTGATGACCTTCGACGTCAACATCACGGCGATTTTCCGCCTGTGTCAGGCGGCGATCAAACACATGCGCCCCGGCGCCTCGATCATCAACACCAGCTCGATCAACTCGGACATGCCCAAACCGACCCTGCTCGCCTATGCCACCACCAAAGGCGCGATTGCCAACTTCACCGGCGGGCTGGCGCAGATCCTCGGGCCGAAAGAAATCCGCGTGAACTGCGTGGCCCCCGGGCCGATCTGGACGCCGCTGATCGTCTCGACCATGCCCGATGAAGAAGTACAGAATTTCGGCAGCGAAACCCCGCTCGGTCGCCCCGGACAACCGGTGGAAGTGGCACCGATCTATGTGCTGCTGGCCTCTGATGAAGCCAGTTACATCACCGGTCAGCGCTACGGCGTCACCGGCGGCAAGCCGATGTTGTAAGCCTCATGAGCTTTGTCATTTGGGTCGCGGTGCTGGGCGCCGTCTTGCTGACCCTTGCGCTGACCTCGTCCTACCTGCGCTGGATGCCGGTCACCACCTCGGCCGTGTGCCTGTTGCTGGGGATTGGCATTGGCCCGAGCGGTCTGGACCTGCTGAAACTGTCACTGGAAAACGCCTCGGTGTGGATGGAGCACCTCACGGAAGTGGCGGTGCTGTTTTCGCTGTTTGTCTGCGGGCTCAAGCTGCGTCTGCCACTGCGCGACAAGCGCTGGCGGATTGCTTTCGGGCTGGCCGGCCCGGTGATGGTGTTGACCATCGCCGGGGTCAGCGTATTGCTGCATTGGGGCCTGCAACTGCCTTGGGGGCCGTCACTGCTGATCGGCGCGATTCTCGCACCGACCGACCCGGTGCTGGCCGCGCTGGTGCAGGTCAACGACGCACGGGATGTCGACAGCGTGCGCTTTGGTCTTTCCGGTGAAGCCGGACTGAACGACGGCATCGCGTTCCCGTTCGTGATTCTCGGCCTGCTGCTGGTGCAGGCCGATGCTCATCCCGGCGCGCTGACCGATTGGGTGCTGCACGGTTTGCTCTGGGCGGTGCCGGTCGGCTTGCTCACCGGTTACTGGATGGGCCGCGGCATCGGTCGGTTGACCCTGTCACTGCGCATCCGTAACGACGACAGCACCCTGAGCCCGAATGATTATCTGGCGCTGTCGCTGATTGCCCTGGCCTACGTCGGCGCAGATGCCATCGGCGGTTACGGCTTTCTGTCGGTGTTCGCTGCCGGCCTTGGCCTGCGTCAGGAAGAAGTCAAATCCACCGGCGCCAGCCAACCGCCCGCCGAACATCTGGTGCAACCGGTGGTGGGCCATCAGAACATCGAACCGCAGCACGCGGTACACGGTGATACCGAACGCCTGGAAAGCAGTCAGGTTGCTGCCGGGATCATGATGGGCGACATGCTCTCGTTCGGCAGCCTGGTGGAACGGGCCATGGAAGTGTTTCTGGTGACCCTGCTCGGCGTGGTGCTGGTGCCGCATTGGGACTGGCGGGCGTTGATCATTGGCGCGGTGCTGTTCTGCGTGGTGCGTCCGGCCTGCGTGGCGTTGATGCCATGGGGCACCTTGCTCGACGGTGGTCAGCGTCTGTTGATCGGCTGGTTCGGCATCCGCGGGATCGGCAGCCTGTTCTATCTGTTTTATGCCTTGAACCACGGCCTGAGTCCTTCGGTCGCGACGTTGTGTACCAACATCACCCTGTCCGTGGTGGCACTGAGCATTTTGCTGCATGGCATCAGCACTCAGCCGCTGCTGGCGCGCTATGAGCAACGGCAAAAACGAAAAAACTGATTTTTCCGGCGGCAATATCTTGGGCAATCCATCGAAGTTTTTTCTGAAAATAAATGGATCCCTCTGCAGATTCCGGCAGTCACAACCATAACCCCTCGCTGTAAGCACTCGGCGGGGTCCGGCAGGTTCGGTTCCCCTGCGGCTTGCAGCCCATGAATAGGAATCTTTGGATAACAAGGTCACGGTCATGAAAGAATGCTCGACTCCGGCACAAATCAAGGCTTGCAGGGCTTTGGCCCTGGAACGCAATCGTCAACTGTTCGAAGACGCCCACGCCCTCAACCGCGCCGCTTACGAGCTTCTGGAGGCGGACAATCTGGACCTCGAACAGTTTGAGCACTATCGAGCCATGCGCCGCAAAGCCGATGCGAAGTTCGCCGAAGCCATCGATCACTTGTGCGTCCTCAACGAGGACTTCCCGCCGATTCCGATGTCGCCGCATCACTCGCAGGAGTTGCGTCGTAAGCTTGAAACCGTCGAATAAAGCGCACAGGAAAAAGCCCGGCTGCGAAGTCCGGGCTTTTTCTTTGGGCGGCGTTCAGCCGCCGGGGTTGGTCACCTGAATAAACACCGCGTAAGTACCCAGCAGTATCCAGAACGTGGCGAAGATCCATGGCGTGCGCACCGAAAACAACAGCGACTTGCGATAGCCCTTATGGCTGGATTCCATTTCACTGAACAGCGGCGACTCGTCGTACGCCATGCCCATGATCGGCTCGCTGCGCAACAACTCGCTCTGCTTGTAGTGCCAGTGATCGATGATGTCGTACGCGGCACGAATCCCCGGCCAGGCATTGAGCGAACTGAGCAGCCCGAGCAGTGCGAGGAACGGCGGCACCACCAGCGTAAACAGCTTGCCCCACTCGGGGTTGAGGTTGGCCATGCACGAGGCAAAGGCAATCACCAGAAACGACTGCGCCGCCAGATAGGCGTCAGTGCGGTTGGCGAGGATGCTGGTTTCGTACTGGATTTCCTTGCGATAGAAATCCAGCCGTTCCTTGGGTGAGCCGAACATCTTGGCGTCGTGTTCGGTCAGGTGCTCTTCTGCGGTGGGCTGGGTCAGTATGCGAGGCAAGGGACGCGCACTCCATGGCGGGTAAACCTTTTAGAAGGCCCTCGCCACGGACAAGTTCAGACGGATTCACTTCATCGACTGCGCGATGATTTCCACCAGGTTCAACTGAGTAAAAGGCTTGGGCAGACGTGGCAGTTGCGCGGCGAAGCCTTCAAGACGTTCGGCGTAGCCGGTGGCCAGAATGATCGGCAGATCCGGCTTGAGCAGACGCACTGCATGCGCCAGTTGTGCGCCGCTCATCTGCGGCATGGCCATGTCAGTGATCATCAGATCGATGACTTCACCCTGCTCGAACAACTTCAGCGCCTTGGCCCCGGATGTCGCGTTGACCACACGATGGCCGAGGTCTTCGAGCAGCAGTGTGGTGCTGGTCAATACCAGCGAGTCGTCGTCCACCACCAGCACGCTGAGGCGTGGCACCAGAACCGCTTCGACCGCCGGATAAAAGGTTTTTGCCGTCACGCTGGCTACCGCCACCGGTATCCATAGTTCAGCGGTGGTGCCACGGCCCTTTTCACTCTTGAGGATGAAGCGTCCGCCGAGTTGTTCGATAAAGCCATGCACCATCGACAAGCCCAATCCGGTGCCCTTGCCCACGCCCTTGGTGGTGAAAAACGGATCTCTGGCCGAACCCAGCGTGGTTTCGTCCATGCCTTCACCCGTGTCGATCACGCTCAGGCACACATAGCGCCCCGCGGCCATTGACGAATGGCTTTGCTCAAGCACCACTTCCGGCTGCGCAGTAATGGTCAGGCTGCCCCCGTCCCCCATCGCGTCGCGGGCGTTGGTCGCCAGATTGAGCAGCGCCAGTTCCAGTTGGTTGCTGTCCGCCAGCACCAGTTGCAGATCCTCGGGAAACCGCGTTTCGATACGAATCCCCGGTCCAATCGAACTGCGCAGCAGCCCGGTGATGCCTTGCACCAGTTGCGGAATATCGACCGGTTCGGTCTTGAGTTCCTGCCGTCGGGCAAAGGCCAGCATGCGCTGGGTCAGCGACACGCCACGCAGCGCGCCTTGAGTGGCGTTTTCCAGCAGACGACTGTTTTTCGGGTCTTCACCGATGCGCTTCTGAAGAATCTCCAGATTGCCGAGAATCACCGTCAGCAAATTGTTGAAGTCATGGGCGATGCCGCCGCTGAGCTGACCGATGGCCTGCATCTTCTGCGCCTGAAACAGTGCTTCGCGGGTTTTCTCCAGGGCCAGTTGCGACTCATGGGCTTCGGTCACATCGCGGGTGATCTTGGCAAACCCGAGCAGCGTGCCGGTTTCGCCGCGAATGGCATCGACCACCACATGGGCAAGAAACCGGCTGCCGTCCTTGCGAACCCGCCAGCCGCGTTTTTCGAAGCGACCCTCACGGGCCGCAATCTCCAGCGCCCGTTGCGGCTCCCCGTTCTCGCGGTCTTCGGGGGTGTAGAAGATCGAAAAATGCTGGCCGATGATTTCGTCCGGCAAATAGCCCTTGATCCGCTGTGCGCCCTGATTCCAGTTGGAGACCCGGCCGTCAGGGCTGAGCATGTAGATCGCATAATCGCTGACGCCCTGTACCAGCAGGCGAAACTGCTGCTCGCTCTGCTTGAGGGTTTCTTCGGCCATTTTGTGATCGGTCAGGTCGCGGGTGATTTTGGCAAAGCCCAGCAGCGTGCCGTCCGGAGCGATGATCGGATCGATCACCACGTGTGACCAGAAGTGCGTGCCGTCCTTGCGCACCCGCCAGCCCTCGCCTTCGAAGCGTCCTTCACGAATTGCCGTGTCCAGCGCCCGTTGTGGCAAGCCGGCAGCGCGATCCTGCTCGGTATAGAAGCGTGAGAAATGCTCGCCGAGAATCTCTTGCTTCTCATAGCCCTTGAAGCGTTTGGCACCGGAGTTCCAGCTGGTGATGATGCCGTCCGGGTCGATCATGTAAATCGCATAATCGACCACCGCATCGATCAGCAGACGGAAACGCATCTCCTCGATCGCGGCAGTTTTGCTCGGGTTGTCACTCATCAGGTTCACCGCTGGTTTTCATTAGCGCAAGTATGCGGCAATCCAGCGCCATGGGAAGGTGCAAAAGCGCTTCCTTTCACGGTTTGATCTGAGGCCGGGTCTGCGCCGAGCGCCCACCAGCGCGGCAACAGTTGCTGAATGCGCGGTTCGGCGTAGCGGTCATCGATCAGCATCACCACGCCGCGATCCTGCCGCGTGCGGATCACTCGCCCGGCAGCCTGCACCACTTTCTGCACACCCGGATACAGATAGGTGTAGTCGTAACCGGCACCGAAAATCGCCGCCATGCGCCGTTTCAACTGCTCGTTGACCGGGTTGAGCTGGGCCAGTCCCAAGGTCGCAATGAACGCACCGATCAGCCGTGCTCCTGGCAGGTCGATGCCCTCGCCGAACGCACCGCCCAACACGGCGAAGCCGATGCCCTGACTGTCGGCGGTGAACTGATCAAGAAAGGCCTGACGCTGCCCTTCGGCCATACCCCGCGATTGCTGCCACAGATTGATCTGCGGATGACGTTCGGCGAGCAGGGTCAGCACCTGTTGCAGGTAATCGAAGCTGCTGAAGAACGCCAGGTAATTGCCCGGGCGCTCGCTGAACTGGCGGGCGATCAGCTCGACGATCGGTTCCAGCGACGCCTGCCGATGATTGAAGCGCGTGGAAATGCGGCTGACGATCTGCACCTGCAGTTGATCGGCGCTGAACGGCGATTCGACGTCGATGCATACCGTGTCGGCGGGCGTACCAAGCAGGTCGGCGTAATAGCGCCGCGGGCTCAGCGTTGCGGAAAACAGCACGCTGCTGCGCGCCGCTTTCAGGCGCGGACCGATGAACGCTGCCGGCACCACGTTGCGCAGGCACAGCTGCGACAGCGGCCGTTTGCGCTCGAGGTCGCGCTTGCTGATGTCGAACAGGTAATGCTCGTCGAACAACTCCGCTACCCGGCCGAACTGCAGCATGTCGAAGTAGAAGGTTTGCAGCGCGCTGTCGAGTCCCTGCGGATGGTCGTTGAGGTAATCGCCAATGGCCGCGCTGCACAGGGACACCGCTTGCAGCAGTTTTTCCGGAGCCTTGTCGTAGGCCTGATACGGCGCCAGTTGCGGCTGATGCAGCGCGTTCCATTCACGGTTGACTCGTTGCAGGGATTTTTTCAGGACCTCGGGGGCCGTCTTGCGCACACTGGCCAGCGCGGCCTGATCGAGACTGGCGCTGTACATCGAACGTCCACGCTCGACCAGGTTGTGCGCTTCATCCACCAGCACCGCGACTTTCCACTGATTGAGCTGGGCCAGACCGAACAGCAACGCACTGAAATCGAAGTAATAGTTGTAGTCCGCCACCACCACGTCGGCCCAACGGGCCATTTCCTGGCTCAGGTAGTACGGGCAAACCGTGTGCTGGCGAGCCACTTCGCGCATCGCCGCCTGATCCAGCAGATTGATCCGGCTGGCCGCTTCACGGGCGGCGGGCAGGCGATCATAGAAACCCTGGGCCAACGGGCAGGATTCACCATGACAGGCTTTGTCCGGGTGTTCGCAGGCCTTGTCGCGGGCGACCATCTCCAGCACCCGCAACGGCAAGCGTTCAGACTGATCGAACAACACCTGACTGGCATCCAGCGCCAGTTTGCGCCCCGGGGTCTTGGCGGTCAGGAACAACACCTTGTCCAGTTGCTGCGGCGCCAAAGCCTTGAGCATCGGGAACAGCGTGCCGAGGGTTTTACCGATCCCGGTGGGCGCCTGCGCCATCAGGCAACGGCCGGTGCTGACGGCTTTGAACACCGATTCGGCCAGATGCCGCTGGCCGGGGCGAAAGTCGGCGTGGGGAAAGCTCAATTGCTGCGCGGCCCGATTGCGCGCCTCGCGATGGGCCATTTCCTGCTCGGCCCAATTCAGGAACAACCGGCATTGTTGTTCGAAAAAGTCTTGCAAGACTGGCGCAGTGAAGGCCTCGACCAGACAGGTTTCCTTCTCGCTGACGATGTCGAAATACACCAGCGCCAGATTGATCTGCTCAAGCTCGAGCTTGCGGCACATCAGCCAGCCGTAGACTTTTGCCTGCGCCCAATGCAGCTGGCGATGGTTGGCCGGCTGCTTGCTCAGGTCACCGCGATAGGTTTTGACTTCTTCCAGACAGTTCTGCGCCGGATCGTAGCCGTCCGCCCTGCCCCTGACTTTCAATTGCAGAAACTCGCCTTCCAGCGCCACCTCGCTCTGGTACTTGTCGCTGCGCCGCGAGGCCACTGTGCGGTGTCCGAGCATGCCTTCGAGCGCAGTCGGCGAAGGGGTAAACCGCAGGTCGAGGTCGCCGGTCTTGGCGGTGAACTCACACAGCGCGCGGACGGCAATGCTGTAGCTCAAGCGCTCTGCTCCGCCCATTGCACGTAGCACACGGCGACCGGCATCTGGTGTTGGTGGCAGAACTCCAGCCAGCGCAATTGATTGTCCTGCAGGCGGTCACCGGGGCCTTTGACTTCGATCATCCGGTAGGTCTTGTGCTGCGGCCAGAACTGGATCAGATCGGGCATACCGGCGCGATTGGCCTTGATGTCGAGCAGCAGGCGATTGAACCAGTGCTTGAGATGCTCGGCCGGCAAGCACGCCAGCGCCTGCTCCAGCAGTTGCTCATTCAAGGCGCCCCAGAACACGAACGGCGACTGCACACCCCATTTGGCGACGAAGCGCTCACGAATGGTCGCCGCATAACGGCCATCGTCGAGTTGGTCGAGGCAGGCCTGGAACAGTTCGGCGCGGCGTTGCTGGAAGTCTTCGTTGAGCAGATCCACCGGCCCGCGCTGAAACGGATGAAAGAACGCCCCCGGCAGCGGCGCAAAAATCGCCGGCCAGCACAGCAGGCCGAACAGCGAGTTGATCAGGCTGTTCTCGACGTAATGCACCGGGCCGCTGTCTTCGTGCAGATGCGCCTGCACATAAAACTCCACCGACAATCCCGGATCAGTGCGCGGCAATTGCAGATCGAGGCGCTCGACCGGGCGCGGCGTTGCGCGCTTGAGCGGTGGCCCGCCGAGTTTGCGTCGCAGCCGGGGCAGCATCCGCTGCAGGCTCTGCTGTTCGGCGGCGCTTTCCGGCGCCTGTTCGGCGAGAGTGGCAAGCTCCAGCGCCAGTGCGTATTCGCCGCAGCGCTCCAGCACCCGAATCATTCGCTGGCGGGCGCCGGGGTAGGCGCAATCGCGGTAAATGCTCAGCGCCAGGGCGAACTCCGTGATGCGCTCGCAATACTGGCCGATCTGGAACAGCACCTTGCCGCGTCGCCGTTGCAGCCACGGGTTGGCGAACTGCAATGCGCTGACCTGCTCGACAATGGTTTCCAACGGTTCACCGGCCTCGAAGCGTTGCTGGCACTGATGCAGGAACAGGCAGGCGTCAACGTCTTCACGGCTGCGCAGGCCACGGGAATCGGCGCAGAACTCGACTTTTTCGTAGGTAAAGATGCCGAGGTCGGCGAGGACGAATTCCGACCAGTCCTGGTACAGGTTGCCGAAGAACATCAGGCGCAGGCGGTCGCACAGGTCCATGATGGTCAGGCTGAGCAAGCGCTCGCCGAGTGTCGGCGCCCAGTCGGACAGGCTGCGCGATGCGCTGAACTGCTCGGCCAGCGCCGGCAGCCAGTCGTCCTTGCGCCCCTTGGGTTGTTCGATAAAAGCACCGAACGCTTGCAGGAGTTCGGCCTTGAGCAACACCTCGAACACTTCGGCCACGCTCAACAGAGCCTGATCGTCGAGCCAGCCGTGACTCAGCAACGGCTGCGCGGCGTCGCTGATGTCCCCGATTTCCGGGTAGTTGAGTTTGCCGAGGCGGAAATGCACGCCCTTGCGCATTACCATGCGCACCAGCAAACCCTGTGAGGCGCGTGGCAAAGCCTTGAAGTCGCGGATAAAGCCGTGCTCGGATTCGCTCATCACATCGGCATAGCGCAGCTCAAGCCAATCAAGCACTTGCCGGAAGTTGTTGAGGTAATAGAACGGATCGTCGAGCGGGTTGGCAGTCACGGGAATTCAGGGCCATGGCGAGCGAATACTGGTTATGCGTACAGATACCAGCTCTGCCCCGTCGCGTGCAAACGGAAAAAGATCAGTGGCAGCGGCAATCGGGATTTTTTCAGGGTGCCATCGAACTTTTCCCGGTTGGATGGCACCAACCGCGTTAGAGACCGAAGTCGGTCAATTGATATGGAATGAGGTATTTGAGGTGGGTATGAAGATCAAGACTCTGGGTATTCCCCTGGCGGTAGCGGCCCTGCTGGCATTGAGCGGCTGCTCGACGCCGACAGTGGTCACCTTGCAGAACGGCACCCAGTATTTGACCAAGGACATGCCGAAAACCAAGAACAAGGATGGGTTCTATGAATTCGAGGATATTTCCGGGACCAAGGTGAGAGTCCGCGGCGACGAGGTCGCGACGGTGCGCAAGGAAGACTGACACCCCGCTGTAGGTGTAGGAGCTGCCGCAGGCTGCGATCTTTTGACTTTGTTTTTCAAGATCAAAGTCAAAAGATCGTCCGATCGCGGCCCGAGCCTGCGGCAGCTCCTACAGGGGAAGTGTTATGCGTGTGGGTTATTCGAAAGCAGGCAGGCCCACAAGGCTGTGATCGCAACTGAAATGCTGCTCACCGCGCCGCGCCAGCTCGGCTTGCAGACGCCGGCAGCGTTCCAGATCCAGCTGGGTCATGCGGTCAATGCTCAGGTTGCCAGTGGCTTGCGCTTGTTTGCCGTCACCCGGCCGGAACGTCACGAACGGCTGTTCGGGCTGAATCTGAAACAGGCTTTTCTCTTCCACCGGCTCGACCACTTCGGTCTTTTCCGGTTTCGGCAGTTGATCGGTACTGATCCCGTAACGGCTCAGAATCGAGGTTGGCGGCAGATCGGCCCAGGCATTGGCCGATAACAGCGCCAGTCCGACAATCCCGACATACCCCTTGAACCTTCTCACGTGTGAATCTCCTGTACTCGATGGCGGCTAGCTATAGAACGTGTGGGCACGTGCTGGCTTCAGGCCGCTTTTGCTGTTTGCAGAGCTTTTGAGTCAGGGTGTGGCCATCGAGTCACTTTTGATACCGAGTAAAATCCTTCGCGAGCAGGCTCGCTCCCACAGGGGCTATGTGAACGACACAGGTCCAGTGTGGGAGCGAGCCTGCTCGCGAAGAGGCCCTTACCGGCGCCCTATCAACCTCAGGCGATCACAATTCCATCGGCACTGAGGCTATTCAGCGCCACTCCAACCAGCGTCACCGAGTCAGCGCCAAACTTCAGCACCGTGTCCTGCCCCACCATCGAGGCATGCGCGCGGAAGTCGTCGTTAGGCAACACACCCTGCACGCCAAGGAACACCAGTTTGTCGTTGGACGTAAAACCCACCACCCGATCCTGACCAAACGCGCCATTGAACAGGAACGTATCCGCCCCGCCCCCCGACTCCATCAGGTCATTGCCGGCGCCACCGACAAACACGTCGTTGCCGGCACCGCCGATCAAGTGGTCGTTGCCGTCCAGACCGAACAACCAATCACCACTGGCTTGGGCCTTGAGCGTATCGGCGCCGCTGGTGCCTTTGACGCTGGACGCGTACTGCGTGACGTTGTTGCCGACCTTCAGGCCGCTGGCCGTCACGCTGTGGGTCACGTCGTCCTTGAACAGGCCCCAGAGGAAGCCCGGCTCCTTGGTGACGATGCTGCCAATGTCGCGGGTGATGCTGATCCCGCCCTTGGCATCGCGGATGTACAGGTTGCCGGCGCCGTCGTTGGCGAAGTCGAACTTGTTCACCGACTGCTGCAAGTCGAGGGTGTTGTTGCCGGCGCCGCCGAGAATGACGTTGTAGCCGCCACTGTCACGGAAGGTGTCGTTGCCGGCGCGACCTTCGAGGTAGTCGTTGCCGCTGCCGCCCTGGATCAGGTCGTTACTGTCGCTGCCGATGATGAACGTGCTGCCCTTGTGGGTTTCGGCGTTGCGGTTGAGATCCTGCACCCAGGTGTTGGCCCGCGCCGGGTCCGACAGGTTGGCGACGATGATCGTCGAGTCCTTGCTGGTCAGATCGTAGAACTTTGACTCGATGATCCGGTTCATGCCGTCGCCGTAAGCAGTCGGCAGATGCGAGATCCAGGTCGGGATGTTGAGGATGGAGAACGGCAGCAGATTCCACGCGGTCGAGGCGTAGTGATCGTTGAAGCTGACGATGTTGTCGGTGGCCGATTCCTTGGGCGCGTCGTGCACGCCGACCGAGGCGCCGGTAAAGGTCGAGCCGTCGAGGGCGCGGAACACCGGATCGTTTTCGTAACCGACGTTGAGCACCTTGTCGGTGCCGCTCTGGGTCGGCGAGGCGTAGGCAATATAGTTGGAATCGGCGAAGAACCCGCCCCACTTGCCGCCGCTGAGGTCGGCCATGCTGTTGACCGCCAGCCCGCCGAGGCTGTGGCCGCTGACCAGCACGTCCTTGCCGCTGAGGCCGTTGGCCTTGGCGAACGCCACCACGTCATTCAGTAGATTGCCGAACGCTTCGCCGACGTAATTCTTGGCGTAGTCCTTGGGACCGAAGGCTGCCAGCAGATCGTTGATCACATCGCCGATGGAGTCGAGGATCAGGTTTTCCCGCGGGCCGCTGGTGCCGCGAAAGGCGATACCGATTTCCGTGAGATGGCCCTGGGCGTCGTACTTGCCGAGGATTTCCACCTGGGCGGTGGTGTAACCGGCCTTCTCGCCGAAGAAGGTTCCGCGCGCGTCGGTCTTGCCGTCGTAACCCAGTTGCGAGGCAGTGATCGGTGTCCAGCCAGCCTTTTTCACCGCGTCGAGGGCGAGTTTTTCCGAGTCGGGATTCCACGGAATACCGGGAATCACCCCTTGCGAATCAGTACCGCCGAGCAGTGCGGTCACCAACGTGGCGGGCAGGCCGAGACCGAAGCCGTTGTGCTGATAACCGGCGGCAAAGCCGTTATCGAGGTTGTGGTAGGAATACAGCGTGATCGCCATGGCATCGCTGAACAGCGCCTTGGAATCGGCTGTGCCGAAGTTCTTGTAGTCATACACACCCATTGCTATTGCCTCTCTTTTGTTGGAATTGTCAGAGATAGCTCACAGCCAGGGCGCCCCTCGCGGGCACGCCCCGGAGCATTTCAGTACTACTTGTTGCAGATCTTCCCTTGTGGGAGCGGGCTTGCTCGCGAAAGCGGCGTATCAGTTACAGCAATGTTGACTGACACGGCCCCTTCGCGAGCAAGCCCGCTCCCACTTTGGAGCTAGGCAAACACGAAAGACGAGTCCGACAGGTTAGCCACCCCAACCCCGACCAGGGTCACGGCATATTCGCCAATCTTCAGCACCGTATCAGCCCCCGACTGTGCAGCATGCTGCTTGTAGTCGTAGCCCTGCCCCGCGCCTTCGACGCCCATGAACACCAGTTTGTCGCTGCCCTGGTAGCCATTGATCGCGTCGAATCCGAACGCGCCGCTGAACAGGAAGGTGTTGTTGCCACCCACCGCCGTCATCACGTCATTGCCGGCGCCGCCGACGAAGGTCACGTGGCCTTTGTCGCTGATCAGCTTGTCATCGCCGCCCAGCCCGAACAGCCAGTCACCCTCGGCACTGGCGTGCAGTGCATTGCCGTACGCATCGCCGTTGAGCGAATGGGTGTACTGGGTCAGTTCGTTGCCATTGGTCAAACCCTTGGCCGTGACGCCCCAGGTGATCTCCTTGCTGCCCCACCACGAACCCGATTCCTTGCTCACCAGCGCGCCGATGTCGCGGGTCATGCTGATGCCGCCGTAGGCGTCGCGTACGTACAGCGTGCCGTCGCCGTCGTTGGCAAAGCTGAAGTTCTGCAGCGGTTTCTGCAGCTCGAAGGTGTTGTGGCCCTGACCGCCGAGCAGGATGTTGAAACCACCGTCATCACGGAAACGGTCATCGCCGCCCAAGCCTTCGAGGAAGTCGTTACCCGCCCCGCCCTTGAGCCAGTCGTTGCTCTGCGTGCCAATGATGAAAGTGCTGCCGGTGTGTGGCTCGCCACTGCGCCCCAGATCCTCGACCCAGGTCTTGCCCCGGGACGCTTCCTCAAGGTTGGAGACGATGATGGTCGAGTCCTTGTGCGTCAGGTTATAGAACTTCGAGTCGATCACCCGATTCAAGCCATCGGCATAGCCCAACGAGCCGTGGGCCGACCAGCTCAGCGGATTGGCAATGCTGAACGGCACCAGGTTCTGCGCGGTGGACGCGTAATGGTCATTGAAGTTGACGATGTTGTCGGTGGTCGACTCATGCGGCTTGTCGTGCTTGCCCATTGAGCTGCTGCTGAAGGTGGTGCCATCGAGCACACGGAACACCGGATCGTTTTCGTAACCGATGTTCAGCACGTTGTTGCCGGTGCTGCTCTGGGTTGGCGACGCGAACGCAATGTAGTTGGCGTCCTTGAAGAACCCGCCCCAGTTGCTGGCGCTCAACTCGGCCACGCTGTTGACCCCGAGCCCGCCAAGGCTGTGACCGCTGATCAGTACATCTTTGGCGGCAATGCCGTGTGATACCGCGAACGCGGCGACAGCCTTGAGCAGATTATCGAAGGCATTTTTCGCGTAGTTGCTCGCGTAATCCGCTGGCCCGATGGCGGCCAGCAGGTTGTTTTTCAAGTCGCCGAAGGTGTCACTGAAACCAAGCCCGCCGGTGCCACGAAAGGCCACACCGATACCGGTCAGCTTGCCTGTTGCGTCGTATTTGCCAAGCACTTCGGCTTCGGCGCTGGTGAAGCCGTCCTTCTCGCCGAAGAACGTACCCTGCGCCCCGACCTTGCCCTGATAGCCCAGCGCTGTCGCACTGAGCGGTTTCCAGGCCGTGCCCGGCAATGCTTGCCCGGTCGGAGTGTAGGCATACAGCGTCAGCGCGATAGCGTCGCTGTACAACGCTTTGCCATCGGCATTCTTGTAATCGAACAGTCCCATGTTGTGCTCTCTCTTCCTTCAAAACCGGCAGCCCCCAAGGAACTGCCGGCATTGCCTTTAGAACTGCCAGTCGAGCGTCAGACCCACTCCGTGATCCTTCTCGTTGTTACCGATCAGTCCGTTATAGTCCAGATTAACCCGGACATCGCGATTGAGCGCCAGCCCGGCGCGTACACCGACCACGGCCGCATCACGATCCATCGACACACTCTGCACGGTGAACGCGCTGTTGCCATTGGCAAATGCCAGGTGGCTGTCAGCATCGACACTGCTCAGGTTGTGCTGCCAGCCCAGGGTCGCACCCAGTTCCAGCTGATGTTTGTCCGACAGCGCGAAGGTGCGTTTGGCGCGTACGCCAAGGGTCGACAGCACCACATCGCGGTTGTCTTCACTACCCTTGAGCGCCGCCGCATCCCCCTTCTCGGTGAAGCTGTCGGTGTTCAAGTGCACGTACGACAGATTGGCGAACGGCTCCAGATTCATCGGTTGCAGGCGCAGATCATAAGCCGCTTCGGTGAACACTTGGGTAGTCGCCGCATCGTGCTTGGTTTTCTGTTTACCGCTGACGTCACCGAATTGCAGGTCACGTTTCACATCCACGCGATGCCAGCTGTAGGCCGCACCGGCGGTCAGACGCAGCGCATCGATCTGATGCCCCAGGTACGCACCCAGGTGGTAGCTGTCGACCGAGGCCGACGAATGCGTGCCGCCGCCCATACCCAACGAGCTGTCGCTATAACCGGTAACGAAACCCAGACGCGTATCTTCAGCAATCAAGCCGTCGACGCCAGCCAGCAGCCCGCTGATGGAGCTGTTAGAGTCGGCATTTTCATGCCCACCGTCGCTCTTGCCCCACGAACCCAGGACCTTGACCCAGGCGTTGCTGCGATCGTCGGTCGGCGCATTGGCATTGAACAGATCACGCTCACGCAAACGCTCGCCCACGGCTTCACGCAGGTAGCGGCTGTCGTTGATCAGCAGCGTGCCGATGGCTGGATGGATCTCGCCGGACAGTTGCTGGAACGCTTGTTGCGCCGACGCCGCGTTCGGCGACAACAGCAGGGTTTCGAACAGCGCATTGCCCGCGCCCAGACGCTCGGCAGCCACGCCGACCGCACGCTGGTTCGGCGTCAGACCGACACTGGCGAACGACGCGCCATTGCGCCCCACCTCCAGTTGTACGCCGCTCGCCGAGTACGCCAGGGTGCCGCCGAGGAACGCGTAGTTCGGCAGCACTTGCCCGAACTGCCCCTGAATGCCACCGGCCGCTTGCAGGATGTTGAACTGAGTGCCGAGCAGACTCTGCACTTCAGTGGTGGTCAGCAAGGTCGGGCTGTTTTCCAGCGACAGACTGACCGTGGCGCCATCAATCACCGCTTTGCCGCCGGCAACGATCTTGTCGCTGCTGGTCGGCGATACTTCTACCGCGTAGGTCGAACCCGGTTCAAAGGTCACGTCACCGGCGACGTTCAGCGTGCCGATCGAGTTGCCCGGCGCGACGGTACCGCCGCTTTTCGCGGTCAGTGCGCCGATGCGGCCGTTCCCCCCGAGGATGCCGCTGTCGTTGACCGTGACCGCCGAAGCCAGCGAGCCGTTGATCGCCAGACGCCCCTGATTGACCAGGGTCGGGCCGCTGTAGGTGTTATTGCCGGTCATCACCAGGGTGCCGATGCCCTGTTTGGTCAGGCCGCCGTGACCGGAAATGTCGTTGCGCCAGGTGTCGAGGCCGCAAGTGATGTCGGTGCACAGGCGCTCGGTCGGTTTGCCCTTGTCGATGATCGCGCCAATGCCCGGCAAGTCCGCGACGAACTGCCCGGTACCGTAGGCACCCTGGATGCGGAACTCTTCCGGGATGTCTTTCTCGGTGACGAACATCGCCGGGCCATCAATGCCCTTGCGCAGGTTGATCATGCCCCAGCCGTACAAGGCGTCGATGCCCGGTGCACCGAGGTCGGTCGTGGTGGTACGCAACACCGTGGCGACCTGATCGCCAGTCATGTACGGGAAGCGCTCCATCAGCACCGCCATCGAGCCGGCCACGTGCGGCGCGGCCATCGAGGTGCCGTTGTAGTTGGCATAGCCAGTGGTCAGGTTGTCGGCGTTGGTGCCGCTGATGATCGAGCTGTAGATCTGCGTGCCCGGCGCCGAGACGCAGAAGCTCGCGGTGTAGCCGCAACGCGAAGAGAACGTGCTCATGATGTAAGGGTTGGCGCTGGCCAGGTCCGGGTTCTTCTGCAACGCGGCGACGGTGATCCAGTTCGGCGCGATGTCTGGCACGAAGTAACCGAGGCCGGCGATGGCGTCCGGGTTGTTCAGGTTGTAATCGTTACCGGCAGCGAAGATCGTCACGATACCGCTGCGGGCGGCGGCGATGGCGCCGTCGTAGGCACCGCCGGGCTTGGTGCCGAGCAGTGTGCGGATTTCGTTGAACTGCAATTGCGCGTCGTTGACGGTGAAGTGCGGATACGCCGGGTTGCGGCCGCCGAGGTCGAAACGGTCGGTGATGCCGATGCCCCAGCTGTTGTTGATGATCCGCGCGCCGCTGGCGATCAGCGCATCCCAACCGGCCTTGTACACCGCGCCGTCGTTGCCACGGACGATACCGTCTTCCGGGCCCGGGTCACCGTTGTCGGCGCTGATGATCTGCGCACCGAACGCCACCCCGTGCATCGGCCCGCCGTCGCGGCTGCCGGCGGCAATACCGCCGACGTGGGTGCCGTGGGCGCCGAGCTTGCCGTTGGAACCGACCGAGGGCGAACCGTCATAGCGAAACGCGTCCCCGGCTTTGACCGGGATGTACGGGTCGGTGTATTCGCGGATCCCGCTGGTGACCAGGGTGATGACTTTGTTAGCGCCGGAAAACTCCGGGTGCGCGGCGTACACCGGCTGGTCAAAGATCCCCAGTTTCACGCCTTTACCGGTGTAACCGGCGGCGTAGGCGTAATCCGCACCGATGGCGCCCAGGCCCCAGTCAGCCTTGAATTCGGCACTGCGCCAACTGGCGGGATCGCCAGTGCGGCCGCTTTCCACATAAGGCGCCGCGTGTGCGCTGCCCCAAGTGGTCAGCGCACAAATCACGGCGCAATTGAGCGTTTTCATGGCGAAGCGACCGCCCGTTTGCGCGGGGGTTTTGTTGTTATTCATCCAGCGACCTTCCTTAGTGTTGTTGCGAAAAATCCGTGTACTTCAATCTCATGAATGCTGCTTTTTGTGGCGAGGGAGCTTGCTCCCGCTGGGGCGCGAAGCGGCCCCCTGCATGTTTCCAGTCGAACCCGGTTTGGCGAATTTGCGACTGCTGCGCAGCCGAGCGGGAGCAAGCTCCCTCGCCACAGGTATGTGCTCCTACAGGGAGACGCGTACACCGTCCGTCAGAACTGCCAATTCAGGCTCAACCCAACCCCATGGCTCTTCTCGCGATTGGCCAGTTGCCCGTTGTAATCAAGGTTCACTCGCACGTCCTTGCTCAAGGCCAGGCTGGCTTGCACACCGACCAGCGCCGCATCACGCACCAGTGGCGAACTCTCGACCGAGTACGGCGTGCTGCCGCTGGCAAAGCGCAGATGTTGTTCAGATTCGATGTCGCTGAGGCTGTGCTGCCAGCCAAGATGCCCGCTCAGGTCCAGCGCCTGCTGATTCGACAGGTTGAAGCGCTTGACCGCGCGCACACCGAGCGTACTGAGCACCGCATCACGCAGGTCGCCAGAGCTTTTCAGCGCCGCCGCGTCACCCTTTTCGGTGAAGCCGTCAGTGTCCAGATGCACGTAAGCGAGGTTGGCGAACGGCTCCAGTGCCAGCGGTTGCAGGTTCAGCCGATAAGCCGCTTCACCGAAGACCTGAGTGGTGGTCGCATCGACCTTGGCTTTTTGTTTGGCGCTGACGTCGCCGTATTGCAGATCGCGCTTCACCTCGGCGCGATGCCAGCTGTAGGCCGCGCCGGTGCTCAGGCGCCAGGCGCCGATTTCATGACCGGCGTAAGCGCCGAGGTGATAGCTGTCGACCTTGGCCGACGAGTGCGTGTCCGACCCCATGTTCAGCGAGCTGTCGCTGTAACCGGTGACCAGACCGATGCGGGTCTGCTCGTCCAGCGCACCGTCAACACCGGCGAGCAAGCCACCGATCGAAGTGCTGTAGCGCGCCGTGTCGTTAGCGGAGTCGGTCGAACCCCAGGCACCGAGTGCCTTGATCCAGCCATTGCTTTGTGAGGCGCTGGCATCCTGCAGACGTTCGCCCACCGCGTCGCGCAACTGGCGGCTGTCATTGATCAGCATCGAACCAATTGCCGGGTAGATCTCCCCACTCAGTTGCTGGAAAGCTTGCTGCGCCGAGGCGGCAGACGCTGAGAGCAACAGGCTTTCGTACACCGAATTGCCAGCGCCCAAACCTTCGACAGCAGCCGCTACGGCGCGCTGATTCGGGGTTTGCCCGACGCTGGCGAACGAGGTTGCGTTGCGCTGGATGTCGAGCTGAATCGCGTTGGCCGCATAGTCGAGGTTGCCGCCGATGAACAGGTAGTCCGGCAGCACCGCGCCGAACCGGCCCTGAATGCCGCCAGCCGCTTGCAGAATGTCGTACGAGTGGCCGAGCAGGCTGCGAGTTTCAGTGGTGCTGAGCAGAGTCGGGCTGTTTTCCAGCGACAGGCTGACGGTCGCGCCGCTGATGCTCGCGACGCCGCCGGCGACGATGCGGTCGCTGCTGGTCGGTGACAGCTCCACCGCGTAGGTCGAGCCCGCGGCGAAGGTCACGTCACCGGCCACGTTCAAGGTGCCGATGGAGTTGCCCGGCGCCACACGGCCGCCGCTGTTGGCGAGCAACGCGCCGATCCGCCCGGAGCCGCCCAGGGTGCCGCTGTCGTTGACCGTCACCGCCGAGGCCAGCGAACCGTTGACGCTCAACAAACCGCCATTGACCGTGGTCGGGCCACGGAAAGTGTTTTCGCCGGTCAACAGCAAGCGCCCTGCCCCGGACTTGATCAGGCTGCCCTGATAGACACGCGTCGCTGCTGCGGCATCACGCGCCATACCGACCGCGTAGTCGGTCTGATCCTGCTGACTGGCGCCGGCCGCAATGCCGTTCTGCCAGCCCTTGTCCTGCAGGGTTTGCTGCCAGGCGCTGTGTTCGGCGAGGTCTTCGCGCTGACGCTGAATCAGTGCCTTGTCGGAGATGTCATTACTCCAGACATCGCTTTGCCCGGCCGCCAGGTTGGCATCGAACGCGCCAAGCAACTGCCCCGGCCCGCGCATCGCCCGATTCAGGTTGGCCACGCCCCAGCCGACCCGCTCGGTGGGTGCATCGGTGACCGAGCCGTCGAGTTGCGTGGCGGTGGTCAGCAGCACTTCGAGCGCCTGCTGATTGTTCATGTACGGATAGCGTTCCATCACCAGCGCCAGTGCCCCGGTGGCGTGCGGCGCGGCCATCGAGGTGCCGGACTTGATCGCATAATCGCCACCCGGAATGGTGCTGTCGATCTTCGCCCCCGGTGTGGTGATGCACCAGTATTTGGCGATGCCGCACTGGTTGTACTTCTGCTGATTACTCTGATCCAGCCCCGAGACCGCCAGCCAGTGGCCTTCGAGATCCGGCTGAAAGTACGGCAACGCCGAACGCACGCTGGCGTTCGGATAGCCGCTGTTGCCGGCGCTGAACACGTTGACCACGCCACGGCGCGAGACGTCCGCCGCTGCATCGAGCCAGGTGCCCTGATTCCAGTGTTGAGCATAAGCGGCATGCAGATCGGCCAGGGTGCGATAGCTGACATCCGGCGGCTGACTGCCCCAACTGTTGTTGATCGCGCGCACGCCGGCAGCGGCCAGGGCGTCGTAGGCCGCTTTGAAATAGCGCGGATCGGGTTTCGGGCCGAACAGAAAGCTGTCGTTGTTGTTGGTGTTGCCGACGTAGATTTGTGCGTTGTACGCCACCCCGTGCATGCCGGTGCCATCACGACTCGCGCCCATGGTGCCGACCACGTGAGTGCCGTGGGAATCGTTGTTGGGGTTGAGGGTGCCGTTGACGTTGAACAGCGAACCATCGACGTAACTGCCGGAGGCCAGCACCGGGTGATAGCGGTCGCTGGCGAACTCGGGATGGGCGGCATCGAAGCCGGAGTCGAGAGCGCCGATCTTCACGCCTTTACCGGTGATGCCGGCGGCGTAGGCCTGATCCGCCTGCATCCGCGCCAGGCCCCAGTCGCGCTGGAATTCGGCGCTGCGCCAACTGGCGGGATCGCCGGGCTTGCCGGTTTCAAGGTACTGCGCGTTGGCTTGCGCAATGGAAACTGCGAGCAACAGAGTGCCGACCGCTGCCGGCTTGATGCGTACGTCCATGTTCACCACTCACTTTTATTGTTTTATGCAGGCGCCGCAGGCTGTTAAAAGCCAGATCAAAAGATCGCAGCCTGCGGCAGCTCCTACAGGGATTGCTGTGTTCTATGTAGGAGCTGCCGCAGGCTGCGATCTTTTGCTCTGCTTTAAGCTCCTACAGGACTTTCCGTGTTACTGGGTTTTCGGGCCTTGTCCGAAGGCCTCATCCACCCGCGCCAGATCCTGTTCGTTCAAGGTCCCCGCGTAGTAATGCAGCTTGGTCCAGGCCATCAAGTAGTCGTAGCGTGCCTGAGCCAGATCGCGGCGGGTGGTAAATAGTTGTTGTTCGGCATTCAACGCATCGAGATTGGTCCGCTCACCGCCGAGAATGCTTTGCTTGGTCGACACCACCAGCGCTTCAGCCGAGGCCAAGGCCTTCTGGTACGCGCGCAGCTTGTTGACACCCGACAGGCAGGCGCTGAACTGGCGGCGCAATTCGATCAACGTCTCGCGAGTCTTGCCGTCGAGTTCGTATTCCGCCTGCTCCATGGTGCGGCTGGCCTGACGGGTCGAAGCCGACACCCCGCCACCGGCATACAGAGGCACGTTGACTTCAAAACCGATGGTATTGGTGTCATAGCGCTGGTTATAGGTGTTGCCGCTGTCCGATTCAGTCTGGCGGATCGAAGCATAGGCACTGACTTTGGGCATGTGCCCGGCGCGGTTGCGCTCCACTTCGTACTTGGCCACTTCAACCGCCTGACGCTGCGACGCCAGGTTCGGGTTATTGCTGATCGCCAGTTCGTGCCAGGTGTCGTAGTTGGCCGGCATCAGGGCGAAGGTCTGGAAATTCTGATCCAGTGGCGCCAGCTCGCTGATGTCCACCGTCGGCACGCCGACCAGCGCACCCAGCTCACGCAGCGCCGCGTCCTGCTCGTTGCGCGCCTCGATCTCTTCGGCGGTCGCCAGTTCATAGCGCGACTCGGCTTCCAGAATGTCGGTGCGCGTGCCCTCACCCTGTTTGAACATGTGCTCGTTCTGCTGGAACTGCTGCTCGTAGGCTTTCTTCTTGGCCTGGGCGATGTCGATCTGATCCTGGGCGAACAAGGCTTTGGTGTAGTTATCCAGCACCCGCACCAACAGCTCCTGACTCTTGCCGCGAAACGCCTCGTCGGCGAACAGCGACTGGGCCACGCCTTTGCGATATGCCGCATAGGCTTCGTAGTCGAGCAACGGTTGCTGCAAGGTCAGGGTCGAGCCGTAGCTGTTGTAGTTGCGGTCTTCGGTGAGGCTGCCGCGATTGGTCAGTTGCGTGGCCTTGGAGGTGTTATGACCACGGTTGTAGTTGTAACCCAGTCTCGGCAATAGCCCGGCGCGGCCGATGATGCGGTTTTCCAGGCCCGCGTCGCGCTCCTTGATCGCGCCGAGGAACACCGGGTCGTTACGCAATGCCTGCTCGTAGATCTCGAATGGCCCCATGGCCGCCAGCGCGCTGTTTCCTGCGAGCAGCGCGAACGCTGCTCCCAACATCGAAAGCTTATTCATACAGCCGAACATCCTTATTCTTCGGTCAACGCGGAGCCGGCCCGATCGAGCAGCGGTTTGAACAGGTAGTTGAGCAGTGAGCGTTCGCCAGTGCGCACGAACATTTCCGCCGGCATACCGGGCTTGATCACCAGACCGTGAAGCTTCTCCATGGCCTGATCACTGACGCTGCTGCGCAACACGTAGTACGGCACGCCGGTTTTCTCGTCGACCATCTGGTCGGCGGAAATCAGACTGACCTCACCCGGCACACGCGGGGTCTTGCTCTGGTTGAACGCGGTGAAGAGGATATCGACCGGCAGATGCGTGCCGACCTTGTCGATCAGGTTGATCGGCAAGTGCCCTTCGACTTCCAGGGTGGTGCCTTGCGGGACGATCTCCAGCAGGGTTTCGCCCTGACGCACCACGGCACCTTCGGTGTGCACGCCGAGGTTGACCGCCACTCCATCGGCGGTGGCAAGGATCTCGCTGTGTTGCAGGTCGAAACCGGCAGAAGTCAGTTGCTCGGACAGGGTCACGCTTTTCAGCTGCGCGTCGGCCAGTTGCGTGCGCACTTCCTTCTGGTATTCCTCGCCATGCTGTTGCAGTTTCAGGCGCGACTCGAGGATGCCCTGCTCGACCCGGCCGCTTTCACCGGTGTTTTCCGCCAGTTGCTGCTGCACTTGCGACAGCTGCCGCTGGTACTCCATCAAACGGTTGCGCGGGATGTAGCCGTTGTCCGCCAGCGGTTGCAAGTTGCTCAGTTGCTGTTGCAGCGAATCGGCCTGGGCATTGAGGTCGGTGCGCGCGCGTCGCATGCCCGCCAGTTGCGCGGTGGCGCCTTCGATACTGGCGCGCAGACCGGCCTGCTCGCGGTAGAACGCTTCGCGACGGCTGCTGAACAGTTGACGCTGACCTTCCAGCACCAGTGCCAGACGCGGGTCCGGGTCGTTGCTCAGCTCGGCGGGAAAGGTGATTTCTTTGAGGTTGTCGCGTTCGGCCTGCCAGCGCGCGAGGCTGGCCCACGCCATGCGGTATTGCGCCTGCAGCGACTGCACGTCGGCGGCGACCTGGGTCTGATCGAGGCGGAACAACGGTTGCCCCTGCTTCACGATTTCGCCTTCACGTACCAGAATCCGGCTGACCACGCCGCTGCTCATCGACTGCACAGCCTTGCGCTTGCCCGACACCACCACGGTGCCCTGCACCGGAATGCCTTGATCCAGCGGCGCCAGTGCGGCCCAGGTGAAGAAACTGCCGGCGCCGACGATGGCCAGAATCCAGCCCATGCGCGCGAAGAATTTCGCATCGCGCTCCGGGCGCTCGGTGACGTACGCGTGTTCCATGGAGGCTTCGTTTTCAGTGTTCATGCTGGCGCTGCTCATACACCCGAATTCCTTGTGGTGGGCTGGTACTGCCGGCTCATGCTGAGCCCGCCCGGTGCCTGCGCAGATTTTTCCCGTTGTTGTTCCTGGGCGCCGGACAGCGCCTTGAGGACATCCTGACTGTTGCCGAACGCCTGCAAACGACCATCGTTGAGCACCAGCAACTTGTCGGCCTGGGCCAATACCGAAGAACGGTGCGTGACCAGCACCACGGTGGTGCCCTTGGCCTTGAGCTGGGCGATGGCGCTGGCCAGCGCGGCTTCACCGACGGTGTCGAGGTTGGAGTTCGGCTCATCGAGCACCACCAGACTCGGATCGCCATACATGGCCCGAGCCAGAGCGACGCGCTGCTTCTGGCCGCCGGACAGGCCGCTGCCGTCCTCCCCCAGTTGGGTGTCGTAGCCTTGGGGCATACGCAGAATCATCTCGTGGACACCGGCCTGTTGCGCGGCGGCCACGACTTTTTCCGGGTTGGCTTCGCTGAAACGGGCGATGTTCTCGGCGATGCTGCCGCTGAACAGTTCGATGTCCTGTGGCAGGTAGCCGATGTATGGGCCGAGTTCATCGCGGTTCCAGCGATGGATGTCCGCACCGTCCAGACGCACAGTCCCGCCAAGGGTCGGCCACACGCCGACCAGCACCCGGGCCAGGGTCGACTTGCCGGAACCAGAGGCGCCGAGCACGCCCAGCACTTCGCCCGCGCCGATGCTGAAGTTGACCATCTGCAGGGTCGCCGCGCGCTGCCCCGGAGGGCCGGCACTGACTTGCTCAAAGGCAATCTGGCCTTTCGGCGCCGGCAACGCCATGGCGTCGTCACTCGGCGGAAACGCCTGCAGCAACGAGTCCAGACGACGGTAGGCCAGCTTCGCCCCGCTCCACTGTTTCCACACGGCGATCAACTGGTCGATCGGGCTCAGCACCCGGCCCATCAGGATCGAACCGGCGATCATCATCCCGGCGGTCATGTCGCCCTTGATCACCAGCAACGCACCCAGGCCGAGCACCAGCGATTGCAGGCACAGACGCAGGGTTTTACTGATCGAGCTGATTACCGCGCCAGTGTCGCTGGCCTGATTCTGCAGGCCAAGGAAGCGCGAATGCACACCAAACCAGCGCTTGCGCAACGCGCCAAGCATGCCCATGGCCTGAATGGTTTCGGCGTTATGCAGGTGGCTGGTCGCCAGTTGGCTGGACTTCTGCGAGTAACCGGCGGCTTCGCCCAGCGGCTTCTTGGTCATGTATTCATTGAGGCACGCCAGCGCGATCAGCAGCAGCGCCCCAGCGGTAGCGAGCACGCCCAGCCAGACGTTGAACAGGTAGATGACGAACAGATAGACCGGGAACCACGGAGCGTCGAAAAACGCAAACAGCGCCGGCCCGGTGACGAATTGGCGAATGTGGGTCAAGTCGCCCAGCGATTGCCCGGCATTTCCCTCACCCTTGAACAGGTTGCGTTCGAACGCCGCCTGATAGACACGCAGGTTGAAGCGGCGCTCCAGTTGGCTGCCGATACGGATCACGATGAAACTGCGCACTACCTCCAGCATGCCGATGAACGCAAAGAATCCAACGACCATCAAGGACAGCATCGCCAGGGTGGTTTCGTTCTGCGAAGACAGTACGCGGTCGTAGACCTGCAGCATATAAATCGAGGGCACCAGCATCAGCACGTTAATCAGTGCAGTAAAGCACCCGACGCTGATCAGAATGCCTTTATAGTCACCCAAAGCCTTGAATAAGGGAGCGGTGGCTGGGGCCTTCGCCATCTTCATTGATTATTCCTGAAATTATTCCCCGCCATTCTTTGACGAGGCGCTTCCATTAATTATCCGCGCACATGCCGGACTAGTTCTTGCAACTTTCACTGACACTTCAATAACAACTTCCGTCATTTAAACGGCCATTCGTTATATTGAGCTGTTGCTTATAACTGCAACGCACAACCTTATATGCAACTGCTCAGTCGGTGGCGCTGTTCACGGCTGCGGCGTATGGCGCGTGAGCGTAATCACCAGCCCCGACTTCAAAGTGCTCAGATAAAGCCCATCACGTTGTCGGCTGAAGAACTGGATTCTTGAACCTTCCTTGCCGGTAATCGACAGGCCGTCCGGATCAGGAAACCAGCCGATCGGCGCTTGCTCAAGCCATGCCCCCAGGCATTCGGCGCCCTTGCCCAGCGTCTGGTTCGGTTCAAGATCGATCAGGCAGGTGTTCGACGGTTTGTCCTGTAATGCCTGCGCCTGCGGGGCGTCATCAGGCGCAGTCAATACAGCCTGCCATTGCCCGGCAAAAACCAATGGATCTTCGAGTCTGAGGCTGCTTGCCATGGTTGTTTCTCCAGAAATCATGATGAACGCCGCCGAAAGCCACGCCATTGCCTTGTAGGTAAAAGCTTTATAGATCATGAGAATATTCGCTCCGGCACGTAGCCTTGCCCAGCGGCCAGGACGATGCAAGTAAAGAAAGCGGCGCATCGAGCGCCGCTTTCCCGTTTCACATCACGCCACGATGTCGCTGGTCGCTGCCTGGCCAACGGTGCTGACCTGGAAGTCCGCCACGCCGTGCCCGGAGAAGTCCACCGACAACAGGCTGTTGCCGCCCGACGAAGTCAGGATCGCGTCGCCGGCTGCACCGGTGAAGCTGTTGACGAAGTGCAGGCCGGAACCGCCGGTGATAGCGCTCAGGTCGATTTTGTCCAGACCGCTGACGAAATCGAGGATCTGATCGATCGCACCCGGTTTGGAGTCGGAGCTGGCTGCGAACACAAAGGTGTCCGAACCGGCGCCGCCCCACAGTTTGTCCGCACCACCGGCGCCGTAGATGATGTCGTTGCCGGCACCGCCCTTCAGCTCGTTGGACGCACTGTTACCGATCAGCAGGTCGTTGCCCGAACCGCCGATGGCGTTTTCGATGGTCACGCCCTTGGCGATGGACACGTTACCCACCATGCCGCCAACGTCGGAGAACGAGGCTTCATTGAGGTTGATCTTCTGGTTCTGGGTGAAACCCGAGAAGTCGAAGGTGTCCTTGCCGCCCGCGTCCCACACCGAGAACACCAGCTTGTCGCTCGACGACGAGGCGCTGAGGAAATCGCGACCGGCGTTGGAGTTGAAGCCATAGGTGGTGTCACCGGCACGGGTGCTCATATTGGCGCCGTACAGCTTCTGGATCGCCGCAATGTCATCCATCAGCGGGCCGGAGGCATAGGCTTCCACACCGCCCTTGCTGAAGTTCTGGGCGGTGTTGCTTTCGCTCCAGTAACTCATGAGGCTGTAACCACGGGTGTCCTGACCGTAGGACGCATCCTTGTAGGTCGGGTTGCCTTCGCCGGCGTTATAGTCGCCAGGGTGAGACAGCCCCAATGTGTGACCGATTTCGTGCGTCAGGGTCTGACGCCCGTAATTGTTCACCCCCGGGGTTTTGTTGACGTCGTAGCCACTGCCGGTCAGGTACCAGGATTGACCGTCATAACCAGGCTCGGTGCCTGGCAGGAAAGCAAACGCCGCCGCACCTTCCTGACCACCGCTGTAGTTACCGAAGGTCATGTGACCGTCGCCACCTTTGGCAGCCTCGGTAAACGTGACATTGGCGACGTCAGCCCAGGATTGCATGGCGAGCACGGCCTGAGCTTTTTGCAGGGCACTGAACTGACTGAAACCGGTGACGCCCAAGCCGCTGAAGTTGGCGGTTTTGGCGGTCAGAAAGGTGTAAGTCAGTTCGATCTTGCCGCTGTTGTCGAGATCGTGCCAGGAAGCACCGTCTCGCAACAGTTGAGTAGCGGCTTGATCCACCGAGAAGGAGGGTTTGCCATTGACCGTGAGGTTGCCGCCACGATCGTACTGATGGCTGAAGCTATTGATCTGGTTCCAGGCGGAGCTGGATGCAGCCAGAGACTGCGCTGCGCCGACAGGTACGAATGTATCTGCGGTGATATCAATAGCGTTAGCTTTTACTTTCGACATAAACACACTTCCTTGTTTAGCAATGGAACAGTTTTTGTCAGATAGCGACAATCCCTGGCGAGATCGTCCTATCACTCGCCCAATGAAGGCGTAAGAAACCTGACACAATTTGAAATCTGTCGTCTAGCGTTTTTTTGAGATCAAATTGAACTGTTCGAGCAAGTGCCTGTAAACAATGAGTGCGGGATCGAAAGAATGTTCTACGGTGTTTGGTTTCGCCTAATTGTCTGACGATTTTCTATTTAAATATTAAATAACGGTAAGTTGTTTTTTGTTAGGTACGTCTCAATTTGGTGCAGCCCGGCGAGAGCGCTATTACATTGATATCAGATACCGTCTTCAACTGATTCGTATGAATCAAGGCGCTGGATTTCACCGGGCGTATATGAAACCGGTTCTGGATCAAACAGAACATCAGAACCGGCCGATGGCAAAGGTTACGTCAACGTCGAAACTATCGAAGCCGCGCTTCTCCGTGCGGAATTCCAGCTTGCCGTTAATGTGATTGTCGGGGTGGTGCTGCAGAATGACCCCTCCCGAGGCAGCCGGGAATTCGAGCTTTGACCCGCTATCGGTGAAAGTTATCAGATTGAGATAAACGATCCTGGGGTCTCCAAACTGGAACTCACCACTGGGCTCTGATTTGCTGCTCAAACGGAGTCCTACCAGCCAACTCCTGCCAGGCACCAGTGGATCAGGCATGGTGCCGTGAAACCGCAGCGTTTCGTTTAGCTCATCGCGCCAGATCCAGTTGGATAAAAAATCAAAGGGGACCTCGGTGTAAAGGTTTTTCACCTTGCCCTTGATTACACCTGCTGCCTCACCTTTTTCGCCAATGTGAAACGCTTCAAGAAATTGCTGGTCGCTGGACATGACTGTCTCCTGGGTGCGCAAAGGATCGAAGACCCTTCTGCCAGCCATTGAACAGCAAAAGCACCGAGTTGAAACCTGTCAGATATGACAGGCATAAGCCACGAATTCTTATCGCCCTTTTGTATAAGTCCTGTCTGGAAGGGCATCGTGAGTATTGACGATGCCCCTCCCAGGGACCGCCTCAGCTACCCGTTCGAATCTTGTTCCACACCCGCGTACGAATCCGGTCGATGTTCAGCGGCATCGCCTCCAGCGCAAACAGCTTGCCCATCATCTCCGGGCTCGGATAGACCTTGGTGTCGCTCTTGATAGCGGGGTCGATCAGACTGTCAGCCTGCTCGTTGCCGTTGGCGTAGTGCACGTAATTGCTGATGCCGGCCATCACGTCCGGGCGCAGCAGGTAGTTCATGAACGCGTAACCGGCCTTCTCGTCCGGCGCATCGGCCGGCATGGCGACCATGTCGAACCAGATCGCCGCGCCTTCCTTGGGAATCGCGTAACCGATGTCGATGCCGTTCTTCGCTTCCTTGGCGCGGTTTTCCGCTTGCAGGATGTCGCCGGAGAAGCCGACCGCCACGCAGATGTCACCGTTGGCCAGGTCACTGGTGTATTTCGAGGAATGGAAGTAGCTGACATACGGCCGCACTTTCATCAGCAGCGCTTCAGCTTTCTTGTAGTCCTCGGGGTTCTTGCTGTGCGGCGGCAAACCCAGATAGTTGAGCGCCGCCGGCAGCAGTTCCGGGCCGTTATCGAGGATCGCCACACCGCACTTCTGCAGTTTTTCCATGTACTCGGGCTTGAAGATCAGATCCCAGGAGTCCACTGGCGCGTTGTCACCCAGCACCGCTTTGACCTTGGCGATGTTGTAGCCGATGCCAGTGCTGCCCCACAGGTACGGAAAGCCGTGCTCGTTGTTCGGATCGTTGACCTGCAAGGCCTTGAGCAATACCGGGTTGAGGTTCTTCCAGTTCGGCAACTGGCTCTTGTCGAGCTTCTTCAGCGCCCCGCCCTGGATCTGCCGGGCCATGAAGTGGTTGGACGGGAACACCACGTCATAACCGGATTTGCCGGTCATCAACTTGCCGTCGAGGGTTTCGTTGCTGTCGTAGACGTCATAGGTGACGCCGATGCCGGTGTCTTTCTGAAAGCTTTTCGTGGTGTCCGGCGCGATGTAATCGGACCAGTTGTAAACCTTGACCGTTTCGGCGGCATGGCTGATGGAGGCGGCCAGCAGCAGCGGCGCCAGAGCGAGGGTTTTCTGGATCATGAGGTGATTCCTGTAGTGGCTATTTTTGTTGGCAGGCAATCAAAGGATCAAGCAATCAGAAAATCAGCACGTAGGTCTTGCGCAAGGTCTCCTGGATGTCCCAGACGCCGAGCGTGTTGGCCGGCAACATCAGTGCGTCGCCACCTTGTATGTGCAGGGTTGCGCCGCCGTCGTCCGGGGTGAACGTGCAGCGGCCAGAAATGAAATGGCAGAATTCCTGCGCGGTGATCTGCCGACGCCAGCGCCCCGGGGTGCATTCCCAGACGCCGGTTTCGACGCCGTCGTCGCGTTCGACGCTGGTGGTCGAGGCAATGGCGACCGGCTCACCGAGAGGCACGGCGACCGGGTTGGACTCGTCCAGTTGCAGAGTGGCGGTGTTCTTGAACTGCGTAATGCTCATGGGGGGACCTGTCTTTTGAAGAAAACGGCGGTTAGTGCATGAAACCTTCCATGAAACCCGCGACCTGGCTGGCAAGCTTGCGCCGCCACGGTGCAGTGGCCGGGTTGGCCAGGGTCTGGTCTTCGTGGACAAAACTTTTGATGATCGCGTTGTAGCCCAGCCAGCGGCACGGCTCCGGTTCCCAGGCGCGCAGCGCATGTATCCCGCCATCCGGCAGCACCCACGGCTGATGCACCAGTTCGGTGTCACGCTCGAGAATCAGATCGGCCAACGTTCGGCCGCCGAGGTTGCTGGCACCGACACCCTCCCCGCCATAACCGCCGGACAGCGCGATGCCATTGGCGCGATCGCAGAGCATGTGCGGCTTGAAATGCCGCGACATGCCGAGGTTGCCGCCCCAGGCGTGGGTGATCTGTACGTTTTTCAGTTGCGGGAACAATTCGCCGAACAGATAGCGGCGCAGCTCGACTTCATCGCGGGTCAGATCGAAGTTATGCCGCAGCTTGCCGGCGAACTGGTAACCGCCGCGCGCGCCGAAGATCAGGCGGTTATCAGCACTGCGCTGACCGTAGGTGACCTGGCGGCTGAACTCGCTGAAGGCCTGGCCACGGTTGAGGCCGATTTCATCCCAGGTCGCTGCCGACAACGGTTCGGTGGCGACAATCAGGCTTTGCACCGGCAACTGATAGCGGCCCAGCGGCGGCAACGTCACCGAATAACCTTCGACGGCTGGCACGATCCAGCGACTGCGCACACTGGCCTTGGCCGTGCGCAAACTGCCGGACTGCCAGTGCGTGACCGGGCTGTTTTCGTAGATCTTCACGCCCATGTTCTGCACGGTGCGCGCCAGACCGCGCACCAGTTTCGCCGGGTGAATGGTCGCCACATGCGGCGCATAGATGCCGCCGTAGGGTTTTGCCACGCGAATCTGTTGCGCCAGTTGCTCGGGGCTCAACCAGCGATAATCGTTGTCGGTCAGGCCCTGAGCATGCAGTTTGTCGAGGTATTCACGCAGGCTGGTTTCCTGCTCCGGATAGCGTGCGGCGCAGTACAGCACTCCGCCCTTGCGGTAATCGCAGTCGATGCCCTCACGTTCGAGCACAACTTCCACTTCATCGGGGATGCTGTGCAGTAGATCGAACGAAGCGCGGCGTTGTTGTGGAGAGAGCCCGGCAAGCAGTCGATCCTCGCCCAGCAGGTTGCCCATCAGCCAGCCGCCATTGCGCCCGGACGCCCCGAAACCGGCGGTTTGCGCCTCGACGATGGCGATATCCAGACCCGGAGCGAGTTTTTTCAGGTAGTACGCGGTCCACAGCCCGGTATAACCGGCACCGATGATTGCCACGTCGACATCCAGATCCCGCTCTAGCGCTGGCCGCGCGGTTAGCGGCTCGTCGAGTTGATCCATCCACAAACTGATAGTGCGCCACGCCGGCATGCAAGACTCCGCCACTGAAAACCTTCGATGGCGCCGATCCTAGTGCGTGCCTTCAGCGAATGTCTTGCGCGCGTGCCCGCAAAGAAATTTGTTTGGCGTAAGCCTTGGGGGATTGGCCGGTGTGCTGGCGGAAACAGCTGTAGAACGCTGACAGCGAGTTGAAACCGGCCGCAAACGCCAGCTCGTCGATACGCAGCGGCGGCGTGGCCTGATCCAGTGACTTGAGCAAGTGCTGCAAGCGTGCCTGGTTGACGTAGCGATAGAAGCTCTGGCCCAACACCTGATTGAGCAGATAGGAAATCTGATTGCGGCTGTACCCGCACTCCTTCGCCACTCGTTGCAGGTCCAGTTCCGGATCGAGGTACGGTTGCTGGAGTTCGAAGTACTGCTGCAGATCCTCGGCCATGAAACTGATCTGACGCGGCGACAAGCCCAGGCGACTCACCGCCGGGCGCTGACTGGGTGCAACGGCACCGTTGGTTTGCGCACGGACCAGTGAAGCGTATTCGTTGACCCGCCAGATCAAACCGTCCTTGACCGTAATCGCTTCGCTGGATCGGAACGAAACCAGCCCGTCACCGCCGCGCAGGGTCACTTCGTACTGAATGAACGCAGTGTTGCCATCCACGCGGATCCGGTCGCAATGCTCCAGCGCTTCGTCGGATTCTCGCGGCATGCTGACACGCACGTATTCGCGTAACTCATCGAGACCCAGAACGCGGTTCTGGAAGAAATCGTTGTACTGAACGTCCGGGTGATACAGCGCCATGACGCTGTCCAGATCGCGGTGTTTCCAGCTCAGGTGGTAGCGCATGACCGTAGCGGCCGTGGCCGGGGTCTGTTCGGGGCCGTCATCGTCGGCGTGCATAAAGGGCTCGGTGCAAAAGAACCGAGCTTGCCCAAGTTCGGCAAAACGATCAACGAGCAAACCGTAGTGGCCACTTGGCGATGACTGATCAGGGCGTGACTTACATCAAAAAACGCGAAGCAATCGCAAAATGAACTGAAAAATCTCACAGAGATTTCACATCCGGATGCTACTTTTAACGTCACTGACCGGTTGAGCCAATGAAGACTCTTCCCACCTAACATGAGCAAAAGGAAGCGCTCGATGAAGAAGGCGGGCAACACATGAATAAAGCTTCGAGCAAAGTCACCTTCCCCAACGCGTGCCAGTTGATGCGCTGGCACTTTCATCCCATGGGTTTCGAAGCAACGATGGATGCACCGGGCAGCATGATTGCCCGTCTGTTTGATCGTGCCAGCGGTGAAACCATGATCGCCATTGCCGGCATTCCATGTGCCACGGTGATGAACGCGGCCGATGTCGAGCGCATTATCGAGGCCGTAGAGGATGAGCTGGAGGCATTCATTCCTCCGGAATCTTTCAGGAGTTACGCATAAGTTGTTGTTTTAAGTAAAAAAGCCCGCCGTAAATGCGGGCTTTTTTGTGCGCGGCGGTTACCCGGTTTTTGCTTGCGAGCGGTGATCGAAAAAGAACGCCTTGCCTTGCGCAACCCGATCGGACGCCCTCGGCATGTTTACTGCCTGGTTGTCCTGCGGCTCGACGTACCAATAGCAATGGCTGACCGCCCGAGTGATGCCGACATAAGCCAGACGCAGGATCTCGTCCTTTTGCGCCGTGTCATAAGGCTCGCTGTCACCGGCCTTGCCCAGCCCGGCCATGCGGTACACCTGATTCTTGTACGGCGAACTGGTCAGGTGCTGGCAATCACCGAGCAGGAACACGGCGTCGGCTTGCAGACCTTTGGCGCTGTGATAGGTCAGTTGCTTCAGGCGTCGAGCCTCGTATGGCAAGCTCGAATCCACATTAACTACAGACTGTATATGCTGTTCTATCAATGACTTATCACTGCTTTTTCGATAAAGCATCAAGATTGAATCGCCGCGATTGTAGTGTTCGGCCAGGCGCTGACCCAAAGCCTGATCATCGCGCTCCAGCACATTTACCGGCTGCAATGCCTTGGCTGCGCCACTGGCCCTGGCCTTCTTGCCCGGAATTGCCGGCGCGGCGCGGACGATGTGTTCGGCGGCATCGATGATGTGCTGATGGCTGCGGTAATTGTCACTGAGCATTACCCGCGTGGTGCTCGGCGACGGGAACTCCTTGTTGAACTCCATGAAGTAACTCGGCGAACTGCCCCGCCAGCCGTAGATCGACTGCCAGTCGTCACCCACGCACAGCAACGACGAACGCTGTGCGCCCCGCCCGACATGCATGGCCGGGCCACGACTGCGGATTTCCGCAAGGCTGGCGCGGATCCACGAGACGATTTGCGGCGATACGTCCTGAAACTCGTCGATCATCAAGTGCGACATGGGCCGCAGCAGCTCATCACTCAGCAGCTTGAGATTTTCCGGGGAGTGTTCGCTGAACAGCGCGAACATCCGGTTGTAGGTCATCACCGGCGGCTTCTGATCGAGCAAATGATCTTCCAGGGCACGCCAGAACAGGCTCAGCGCCTCGAAGAAAAACCGATCCGGATCATCCTTGGCAAAACTCATACGACCGACAGCGTCCGGCACATCCAGCCCGAGGTTTTCGATGAAACCGGCCGCCGCGACAAAACAGTCCAGCAGCGGCGCTGAGACCAGTTCACCTTTGACCTTGTAGTCGAACCCGGGACCCGCGCTCGCATCGCCGGCCAACGTCGACAGAACTCGCTTTGACATTTCATAACTATCTAGCCAAATCAATGGCTTACGGCAGAAAGCTTGAAACAGGGTGCGTTTTACAGCCCACTCGGCGCGTACGCTGAGCTTGGCGTTGGGCCGGCAGATCTGCGGGTTTTCCCGGGGATCGAAGCCAAGCACCACCCAGGCATCGAGGCTGGGGATGTAGCCATGACAATGAAAGGTCGAACCGTTGATCTCGAACGTCTGCCGGTTGGGCTCAATGCCTTTGATCGGCCAGGCACCGGCGCGAAACCACAGGTCTTCGATGGCGTCGCACAGTTCTTCGTCGCGTTTGGACGCCAGTTCGGTCACCGCCATGCGCTTCTGTACGTCCGGGTGGTCGCGCTCCAGCTCCTTGAGCTGCAAGGCAGCCTTGGCTAACGGCTGAATCAACTGGCGAAAACGCTCGTCTTCATTGAATAACCGGTGGTAGCAGGCGTTGAGCTGCTGGCGCTGGGCATCGTTGATCCGCAGATCGAACGGGTTGCTGTCGACGTCCTCATCAGCCCCTTGTGGTCGATTGCTGAGATTTTCAAAAGCCTGCAAGCGCTCGAAGCCCGGCAGGCTGCGAACCATCGGCAGAATGCGCGAGTGAAAGGTCCGCACCAGTTCCCGCGCCTGTTTCAGACTCAATTTCTGGCCCCAGAGCGCGAACATCTCGATCAGTTTATTGATGAAATCCTTACGTGATTCGCGCGTGAAGGTCACCACGGTCATCGAGTCGAGTTCAAAGCCCAGATAATGCGTGAGCAACAGAATACGCAGCACCAGCGTCGTCGATTTGCCCGCACCGGCCCCGGCAATCACCGAGGTTGAGGGTGTATCACTGAAAATCATCTTCCATTGCGCGACGCTTGGCTGGGCGTGCTCGGGCAGCAGGCGTGCCACATCGGCCTTCATGCGTTTCTTCAGTTCGGCGCTGAGTGGCAGACGCCAATCATCGAACAGATGGCTGTCGACGCTCGGCGGACGATGCTCGGTGCTGCGGCTGTCACGAATCAGCAGGACCTGGCGGCCTTCTTCCAGCCCTTCGAGTTTTCCTTCTTTGAAACCGTAATCCACACCCGCGGTGTGCCCGCTGCGAAACCCGTCAGCCTGACCGTGCAGCCAAGAGGCACGGTGCTGGGCGCGCAAACGCGTCAGGCCATGGCCGAAGAAACGCGCGGCCAGACGTTTGAACCAAGGCATCTCGGCCAACGGACGAAGTTCGGGAGGAAGATCGGGAGTGTGTTGCGCCACGCTGATGGGCTCCAGTGTGTGAGGCTGTTGGGGGCTATGGTGTCTTTATTTGCCCATGAGTTCTAGCGAAATGCTTACAGGTCATTGGTTTAGGCGATGAACTGAAAGTTGGGTGAGATCGTTTCGAGCCTGTTTCCCATCAATAGATTCGATGAGAATGCCGCACTTTTTACGCTTTTTCTCGATGATTGACTGAAGGATGATGCCCGTCATTAACCAACGGTCTCGCTTCGTGGCTCTGGCGTTGCGCCCCATGACGAACCTTTTGAGGAGACGATCATGCTTGAACTCAGACCTTTCAACACGCTGGGCGGCGCTCATCACGGCTGGTTGGATGCCCATCACCACTTTTCGTTCGCCGAATACTACGACCCGCAGCGCATGAACTGGGGCAATCTGCGGGTGTGGAACGATGATGTGATCGCCGCCGGCACCGGGTTCCCACAACACCCGCACCGCGACATGGAAATCATCACTTACGTTCGCGAAGGTGCGATTACCCACCAGGACAACCTTGGCAACAAGGGCCGTACCGAGGCTGGCGACGTACAGGTCATGAGCGCCGGTACGGGCATCGCTCACAGCGAGTACAACCTGGAAGACCAGGAAACGCGGATTTTCCAGATATGGATTCTTCCAACCGAAACCGGCGCGCCACCATCGTGGGGCGCCAAACCGTTCCCCAAAGGCCAGCGCGAAGGGTTCGTGACCCTGGCCAGCGGCAAGGACGGTGACGACCAGAGCCTGCGCATTCGCGCCGATGCGCGGCTGGTCGCGGCGAATATCAAGGCTGGGGAAACGGCTGAATATCGTCTGGATGCCGGACGCCGAGCCTACCTAGTGCCTGCCACCGGTTTGATTGAAGTCAATGGCTTGCGTGCGCAAGCTCGAGACGGAGTTGCTGTGGAACATGAGTCGGTGCTGACCGTGACCGCGCTCGAAGACAGCGAAATCGTGTTGGTGGATCTGGCTTGATGGCCTGAACTGCAGGCGAAAAAAAGGGGCGACCGTCATGGTCGCCCCTTTTTTGTAACCTTTGTAGCGAGGGGACTCATCCCCGATTGGCCGCGAAGCGGCCCTTCTTTACCGTTGGAGCGGACTGCTACGCAGTCCATCGGGGATGAATCCCCTCACCACAGAAAGAACTCACCTCCCTGAAGATCACTGGGTGCTGATTGCGCCATCCACCAGCGTTTGCGCTTCGGCCACCAGTTGCTTGAGGTGATCGTCGCCAATGAAGCTTTCGGCGTAGATCTTGTAGATGTCTTCAGTACCCGAAGGACGCGCGGCGAACCAGCCGTTTTCGGTCATCACCTTCAGGCCACCAATGGCCTGATCGTTGCCCGGCGCGTGGCTGAGGATGCTCTGAATCTTCTCGCCTGCCAGCTCGGTCGAAGTCACTTGCTCCGGCGACAGCTTGCTCAGCAGCGCTTTCTGCTCAGGGTTGGCCTTGGCATCGACGCGCACCGAGAACGGTTCGCCCAGTTCATCGGTCAGGGCGCGATAGGCCTGGCTTGGATCACGGCCGGTACGAGCGGTCATTTCAGCCGCCAACAACGCCGGAATCAACCCGTCCTTGTCGGTGCTCCAGACGCCGCCATCCTTGCGCAGGAACGAAGCGCCAGCACTCTCCTCGCCACCAAAACCCAACGAGCCGTCAAACAGGCCATCGGCGAACCATTTGAAACCGACCGGCACTTCGTACAGACGACGTCCCAGACGCTTGGCCACGCGATCGATCAGACCGCTGCTGACCACGGTTTTACCCACGGCGGCATCGGCGCGCCATTGCGGACGGTTCTGGAACAGGTAGTCGATGGACACTGCCAGGTAGTTGTTCGGCGCCAGCAGACCACCCGAAGGGGTGACGATGCCATGACGGTCGTGATCCGGGTCGCAGGCGAAGGCCACGTCGTAACGTTCCTTGAGACCGATCAAACCTTGCATGGCATGGCTGGACGATGGGTCCATGCGGATCTGCCCGTCCCAATCGACCGTCATGAAACGGAAAGTCGGATCGACCTGCTTGTTCACCACGTCCAGATCAAGACGGTAATGCTCGGCAATCGCCGACCAGTAGCGCACCCCTGCTCCGCCCAGCGGATCGACACCCAGACGCAGCTTGGCGTCACGAATGGCATCGAAGTCGATCACGTTGATCAGGTCAGCGACGTAAGTGTTGAGGTAGTCGTGACGGTGAGTGGTGCTGGCCTTGAGCGCCTGCTCGTAGCTGATGCGTTTGACGCCGGCCAGTTTGTTGGCGAGCAGTTCGTTGGCCTTGGCTTCGATCCACTTGGTGATGTGGGTATCGGCCGGGCCACCGTTGGTAGGGTTGTATTTGTAGCCACCGCTTTGCGGCGGGTTGTGCGACGGCGTAATCACGATGCCATCCGCCAGGCCAGAAGTGCGACCACGGTTGTAGCAGAGAATGGCGTGCGAAATCGCCGGGGTTGGCGTGTATTCGTCACCTTCGGCGATCATCACAGTCACGCCGTTGGCCGCCAGCACTTCCAGCGCGCTGGCCCCGGCCGGGGTCGACAGAGCGTGAGTATCAATGCCCACAAACAACGGGCCATCGATGCCCTGGGCTTCGCGGTACAGGCAGATCGCCTGGCTGATTGCCAGAACGTGCCACTCATTGAAACTCAGGTCGAAGGAGCTGCCGCGGTGCCCGGAAGTACCAAACGCCACACGCTGGGTGGAAATCGAAGCGTCCGGTTGGCCGGTGTAATAAGCCGTTACCAGTCGCGGGATGTCGACCAACAATTCTGCCGGTGCCGGTTTGCCCGCAAAAGGACTGATAGTCATGCAAAACCTCTGAAATAGAGTGGTTCAGGAAATACAGCGCAGTTTACTGGCAGTTTGACCACAGCGCGACGGGATCTATCCGACAGATTTCAACGTTCATTCAAGAGGTGCCAACCGCAGTGCATCGCCCAGCAGTGCAATCGCCCCTGCCAAACCGGTGTCACTATGATCCAGCAGGTTCAGGCGCAGATGGCGACGGTGCAATCCCTGCAAACTGAACAGTTCGCCCGGCGCAATCAATACCTGTTGTCGGAGCAGGCGCTGGAACACATCGCGCATGTCCACCGGACGCAGTGCCCGTACCCAGACGGTCGCACCGCCTTGCGGTTCGACGACCTGAAGTGCATCGCCCAAACGCTCGCGCAGCAAGTGAATCATCGGGGTCCGACACTCCCTGAGGAGCCTGCGAAGTACATGCAGGTGCTGGTCGATCCGGCCGTTTCCAAACAGTCGGGCAATGGCTTTCTGACGGATCGGGGACAGTCGGAATGATCGCATCAGAAAATGCCGCAGCATTTCGTTTTTCCATTGGCGCGATAACACGAACCCGTATGGGGCCTCGATGCCAATGATTTTCTCGAAGGAGGAGAAGATCAACAGCCGGTCAGGATCCAGCCGATCACGCAAGCGCTCGCCGTCCACTCCCTCGCCAAGCTCGCCATAGCAATCATTTTCCAGCACCCAGGTGCCATGCTCGCGAAGCAGTCCGGCAATGATGTCGCGGTTATCCGCAGGAACCTGCGTGCCACGGGGCATGCTCAGGCCCGACGACATGAGAATCAGCCGCACGCTTTCAGTCTTGAGCAGTGTTTCCAGAAGTTGCGGCTCCAGCCCGCCACAGGCCAGCAACGGCAGCTCGATCACGCGCACCTCTGCCGCCTGCAGCAACCGCAGTATCAACCAGTCACACGGCGACTCGACCAGAACGGTTGCGTGTTTGAGTTGCAGAACGGCAACCAGGATTTCCAGTACCCCGCGCAGATCCGCACCGATGTAGACATCCTCGGCATGCCAGCATTGCCTCGGCGAGGTGGTGTAGCGGGCCGCCAGCGCAGCGCGCAACTCCGAGTCACCACAGGGCTGGCCGAGCAACAGTGGCTGCCGGGGGTACTGACGCAGCAGTTCGCGCTCCATCAACAGCAAAGGGCTGTCCAGCGATTGGAGTGAAACCGGATCTTCGGCACTCAACAATCGCATCCCCGGGCGCCGCGCATTGACGTAGACCGTTTCGAGCAGATCATTGCCAAACGCTGGCTGCGTAACCTGTGCCACCGCCCGGGCGTAGTACCCGGACTTGGCGACTGAATAGATCCTGCCTTCCTTCTCCAGCAACGAATAAGCGTATTGAATGGTCGAGATCGATACGTTCAGACGATTGGCCAACTGGCGCAACGACGGCAGCCTGGCGTTGCCGCCGCCGGCCGACTCCGCTATCAGCCGCATCAGGTAGCGATAGACCGCCTGATAAGCAAAACCGGGCTCCCGCGCAGTCTTCATGAGCCCAATACCGCTGACACAGATGCGCCGAAGAATGGAGCGCTCACCTCAACGTTCCGCTGATCGCTCACCCACGCTGGCGTCGATAGCCGTTTGGTGCGCGGCGTCTGCTGCGTTCGGGGCGGCGCCACGCACCGGCAATGACTCCATGGCGTAGAGACGACTGATCAGCCTGACCGGCAAACCACTGACATCCGTCATCCATTGCAGCACTTGCTCCGGGCCGTGCAGCCCCTGCATGGCACGATGCAAATCGGGCATCGCCACCAACATGCCGGGATGACAACGGCGCAGGAACCGCTCGAGGCCGGCACCACGGTCAATGAACGGCGTGAACAACAGGCAGACCCATTGGGTTTCATTCAAGCCGTAGGTCGCGTGAATGCAGTTCGCCGCGGCCTCGCGCAGTTCATCCAGCGCCGGCTGTTGCCCCAACCTGGCAATCATCTGCTCGCATACCGGTTCCGGCACCCGTTGCTGCTGCATGGTCGCCAGCATGTGCTGAACATGTTGGGAAAATCCGGTTTCATAGCTGCGGCCGTCGAGGAATTCCGCCTCCAGGCCGCGCAAATGGGCCTCGATCAACGGGTCGGCGTATTCGCCCTCGCCCTGGTGGAACACCCACTCCTCTGCCTGAAACCCGAGAAACTCGCTGAGCAGCGGCCAGCGTTCTTCCAGGTTGCCTACCGCCATGTCGTGAATGTCGACAAACGTTGTGCGACGGCATGACTCGAACCCGTCTTCCGGACGCCAGCAGCGGCGCTCGGATTCGGCGTAAAAACCACGATACAAGTCCCCTCCCAATCCGTCGAGCAAGGCGAACAGCTCATCGAATGTTCCGGCATTGGGCGGCAGCGCACCGAGCCCCGCCTTTTGCACCGCCCGATCGAGGTTATCGATGAATTGCTTTTGTCGACGCGGCGACTCGCTGGCAACCCAGGCGTCGACACCATTGCCCCAGCGGGCGATCTGGCCGCAAAACTCCGCCCAGGCCAGGCATGCGTCATCCCACAACTCAAGCTTTTCGTCCGAAGCCCGTCGATGCCCCATCATCAGTAGGTTGGTGCGATTGGCTTCCGTACTGTCCTTGTCGGGCGGCGCTAGGTGATTGAATGGCAACACCTGACGATGATCCACCATCAGCAACTCGACCCGGGGATCGTCGTACAGAAACAGGGCGGCGAAGCTGCGGTGCATATTTCCGGGCGCCGCCCCCGCTCCGCTCCAGCGCAATGTGGCCACACGCAACTGAAAAGTGGCCGGCGCTCGACCAGCGATACTCAGCTGCGCGGCGCGCAGCAACGCCAGGGTATAGCAACTGTCACGGGTACCGGACGGTGTCACCATGACCTTGTATTCACCCATGCGCTCCATTCCACCCGCGGCCACCACCAGCCGCTGAATCAGCAATTGCAATGCTGTGCGTTCGGCTCTGGAAAAGAAGCTCAGCAGACGCTGCAATACTTGCTGATAGACATAGTTCATTGCCTGATCATGGATCGTGCTCATCAGTACTTTACCCGGCGTAAAAAATTCATATCGCATCAGCAGTGAAGCTGGCGCAACAAATTCATCAATAAGTAATAGACGATCAAATACTAACACTTATGCTTTTGAAGTTATTTGAAACACTTGACGCATGGAAGTCGATATCTTCGCCACTCTAGGTGACGTAAACCCCCGTTACCATTGAGTTTTCCCGGAGTGAAAAATATCTGAGGAAACTTCTTACAGCGTCCCACGAACATTGAGTACAAGAAAAGCAGAACGACAATAGGAAATAACCTACAGCCATTAAACAGAAACCGGTATATCGCCCACAGGAGGAAATATTAAACACGGCAAACAAAACAGAATGCACAGACATGGCTCATTCCTTGAGATGAAAGTAATCATTCAATTATCAGGGCTTAAATGCCGATTAGAAGATACAGATAGCGGACAAAAACCGGTTCAGATGCACAACCGGTCACGCACCCTGTCCGGCATGTCTGATTATTTGCGAGGGGTACAACGCAAGAGTCCGTGGGGCCACGGACTCTGTTTGGAGGGCGTTACGCAGGTTCGACCTGAAGGGCGACCCGTTCGCGGCATGGGCATTCGTCCATGTAGCGATGTGCTTCGACGAACTCGTTGAACGGGAAGACCCGAGTCTTGAGTGGCAGCAGTACGCGGTCGGCGGTGAGCTGATTGATGTCACGCAGGGCACGCTGCAAGGCGACGTGGTCCTGGGTGATGCCCAGCTCGGGCTTACCGGTGAAGTTACCGATGCAGTGTACGAAGAACTGAATGTTTTTCTGGAACGCCGCACACGCCGGGAATGGTGTCTGGTTACCACCCTGCAGACCGTACAGAACCAGGCTGCCACGTGGCGCGAGCACATCGCCGAGCAACGACATCTGCGGGCCGCCGAGACCATCGAATACCACGTCGACACCACGGCTGTCGGTGATCTTGTTGATGCGCATCAACAGATCTTCTTCCTCGGTGACGATGACTTTCTCGGCCCCCAGCGACAGCAGGTATTCGCGCTCTTCAGCGGTTTTCGTCGCCGCGATCACCCGCACACCCAGGGCTTTGCCCAACTGGACAAAGGACGGGCCGGCGCAATGGCTGGCGTCAGTGACCAGGGCAAACTGCCCGGGTTTGACCCGTGCCAGATCGGCGTAGGCAAAATAGGCGATCAACAGCGGTGTGTAATGCACGCTGGCTTCGACCGGGCTTAACACATCCGGATAGCGGGTCAGCGCGGTGCGTGGCAGCACGATCTGCTCGCCATACACCGGATAGTCGTTCGGACTTTGCGCCGGGAAACTGGCCACCTTGTCGCCAACCGACAGATCGCCGATACCATCGCCGACGGCGGTCACCACACCGGCCATTTCATGGCCGAGACCAGACGGCAGGCGCGCCTGGGACGAGGCCAGGTTCTGACGCCAGAGAATGTCGTACCAGCTGATGCCGATCGCTTCGACACGCACCTGCACTTCGCCGGGACCTGGCTGAGCGGCCGCATGCTCTTCGCATTTGAGCACCTCGGCCGGACCAAACTTGTGAAAACGGATCGTGCGGGACATCGCAAACCTCGTCAAAGTAACCTCTAATGCCCTGAACTCTATCTGGGCTTTTGACCCAAGACTATCAGTGGCTATTAATAGTCGACATGCCTGTCATTGATTCCGCAGTATGGACGGCATTGGCAAAATCGATGAAAAAAATACCGCAACCGGCTCGGTAAAGCTGAATTTAGCGGTGCAGAGTACCAGCCTTTCCCCGTAATATTCATGCTGGCCATTGTTCTCATATGGCCGCTCTCGTCAAGCTTGATGACTCTGCCAGGACTCCAGATGAATCGTAATGACCTGCGTCGTGTCGACCTGAACCTGTTGATCGTATTCGAAACTCTGATGCACGAACGCAGCGTGACCCGCGCCGCCGAGAAGCTTTTTCTTGGCCAGCCGGCAATCAGTGCGGCGCTCTCGCGCCTGCGCAGCCTGTTCGATGACCCGTTGTTCGTGCGCACCGGGCGCAGCATGGAACCCTCCGCCCGCGCGGTGGAGATCTTCGCCCTGCTCTCCCCGGCGCTCGACTCGATTTCCACCGCCGTCAGCCGTGCGGCTGAGTTCGATCCGGCCACCAGCACTTCGGTATTCCGTATCGGCCTGTCCGACGACGTCGAATTCGCCCTGCTGCCAATGCTGCTCAAACGACTGCGCGCCGAAGCACCGGGCATCGTGCTGGTCGTGCGTCGGGTCAACTACATATTGATGCCGGGGCTGCTGGCTTCTGGCGAAATCTCCATCGGCGTCAGCTACACCACTGACCTGCCGGCCAACGCCAAACGCAAGGTACTGCGTCGCAGCCAGCCGAAACTGCTGCGCGCCGACACCGTGCCCGGACCGCTGAGCCTGGATGACTACTGCGCGCGCCCGCATGCGCTGGTGTCGTTCGCCGGCGACCTCAGTGGTTTTATTGATGAGGAACTGGAGAAGCTCGGGCGCAAGCGCCATGTGGTGCTGGCCGTGCCGCAATTCAACGGTTTGAGTACGTTGCTCGCCGGCACCGACATCGTCGCCACCGTACCGGATTACACCGCCGATGCACTGACGGCCGCCGGTGGCGTGCGGGCGGAAGACCCGCCGCTGCCGACGCGCACGTTTGAGCTGCACATGGCGTGGCGCGGGTCGCAGGATAATGATCCCGGGGAGCGTTGGTTACGGTCGCGGATTCAGATGTTTTTTGGCGACCCGGACAGTCTCGAGTTGCCTGCACATTAAGCAGGCAACGTTTTAAATGAAATGCGCCGGCGGCTTGTAGTCCTTGAACTCAAGCCACGGACCGGGCCAGGCGATACAGCGACAGGCAGTAAAACGCCAGCGCCGACGCCGCCAGCATCCCGCCCACCACCCCAATGTAAGCAAAGCCAAACTGACTGCCCACCCAACTCCCGACCAGCGCGCCGCCGCCGATACCGATGTTGTAGATCCCGGAAAACAACGCCATCGCCACGTCGGTAGCGTCCGGAGCCAGCACCAGGACTTTCGACTGTAACGCCAGCCCGAAGCCCATGATCGCCATCCCCCAGAACACACTCAGCACGCCGAGGTATGAGACGTTGCCGCTCAACGGCAACAGCGAAGCCAGGCACAAGGCGAGCAACGACACGCAGATGATCAGAAAGCGCTGCGGGTTATAGCTGTGCAGGTAGCTGAATAGCAGCGAGCCGAAAATACCGGCGCCGCCGAACAACAACAGCAGGAGTGTCACCACATCGCCGCTCATGCCCGCCACGGTCAGAACGAACGGTTCGATGTAGCTGTAGGCGGTGAACTGTGCCGTCACGACCAGCGCCGTCAGGACATAGATGGCCACCAGTGCCGGCCGCTTCAACAACACGGGCAGACTCTTGAGCGAGCCGGAGTTCTGACTGGGCAGCAACGGCAGCACCTTCGCCAGACAGAACACCAGCGCCGCCGCAAAGCCGGCGATCACGATGAACGTGGTGCGCCAACCCATGGCCTCGCCCAACAAGCGGCCGAGGGGAATGCCCAACACCATCGCCAGCGAAGTACCGGTCGCCAGCAAACCCAAGGCCTGAACCTGTTTGCCCGGCGGCGCGAGGCGTACGGCCAGAGACGCGGTGATCGACCAGAACAGCGCATGCGACAGCGCCACACCGATCCGGCTCACCAGCAACACACCGAAGCTGGTCGCCAGACTCGACAGAATGTGACTGGCGATAAACATTCCAAACAGCACGATCAACAGCCGTCGGCGCTCGACGTTGCGCGTCAGCAGCATGATCGGCAGCGACGTCAAAGACACCACCCACGCATAGATAGTCAACATCAGGCCAACCTGCGCGGTCGACATGTCGAAGCTGCTGCCGATCGAACTCAACAGACCGACCGGTACAAACTCGGTGGTGTTGAACACAAACGCAGCCAGTGCCAGGGCAATCACTGCGTACCAGTTGCCGTTGTTTGTCGCCGTAGAATCACTCATTTAAACGTCGTATTACTCTTCGATGATCGTGCGTAATTGTACGCATGCGATCCGTGCCCATCTGTCGGTTTTTTGTACACCCATTGCCGAAAAGCCTCATACGACAGGTGGTTCGATGACGACTGTACTATAAAGATTTGGTGACTTGTCCAACGGGTTGAAGCACTCGACGTTCACTTTCGAGTGTCCCTCGATCCCTCAAGCACAGGCATCAGGCCAGCGGACCAGGACGTGCAGCCCCTGAATGTATGACCTCACTTCCTGGAAATTCCCATGAAAACGCCTCATACCTGCGCTGCACGCGTCATTCCCCTCCTTTTCCTGACATTCAGCGCTGCCGCCACGTTAAGCGGTTGCATGAGCGCTGAACAACAAGCGGCTGAAGACCGTCAGACATGCGCCGGTTACGGCTACGTACAAGGCTCTACCGAGTTTGCAAACTGCATGATGATCTCCGACCAGAAACGCAAGAAAGCCGTTGCCGATTGGCAAGCACAGCAAGATCGGGAGTGGCAACAGAAAACCGCGAAACCCGCCATGCAGGAATGTAATACCACCGAAAGCGTCGACGTTCAGGGTGACGCGTCAGCCGATGGCCAAACCACACGAACCAAGTCCAACACGGTATGCATCGGTCAATAAGGCGAGGTCTTGAATGAGACCATCTGCCTCGCTCATTGCCCTGAGTAGCCTTTGACGCGCATGCAATCATTTGTCAGGTCGATCTGTTTTTCCGCAATGACGATCCCGTCACCCACGGCACTGCCCATGCCGTGAGTTGTATCGTTTGCAGCAGGGCTTGAATGGTAGCTGGCGGTCGCGGCCTTGGCCTGATACTGGCATTCAGCTTTGTTGTGCTGGATATCAGCGGCACTCGCGCCGGGCCTGGACCAGTCATGCACAGATGTCACACAGGCGCTCAACAGCGTCGCAAGCAACGCAATCATCAATAACTTCATGGTGTGTACCGCCGATAATTAAAAGTTGCAATGTTCCTGGCTGGCTCGAATCGCCGAAACAGCGATCACTTGCAGACGAATGTCACGTTAGCCACGTCATTCCCGGGATCGAGCGGCAAGCGCGATTGCACGTCAAACACGTCGATCTGCTTGCCGAGCGAAGCGCACTTCTTCCCGGCGCCGCTAAGCGCCATCCGACGGGCCTCGGAATGAGTGTGGCGGGACGGCTGTGTTTTTGCCGAGACCTGATACTCATAAGGACCGAGTTTCAGGTCGTGGGATTGCCAGACATAGTTGCCGACCAATGCAATGGCGCTCACAGCGATGATCATATTGAGTTTCATGGCAAGTATCGGACGCTGCATATTTGAATGCTCATCACGCCCACCTTTCTCTGTGTATAAAGCCTCATTGCTGTCATTCGGAAAATCGGATGACACCCGGTGCAGTGTGTTGCGCGGGCTGTAACCGCTCACTGTCGCCGCCGAGCAATGATTGAGCAGCGCTATGTTTAAGTGAAGAAAAACGCAGTATCTTTCAGTAACGATTAGAAATACTTAACCAGAGCGACAGCCATGCAACTCGACGCAAAACAGATGCAGGCGTTCCTCGCCGTAGTCGACAGCGGCAGTTTCGAGAAGGCTGCGGAACGTCTTAACGTGACGCCGTCGGCGGTGTCGCAACGCATACACGCCCTTGAAGTTCGCTTGGGCAGCTCGGTGGTGGTGCGCGGTCGCCCGTGCGAGCCGACGCTGGCGGGCAGAAAACTGATGCTCTATCTGCGTCGTGCAACCGTGCTCGAAGAAGAACTGCTGAACGAGCTGACCGGCGATGAACAGGATCACCTGCGCGTGGTCATTGCAGTCAATGGCGACACGCTGGCGACATGGTTCTTTCCGGCACTGGCCGAGATATTCGTCAGCGAGAATATTTTGCTCGACGTCGTGGTCGACGATCAGGATCACACCTATGCCTTGCTGGAAAGCGGCCAGGTAATCGGCTGTATCGGCACGCGTTCGCAGCCTATGCGCGGTTGTTTCGCTGAGCTGCTGGGTCCGGTGCGTTACCAGTTGGTCGCATCGCCAGAGTTTCAGCAGCGCTGGTTTGCCAAAGGCCTGACCCGCGCGGCGGCACGCAAGGCGCCGGTATTTGCCTATTCGCGCAAAGACACCCTGCAGTCGGAGTTCATGCAGTCACGCTTCGGCCTGCACGCAGACGCTTACCCCACGCACTACCTGTCACTGCCAGAGGCGCGTCTGAAAGCCATTCGCCGCGGACTCGGCTACGGCATGGTGCCGTATATGCAGGTCAGCGATTTGCTGAAAAGTCGCGAACTGGTGGATGTGGCGCCGGGGCATTTCACCGATGTCGAGCTGTACTGGCATGCGTGGGCGTTGCAATCACCGCGCATGGAAATGCTCTCCGAGCGCGCCGTGCACGCAGCACGACGGATCTTGAGCAGCAAAGGACCGGTGAAGCGCTCGACCATGTCTAGGAAGTAACCAGCGCCGCTGCCGAGGCTGCCCTCGGCAGCGGCGACGCGAGTCACCGCTGCACAGCAGCAAATGCACATCTGCCCTCAGTCCGGCCCCGCCTCAAACAACGGTAGACCAAACAGCAACACGTCCGCCCGCTCCTCGCCAAACCGGGCGATACCTGGCAAGCGGGCCCAGAGTACCGCGCCGATGGATTGCACGATGTGCTGGCTAGGCACGTTGGCGGCCATGATCCAAGCGACCAGGGTTTCCAGGCCGAACTGACGCCCGAGGATCACCGTCGCATGGCCCAGGCGCACGCCAATGCCACTGCCGTAGCGATCGGCGCGCACATAAATGGCGGTTTCACCGGTGTTGCGACAGGCCTGGGTGCCCCAACTGAAGCGGTTGATCGACAGCCAGCCGACCACTTCGCCGCCGCGTTCAAGCACGTAGACGGGCAGGCCATCGCGCTTGTACAGATTGATATAGAAAGTCACTTCCTCAAGCGTCATCGGCCGGGTCACTGGCGAGTTGGCACCCGTGCCGGCGGTTTCGTTGAAGATCTCCATCATCGCCGGCAGGTCGGCATCGCAGGACTCACGCACACCGCGTGGCAGGGTCATGGGTTGGCTATGACGAAATCCGTTCATGCGCTGGCCCTCCCGGTGTAGACACTGGACTTCAACTGGCCCCGGGCCCTGGCCAGACGTGAACGCACCGTGCCGATGGGCACGCCCAGTTGCTGCGCGGCGTCCTGATAGCTGATGTCGGAATCCACCACCAGATCGATCACCGCGCGCATGTCCACCGACAAGTCGTCGATGGCCTCCAGCGTGCGCCTGAGCAGGCGCTGGTGCTCGCTGACCTGGCTCGGGTCGTGGCCATATTCCAGACTTTCGATGCCCGCCTCTTCCAGCACCGCGCACTGCGGCCGGCGATAGAAGTTCTTGAAGTGGTTGCTGACCAGGTTAGTAGCAATGCCGAACAGCCAGGTTTCCGGTTTCGACGCCCCGGTGTACTTGTGCTGGTTGCGCCAGGCTTCCAGATAAGTCATCTGCATCAGGTCATCGACATCGGCCGGGTTGAACACTCGCTTATTGATGAAACCGCGCAGCTTTTTCTCGCTGCTGTGTGCCAGTCCGCCCAGGTCCAGTTCGATGGCGGCAATGACTTTCGCTTCCGTTTGAACACTACTCGATTCCACGCTTGTTCCCTCATCACTCACGCTATGCCGACAGTGGCGGGAGGGATAGAGAGCAGCGAGCGTACCAACCTTGGTACTTTTTTAACTTGTTGTTTTTAAACACTTTTAAAAACCGAAAAGCGCGTTTTTTGCCATTTGTTGCACTTTCGACAAAATGCCTGTGCCAGTTCTTGCACAGTCAAACGGGCCGCTTCGCGCCCAAGGAACCGGACGCCGGCAAACGCCACTCACTGCACACCTGAATAGCGGTGGAACGTGCGCCTCCATGAAAATTTCCAACTACAACGATGCCCTGCCACTGGACTTGCTGCCGCGTCCGCTGTTTGGCACCGAAGCCACTGCGGCCACGGCGAAGAACCCGCTGATCGACTCCATGGAAGAGGTGGCCCTGAAGTTCAGCGAAAGCATCGAGCGCCACAGCAAGAGCCTCGACGAGCGCCACATCAGCGATGCTTCCCGAGGGCAGCGCGTGGAGCGCATCGAGAAGCTCGTCGAGCTCTATCGCCTGCTTGATCACGGTGACCAGCCGAGCCTCGAACAACAGGCGCGGCGCATGCAGCAGCAACTGCAACAGCAGCCGTCGCTGCAGGCGGCGCTGAGCATCGCGGACAATGATCCGGCGCGCACCGACATTCTGCTGCAACAGGCGATGCGCCTGTCATTGGCTGAAGGTCTGGACGGCGAGGCGCAGAACACCCGCGAGCTGATCGACGAATTGCGTCTGGTGCACGGTGACAAAATCCGAGCGGGCTTCAATACCGCCAGCGCCATCGCCCTGTTCAGCCGCGACCCGCAGCAACGGGCGGCGATGCGTCAGCTCTACTACAAAGCCATCGTCGGCCAGCAACCCTTGGCCAGCCTGCTCGAAGCCCTGCTCGAACACTTCAGTGAAGAGCAATTCGCCCGCGGCCTGCGCACCTTGCAACGGGCGCTGGCGGACGACATCGCCGCCCTTTCGCCCTCGTTGCCCGGTAATGTTCTCGGCTCGATGTTGCGCGGCTTGGGCTCCTGCGGGCAGCTCAACAATCTGATCAAGGCTTGCCACGACCTGTTGCAGCGTTTGAGCCAGAAACAACGCCGCGAAAGCATGACGCCGCTGGCCATGAGCAAACGGCTGCTGCGCTTTTGTGCCAACGGTTTCTTTGCCCGCGACCTGACGCTGCTCAGCGATGACACCCTGGACAACGCTCCGCACTTGCAGCCGCTGTATTTCAACGGGCTTTATCCACTGCTGCAAAACCTGCCGCTGGTGTTGTGGAAGGACCTCAAGACCCGGCAAAACGGCCTGCGCCTGTTGCATAACCTGATGGAGCAACTGGCCCGGCAAGAACGCCAGGCCATGGGGCTGGTCGAGCCGGGGCGAGGTCTGCAATGAATCGCCTGATCCACGCCCTCAACCGCCTGGCGCTGGCGGTGATGCGCCGCACCGAAATCGTCGGCGCCGTGATGGTCATGGCCATCGTGTTCATGATGATCCTGCCGCTGCCCACCGCATTGGTCGACGTGTTGATTGCGCTGAACATCTGCATCTCTTCGCTGCTGATCGTGCTGGCCATGTACCTGCCGCGACCGCTGGCGTTCTCGACGTTTCCGGCAGTGCTATTGCTGACCACCATGTTTCGGCTGTCGCTGTCGATCGCCACCACCCGCCTGATCCTGCTGCAACAGGATGCGGGGCACATCGTCGAAGCCTTCGGCAGTTTCGTGGTGGGCGGCAATCTGGCGGTGGGTCTGGTGATTTTCCTGATCCTGACCATCGTCAACTTTCTGGTGATCACCAAGGGCTCGGAACGGGTGGCCGAAGTCGCCGCGCGCTTCACCCTGGATGCCATGCCCGGCAAACAGATGTCGATCGACAGCGACCTGCGCGCCAACCTGATCAACGTGCGTGAAGCCCGTCAGCGGCGCGAGCAACTGTCCAAGGAAAGTCAGTTGTTCGGCGCCATGGACGGTGCGATGAAATTCGTCAAAGGTGACGCCATCGCCGGTCTGGTGATCGTCTTTATCAACCTGATCGGCGGCTTCTCCATCGGCGTGCTGCAAAACGGCATGCAGGCCTCCGACGCCATGCACCTGTACTCGGTGCTGACCATCGGCGACGGCCTGATCGCGCAGATTCCCGCGCTGCTGATTTCCCTGACTGCCGGCATGATCATCACCCGGGTGGCGCCGGACAGTCAGGCCGGCGACGCCAACATCGGCCATGAAATCGCCGAACAATTGACCAGTCAGCCCAAGGCCTGGGTGTTTTCCTCGATCGGCATGCTCGGCTTTGCCGCGATCCCCGGCATGCCCAGTCTGGTGTTCATCAGCATCAGCCTGATCTGCCTGTTCAGTGGCCTGATTCAGCTGTGGCGCATTCGCCAGAAGCAGATTCTCCAGGATCACGACGGCGCCACCCGCAATGGCGCGCCCGAGCTCAATGGCCGCGAAGACATCCGCCGCTTCAATCCGTCCCGCGCCTATTTGTTGCAGTTCCATCCCGCCCACAAAGGCAGTGCGGCGCTGGAGCGTTTGCTGCACGGCATTCGCCAGCGACGTAACACCCTGGTGCACCGTTTCGGCTTGACCTTGCCTTCGTTCGATCTGGAGTTCAGCGAGGATTGCGCCGAAGACGAATTTCGATTCTGCGTCTACGAAGTGCCGCTGATTCGCGCCACCTGGAGTGAAACCCTGCAAGCCGTGCATCTGCGCCAGTGCGGGGAGCTGCACGACGGCGAGCCGGGGCGCGCGGAGCGTGATGAGAGTGAATGGGTGTGGTTTGCCCCCGACCATGCGCTGTTGCGCATGAGCAGTGTCGAGCCGGTCAGTGCCGAGGAGCTGATCCTCGAACGCATGAGCCGCGCCTTCCAGGCCACCGGCCCGCAGTTCATTGGCCTGCAGGAAAGCAAGGCGATCCTCGGCTGGCTCGAAAGCGAACAGCCGGAGCTGGCGCAGGAGCTGCAACGTACCCTGCCCCTGGCGCGTTTCGCCGCCGTGCTGCAACGGCTGTCCGCCGAGCTGGTGTCGCTGCGCTCGGTGCGGCCGATTGCCGAGACGCTGATCGAACAAGGGCAACACGAACGCGACCTGAACGCCCTCACCGATTACGTGCGCATCGCCCTCAAGGCACAAATCTGCCACCAGCACACCGAACAAGGTGCGCTCAATGCGTGGCTGATCACCCCGGAAACCGAAGTGCTGCTGCGCGACGCCCTGCGCCAGAGCCAGAACGAAGCCTGGTTTGCCCTCGAACCGGAACTGGGCAATGCCCTGCTCGAACAACTGCGCCACGCTTTCCCGCTGCGCTCGCGACCGGCGCCGGTGCTGCTGGTGGCGCAGGACCTGCGCAGCCCGTTGCACGGTTTGCTCAGGGATGAATTCAACCATGTTCCGGTGCTGTCCTTCGCCGAGTTGCTGTCCTCGGTGCAGGTACAGGTGCTGGGACGCCTCGATCTGCAAGAAGCCCATGCCTTGATGGCCTGACGGAGTGATGCGATGAAACCCGAGATGATGTATGAGCTGCGCGTGCTCACCGGTTTGCACCGGGGGGCGGCGCTGCCGTTGAGCGGTGGCGAATGGTGCATCGGTTCGGCCCAGAGCGCCGACCTGGCGTTGTACGACCCCGGCATCAAGGATCGCCACTGCCTGCTGCGGCTGGTCGACGACACCTGGTCGCTGGCCCGCAAGGACGGCCCGGTCACCGACAGCGAGGGGCACAAGGTCGATGCCATCGCCACCCTGCAACCGGGCACGCCGTTTGCCCTCAATGGTGTCTGGCTGTCGGTGGTCAGTGCCAACACCGAATGGCCCGCCGAGGAAGAGCCTGAAGATCAGCCGCAGGCATCGACAGAAACCCCATTGCCGCCCATGAATGCGGAGCGCGACGCTGACATAGCCGCCCCGACTCGCTCGCGTTCGCTGCTCGGCCCATTGCTGTTGCTGGGTGCGCTGTTGCTGTTTCTCGCCACATTGATCTGGGGCATCAACACCCCGGCGCAACCGCCGACGCCGCTACCAGTCCCGGGCCGAACTGCGCTCAAGGATGCCGCCGAAGTCCGTCAGGTTCTGCAAGACATGCTCAAGGAACGTGAGTTGCAGAGCCGGATCAGCCTCGTCGAGCAACCGGGCAAGATCCTGCTCAAAGGCCGTTTCGACGAGGACGATCTGCTGCAATCGACCGAACGCATGCTGCTGCGTTTCGAGCAGCAGTATCGCAGCCCGTTGCAGGTGCTCAGCGACCTGCCCGAAGCCACCCCGCTGCTGCCGTTCAGCATTGTCCAGATCAGTCTGGCGCGCTTGCCCAACGTGTTGACCAGCGATGGCCGGCGCTTGTTTCTCGGCGACGAAGTGGCTGGCGTGCGGCTGGTCGGCATCAGCGAACATCAAGTGGTGTTCGAAGGTGATCGGCGCATTGAGGTGAGCTGGTGATGCAGGATGCCATCGCACAGTTGCAGCAATGGTGCGGGCAACATCGGCAACGGATCGAACACTGCGCACCGGTAGCGATCCACGGGCGCATCACCGGGGTCAGCGGCATTTTGCTGCACAGCCGCATGCCCCGGGCGCGGATCGGCGATCTGTGCCAGATCCAGCGTGCCGACGGCAGCGAGGTGATGGCCGAAATCGTCGGGTTCGACCGTGAACACACCTTGCTGGCGGCCCTCGGCGCGCTGGACGGGATTGCCATTGGCGCGCGAGTCACACCACTGTTCCAGCCGCACAGCCTGCTGGTCGGCGATCACCTTTTAGGCTGTGTGCTCGACGGCTTTGGCCGCGCGCTCAACGGCGAAGGCCCGCAGGCGTTTGCCGAGGCCGGGGCGGTTGGCGCGCTGCCGGTGATTCGCGATGCTCCTGCCGCCAGCGAGCGCCCGCGAATCGAAGCACCGCTGGCCACCGGGCTGCGCGCCATTGACGGTCTGCTGACGCTGGGTGAAGGCCAGCGGGTGGGAATATTCGCCGGCGCCGGCTGCGGCAAGACCACCCTGCTCGCCGAACTGGCACGCAATACCCCGTGTCAGGCCATCGTGTTTGGCTTGATCGGCGAGCGCGGACGCGAGCTGCGTGAGTTTCTCGACCATGAACTGGATGCCGAACTGCGCAGCCGCACCGTGCTGGTCTGCGCCACCTCCGACCGCAGCAGCATGGAGCGCGCCCGCGCTGCGTTCACCGCCACGGCGATTGCCGAGGGCTTCCGCCAGCAGGGCAAATCGACGCTGCTGATCATTGACTCGCTGACCCGCTTTGCCCGTGCCCAGCGCGAGATCGGTCTGGCCAGCGGTGAGCCGGCCGGGCGCGGTGGCTTGCCGCCGTCGGTCTACAGCCTGTTGCCGCGTCTGGTGGAACGCGCCGGGCGCACCCACGACGGCGTCATCACCGCGCTGTATTCGGTGCTGATCGAACAGGACTCGATGAACGATCCGGTCGCCGACGAGGTGCGCTCGCTGCTCGACGGCCACATCGTGCTGTCCCGGCGCCTGGCCGAACGCGGGCATTACCCGGCAGTGGACGTTCTCGCCAGCCTGAGCCGGACAATGAGCAATGTGGTGGGAACCGAACAGCAACACGGGGCCACACAGTTGCGCCGACTGATGGCTGCCTATCAGCAAGTGGAAATGCTCATCAAGCTCGGCGAGTACCAGCCTGGCAACGACCCGCTGACCGATTGCGCCGTGGACGCTCGCGCCCGCATCGAGGCCTTCCTCCAGCAATCGCTGCGCGAGCCGGTGACGCTCGATGAAACCCTGGATCACCTTCTGCAGGTAACCGCCCATGCTCCAGTCTGATTCCGATTACCAGACCCCGGCCAATGCCGACCTGACACCGACGCTCGATCTACTACTGCCGATCCGCCGCCACCGTTTGACCATGGCCGAACAAGCCTGGCAACGCCAACGCTCGGTGCTCAGCGCCTTGCACGGCCGGCTCGAACAATTGGCCGGTGAGCTGCGCGAGCTACGTGACCAACACCAGCAAGGTCGCATTGACCAACGCGACGCCCACGTCAATCGGCGTCTGCTGCTCACCGAGATGAACCAGTGGCTGGTCGGCGAGCAACAGGCTCTGCGCAAAATCGAGCGGGTCGAGCAAAGCTATCAGGCCTTGCAGGACGAACATCGGCAACAGCAGCAATGGACGGCGGACAGCGAGCAGCAACTGCGGCGGCGCCAGCGCGATGTGGAGAAACTCGACTATTTGCGCGACCTCGCACGGGATGCCTCATGAATCCGCGCCACGCCACACTCAAACCGCCACCGCGTATGCCCGAAGCCCCGCGCCCACGTCAGGAAACCACGGCCTCGGCCTGGCCCGCCAGAACCGAACGGCGCCAGGATCTGCGCGGTGAAATCCGTGACGAGAGCGAACATTTCGAACACTTGCTGGACACCCTGGGCAACCTCGACCGAGGCCTGCTGGCCGACTTTGGCGGTGCCGGTTTTCAGGAGCCGCAGCAGCAAAATTCCGGTTCCTCCACAGACAGTGCGGCGGCACCGGAGCAGCGCGACATCGATTGGTGGCAAGCAATGCTGGAACGTCTGGAGCAGCATCTGGATGATCCGCAACCCGGCGTACTCGAAGCGCATCTGGAGCTGCCCAACCTTGGCCCGGTCAAGGTCAATGTCATCCACCACGGCGCGGCGCTGGAAATCGCCGTGCACATGGCTCCGGATGCGTGGCGCCAAGTCGAACCGCTGCAACAGACCAGCGCGGCGTGGCTTGCCCGGCAATTGGGACGCGCGGTGCGCCTGCGGTTGCACCGGGAGGGCGTTTGACATGACCGTGCAAGCGTTGCGCCTGCGCAATCTGTCGTCGGCCGAAGCCCTGGTGCGCGAGCGCCTGGGCGCGGGCCTGTGCCTGAACCTGACGCAACCGGCGCCCTCGTCCCTTCATCTACGGCTGGCCCCGATCGCCTTCAATAGCGAGCCCGCCACAGCGCTCGAATCAGTTTGCGGCCGGTTCTGGCTGGACGACGCAGAACCACTGCTGAGTGCGATCTCCGCATGCCCGGCGATCCTTGCCGACCCACTGACTGCCAGCACGCAATGCTCCTGGTACTGGCCGCTGTACAACCAGTACCTGGCCCCTGAACTGCAGGCGATATGGAGCCCGTTGCAAACGGTCATTGCACCGCCCGTGCCGGGGCTGGACTGTCTGCTGGAGCTGCGCGGCGCGACGCTGGGCACCCACACCAGCCGTCTGCGAATCAGCGCCGAGACCTTGCTGCGCTGGCTCGAAAACGCGGCCTGGCAAAGCAATGCCGGCAACGACAACGAGCCGATCTGGCCTGTGCATATCCCGTTGTTGCTGGGACATTGCAGCCTGAGTCGCGGCGAATTACTCGGCCTGCAACCGGGTGATGTTCTGCTTATCCACCAGGCCCTGTTCAGCGCCGACGGCCAAGGCAGCCTGCAGATCGGCGCCTGCCGTCTGCACCTGCGTCAATTGCCGGGCACTGCCCTGCACTTCACCCTCACCGAACTGGAAGACCTGACGATGAATGCCTCTCTGGATCACTTCGCTCTCGCCGATCAACCCATGCCCAGCGAGGTACAGCCCTCAGCGCCGGGTGCAGAATCCACGCGCTTTGACGACCTGCCGCTGGCCCTGACCTTGCGTGCCGGCAGCCTCCACTTGAGCCTCGGCCAGTTGCGTAATCTGGGGGTCGGCTCGGTGCTGCGATTCAACGGCTGCACCCCGGGGGAAGCCACGTTATGCCACGGCGAGCGGGTGCTGGCGCAGGGCGAACTGGTCGACATCGAAGGCCGTCTGGGCTTGCAGATCACCCGGCTGGAGCCGCGCCTGTGAATGTGCAGGATGTCGACCCGCTGACCCTCGCCCTGTTCCTCGGCGCCCTGTCGCTGGTGCCGCTGCTGATGATGATCTGCACCGCGTTCCTGAAGATTTCCATGGTGCTGCTGATTACCCGCAACGCCATCGGTGTGCAGCAGGCACCGCCGAACATGGCGCTGTACGGCATCGCGCTGGCGGCGACGCTGTTCATCATGGCGCCGGTGTTCAACGACATGGGCCAGCGCTTCCGGCAGTTGCCGCAACGCATGGACAACTTCAGCGCCATGCAAAGCGCCGGCACCCAGGTGCTGGAGCCGTTGCGCCTGTTCATGTCACGCAATGTCGATCCGGACATCCAGACCCATCTGCTGGAAAACACTCAGCGCATGTGGCCGGCGCCGATGGCGGCCAAGGCCAGCCGCGACGACCTGCTGCTGATTGTCCCGGCGTTCGTGCTCTCGGAATTGCAGGCCGGGTTCCAGATCGGTTTTCTGATCTACGTGCCCTTCATCGTGATCGACCTGATCGTCTCCAACATCCTGCTCGCGCTGGGCATGCAAATGGTGGCGCCGATGACCATTTCCCTGCCGTTGAAGATCCTGCTGTTCGTGCTGGTCGATGGCTGGACACGACTGCTCGATGGCCTTTTCTACAGCTACCTGTGAGAGCGCCATGGATACATTGACGCTGTTCAAGCAGGCAATGTTGCTGGTGGTGGTGCTGTCGGCGCCGCCGTTGATCGTGGCGGTGATCGTCGGCGTGCTGACCTCGTTGCTGCAAGCGGTCATGCAGTTGCAGGACCAGACCCTGCCGTTCGCGATCAAACTGGTCGCAGTGGGCATCGCTCTGGCGTTGACCGGGCGCTGGATTGGCGTCGAGTTGATGCAATTGGCCAACCTGGCATTCAGCATGATCGCGCAGACGAGGGCCTGAAATGTTCCAGCCGGCCTTCACTGAAGTCTCCGAATCCATCCTCGCTCTGACGTTAGGCATGGCGCGCCTCTATCCCTGCCTGTTTCTGGTGCCGGCGTTCGCCTTTCGCGAGATCAAGGGCATGCTGCGCCACGCCATCGTCCTGGCGTTGGCGCTGGTGCCGATGCCAGGCATCCGCGCCAGTCTGGCCGGTCACGACCTGGGTTGGATCGACCTTGGCGGGCTGGTTTTGAAAGAGAGCCTGATCGGCCTGCTGCTGGGCCTGTTGCTGGCGATGCCGTTCTGGATGTTTGAGTCCATCGGCTGCCTGTTCGACAACCAGCGCGGTGCGCTGATCGGCGGCCAGATCAACCCGGCATTGGGCGACAACACCTCGGAACTGGGGCACATGTTCAAGCAACTGTTGATTCTGTTGCTGATCCTCGGCGGCGGTTATGCCGCGCTGACGCAGGTGATCTGGGACAGCTACGCGGTGTGGCCGGCCAATCACTGGCTGCCAATGCCCGCTACGGATGGCTGGGATCTTTACCTGAAACTGCTCGCCAGCACCTTTCGCTGCATGGTGCTGTACGCCGCGCCGCTGGTGGGTTTGTTGTTGCTGATCGAGTTCGGCATGGCGATTCTCAGCCTGTACAGCCCGCAGTTGCAGGTGTCGACGCTGGCGATGCCGGCAAAAAGCCTGGTCGGTCTGGGCTTTCTGGTGCTCTATCTGCCGATGCTGTGCTGGCTCGGCCAGGGCCAGTTGGCGCAGTTGGGCGACTTCAAACACCTGCTGCCCTTGCTGCTCAAGGCCACGCCATGAGCGAAAAAACCGAGCAGCCGACGCAGAAAAAACTCGCCGATGCCCGCAAGAAAGGTCAGGTAGGCCAAAGCCAGGACGTGCCCAAACTGCTGATCTTCGGCGCACTGCTCGAGCTGATCCTGGGACTGGCCGACGGCGGCATCGCCAGGCTCAAGGCGCTGATGAACCTGCCCCTGCAGCAGATCGGCCGGCCGTTCGGCGCCGGCGTCGGCGAGGTGTTGACCAAGGCCGGCTGGGACTTGCTGCTGTTCATGCTGCCAGTGCTGGGGATTGCCGTGGCCATGCGCCTGATCGGTGGCTGGGTGCAGTTCGGGCCGCTGTTCGCGCCCGAAGCGCTCAAGCTGGATTTCGAGCGGCTCAATCCACTGAATCAGTTCAAGCAGATGTTCTCTTCGCGCCAGTTGTTCAACCTGCTCAACAGCCTGTGCAAGGCGTTGCTGATCGGTGTGGTCCTGTACCTGGTGTTGCCGCCGGCGCTGGGCGATCTGATCGGTCTGGCCAGTGCCGACCTGGACACTTACTGGCAAGCCATGATCGCCCTGTTTCGCCGCCTCTCGCGTATCTGCCTGGGTTTGCTGCTGGTGCTGGCGGTGGTGGACTTCGCCCTGCAGAAGTACTTTTTCATCAAGGGTCAGCGCATGAGCCACGAAGACCTGCGCAAGGAATTCAAGCAAATGGAAGGCGACCCGCACATGAAGTCGCACCGCAAGTCACTGGCCCGGGAAATGCTCCAGCAGCCGGCCGGCGCGGCTGCGGCCAAGGCGCCGGTGGAAGAAGCCGATTTGCTGCTGGTCAACCCGACCCACTATGCCGTGGCGTTGTTCTATCGCCCGCAGCAAACCCCGCTGCCACGCATCATCGGCAAGGGCCACGATGCCGAGGCGCGGGAGCTGATCGAGCGCGCCCGGGCGGCCGGCGTGCCGGTGATTCGTTACGTGTGGCTGGCGCGCACGCTGTATCGCAGCGAAGTCGGCCAGTTCATCCCGCGTGAAACCCTGCAAGCGGTGGCTCAGGTCTATCGCCTGCTGCGTGAGCTCGACGATCAGTTGCAGGAGCAGACCATTGAAATGCCCGGCACACCCTACTGAACCACCAAGGAACCACCAAGGAACCAGCTCTCGGCGCCGGCCACTCAGGGCAAAGGAATTTTTCCTGAACGCCCAAGGCGGACGTAACGACCCCGCCGTGTCAGTCCATGACCTGGAGCTCTCCCATGGAGTCATCGATTCAACGGACGGCGTCGCCGACGCTGGCGCCCCTCCCGCAGACCACCCACAACCCGCTGGGCCTGGAACAACAGCCGCAGGCACCGACCCAGCGCAGCAGTCACACCTTGAGAGATCTGGGTCGACGCCTGCTGAACCTGGTCGGCCATGTCAAACAGGACACCCAGGCGACGCCTCGCCTGTCGGCCCCCTCCTCCTCGGCCAGCAACGCCAATCCGTCGGCGGCACTGGAAAGCGAACCGCAGGCCTCGTCTTCGAGCGCCGGCAACACCGGGCAAACGCCGCGACTGAGCCGCAGCAACGCCGCGCACTTCAATGGCCAGGAAGAGCGCATTCAGCGCCGCACGCCGAGCGAAGACAAGTCGCCGGAGATACATCTGGATGCCAAGGGCCAGCCGCAATTCAGTGATTTCAAACCCGCTGCGGTGGCCGATCTGCTGCACAGCACCTTGACCCGATCCGGGCAGCACTATCAGGCCAGCGCCAGTGACCGCAATGGCGAGGACCATCTGCTGCTGGAGCCCCAAGGCCATTTGCTGCACATCAAACAGACGCCGACCGCCGTGACAATGCTGCGCAGCAGCCAGCCGGCCGGCCCGCAGGAAACCGGCAAAGGTCAGTCACCGACACTGGTCCTGCAAGACCAGCAAGCACGCGTCAACACCGGCAACGCACTGGACACGATTGGCCGCGCGCATCTCGGCCATCTGACCGGAATCCATCAGGATCGCGACGGTCAGCCCTTGCGTCTGCACGAAGAAAAGCTTTACGAATTCGATCACGCCAGCCGCACCTGGAGCACGCCGCCGGGCAGCGAAGACATGCAATTCAGCCATCTGTCGAGTCAGGGCAACGGCAAGTTATATGGACAGATCGGTGATCATCTGGTGGACCTCACCAGCCGCGATGTACCGCACGTTGAAATTCCGCAACTCAAGGCCTTTTCAGTCGGCGCCGATCAGCATGTCGCGACCCTGAGTGGCGAGCAGAACCGCACCCTGCACCTGTTCGATCTGGCACAGGAAACCCCGGCCACCGGCGCCGGCAAGACGCTGATCCTCAATGGCGGCCTGGCCGAAGCCAGGCACATCGGACTGAGCCCTGAGCGCTTGTTCGTCAGCGACACTGAAGGTCGTCTGTACAGCGTCAAGCGTGCGGATATCGATGCCGAATCGTCGACCCTGCAACTGATGCCCGAGGAGCACTTCCACCCCGAAGGTGAACGCCTGGGTGGCAAACATCAGGTCAGCGGTTTGCTCCATGACAATCAGGGCGGTTTGCAGGTGTTGCTCAGCGATCGCGCCGGGCAGACCCACACCCATGCGCTGGACGAGCCCAATCTGCGCCTCAAGGATGGCTGGAATCTCAGTGACGCGCTGGTGCTGGACAACAAGCGCGGCCTGCCCGGCAGTGCCGCGCCAACGCCGGCGCAGACCTTCGACCTTGATCGGCTGGGCCGGGTGGGCCTGAGCGATCAGCGTGTACAGCGCTGGGACTCCACCAGTCAGGACTGGAAGGACACCGGCATCAAGGACGTCGAGCAGTTGCAGCGCGGTATCGACAGCAAAGCTTATTTGCTGCAGGACGGGCAGTTGAAAAAGCTCGATGTCAGCCCCCATTACAACACCGTCAACGTCGGCGGCAGCCACACCCTGAACCAGCCGCCGCGCTCAACCAAGGTTGCACTGGGCGAGCCGCTGGCCGGCCTTGAAGAGCGCCATATCACTGCATTCGCGATGCTCAACGACAAGCAGTTTGTCGCCCAGGACAGCAACCAGCGCCTGACCGCGCATCATCCCGACGGCACCAGCAGCGACCTCAGCCGCCTCGATCTGGAAGGCACCGTGGCCTCGCTGGCACTGGACGAAAATCACAACCTGCATGCGCTGACCACCGAAGGCAAACTGTTCACTCTGGCCAAGGATGACTGGCAGGCCAAGCCCGACCAGCCGCGCCCTGAGGCCAGCTGGAAACCCGTGCCGCTGCCGGCCGGGCAACGGCTGCAAAGTATCCGCACCGGCGATGACAATCGCTTGAACGTGACCGTCAGGGACAACCCCGAGCAACCACCCTTGCAGCTCAAGGGCCAGACCTGGCAGCCCGTGACACCGCGCCCGGCCGACCATAACGCCCTCAGCGACTTGTTCACGCGAGTGCGCGGCGGCGAGAAAACCGCAAGAATTCCCGGTACCGGCCTCACCGCCCGCCTGAATGCCAACTTCATGGGCCGTAGCAACGTGGAAAACTCCAACCGTGCGCCCACCCGTGAATTCATCCGCGCCAACATTTTCAAACCGACGCTGGAAACCCCGCGGGTACTGAAAAATATCGGCAACCACATCCAGCATCACCACCACGGCCGCGAAGGTTTGCGTCCGCTGTACAAGTCCGAAGGCGAGCTGTTCAAGCGTCTGGAAATTCTCAATCACGATCAGCCCGCCGCGCCGCCGGGGCGCGATCTGAAGTCGCGGATCAGTCAGCTCGATCTTGGCCCGCAAGGCGCCGACCTGCTGCAGGATCTCGAATCCCTGCGCGGCGAGCTGGAGGACAACAGCCTGCGGGCCACCCGGCATCTGGGCCAGCAACACGGCAAGTCGAAACTGCTGCAGCAAAAGGAGGGTTTGCTGAACATTCACGGCGAACTGGCGCCGGCATCACGACGCACGCAACTGAGCATGAAACTGGAAAACCTCGGGCAAAAACTCAATATCGCCAGCTCAGGTCATGACCTGCTCAAGGAGGCGCAAGGCGCACTCAAGCAGGTTGCACCGTCAGCGGACAATCCCACCGGCACCCTGCTCAAGACCCTGCAGGACAACGGCATGAAGCTCTCTCATCAAAAGGCCGATATTCCCCTCGGGCAACGCCGTGACGCCAGTGACAGCCAAGGACTGACCAAAGCCCGGCTGGCGCTGGACGTGGTGACGCTGAAGGACCTCGGCGACCTGCTGGGCAGGGTGGAAATGCTCCGCCCCGACGCCGACAACAGCCAGCAGCTGGCGCAGTTGAAAAAGCAATTCAGCGATTTGCGGGACAAGACCTACGGTGAACATCCGGTGAAGCAGATCACCGACATGGGTTTCACCGATCACGCCAACCTCGAAGCGTCCTATGACGGCATCAAGGCCTTCCTCAACGGGTTCAAGAAGGAAGACCACGCCACCAGCGTCAACCTGCGGGCCGCAACCGGCAGCAAGACCCAGGCGGAACTGGCGGACCAGCTCAAGTCGGCGCTCAAGCAACTCGAACACCCCGACGACGAAATTGCCCTGCAACGCAGCTACGGACTCAACCTCAGCACGCCGTTCGTGTCGCTGGCCAACAAGGGCATGGGCCCGTGGCCCAGCGGTGCGGTGGGTGGCGGGCGCAATTACAACCTCAACGCCGAGCGTGGCGACAAAGGCGTGACCGTGTACCTGCAACGTGAAGGCTCGGGGATGGCCAGCGGTGGCGTGGGTGGCGGCAAGGACTACTGGCCGGGGTTCTTCAAGGCCGGCGAAGTGGACAAGTTCACCAAGGTTGATATCGGCAATGATCGGCAACTGACCCCGGCGTTTCGCCTGGGCGTGGACGTCACCGGCACCGCCACCCGCACTCAGCGTGACGGCGTGGTGTTCACCGTGCCTGACGAAGGCATCGATCAGTTCGTCGACAACCTGTTCAGCGGCAAGATGAGTCCGCTTGAAGTGATGAAAAAAGGCGTCGATCACGAAACCCAGAAAGGCCTGCGTTTCAACGTCGACGTCAATGCCAGCGCCAGCGCCGAGATGCGCGTCGCCCTTGGCATCAGCGACAAGGACAGCTCGCCGTTATCCGCCGCCGCACGGCTCGGTGTCGGCGGCACGGTCAACGTCAACCTGCTCAACTACACCAACTACTCCCTCGACCAGCACAGCAACAAGGGCGAGTTGCAGGAAAGCAGCCGCAACCGTCCGCGCGCGCTCAACAGCTTCGGCGGTTCACTGTTTGCCCGCGCCCAGCTCGCCGGCAGCAATGCCCAGCCGTCCGGCGCCTCGCAGGGCGTGGTCGCGCCACTGGGTGGCAGTGCGACCGTCAACGTCGACAACAAGACCAGCAAACGCGTCAAATTCACCTTCAAGGAAGCCGAACCGCTGACCAGTGCCAACCTGAGCAAACTCGGTGGCAGCCTCGGCGCCGCGTTCAAGGATCCGGCGTCACAACAGATACTGACGCGACTGGCCGATACCGCACATGCCGACTACGCAGGCCTCGGCCCCAAGGAAAAACTGCAAAAGCAACTGGACGGTCTGCAGCGACACTTCGCCGACAAACCGGCGGAAAACGACGAGCAATACGCAGCCCTGCGCGCGCTCAAGCGGGCCGGCGTGCAGCAACAGGCGGCGGAGGCCAGACACAGCCTGCTCGACGGCGGACGCTTTGAAAGCTCCTACACCAACCTCTCGCGTCTGGACGAGCAAGGCGTGGTGTCCAAGGTCATGAGTCTGGTCAGCCCGATGCACTCGCCGAGCAACGCTGAGCGCGTCTCGGCGTTGCTCGGCCAGGACCCGACGCTCAAGGCCCTGGTCAAGGATCTGCAAGGCACGCCGGGCACCCTGGCGCGAGTGCGCCTTGAACTCAAGGACTCGGTGCAGGACCGCATCGATGAAGGCAGCCGCCGAGGCGACCTGTCGCAGAAGGAACTGGCGGCGCTGCTCAGCGACCGCGACAACATGCGGATCAAGGCCATCACCGTGTTCCAGAGCGTCAACCAGCCTGAGAGCTTCACCTCGCCGCTGCCCTTGGTCAGCTACAGCAGCAGTGCTTCGCTCAACGTCAACAAGACGCTGGGCAAGATCAACTTCAGCTATGGCCAGGATCAGGACACCCCCAAGAGTTACTTCCTCGACGGCGAACTCTCAAGGCCTGGGGCTTCGCTCAAGGCCACGGTGGACGCCTTGAAGAAAGACGGCCTGCAACTCAAGAGCTGAACCTGCCTGCCTTCGCCGTGGCCCGCGTGGCCACGGCTTTTTCCCCAAGCGATTATCCAGACTCTCCAAGGAGGCCACATGCGTCCTGCGTTTTATCCCCTCGACGATTTTCCGTTACTGGCCGAACTGGCCGCGCAATGGCCGTTGATGCAGCACGAGGTGCTGACGTTGCAAGCGCCGGTGCTCGACATCGACCGTACTGACAAGGCTCATGAACAGATTCACCACGAAGTCACCACGCACCTGCAACAGGGCGGCGACTATGGCTGGCTTAAAGGCTGGGGCGAGGCCGGCGGTAACCGCGACTGGGTGCAATACCCGCTGCTGTTCCGCGATCAGGTACTGCCTCCCGCCCGGGCGGCATTGCCGCGCACGGTGGCGCTGCTCGAAACCCTGGCCGGGTTCAAGGTCGCCGCCCTCGCTCGACTGGAGCCTCACGCCTGGCTCAGCACTCACCGTCATCCCGAGGTCTGCGAGGAAGGCCTGCTGCAAATGCACCTGACCCTGGGCGCGGCCGCCGAACGCAACTACGCCTACCTGAACGTTGCCGGCGAGTTTTATCAGCATCGCTGCGGCACGGCGGTGATCTTCGACGGCTCGCAGGATCATTTTGTGGTCAATGCCAGCGATGCACCGCGCACGATCCTTTATCTGGAATTCGAGCAGGCACGCCTGCAGGCCCAGCACTGAAGCGCAATAAACAACGGGCGCCTGTCACCAGGTGCCCGTTGTTTATGGTGGCCGTTAGCAGCGCGGCTGAGCGTTCGCTTCCTGCAAACGCTCAGCCAGCGAACGGACAATCCAGTAGGCCGTCAACGCGGCTGCCTGCTGTAATTGATCCGTTGCGCCATGCGGCTGGAAATCCTGTTCCAGGCTGTCGATGTAACGCGGCAGGCTGAAGCGCTCACTGCGGCGAATCGCCGGTTTTTCGAGGCTCGCCCGCAAGCTCTGACTGACCAGAGCGATGGCCTGTTCGAACGCCTGACGCTGACGGGCATCCAGCTCGCCATTGCCATGAACCAGCGCCTTCCAACTGCTCGGGATTGAAGGCTGCGCACTCATGTCAGACCTCCTGGAACCGGGTCGACTCAGGCAGCTTGCTGTAAGCGTTCTGCACGTTTTTCAGGTCGATGTTGTGAGTGCTGATGTTCAAACCCTCGCTGTCGCTTTTGACGAAGGAGAACTTGCCGTTTTCGGCGCTGATATTGCTCAGATTGAGGTTCCAGTTGCCCTGCTGACCACCGTTGGTGCGCATGAAGGTGCCAAAGTCCTTGGCCTTGAAGTTGTCGAAATTGACGTTGGCATCGGCATTGAGCTGGAAGATCTTGTCCGCCGCGCCCTGGGCACTGCTGTTGGTGATGTTCAGGTGGGTGGTCTTGGCGCCGCCGTCCTTCACCGTCAGGGCATCTTCGCCGACATTGGTCCAGTGCACGTTATCCACGTTGACTGGCTCCTCGCCGTTTGCCTTGACGTGCACGCCATCAGCGCCGTTTTCGCCGATGATCACGTTTTTCAAAGTGGCGCCTTCAGCCAGTTCGAACAGCGGTTTCTGCGACTCGCCCTGACCACCGTCGCCCAGTGCGGCACCGGCAGTGAAGGTCTTGCCGCCGCCGTCGAACACTTCGCCCGGCCCGACCTTGATGGTGCTGTTGACCACGGTCGGGTTACTCGAAGCGGTCGGGAACGCCACCGGCGCTGCACCGCTGTTGTCCAGAACCGGTGCCCCAGCTTCCGGGTTCGGGCTGACACCAGCGTCCGGCACCGGCGCAGTGTTGCCGGTTACCGGTGCGCCGCCCTTGCTTGATGTGCCACCACCGTCGGCTCCCGGCGTGCCAAAGGTATCGGGGTGGCTGTCCATGAACTGGGCGATCATCTCCAGCAGTTCCTTGAGTCGATCGTCGCCGGACACTTGTCCGCCGCCCTCTGCAGTCGGACTGATCGCGCTGTTCAGGGAGCCTTCGCCGAGGCTCTTCATCAGCGTATTGACCAGATCCTCGGGGCTCGAACCTGCGCCAGCCCCTTGCGTGCCCCCCACACCCTTGGCCTGTGCGCCGTCACCGCCCTGAGCACCGTCGCCGCCGAGGATCTTCTCGAACAGTGCCATCAAGACCTGAGTCAGCAACTCTTTGGACGACTCGCCACCACTGCCCTCGGTGGCGGTTTGCCCGTCCTTGCCCGACCCTTGCAGCTTCTGCAGCAAATCATCGCCGGCGCTCTGGTCGGAGGCGCCGGCTTCCTTGCCCGACGATGAGCCCAACAACATCTCGGCCAGCATGCTGGCCAGATCATGCAACCCGGAAGCACCGGACGGCGCGTTCTGGCCTGGCAGCGTGCTCTGATCCAGCGACAAACCGGCCACCGACCCACTCTGTGAAAGCCCTGAAAAAACACTGAAATCTGCCATCTGTATCGTACCCCGTTGCTGAGAGAGTCCGGATCGAGGCCGGGATGGCCTGCGATCCACCGTGCTCGCCGCAGCACTGTGCGGCGACACGCCCTCTGTGTGGCCGGCGCTGGCAGGCAGTTCCTTCGTCGATCAATTGAGCAGACGGGCCAGACTCACACGGGTTTCCCGTACCTGGGCAATAAAGCCCTGCACCAGCCCACCGAAGGTGTCTTCATCGAGTCGAGCCAGTTCACGGGAAGTACACAGGCGCACGTCGCCCTGATCCAGGGCCAGCCAGCAGCCGCGCAAAGTCGCGACATCGAAGTTCATGCTCAGCAGACGTTGCAGGTTGTCCGCGCCCGGTTGCGCAGTGCCCAGGCGACAATGCAAAACCACGGTTTCGCTGTGTTCCGGCAACTCGATGACAGCCGCTTGAAGATGGTCGCGGTCATATAACGCACAGACGCCGCGCTGAAAGGTAAGTGGCGTGCCCAATTGGCTGGCCAACTGGGCAATTAAACGCTGGATGATGGACTCGGAGTTCGCCATTGCTTTTCCTGTAGTTGATTTCGCCGGACAGCTGCCGGTACGAAACATGAGTGGAAAAACAACGACGAGGAGTTCCGTTCAGAACAAACATTGCGAAATCAGTGTTTCAACCCGGCCAGCGACAAGAGTTGAGCAAGTAACGCCTGTAGTTGTTCTCCTTGATATTCATTGTTGAGTTCATGCCAGACCACGAAAGTGTGCTGGCTATCCAGGCAAATGTAGTAACCGTCGTAGGATTCAACATTTTCGAAACGCCGTTTAAGCGCGTCCGAAAACAAATCGGGACGTTGTGCCTGACGCTGGATATTCAGCGCCAGCCCCCAGCCCAGACTCTCCTTGCGACACACGAACTCAATGCCCGGAGCCCATTGCCAGGCACTGGCCCGCTTCTCGCCGATACGCGCAAGAAAATCCTGTTGATCGGTACTTTGCAAAATCGTTTCAGTCATTCAGAGACACCGTACTGTATTCGCCGCCGCCATCCCGTAGTGCGGGAGACCACCAGACATTCAACTCGGCATTATTGGCGCCAAGTTGCTGACAATCACCTGAACCACATGAAGCTTCTGGAATTAAAGTACAAGCGCTCAACAAAAGCAGACTCGCTGCCACAATAATGGCCTGGTACAACTTCATCTCGTCACCTTCCTTGTCGGACGCTACATCCTTTTCCGGCCACCCATTGGGCAGGACGGCGAAAAAACGATGCAGGTCTCGTTATTTTTTATAACCCCCATCACTGTGGGGGCAACATCGATATCCGTGCCGGTGTTGCCGCAGGCGTTGCAGTCGCCGTCGGTCGTAAAGCCACGAAAATCTCAGTTGATTCACCAGGTTGCAACAGGAACTTGGGCGCAACTGTTACCGCCAATGTCTGTGATCCTGAACAAGCTGCCGGGTCAATGCGCTGCGGTGTGGCACTGGTGTTTTTCACCACGCCGACCGCCACCCGATAATCCGTTGCGTTGAACCACTGCATCCGCTGCCGATCCAGCGTGAGCGTCGCTGGCACTTTACACAGGTCGCCCAAGGCCGCACCAGATGATGACTGTTTGATATCACCCGGGATAGCGCCCTTGACCAGACCGGCAAAAGTCGCGGCTATCGCTGCACGCAAAATCGCAGGTTTTCCCGGTTCACGGCCGGACGCCAGCGCCCGGTCGAGTTGCCCGCGGTTTTCGCTGGCCACATAGCGCGCCGGGTCCACCTGGTCGCCAATCAGGCGTGGCGTCAGGATGAACAAGCGCTCGCGCCGCGACGTCTGGCGCTTGTTGGAGGAAAACAGTGGCCCCAGCAACGGAATCTGTCCGAGCACCGGAACCTGTTGCTGCTGGTCGCCACGCTCATCGACGTGGAAACCACCGATCACCAGCGAACGGTTTTCGGCGATCACCGCCTGAGTGCTCACCGTGCCGCGTTTGACGGTCGGCGTCTGTTGGTCGCGAACCTGCTCCAGCTGGCCATCTTCGATATCGACGATCAACTGAAAACGATTGTCGCCACCGCCGGCAATGGTGCGCGGAATCACTTGCAGGCTGGTGCCGGCCGTAACCGGTTCAATCGTCGCTACGCGCTCGCCGGTGGCGGTGATGTACTGCGTGCGGCTGAAGTCGATCACTGCCGGCTGATTTTCCAGGGTCAGCACCGAGGGACGGGCGATCACCGAGGCCACGCCCTGCCCCTCCAGTGCCTGAATCTCGGCGAAGAATCGGTCGAAATCGCGTATGAACAAGGTCGACGAGCCACTGCCGAGCAGCGAGCTACCCGCCGTGACGCTGCCAGCACGGGCCGACCAGCGCGACTCCAGGGTGGTCAACTGACTGCGGTCGATATCAAGGATGATCGCGTCGATCTCCACCAGTTTGCTCGGCAGATCCAGCTGCTCGATCAGTTGCTGGTATTGCCCGCGCTTGTCCGGGTTGTCGTAAATCAGCACGGCGTTGTTGCGCACATCAGCGGCAACGCGCCGCTGTCCACTGGCGTTGGACTTGACCTCGGCACGGCCGCTGACCCGCTCCGTGGCCAAACGCACGATCTTGCCCCGGGCAGTATCAGCCATGCTCTGCAGCGCATTGATATTGGCCTTGGGGTCCAGCGCTGAAGGCGTCGTGGAGCGCTGGTTTTCCAGCAGCCCTTCGAGAATTGCCGCCACGCCGGGAATGCTCACGGTTTGCTCGCGGTACTGAATCTGCCGGTCGGCGACGGCCGCAAAACGCAGCGGAAACATCATCACCTGCTGCTTCTCGTCAGGCTTGATCTTCTCCTTGCTGAAGCTGCGGATCAGCTCGACATAACGCGCTGGCCCGCTGACCAGCACCACACCTTCATCGGGCAATTCGCCCCAGCCGAAACGCTTGTCCAGCAGGCCGATATCGGTCAGCGCCTGTTTCAGATCCGGCGCGGCATCGGCCGACACTTCGAGGCGCTGCGCAACCTGAGCCGATTGGGGGCTGATGTACAACTTGCCGTTGTAGACGAACCACTGAAACTGGTGTTCCAGCGCCAGTCGATCGAGAAATTCCACGGCATTGGTCGCGCGCAATTTGACGTCGAGCATACCGCTGACACCGGTCACACTCAGGCCGACCCCAAAGGCATTGGCGAAATCCCTGAGCACGGTGTCCAGCGGAGTTTGTGTAGCTTCGTAGGCGTAGGCCGATTGCCCCCAGTCAGCGGGAACCGCAGCCAGGGTCGGCAACGACAGTGCCAGCAGCAGGGACATCCCGCACAAATGCTTAAACATAACGGTGCCCCAAAGGTAGAGCGTGATGCCGAGGGCGCACCGGTGCCGGGGTATGGGCCAGCATCGCTTCCCAGACTTCACGCTGATTGGCCAAGGCTTCCAGCGCGGCGATGATCGGGCTGACTCCGTCGAATGGCAGATAGCGCACCAGACACAGACGCCGCTCCTGCGGGTCCAGCGCCAGGGCGGCGCTGAAGCGTCCGAGACTGGGGCCGGACAAACGCAGAGCCGCTTCAAGGTCGGCGTCGCCACCGCGCCAGGCGACACTCAATCCGGCACAACACAGCACTCCGGCGGGTCGCCGTTGCAGGCGCACCGATTGCTGATCGATCAGCAGCGTCAGCTCGCCCTCACCACTGTCCAGCCAGCGTTGCACGGTGACGCTCAGCTCAGCGGATTTCATTGATGATTGCCTTGGCCAGGTTGTGCTTGACGACAATTTCCTGATTGGCCGCCCAACTGGCGGTGGAGGACTGGCGGATCGCCGAGTTGAACGCGTGCCAGTCATCCGGGGAAAACGCATCCAGTGACAAAGCCGCGGAATCCAGATCCTTTTGCGTGTGTTCGAAGGTGTTGTCGAGACGGCGGCGCAGTGCATCAGAAGACAGCATGGTGAGACTCCAGGTCCGAAAACTGCCCACTGAGTGGTCAGCCTTCGAGTTTGGTTCCATGCGTTATCGCACTGATTGCGCCGGGACTTGCGGCAATGGCCAGACCTGGGCGACCAGGGCGCCCCACGACAGGCTGAAATCCCCCAGCGCCGTTCGCAGGCACAGGCTGTCCGGCGGCAGTTGCGGGTCGGCGCGGACACTCCACAGCGCTTGCGTCGTCTGCAACTGGTGGCTGACGGCATCCAGCTCTGCAGGATGACAGTGCAGCACGCCTGCTTCATCCGAGGGCTGAGCTGCGGCGAGCTGGCGCAACAGCGCCTTGATACGCTCCGGTTGCACCGTTTCTCCCAACAGACACTGCATGGCCTCGCTGACCAATGTTTCGGCACTGGCGATAATGTCCGTCCACATCTGTTGCCGCTGCTGCTGCCATTCGTTGAGCAGCGCGTCCGCTTGACGCCAGACCTCGGCCCGTGCCTGCTCGCGGGCCTCGTCGGCCAGTTGCGCCGACTGCCGGCGTGCCTCAGCGAGGATGCTTTCGGCATTGCTGCGGGCAGCCTCCAGCAGCTGACTGGCCAACAGATTTTGTTCGAGGATTTCACGGCGCAGAACCGGGCCGTCGGGCAACGCCTGAGGATCACTGAACGTCAGACAGCGGCGAGTCAACATGGGGCGTTCCTTGTTCATTCGGGACAGTAAGGGCGTACCAGCTGACGGCCTGCCACAGGCTCGTCAGGCGTTGCCCCGGCAGCGAAGCGAAACTCACACGTTCGGCATCGACCACGCGCGAACGGGCAAACGTCAGTCGCAAGCGAGACCAGACCGACTCCCCCACCCACGCCCGCAACAGGCGCAGGCCGCGAATCTCGGCAGTGTCGGCCAACGCTGTCGGCGGCAACCAGTTTCCCGGTTGCAGCGCCTTGCCCAGACGTCGACACCAGATCAGCTCGGGGTGGCTCAAGCCCGGTGGTTGCGGGCTCTGGCTGCCCGCGCAGACCGTTGCCACCAGGTTCAACACCCGCCGCCATTGCTCACAATCCAGGCTGAGCAACGGCAACAGAACGGGGTTGGGTGTGGCGGGCCACTCGGCGCTCATGCCCAGATGCGCATCCAGCCACGGCCCCGAATGACTGCGTAAAAACGCCAGGCAGTGTGCTGCAACGTTCTGCTCGCCCAAAGCCCAATCAGCCTCGGCTTGCCGTGCGCCCTGCACCCACCAGCGCACCCAGGCCAGCGCTTGCTCCGGAGAAACCGCCGACACACTCATCGCGGATCCGACGGCGTCGGTCTGGCCCCGCCTACCGCTTTGCCCAGGCGCTGACGCCATTGCGGGTTGAGCACCAGCAATCCGCCCGCCAGCAATAACGCCGCCAGCACACACAGCCCGGCAAGCCACTGCCAGAACTGCCAGCGTTCCTGAGTCATGCGCAGCGGGCCGATACTCACCTGTTCCTCGGCCTCCTGATAGCTCTGGGCGGGCACGAAGATCACCGCGAGTTTCTTGTCATCGGCGCCGCTGATTCCCGGGATGCTGCTGGCAACCATGCGCCGGATGCGTGGCAGTACACTGTCCGGGTCGAGTTCCGCGCGGTGTTTGATGAACACCGCTGCCGACGCCGGTTGCACCGGTTCGCCCGGCGCCACCCGTTCCGGCAGCACCACGTGAACCCGGGCCACCACCACACCGTCGATCTGCGACAGGGTCTGCTCCAGCTCCTGGGACAAGGCATAGAGGTACCGCGCGCGCTCTTCCAGCGGCGAGGAAATCACCCCTTCCTTGCGAAACACTTCACCCAGGCTGGAGCGCGAGCGACGCGGCAATCCCACGGCTTCGAGCGCCCGCACCGCCCGGGAAATGTCACGGGTCGCCACCAGCACCGCGACGCCGTTCTTGTCCAGCCGCTTCTGCGCATCGATGTGCTTGCCGGCCAGTTCCGCCAGCACTTCGTTGGCGTCCTGTTCGGAGAGGTCGCGGTGCAGCTCCATACGCTCGCCACAACCGCACAGCAGCAGGATCATCAGCGCCGGCACAAGCCGCCTGAATGCCTTGAAATGCATGGTCTGGCCTTATTGAAGACTGGTGAGTTTTTCTACGCTCTGAGCAGCCTTGCTCACCAGTTTGGCGCTGAGCAGGCTCTCCAGATAAAACGAGGACAAGGACCGGTTGGCCTGCAACGCCTGCTGCGGATCGGTGGAGCGCGATGCTCGCTGCAAGTCTCGATCGGCCTTGTCGGCATCCTTTTGCAGGGCCGTAGAAGCCCGGGCGATCGGCGAATCTGCCGCCTCCTCGCGCGGTGGCCGGGCAGCGGCCTGCTGCATCTGTGAGTTAAACCAGGCAATGTCCGCCTCGGCAGGCGGCCTGAGCGGCAGCCCTTCGGTAACGGATAGACCCGAGTGGTTAGCTGTTACCCCTGTAATCGCCATTCATGCTCTCCTGCCGGGACGAAGGTTTACAATCAGCCGCGATAGCTGGTGGAGCTTTGCTGTACCAGCACCGACAAGACGTTGCCGGCCGCGATGCTGGCGTCGGTTTTCAGGGTGTTACCGGCACCGCCGTTAAGGAAGTTCTGCTCGGCATTGGGGAACAGTCCGCCCAGTGAATTGCCTTGAGCACTGCCCTTGACCTCACCCTTGATCATGTCGATGGCTTTCTGGAACTGCTTGCTCTCGCCCTTGGACATGAACAGATCGCCCTCGGACAACTCGCCCATCCAGTCCTTGGATTTGCCGTCCGGTTTGCCGAACTCTTCCGGGTGCATGTCCATGAAACGCGCGACTTCCTTGAGCACGTCCTTGTCGTCGTTGGAGAAAGCCATTTCGCCCTTCGCGTCACGCACGGGGTTGCCGGTTGGCTTGAGCAGGTTGTCGAGTTTTTCTTCGCCCAGATTGCCCAGCAACGACGACAGCAAGTCCTGGATACCGCCACTGCCCTGACTGTTGCCGGTATTGCCGGCGCCCGGATTCCAGCCGCCATTGCTGCCACCGACGTTGCCGCCGTTCTGGGTGCCGCCGCCGAGGATGTCCTTGATCAGACCTTCCAGACCTTGGGTGAAGGCCTGTTTCTCCTCTTTGTTGAGGTAGTTGTCCTCACTCAGCTCATCACGCCAGCTGCGAACCTTGCCGTTGGCATCGTCGGGTTTGCCGAATTTGTCCGGATTCTTGTCCATGTAGTCGGCGATCATCCCCAGCAGCGGGTTTTTCGCATCACGGATGTTCGCGCCGCTGCCGTTTTTCTCGAACAGTGCCTCGCCCAGCAACGAGGCGATCTGCCCGGCGCCGCTGTCGGAGTTGCTCTGCAGATTGCCCAGGCCGGAGGTATTGAAACCGCCCTGGAACGAGGTGGTCTGGGGCATGCTTATCGAAGTGGAAAACATAGATGTGCTCCTGCTTGACTGCGCAAGTCATGGCCCTCTCGACCGGAGTCGAGAGAGCCCACGACCACTTAGTAGTTGATCGCCTTGCCGGTCTGCTGGGCAGCGTTCTGCGCTTTGGTGGCAGAGTCCTGATAGGCGCTGGCGATACCGTTGACGGTATCGGTCATCATCTTGTTGGACTGAGCCTGGGCGTTCATGGTGGTGGTTGCTGCAGCAGTGGCGTCCATCTGCGTCATGGCAGCCATCGAAGCGCCAAGGGATGCGGTACCGGCCATAGTGTTACTCCTGATAATCGAAGGTTGTTTGAACACCCCAATGGTGTTCGAACAGTGAGTGGTCGATTCTCGGAAGCGGTTCCATGAGGTCGGCAAATCGATGCGCACAAACCCGAGATCAGAGCTCGGGGGAATCGATGCTCAGGCTTTTCATGCGGTGGTAAAGGGTGCGTCGGGGGATCCCCAGTTCGCTGATCACCGCGTCAATGCACTTGTCGTGACGGCTGAGGCAATCTTGGATCAGGGTTTTCTCGAACAGGCGCAAATGGCTTTTGAGCGGCACGCCGGACTGGCAATCACCGAAAGGTGCATCCATCTGCAACGCAGGCATGCCCAGCACGAAACGCTCGGCAGCGCATTTGAGTTCTCGGATGTTGCCCGGCCAGCGATGGCTGAGCAGACGCTTGAGCAGGTCGGGGTCGGGTTGCGGAATCGGTTGATGGTGACGCACGGCGGCTTCATTGACGAAGCGCTGAAACAACGGCTGGATGTGTTGCAGGCCCGAGCGCAAGGTGGGGAGCTGGATCTTGATCACATTGAGGCGAAAAAACAGGTCGCGGCGAAACTTTCCCTCTTCCACCAGTTTTTCCAGGGGGGTCTGGGTGGCGACGATTACCCGCAGGTCCAGCGGCACAAAGCGCGTCGAGCCCAGGCGCTCGATACCGCGCATCTCCAGCACACGCAGCAACTTGGCCTGGAGCAGCAACGGCATGCTATCGATTTCGTCGAGATACAGCGTGCCGTGGTTGGAGGCTTCGATGTAGCCCGCCCGGGACTTTGACGCGCCGGTATAGGCGCCGGCCATGACCCCGAACAATTCACTCTCGGCCAGTTGTTCGGGCACCGCTGCACAGTTGAGTGCAATCAGCGGTCCCTCGCGACAGGACAATTGATGAATACGTCGGGCCAGTGTGTCCTTGCCGGTGCCGGTTTCGCCTTCCAGCACCATATCGACCTTCAATGGCGCAGCCTTATTTATGAAAGCTTGCAGCGTCCCTGCACTGTCGAGAACTTCATGTTCCCAATGCGTAGAGTGATTATTCGAAAAACCCCCGGTCATCTTGTTCCCTCATGATGATCACTTCTGTCGGGCTCGAGGAATACAGAACGCCGCACCTTCCTCAACGCAAAACACTGGAAGGAGAATCGACGTCGCGAACGCAATGTATGCCTGCCACACCATTCTTTTTTTTCTGGACGATAGAGATCAGCAGGTACCCGGCGTTCATTTTCACAGCCAATCCCCCACTGACTGGATCTGCCCGGCAATGCTTGCATGAACGACGGCGGCTTGTATTTGCGCAAATCTGCCGCGCGACTGTCAATCGAGCAGACATCCGCTGTCAGGCAGTCTATGCAGCCCGTTCGAGCCGGCAAAATTGAAATTCAACAGCTCAATCATAGGGAATATCAATAACCCTGACATCTTGACGCTATCTGCGAAAGTACACCTCAAAAAGCGCCAGAAAACTTCAGGGATCTCAAAATGAACAGCCAATGGTAATACCCGCTTACTTTCTCTCGGATTAAACATTGAGAGGCTGTTTATACAAACGCTGCATGACAAATCTTGCAATAACTATTAACTTACCGCCGCCCCGACCGATGGAGGGTCGGGCATTCGCACTCAGTTAAGGAAAACGATGGCAATGGTCTATTGTCGTGCTTGCGCCAAGGAGCTACACGAAACGGCGCTCACCTGCCCCCAATGCGGGGCTGCCCAACAGGCCTGCGTGCCGCAAACGCAAGCTGCAATACCCTGGCTGGCCATCGTTTCGTTGATCCTCGGAATTATCAGCGCACTTACCCTGTTTGATGATTCCGAATGGGACAGGGATGCGATTGTCGGTGTGGGCATTCTCAGCCTTGCGGGCCTCACTTGCGGCATTGTCTGTATCAACCAAAAACACCCAGGAAGAAACCTCGCGATTGCCGGCATTGTTTTGTCAGGCCTTGCCGCGTTCGTTTTGTCCTGTCTATCGATTGAATAATTTTAGGGAAAAAATATGAGCTTGGTTTTCTGCCGTGGTTGCGCCAAGGAGATTAGTAGTCTGGCTGTGGCCTGCCCACAGTGCGGTGCACCTCAGGCAACTCAACAGTCCTATGCAAGCGGTCCCGCGATCACCACGGGCAACCCTTACGTGGAAGCGCTGAAGAATTACGCCGAATTCAAAGGCCGCGCCACTCGCCGCGAATACTGGATGTTCGTGCTGATCAACCTGGGTATCTGCATTGTCATGGGTGTTCTCGATGCAATGCTCAACACCAAGGGCGTGCTCTACAACCTGTACAGCCTGGCGATGTTCCTGCCGAGCATTGCCGCCGGTGCGCGCCGCATGCACGACACCGACCGTAGCGGCTGGTGGTTGCTGCTGCCGATCGTCAACCTGGTGTTCCTGGTGCAAGACAGCCAGCCGGGGCCAAACCGTTTCGGGCCGAACCGCAAAGGCAACAACTGAGTCACCCCGCAGCACGTTGAACGAGACGGCCTTCATGGCCGTCTCTTTGTTTGTACGACATGAATCTGAAACGCCGCCGGATTTTTACTCGCGGCGCAACATAGATTTGTCATCAAACAGATTGATAGCCCCCTAACGAAAGGTGCATGCTAGAGGGCTCGAATCGGTCTTATATCATTCCGAATGATAGTTACCTTTGCTTCATTCGATTCGTGCCATCACACCCCCGCCGAGCATCATCCGCCCATCTTCAATACATTGGCGGATGATTCCATGGAACAGTCACTCAAACATTTGCGCTTCCCCTTGGCCCTGTTGGCCGTGCTGGTGATGAGCGCTTGCGGCAAGACTCCGGAGACTGCCGCCACCCTGCCCGCTGCCAAAGTCAGCGTGGCGAAGGTGCTGGAACAACCGGTCAACGAGTGGGACGAATTCACCGGGCGCCTCGAAGCGCCGGAAACTGTTGAAATTCGTCCTCGGGTCTCTGGCCAGATCGACGAGGTGGCGTTCACCGAAGGTGCGCTGGTCAAGAAAGGTGACCTGCTGTTCCAGATCGACCCGCGTCCTTTCCAGGCTGAGGTGCGCCGCCTCGAAGCCCTGGTAGCCCAAGCGCGTGCCAACGCCACTCGCAGTGAAAACGAAGCCGGTCGTGGCGAACGCCTGCGTGCCAGCAACGCGATCTCCGCGGAACTGGCCGACTCGCGCACCAGTGCTGCACAAGAAGCCCGCGCCGCCGTCGGCGCCCTGCAAGCGCAGCTGGATCTGGCCAAACTGAACCTGAGCTTCACCCGTGTCACCGCACCGATCAGCGGTCGCGTCAGCCGCGCCGAAATCACTGCCGGCAACCTGGTGACCGCCGACACCACCCCGCTCACCAGCGTGGTCTCCACCGACAAGGTCTACGCCTACTTCGACGCAGACGAGCGTGTGTTCCTCAAGTACACCCAACTCGCCCGTAACGGTCAGCGCGGCGCGACCACTCCGGTGTACATGGGCCTGTCCAACGAAGACGGCAACCCGCACCTCGGTCAAATGAACTTCGTCGACAACCAGGTCAACCCGAAAACCGGCACCATCCGTGGTCGTGCGGTGTTCGACAACAGCGACGGCACCTACACCCCAGGCCTGTACGCACGGCTGAAACTGGTCGGCAGCGGCACCTACAACGCCATGCTGATCAACGACGAAGCGGTCGGCACCGATCTGGGCAAGAAATTCGTGCTGGTGATGGATGCGGACAACAAGACCGCCTACCGTCCCGTCGAACTCGGGCCGAAGATCGAAGGCCTGCGCATCGTGCGCAGCGGCCTGAACAAGGACGACACGATCATCGTCAAGGGCTTGCAGCGGGTACGTCCGGGTTCGCCGGTTACCCCTGAAGTGATCCCGATGGCCAGCGAGCAGACCATTGCCGCTCTGGCTCAACAACGACAAGCGCTGGAAGCCAGCAACCTGCCCAAAGTCGCACCCGCCAAAGGTGCACAGGGTACGGCTGTGAAGCTCGCCGCTGCGACCCCACGCGGTTAAGGGACGACAACTCCGATGAATTTTTCCCAATTCTTCATTTCACGGCCGATCTTCGCAGCGGTGCTCTCGCTGTTGATCCTGATCGCCGGTGCGATCTCGCTGTTCCAGCTACCGATCAGCGAATACCCGGAGGTCGTGCCGCCCACCGTGGTGGTGCGTGCCAACTTCCCGGGCGCCAACCCCAAAGTCATTGGTGAAACCGTGGCCGCTCCGCTGGAGCAAGCCATCACCGGTGTCGAGAACATGCTGTACATGTCCTCGCAGTCCACCGCTGACGGCAAGATTACCCTGACCATCACCTTCGCCCTGGGCACTGACCTGGACAACGCGCAGGTGCAGGTGCAAAACCGGGTGACCCGTACCGAACCGAAACTTCCCGAGGAAGTGACGCGCATCGGTATCACCGTCGACAAGGCCTCGCCCGACCTGACCATGGTTGTGCACTTGACCTCGCCGGACAAACGCTACGACATGCTCTACCTGTCCAACTACGCGATCCTCAACATCAAGGATGAGCTGGCTCGCCTGGGTGGTGTCGGTGACGTGCAGCTGTTCGGTATGGGCGACTACTCGCTGCGGGTCTGGCTGGATCCGAACAAGACCGCTTCGCGCAATCTGACCGCCACTGATGTGGTGACGGCGATTCGTGAGCAGAACCGTCAAGTGGCTGCCGGTCAACTCGGTGCGCCCCCTGCCCCGAATGCCCAAAGCTTCCAGCTGTCGGTCAACACTCAGGGCCGTCTGGTCTCCGAAGAAGAGTTCGAGAACATCATCATTCGCGCAGGCGACAACGGTGAAATCACTCGTCTCAAGGACATCGCTCGCGTCGAGCTGGGTTCCAGCCAGTACGCCCTGCGTTCGTTGCTGAACAACCAGCCTGCTGTAGCGATCCCGATCTTCCAGCGTCCAGGCTCAAACGCCATCGAGATCTCGAACGAAGTTCGCGGCAAGATGGAAGAACTGAAGAAAAGCTTCCCGCAAGGCATGGACTACAGCATCGTCTATGACCCGACGATCTTCGTGCGCGGCTCGATCGAAGCAGTGGTTCACACCCTCTTCGAAGCACTGATCCTTGTGGTGCTGGTGGTGATCCTGTTCCTGCAGACCTGGCGCGCCTCGATCATTCCGTTGGTGGCAGTGCCGGTATCGTTGATCGGTACGTTTGCGGTGATGCACCTGTTCGGTTTCTCGCTCAACGCACTGTCGCTGTTCGGTCTGGTACTGGCGATCGGGATCGTGGTGGACGACGCCATCGTGGTGGTGGAGAACGTCGAGCGCAACATCGAACTGGGACTGACGCCGGTCGAAGCGACCAAGCGGGCGATGCGTGAAGTGACCGGCCCGATCATCGCCACGGCGCTGGTGTTGTGTGCGGTGTTCGTACCGGCCGCGTTCATCTCCGGCCTCACCGGGCAGTTCTACAAGCAGTTTGCGTTGACCATTGCGATTTCGACCGTGATCTCTGCGTTCAACTCGCTGACCCTGTCGCCGGCTCTGGCTGCGGTATTGCTCAAAGGGCATGACGCGCCGAAAGACCGCTTCTCCAAAGTGCTGGACAAGATCTTCGGTGGCTGGCTGTTCCGTCCGTTCAACCGCTTCTTCGACCGCGCCAGCCATGGTTATGTCGGCACCGTGCGCCGGGTCATCCGCAGCAGCGGTATCGCCCTGCTGCTGTACGCAGGCCTGATGGTGCTGACCTTCTTCGGTTTTGCCAACACCCCGACCGGTTTCGTCCCCGGCCAGGACAAGCAATACCTGGTGGCCTTCGCGCAACTGCCGGACGCCGCGAGCCTGGATCGCACCGAAGACGTGATCAAACGCATGTCCGACCTGGCACTGAAGCAACCGGGCGTGGAAAGCGCCGTAGCGTTCCCCGGTCTGTCGATCAACGGCTTCACCAACAGTCCGAACGCCGGCATCGTGTTCGTGACCCTGAAACCGTTCGACGAACGTAAAGACCCGAGCATGTCCGCCGGAGCAATCGCCGGAGCCTTGAACGGTCAGTACGCGAACATTCAGGAAGCGTACATGGCGATCTTCCCGCCACCGCCGGTACAAGGCCTGGGCACCATTGGTGGTTTCCGCCTGCAAATCGAAGACCGGGGCAACCTGGGCTACGACGAGCTGTACAAGGAAACCATGAACATCATCGCCAAGAGCCACAACGTGCCTGAACTGGCCGGGCTGTTCACCAGCTACACCGTGAACGTGCCGCAGGTCGACGCTGCCATCGACCGCGAAAAAGCCAAGACCCACGGCGTGGCCGTCAGCGACATCTTCGATACCCTGCAGATCTACCTGGGTTCGCTGTATGCCAACGACTTCAACCGCTTCGGGCGCACCTATCAGGTCAACGTTCAGGCTGAACAGCAGTTCCGCCTCGAATCCGACCAGATCGGTCAGCTGAAAGTGCGCAACAACAAAGGCGAAATGATCCCGCTGGCGACCTTCATCAAGGTCAGCGACACCTCGGGCCCGGATCGCGTGATGCACTACAACGGTTTCATCACCGCGGAAATCAACGGTGCGGCAGCCCCCGGCTACAGCTCCGGCCAAGCGGAAAAAGCCATCGAGAAACTGCTCAAGGATGAACTGCCGAACGGCATGACCTACGAGTGGACCGACCTGACTTACCAGCAGATTCTGTCCGGCAACACCGCGCTGTTCGTGTTCCCGCTCTGCGTCCTGCTGGCGTTCCTGGTACTCGCCGCTCAGTACGAAAGCTGGAGCCTGCCACTGGCGGTGATCCTGATCGTACCGATGACCCTGCTGTCGGCCATTACCGGTGTGATCATCTCTGGCAGCGACAACAACATCTTCACCCAGATCGGCTTGATCGTACTGGTGGGGCTTGCGTGCAAGAACGCGATTCTGATCGTCGAGTTCGCCAAGGACAAACAGCTGGAAGGTCTCGATCCGCTGGCGGCGGTTCTGGAAGCCTGCCGTCTGCGTCTGCGGCCGATCCTGATGACCTCCTTCGCGTTCATCATGGGTGTAGTGCCACTGGTGTTCTCCAGCGGTGCCGGTGCCGAGATGCGTCATGCCATGGGTGTGGCGGTGTTCTCCGGGATGCTCGGGGTGACCTTCTTCGGTCTGTTGCTGACGCCAGTGTTCTACGTATTGATCCGTAATTTCGTCGAGCGTGGCGAAGCCCGCAAAGCCGCCAAGGCACACGCTCTGCAAAAGCCACTGGAGGCGCAATAATGAGTCTGAAAGTCTTCCTGCCGAGTCTGCTGGTGCTGGCGTTGAGCGCCTGCGCCGTCGGCCCTGACTACAAGACCCCGGCGACGGAGGCGGCCAACATCACGACCGCCACCGACGGCGCTGCCGGTCAGAAGAACTTTGACCGTTCGAAGTTCGAAGGCATCTGGTGGCAGCAATTCGACGATCCGACCCTCAACCAGTTGGTGACTCAATCGCTGCAAGGCAACCGTCAACTGCGCGTGGCGTTCGCCCGCTGGAAAGCCGCCCGGGCGATCCGCGACGACGTCAGCAACGATGCGATGCCGACCATCACCAGCCGCGCGAGCAGCGATCTGGCCAAGGGACAAATCCCCGGCCAGACCACCAAACGGGTCAACAGCGAACGCTACGATCTGGGGCTGGACATGGCCTGGGAAATCGACCTGTTCGGGCGTATCCAGCGCAATCTGGAAGCCAGCGACGCCGACCAGCAGGCGGCCGAAGCCGATCTGTACCAACTGCAAGTCACCATGATTGCCGAATTGGTGGATGCCTACGGTCAGCTGCGCGGCGCACAACTGCGCGAGAAAATCGCCGTGGCCAACCTGGAAAACCAGCAGGAGTCACGCAAGATCACCATCAGCCTGCGTGACGCCGGCGTGGGCGATCAGCTCGACGTCGAACGTGCCGATGCGCGTCTGGCCTCGGTCGAAGCCAGCGTGCCGCAACTGCAGGCGGAACAGGTTCGGCAGAAGAACCGCATCGCTACCCTCCTGGGTGAGCGTCCGGACAAACTGACCGTGGATCTGAGCCCGAAAGAATTGCCGGCGATTGCCAAGGCCTTGCCGATCGGCGATCCGGGTGAGCTGCTGCAACGCCGTCCGGACATCCTCAGCGCCGAACGCAAACTGGCCTCGGCCACCGCGCGAATCGGCGTGGCGAAAGCTGATCTGTTCCCACGGGTCAGCCTCAGCGGGTTCCTTGGCTGGACGGCCGGGCGTGGTTCGCAGATCGGTTCCTCGGCCGCCAACGCCTGGGCACTCGGCCCGAGTATCACCTGGGCAGCGTTTGATCTGGGCAGCGTGCGCGCCCGTCTGCGCGGCGCCGATGCCGATGCCGAAGGCGCGCTCGCGACCTACGAGCAACAAGTGCTGCTGGCACTGGAAGAATCGGAAAACGCCTTCAGCGATTACGGCAAGCGTCAGCAACGGCTGATCTCGCTGATCCGCCAGAGTGAATCGAGCCGCAAGGCAGCCGATCTGGCGGAGATCCGCTACCGCGAAGGCACGACCGACTTCCTCGTGCTGCTCGACGCTCAGCGGGAACGTCTGAATGCCGAAGACAGCCAGGCCCAGGCTGAAGTCGATCTGTATCGCGGCATCGTCGCGATCTACAAGGCCCTGGGTGGTGGCTGGCAGCCGGAAACCGTCGCCAGCAAGTAAGCATTTCTACAGAGCTCCTTTGGTTGGCCGCAACCAACCAATTTTTTGCCCCGCGTATCATTCGGTCGCGGGGCTTTTTTGTGCCTGTTCTCACAATTGATCGATGTGGGAATTTGACTCAACGGCCATGCTGACCGAAGCTTGCCCCCTCTGCCAAAGAACATCCGTTCACGGAATCCTGCATGCCTCAGTCCCGCCGCTACCTGTTCATCAGCCTTGGCCTTGTGCTGGTTATCGTCATCGCCTGGTTATCGCTGCGCAGCACCACCCCGGTGGTGCCAGAAGCGATCAAGCGCGGCTATAGCGAAGCCCTCACGGCGGCCCGTTCAGGGCAGCCGGGTGCAGCGCGGCAGTTGTATCAACAGTTGGGGCGCCCGGATCTGTCGCCCAAACGCAGTGCCTGGCTGCTGGCGGAGCTGCCCAACTATCCAAGCCCGCAAGCGCTGAAACTGGCCGACGCTCATCTGCAAAACGAAGCGCCCGAAGTACGGCTGGCGGCGATTCAAAGTGTGGTGGGACTGGTGCCCGGCGGGCAGCGCAGTCTGTTGCTCGGGCCAATGCTCGACGATGAAGACCAAAGTGTGCGGTTCGCTGCGATCAACGCCTTGCTGGGCCTGACGCCGGATGAACTGGGTCTGTATTTCGCGCCGTTGCAGCAAGCGATCGATGGCTGGGAGCAAGTGCTCAAGGAGCAACCGGAAAACGCCGCCACCTATGCGCAACTGGCGCGCCTGTATCTGCACAACGCCGAACTCAAACAAGCCCAGCAAGCGCTCGACAATACCCTGCGCCTGGAACCGGACAACCTGCCGGCGCTGGTCATGCAAATCGATGTCCTCGACCGTCAGGGCCAAAGCGACGCCGCCCGCCAGTTGCTGGCCAGACAGCTGCAGGCCCAACCGGATTCCGCCTACCTGCAACACGCGTTGGGGCTGTGGCTGCTGCACCACGACCAACGTGAGTTCGCCCTGCTCGGTTTGTCCAAAGCGGTGGAACTCGAGCCCGACAACAAGGATTACCGCTACGACCTCGCCACCACCCTGCACGCCGCCGAAGAGCTGGAAGCGGCGCAAAAACAGTTGCAGGAAGTGGTGCAGCGCCACCCCGCCGACCGCAAGGCGCGGGTGTTGCTGATCAATTACTGGAAGGAAAGCGGGCAGTTGCAGAACGTGCAGATTCTGCTGGCACAACTGGAACAGATGAACCCTGACGACCCGGCCTTGCAGCAAGGTCTCTAAGCGGTTTCAAGGGGATTTACCCCTCGCCACAAAGAAAAAGCGGAACCGCCATCAGTGCGTGGGGTCAAGTAAATCAGGTCGCTCAATTCAGTCTGCGGCCTCGATTCCCCTAGTCATGAGAGGGCATTCTTTGTCTACGTCCAACGAGTTGATCAGTGCAAAAGCCGCCACCGGCATCGTCGGCCTGGATGACATCCTGGCCGGCGGTTTGTCCCGAGGGCATGTGTTTTTGCTCGAAGGTGAACCCGGTACAGGCAAAACCACCGTCGCGTTGCATTTCCTGATGGCGGGCGCCCGTGCCGGCGAACGTTGTCTGTACATCACGCTGTCGGAAACCGAACGTGAACTGCGCCAGGGCGCGCTGTCTCACGGATGGGAGCTGAACGAGAACATCGAGATCTTCGAGCTGACGCCACCCGAAAGCCTGCTCAACGCCGAGCATCAGCAAAGCCTGCTGTACTCCTCCGACCTGGAACTGGGCGAAGCCACCAAGCAGATTTTCGAAGTGGTCGAGCGCTTCAAGCCGACCCGCGTGGTGCTCGACAGCCTGTCGGAGATCCGCCTGCTGGCGCAGAGCTCGCTGCGCTATCGTCGGCAGATTCTGGCGATCAAACACTACTTCGTACGCTACGACGCCACCGTGCTGCTGCTTGACGACCTGACCACCGAGTCCCTCGACAAGACCGTACACAGCGTCGCCCACGGGGTAGTCCGTCTCGAAGAACTGACCCCCAATTACGGCGCCGAGCGCCGACGCGTGCGCATCGTCAAGTATCGCGGCCAGAAGTACCGTGGCGGTTACCACGACTTCACCATCATGGGCGACGGCGTGCATGTGTTCCCACGCCTGGTCGCCGCCGAACACCGCAGCGACTACCCGCGTCTGCAACTGAGCAGCGGCATCCAGGAAATGGACGCCTTGCTCGGCGGCGGGGTCGAAACCGGCTCCAGCACGCTGATCCTTGGCCCGGCCGGTACCGGCAAATCGCTGATCTCGATGATCTTCGCCGCCTCCGCCGTGTCTCGCGGCGAGAAAGCCGCCCTGTTCATCTTCGATGAAGAACTGGGTCTGCTGTTTGAGCGTATGAACAACATCGGCATCGACCTCAAGGCGCTGCAAGCCACCGGCAACCTGCTGATCGAACAAGTGGATGCTGCCGAACTGTCCCCCGGCGAGTTCTCCCACCGGGTACGTCGCTGCGTTGACGAACGCAACATCAAGACCGTGGTGATCGACAGTATCAACGGCTATCAAGCCGCGATGCCGGAAGAGAACGCACTGGTACTGCACATGCACGAGTTGCTGCTGTACCTCAACCGCAAAGGCGCGGCGACTTTCATGACCGTGGCCCAGCACGGTCTGGTCGGCGACATGCAGGCACCGGTGGACATCACTTACCTGGCCGACACGGTGATCCTGCTCCGCTACTTCGAAGCCATCGGCAAGGTCCGCCGGGCGATTTCGATCATCAAGAAACGTACCGGCAGCCACGAATCGACCATCCGTGAATACCGTATTTCCACGCACGGCATGACCATCGGTGAACCGCTGGAGGCCTTCCAGGGAGTGTTGCGCGGCGTGCCGACTTACCTCGGCGCGAGCAATCCGCTGTTGCGGGAAGAAACCTTGTGACGGTTACCGTAACGCTGGCGGAACGGGCGCTGATTCTGGCGCCCATGGGTCGTGACAGCCAGGTGGCGCTGATGATCCTCAATGAGGCAGGGTTTGGTGGGGTCATCACGCCAGATCTGGGTGCACTGTGTGCGCAACTGGAACCCGGCGCCGGACTGCTGCTGATTGCCACCGAAGCCCTGCACGGCCCCGAACTGGAAACGCTGCTGAATTTTCTCGAACAGCAACCGGCCTGGTCGGATCTGCCGATCATCCTGCTGACCCACCACGGAGGCCCGGAACCGGGCCCCTCCTCACGCCTGAGCAAACTGCTGGGCAACGTCACGTTCCTTGAGCGCCCGTTCCATCCGGCGACCCTGGTCAGCCTAGTCTCCACCGCCCTGCGCGGACGACGACGACAGTACGACGCCCGCGATCGCCTGATCGATTTGAGTGAAAGCGAACGGCGCCTGCAATCGACCCTGGAAACCCTTGAGCAACAGGTCGAGGAGCGCACCGCGCAACTTCGCCACAACGAAGAAGCCTTGCGCCAATCGCAGAAAATGGAAGCGGTCGGCCAGCTCACAGGCGGCATCGCCCACGACTTCAACAACATGCTCACCGGGATCATCGGCAGTCTCGAGCTGCTGCGTCGACGGCTGGCTCGCGGGCGCACCGAAGACCTCGACAGCCTGATCGATCTTGGCGTGACTTCAGCCAACCGCGCGGCCGGACTGACTCACCGCTTGCTGGCGTTCTCGCGCCGGCAATCGCTGGACTCCAAAGCCGTACAGATGAACACACTGGTGCTGTCGATGGGCGAGCTGTTGCAACGCAGCCTCAACGAAAGCATTCAGCTGGACATGCGCCTCAACGACCAGCTGTGGATCGCCGAAGCCGACCCCAATCAACTGGAAAGCGCCCTGCTCAATCTGGTGCTCAACGCCCGCGACGCGATGCCCGAAGGCGGAAAACTGGTGGTCGAGACCAGCAACCAGGTGCTTGAACGGGAATTCACCGAGGCCTACCCGAATCTCGAGCCTGGCGATTACGTGATGCTCAGCGTCACCGACAACGGCAGCGGCATGCCGCAGAGCGTGATCAACCGCGCGTTCGATCCGTTTTTCACCACCAAGCCCATCGGTCAGGGTACGGGGCTGGGTCTGTCGATGATTTACGGCTTCAGCAAACAGTCCCGTGGTCACGTCACGATTGAAAGCGAAATCGATCAGGGCACCACGGTCAAACTGTACCTGCCACGCTTTCGCGGCGAAGAGCTGGAGCATCCGGTGTCCGCTGTTCAGCAGGCCCCGGAGGCGCTGGATGGCGAAACCGTGTTGATCGTCGAAGACGACCCTGCGGTGCGCGTGCTGGTCAGCGCGGTGCTCAGTGAATTGGGTTATGCGTTTGTCGAAGCCGGCGATGCCGACGGCGCCGTGCCGATCCTCAACTCGGCGCAGCGCATCGATCTGCTGATCAGTGACGTCGGCCTGCCGGGCATGAATGGTCGGCAACTGGCGGAAATCGGCCGGCAGTACCGGCCCGGGTTGAAGGTGTTGTTCATCACCGGTTATGCCGAGCACGCTGCCGTGCGCGGTGGCTTCCTCGACTCGGGGATGCAGATGATCACCAAACCGTTCACCTTCGATCTGCTGACCGCCAAGGTTCGCGAGATGATCAAGAACTGACCCCCAAATACGACTGTAGGAGCTGCCGCAGGCTGCGATCTTTTGATCTTGTTTTCAGGATCAAGAGATCGCAACCTGCGGCAGCTCCTACAGGGGCGTTTCGGTGTATTCAGATCAGGCCAGCAGTTCCTGAATCTTTTCCTGCAGCACATCCAGATCGAACGGTTTTTCCAGGATCGGCGCCTTGCGCGTGATCGGGCTGCCGGTCTCACGGATTTCATGCGGGTAGCCGCTGATGAAGATCACTTTCAGATCCGGGCGCAGTTTTACCGCTGGCTCGGCGATCTGCACGCCGGAAATACCGCCCGGCAGGCGGAAGTCGGTGATCAACATGTCCAGATGCGGCTTGCTCGCGAGAATCTCGAACGCCTGCTCGCCGTTTTCGGCCTGCAACACGCGATACCCCTGCCCCGACAGATAATCTGTCAGCACCATCAAGATAACCGGTTCGTCCTCGACGACGAGTACTACATCTTGTGCATCTACGCTCATGGGAAGCCTTTGTTCGGTCAATAGCTGCTGATACGACCGTGCGGTCACTCAGAGGTTGCGTCGGATATGCCGTTTTCCTGGATTGGCAGACAAACGCGAAACAGGGCGCCTTCGTTGATTTGACTCTCGACGGCGATGGAGCCGCCATGGGCGGCGACGATCTGCTCGGAAATGAACAGACCCAGCCCGAGACCAGCCACTACCGTCTTGGCGGAAACCCGTTCGAACTGTTGGAAAATACGCTTCTGGTTCTCTTCACTGATACCGATGCCATGGTCCTGAACCTCGATCCGCGCCTCGTCGCCCTCCCGGTACACGCGCACCTGAATCGGACTGCGGCCACCGTAGCGCAAGGCATTGGTCAGCAGGTTGGACACCACCTGTTCGATACGGAACTCGTCCCAATAACCCACCACCGGTTCTGGCGCGGTGAAGCTGACTTCAGTCTCGGCGGCCTCCATCTGCTGCGCGAAATTCTGCAGCAGGTTGCCCACCAGTTGCGACAAATCGAAACGATTCGGCCGGATCGACAGCTTGCCGGTGCGGATGCGCGAAACGTCGAGCATGTCTTCGATCAGCCGGATCAGGCTTTTGATCTGGCGCTCGTCGCGATCGACCATCGCGTGCATTTTGTCGAGGGTGAACGCAGCGGCGTTGTCCCGCGCCAGATGCATCTTGCGCAATTGGGTCTCGAGTATCAGGCCATTGAGCGGCGTGCGCACTTCGTGGGCGACGATTGACATGAAGTCATCGCGCATCCGCACCGCCTGCTCCAGCTCCAGTTGCGTGCTCTGCAGTTGCTGCAGCAGCGCTTCCTGCTCGCGGCGCGCCTGCTCAAGGGCTTCGACCTGTTGCTTCATGGCCTTGCTCTGGCGGTACAGGTCGACGAATACGTTGACCTTGCTCTTCACCGCGTGGATATCCAGCGGCTTGTGCAGGAAGTCCACCGCACCACTTTCATAGCCCTTGAACGCGTAGTTCAATTCGCGGCCGGCGGCGCTGACGAAAATGATCGGAATGTTCTTGGTTTTCTCGGTGCCGCGCATCAATTCGGCGAGTTCGAAGCCGTTCATGCCCGGCATCTGTACGTCGAGGATGGCCATGGCGAACTCGTGTTGCAGCAGCAGCGAAAGTGCTTCATCCGCCGACAGCGCCTTGTAGACGGTGCGGTCCTCGCGCTTGATCAGCGCTTCGAGGGCCAGCAGGTTTTCCGGCAGATCGTCGACGATCAGCAATTTGGCCTGGATATTACTCAGCATGCGATTCGTTCCAGCTCGACAAGCAGACGGCCGATGCCGTGAATGGTTAGGACATGGTCGGGCTGCTGAAGCTTCAGTGCAGCCTGAGGCATGGTGGCGACCTGTGCATCTTTTGGGTCTTGAACGATGGTCAGTCCGCCGCGCTGCTTGACTTGCGCCAGGCCGCGAGCGCCATCGTGATTGGCGCCGGTCAGCAACACGGCGGCCAGTGTTTCGCCGTAAGCGTCGGCGGCGGATTCGAACAGGTAGTCAATCGACGGTCGGGAATGGTGCACGCGGTCTTCAAGGCTCAGCGACAGACTGCGATCCTGCTCGACCGACAGGTGATAACCGGGTGTAGCGAAGTAAACCGTGCCGGGGACGATATCCTGCTTGTCCGTCGCCTCCTCCACCGGCAGCATCAGCCGCCGGGCGAATACTTCGGCCAATTGGCTGCGACGCTCCTCCGGCAGGTGCAACACGACAATGATCGGCAACACATAACCCTGGCGCAGCGGCGCGAGCAGGGTCAGCAGGGCCTCGACCCCACCGGCTGAAGCACCGACCACGATGGCCTCGACGCGAGGCAACTCCACGGCATCGTTCATAATTTGCGGTAGATCCGTTCTTGTTTGACCAGCGGTTCGAACTGATTCGAGTAGTTGGAAAAATCCAACGTTTCCTTGCTGCCCAACACCAGAAAGCCACGGTGGCACAGCGATTCGTGAAACAGACCGAAGGCACGGTCCTGAAGTTTCTTGTTGAAGTAAATCAGTACGTTGCGGCAGGAAATCAGCTGCGTTTCGGAGAACACGCTATCAGTCGCGAGACTGTGGTCGGCGAAGGTCACGTTCTCGCACAGGCTCTTGTCGAAGATCGCGTAGCCGTAAGCAGCGGTGTAGTAATCGGCAAAGGAGCGCTGGCCGCCGGCCTGCTGGTAATTGGCGGTGTAGGCGCGGACGTTCTCCATGGAGAAAATCCCCTGCTTGGCCTTGTCCAGCGAGCGCGGGTTGATGTCAGTGGCGTAGATGATCGTGCGGTCGAGCAGGCCTTCCTCGCGCAGCAGAATCGCCATCGAATACACCTCCTCACCCGTGCTGCACCCGGCGATCCAGATCTTCAGCGACGGATAGGTGCGCAGCAGCGGCACCACTTCCTTGCGGATCGCCAGAAAGTGCGATGGATCGCGAAACATCTCGCTGACCGGGATCGTCAACAACTGCAGCAACTGCATGAACGCGGTCGGATCGTGCAGCACTTTCTCCTGCAAGGCCGAAATGGTTGCGCATTCGAACTGGTTCAAGGCGTGCTGCACCCGGCGCTTGATCGAAGCGCCGGAGTAATCGCGAAAATCGTAGCTGTACTTGAGGTAGATAGCCTCGATCAACAACCGCAATTCGATTTCGCTGTTGCGCTCCGCGGAGTGATTGCTATCCACTAAATGCGTTCCATCTTCGGTAACCACACGCGAATCAACGAGAACAGGCGATCCAGGTCAATGGGCTTGGCCAGGTAATCGTTCGCGCCCGCCTGCAGGCAGCGCTCCTGATCGTCCTTCATGGCCTTGGCCGTCACCGCAATGATTGGCAGCTTGCGCCAGCGCGGGTCCTTGCGGATTTCAATGGTGGCTTCAAAACCATCCATTTCCGGCATCATCACGTCCATCAGCACCAGATCGATGTCCTCGACTTCATTCAACTTATCAATCGCCTCACGACCATTTCGGCCGATCACCACGACTGCGCCCTTATGCTCCAGCGCGCTGGTCAGCGCGAAGATGTTGCGCACATCATCGTCCACCAGCAGCACCTTGCGCCCCTCAAAAACCTTGTCGCGGCTGCGGGCAGTCTTGAGCATCTTCTGCCGCTCATGGGACAACTGCGATTCGACTTTGTGCAGAAAGAGTGTCACTTCATCAAGCAGACGTTCCGGCGAACGTGCGCCCTTGATGATGATCGAGCGCGAATACTTGCGCAGCTCGGCTTCTTCATCGCGGGTCAGGTTGCGTCCGGTGTAGACAATCACCGGCGGGAACGAGCAGATGTCCTCGGTAGACATGCGCTTGAGCAGATCGTTGCCGAGCATGTCCGGCAATTTCAGGTCGATCACCATGTAGTCGTAGATCGTCGTGCGCAGTTTCTCCAGCGCGTCCTGCGCCAGACCGACGGCGGTGATCTCGATGTCATCGTCGCCGATCAGGCGGGCAATGCTTTCGCGTTGCAGATCGTCATCTTCGACCAGCAGCACGCGCTTGACCTTTTGGGTCAGCTTGGCTTCGAGGCGGGCGAACACGTCCTTGAGCTCTTCGCGGGTGGTCGGCTTGACCGCATAACCGATCGCGCCCATGTGCATCGCGGCCTCAACGCGGTCTTCAACCGAGATCACGTGCACCGGGATGTGCCGGGTTTCGGCGTGTTCTTTCAGACGCTGCAACACGGTCAGCCCGGAGTGGTCCGGCAGGCGCATGTCGAGCAGGATCGCGTCCGGCACGAACTCGCGGGCCAGGTCATACCCTTCGTCCGCACCGTGGGCCACCAGGCACTGGTAACCCAGTTCGTGGGCGAGGTCGTAGAGAATGTGGGCAAAATTCGGCTCGTCTTCCACCACCAGAATGCAGCGGGTGGCGAACGGTGCCTTGCCACGGTCATCGGCAAAGCGCGGGATATGCACCGGCGCCATGGGCGACACGCTTGCCGATGGCAGTGCAACCGGCACCGGAATCGACGCCGGCGCAGTGAAGGTCAACGGGGCCGCAGGGCTGTCACCCGGCTCGCTGTATTGCTGCGGCAACACCAGAGTGAACACACTGCCCTGCCCCGGCGCGCTGCTGACGCTGATCGAACCGCCAAGCAACGCCGCCAGATCCCGCGAGATCGACAGGCCCAGACCGGTGCCGCCGTACTTGCGGTTGGTCGTGCCGTCGGCCTGACGGAATGCTTCGAAGATGCTTTCCTGCTGATCCGCGGCAATACCGATCCCGGAATCGCGCACGATGAACGCAATGCGCTCGTCCGGCTGACTGGCGATGGTCAGGCTGACCGCGCCGTGTTCGGTGAACTTCACGGCATTGGACAGCAGGTTTTTGATCACCTGTTCCAGACGCTGGCGGTCGGTGTACAGCATGATCGGCGCATCCGCCTGCAACTCGACGCTGAAAGACAGTTGCTTCTCCGCTGCCAGCGGTTCGAACACGCTGCGCAGGCCATCAGCCAGACGCGCGACACTGGTGTTTTCCGGGATCACTTCCAGCTTGCCGGCCTCGACCTTGGAAATGTCGAGAATGTCGTTGATCAGGTTCAGCAGATCGTTGCCCGCCGAATAGATCGACTCAGCGAACTTGACCTGTTCGGCCGTCAGATTGTCCTGCGGGTTCTCGGCCAGCAACTTGGCGAGGATCAGCGAACTGTTCAGCGGCGTGCGCAGTTCGTGGGACATGTTGGCGAGGAATTCGGACTTGTACTTGCTCGAGCGCTGCAGCTCTTCGGCGCGCTCTTCGAGCTGCACCTGGGCATGATTGAGTTCGGTGTTCTTCTGATCCATCGCATCGCGTTGCTCGGCCAGGGTCTTTGCCTGTTCGGCCAATTGCTCGTTGGTCTGCTCCAGCTCGACCTGCTGGGTTTCCAGATGCGCCTGCGACTCCTTGAGAATCCGCGACTGCTCTTCGAGTTCTTCGTTGGCGGTTTTCAGCTCTTCCTGCTGCACCTGCAACTCTTCGTTGAGCTGCTGGGTTTCGGCCAGCACTTCCTGCAGGCGCTGACGATAACGCGCCGCTTCGATCGAAGTGCCGATGTTGCCGGAAATCAGTTCCAGCAATTCGATATCGCGCTCGGTGAGTGGCCGTAAAAAGCCCAACTCGATCACGCCGTTGACCTGGTCATCATTAGTCGTCGGCACCACCAGCACGCTGCGTGGCAGCCCCTGACCCAGGCCCGAGCTGACTTTGAAGTAGTCGGCCGGCACCGAGTCCAGACGAATCAGTTGCCCCTGCTGGGCAACCTGACCAACGATGCCTTCGCCACTATAGATCTGCTGATCCAGCTCTTCCTGCTCGCGGGAGAAGCCGTAGGACGCCACACGCTTGAGGCCGCCGTGTTCTTCGCGCACGTACAACGCCGCCACGGCGGTGCCCAGATATTGCGCGCAGAACTGCAGAATGTTGCGCCCCAGCAGGTTCAGCGTCAGTTGCCCCAGCACCTGCTCTGCCAGTTCGGTCTGGCCGCTGCGCATCCACGCCTGGCGCTCCAGACGCTCGGCGCTGGCCTGTTGCGCGGCGAGGTTGGCGCTGTAGCTGTCAGACAGGCGAATCAGATCGCGGCGACCGACATAGGCCAGCAAGCCGCTGATCACGGCGATAAACAGCAGGTACAGGGTGATGCTCCAGATCGTGGTGCGGCGCACGTCTTCGTTGCGCGTGGTGCGCAACTGCTGCTCCATATCGATCACATCTTCGAATTGCTTGCGGATCTCGTCGGTCAGGCGCTTGCCGCGTCCGGCCTTGACCGCGCCCCGGTAATCACCGCTGGAGCGCTGCAGATCGATCATCGATTGCGCGTAGTTGGCCCACTCGATCTGCAATGCCTGCAGACGCCGCAGACGATCGGTCTGCACCGGGTTGTCGGCGGTCAGTTCCAGCAGGGTATTGAGCGCGACGTTGATCCGCGGCTTGGCGGTTTCATACGGGTCGAGGAAGTGTTCGTCGCCGCTGAGCAGGAAACCGCGCATGCCGGTTTCCAGATCAACGGTGAGTTTCACCGCTTCGTTGGCGTTATTGATCACCCGGTCGGTGTGTTCCACCCATTGGATCACCGACAGCAGATAAGTAATCAGAGACACAAAGAACACGGCGCTGAGCGCGCCAACGCCCAGCGGCAAGCCGATGTTGCGCGTCAGGAGTTTGCGAAACCGTGTTTCATCAATCGAAGACGGAGTGGACATGGGGCGGCCTTGTCGAACTGTCGAAACCCGGGAGTTTGCCCGAAAACGGCCGCATGGATCCATGTTTCTGACTGCTTTGGCAGCAATTTCCTACATTTTGCTGCGCTTCCCGAGCAACCAACCGTTATCCTTGCGCCGCGGATTGCAGCTAATCTTTTTTCCATCGAATCGGGAACTTGTGGCCATGCGCCACTTACTCATGCAAGAGCCCGGCATTTTCGACCGGTCGCCGTCCCGATTTCCTTTCTTGAGAGCACCACTATGTCCACCCCAGCGTCCACCATCCTTGTAGTAGAAGACGACAACATCGTGCGCATGCTCATCGTCGACGTGCTGGAGGAGCTGGAGTTCAGCGTATTGGAGGCTGATGACGCCGAGCCGGCGCTGGTGATTCTCCGGGATGAAAGCAAGCCTATCGACTTGATGATGACCGACTTCGGCCTGCCAGGTATGGATGGACGTGAGCTGGCCACCGAGGCCCGCAAATTGCGCCCCACCCTGCCCGTGTTGTTCGCCAGCGGTTACGCCGAAAACATCGACGTCCCCGCCGGCATGCACGTCATCGGCAAACCGTTCTCGATCGATCAGTTGCGTGACAAGGTCAAGGGCATTCTCTCTCGGAAGTAACCGTGAAGCGGGCTAAAGTCACCCTATGCTGAATTTAGCCCCTCCATATTCGGCTTCGAGCCTTAGCTCGTTGCCGTAGGTCTCGCCATCCGTTGGAATCAATGGATCCGCACCGCTACCGGCCTTTTTCGCAACATCCCGGCCGAATCCGTGACCGACACCGTCCTGACTCGCCTGGATCGCCAGTCGCAGCGCCTGCGGATTGGGGATGAATTTACCCGCACTGTCGTATGCCCCGAGGATCAACCTTGGCGAGATATCGACGGCGTAGTTGATTTCCAGCGGAGGCAGCATCTTGAGCCCGGTGTTCGGCCGAAATGCCAGCTCGGTGTTGGCGTACAAATGAAACCCCTCCAGTTGCCGGGCATCGATGAAATATGTGTGGCCGCCCTTGTCGCCGCCGTAGACAAAGGCTCCAGCACCATCCTTCTTGTAAAATGCCGACGTTGAAATGCCTGCGCCGTCCGGTGCCAACGCATCGTGCGCGCCGCCGTAGCCGCCCTTGAAACCGTTGACCTGGTTGAGGTCAGTGATGGGCGTGCGCTGGCGGAACCCCTCCTTGAAGACAATCGACGGATCACGGGTGTCGCCGCGAAAGGTGAAGCCTTGATACACAAAGCCCTTCTGCGGCCCGGCGTGGTGCACGAGCTGGGTTTGATCGGCGATCATTTGCGCAACACTCGGCCCGCCGGCCAGCTCTTGCAGTTGACCGGCAACCACCGCGCCTTTGGCCCGATCCGGTATCTCCTTGCCAGTCGTACTCGCCAAATGATGCGACAGACTTGCGCCCGGTCGACGTAACAGTGAGGGTCTGTTCGCCTGGGTCAGGGTATTGAGAATGCGCTGGCTCAAGCGTTTTTTCGCGGCGGCCGACAACGCTTTGCCGATCAGCCGCTCACCGATCGGGCCCGCGAGCTCGGCCAGTACGCCTATCGCGGCAGTGATGCGCAAGCGGTCGGTTTCGGCCGGGTCGTCGGCAATTTCCGCACGGATCAGATCGGTCGCCGCCGCACCGAGGCCCACCAGCATCGATACCAGAACCTTCACCGAGGTCGAGGCCAGCACACCGCTGCCGCCCCAGGGCATCGAAGCCGCCAGCGCCAGACATTGCAGGACATGCCCTGCGGCCTCGAGCGCCAGGTCGGTTATGCGCTCCTCCGAGGTCGACACCAGGGTGTCGATATCCGCCAGTGCGCGCTCGACCTGCAGCTCATACAGGCTGCGCCCGATGTCATTGCTCGTGCGGAACACCAGCTCCCGATAGTGCGGCCGAGTCGCGAACAGCGGCATTTCCATGCCGCGGTATTTGAAGTCCCTGACATGGGCCTGCTGCTGTGCCCGAAGCGGAACGCGCTTGAGCAACAACGTCTGCAGTTGCGCATTGTTTTCGAGAAACTTCCCGCGCGCGTCATGTCCGGACGGAAAGACGATGGCCTGCCGGTCTTCACCCAGAAAGAACAGAATGCCGTTGGACAGGTTGTCGGGACCAATAAACACCGCGTTATCCACCAGCAGGTTCGGGTCACTGTGCAGCAGCAACGTGCGCGCTGGCAGAGTCCCTCTGAGAAACGCGAAAGCGATATGACGGTCGTCGAGCGCGCGCTTCTCGTCCTTGATGAATTCGACCACCAGTTTGATCAGTTCCGTTCTCTTTAAATAGTAGCCAAACACACGGGCGCCGGCGGGCAAGAGATGGTCCTTCACGTACTGTTTGAAATCGTCCTGGTAGTTGGCCTCAGAAAAGGCCTCGATCAACGCCTTGGGATAAAACTCAGGCCAGAGGATCTCCTTGTAACCATGTTCCTTCAGCACCACCAAATGATGATCGGTGCAAATCTCGGCCAGGGTGAAGTTTTTCTGGCGCCATTTGGCCGGTGCTTTTTCGGGTTTCAGCGAATCGCTGCGATTGACCGGGTCATGTTCCAGATACTTGACTGCAATCGTCGCGTCATAGGTGATCTGTGCCAGTTCCTTGGGTGCAGTGACCCACGCATGCGCCGTGTCTTCGATGCGGGTGCGGATGAAATAAGCCGGGTGAAAACTGGCAGGATCGGTCAGGGCGGCACAATGACTGGCAATCTTGTCGCCGAGTTCCTTGATATTCACCGAATCAATGAAATCGGCCGGATCTTCTCCGTCAGGTACCTGCGTCAGCGCCTCTACGCGAGGTTCGTTCAAGTTGCTCTGCGTGCCCCAGGGATCGAGCAGAGCCAATAACCCGCAGTTCTCGCTTGCGGCTTGACCAAGATCAAACACATCTGCATCCATTTTCATCATTTAACTTTCCGGTATGAGGCCAGCAATCAATACTGACTTGAATTTATCGAGCCGCAGGCAACATACCGATATAAGAAAGAAATATTAAATGAAGTTCCGTTAGCAACTTTTGCCAACATCCCGACAACATTCAAACTTTCAGAAACAGGCTCTTGCGGTCAGGTAACTCCGCCAACGCCTCAAGTCGGAAAACTTTCTGTCTGTAAAGGCCGGCATCAGATGTGGTCTAATTGCGCCCCGTTTTTGTCCGCCTGTCTGTAAGGAACACCTGTCAATGACTGCATCGCCTGCCACCAAAGTTCTGGTCATCGGCTACGTCTGGCCCGAACCCCGCTCTTCGGCGGCCAGCGGGCATGTGATGCAGATCCTCGAAACCTTCCTGCAACAAGGCTGGGACATCACCTTCAGCAGCCCGGCGGGGCCCGGCGAGCACAAGGCTGACCTGACTGGGCTGGGGATTCGGGAAGTACCGATCGAACTCAATAACAGCAGTTTTGATGCTTTCGTCAGTGAACTGGCCCCGGATATCGTCCTGTTCGACCAGTTCATGATGGAAGAGCAGTTCGGCTGGCGCGTCGAGAAACATTGCCCGAACGCCCTGCGGGTGCTGGAGACTTCTGACCTGCAAAGTCTGCGACACGCCCGTCACCAGCGGCTCAAGGAGCGCTTGAAGGACGACCCGGATAATCAGGATTTCAGCGCACTGTTCGCCCCGGCGCTGGGTGAAGAGTTCGAGTTGATGGCCGACACCGACCTGGCCAAACGGGAAATCGCCGCGCTGTATCGCTGTGACCTCAACCTGATGATTTCCGAAGTGGAAATCCAGTTGCTGATCGAACAGTTCCAGGTGCCCCGGGACCTGTTGCACTGGTGCCCGTTGATGCTCGAACCACCGAGCGGCGCGTTCGTGCCCTTCGAGGATCGTGCGCACTTTCTGAGTATCGGCAATTTCCGTCACGCGCCGAACTGGGACGCCGTGCTGTGGATGAAGAACGCAGTCTGGCCGCTGATTCGCCAGCAATTGCCCGGTGCGCAGTTGCATATCTACGGTGCCTACACCCCGCCCAAGGCCACTGCACTGCACAATGCGGCGCAGGGTTTTCATGTGATGAACTGGGCCGAAGATGCGCTGCAAGTGATGTCGCAAGCCCGGGTTTGCCTGGCCCCCTTGCGTTTCGGTGCAGGGATCAAGGGCAAAATCGTCGATGCCATGCTCTGTGGCACGCCGAACGTCACCACCCCCATCGGCGCTGAGGGCATGAGCGGTGCGCTGCCGTGGCCCGGTGAGGTGGCGCTGTCGGCCCAGGCGCTGGCCGATGCGGCGGTCAGACTGCATGAAGACAAGTTGCGCTGGACCGACGCGCAACAGGCCGGCGTCACGTTGTTGCACGAGCGCTATCGGCACGCCATCCACGGTCCGGCATTGATTGAACGTCTGCAAGAATGCCGCGACAACTTGCCGGCCCTGCGCCGCGCTAACTTCACCGGCAGCATGTTGCGTCACCACTTGCACAAAAGCACCCAATACATGGCGCAATGGATCGAAGCAAAAAACCACAACAGTTAATTTTTCAGCATTGAACAAAGTACCTCAACACTTTGAAAAGAGTGTTGACTTGTACTTTCTCCGAGCAAGCCAAAGAATGTTTTTCGAACTGAAGCAACTATCTTTCGGGTCGTAAACTCTCAACTTTGTCTGCAACGGAATGCACCATGAATAATTACCCGTACAAAAACTGGATGACGACTGCGTCCGCCATCGACGCCTTGACCCTCGGCGAAGTTCTCTGGCCTGGCGCACATAACGCCGGGCTGGATTACGACTTCTCGTATCCGGCCTATCTCCAACCCGCAAAAAACTGGTTCGTCTGCCAGGATGGCCCGTTCATTCAGCAACTGAGTGAAGGTGTGCGCGCCTTCGACTTGCGCCTGCATTCGGACGAACACTGGCTGGGCATCAAGAAGTTTCATACTTTTCACGGCCTGAAACTGTTCCGTGGGCGCTCCCTGAGTGAACTGATCAAGAGCCTGGAAGTGTTCCTCGATGAGCACCCGAGCGAATTCGTCGTCCTCGACATTCATGAACTCAAGGGGGTCGACAACAAGCCTTTTGATTATCAGGGTTTCCATCAAGTCATCATGAATCATCTGGCGCCGCGACTGATTCCCCGGAGCAACAGCCACTTGACGCTGGGGCAACTTAAACAAGTCGATTCACGGCAACGAGTGGTGTTGGCCAGTGAATGGCATCCCGACTTCAATTCGCCGCTGTACTGGCCGAATATCCGTCATGAATGGAGCGGCAGTGACATCACCTCTCCCGAGCAACTCAAGCAACACATCACGAAAACTCTGGCCAACCCGCCGCGATCCGGCACCTTGTGGTCATTGTCCGCCACCAGTTACGGCGAACTGGCCGGCGTCAAACGAATTACCAACGAACTCAATCAATGGTTTGGCCCGGACTCGGGATGGGCGCCCAAGTGCAGCATCATCAATGCCGACTTCATCGGTGGCACGCCACTGATCGAGTATTGCCAGCAGATCAACCACGCCAAAGGTCTCAGGAAGGCCCGGGGCTGAGACGCTGGCACTGGCCGTAGCGTGCGTGCATGATGGACGTCAACATGACAACAGAATGCATCGGACATGACCCGGGCCACCCGAATCACTGATCCCTCCTACGAGTTGATGGACGACCATAACGGCCTGTCCATCATCTACCGCCAGCACGGTTTTCCCTGTCCGCTGGTGCGCTGGCATTTCCACAAGGAATACGAACTGCACCTGATCGTCGCCAGCTCCGGCAAAGTGTTCATTGGCGACTACATCGGCAACTTCTACCCGCAAACACTGTTCCTCACCGGGCCCAATCTGCCGCACAACTGGATCAGCCAGGTGGCCGAAGACGAGGTGGTGGAAAAGCGCGACATGCTGGTGAACTTCACCGACGAGTTGTTCGAAGGCGGGCATCTGGTGTTTGCCGAACTCAAAACCCTGACCCCCCTGCTGGAACGCGCGCAGTACGGTATCGAGTTTCGAGACAAGGACACGATCCGCCAGGCCATGACCCTGATGCAGCAGATTGCCGATACACGCGGCATTACCCGTCTCGGGTACTTTTTCATCCTGATGGAGCTGCTGGCAGCCACTGACGACTATCAATTGCTGTCCGGTGCCACCAACACGCAACTGGCCGACGAGCACAATATCGACCGCACCAACCGCGCGGTGGATTACATTTTCAGCCACTACGCGCGCGAGCTGACCCTGGAAGAAGTCGCCGAGCATCTGGGGATGAAGCCGACTTATTTCAGTCGCGTGTTCAAACAGGCCACCGGGCGCAACTTCATCGAATTCGTCAATCGCCTGCGCATCAGCAAGTCCTGCGAGCTGCTGGCCGATGGCGACAAACCGGTGACCGACGTGTGCTTCGAGTCGGGGTTCAACAACATTTCCAACTTCAATCGGCGCTTCCAGCAACTCAAGGGCATGACGCCGTCACACTATCGACGCCTCGCTGTGCAGCGCCTGACTGAACAAAACCTCGGCTGATACCACCGCCCCCTGCAGGAGTGAGCCTGCTCGCGAAAGCGCTGTATCAGTCAACTGATCGGCAAACTGACACAGCGCTTTCGCGAGCAAGCCCGCTCCCACAAAAGCATCCGACGCGATGAAACCTGTACTGATTCAATAGCCCCTCCCCGCTGAAAACCCCTTCCCTGCATTTACCGCAGTAAACCCCAGTGCAAAAAAGTATTGATTCGAGTGCGACGGATGATTTGTCAGCCCGTCGATTGAGGGCTGTAATCAGTGCACATTCTTCCTGCACAGGAAGACACAAAAACAATAACTGTCCTTCTGCCTCCCAACGGACGCAGAAAAGGAGTGCACGATGCAACCCACTGCAAAAGCTCTGCTTGCCCTCACCTGCATGACCCTCAGCAGCGTCAGCCTTGGCGCCCAGACCCTGACCATCGCCACCGTCAACAACAGCGACATGATCCGCATGCAAAAGCTCTCGAAAACCTTCGAGGCCGAGCATCCGGAGATCAAGCTCAATTGGGTGGTGCTGGAAGAAAACGTCCTGCGCCAACGCCTGACCACCGACATCGCCACCCAGGGTGGCCAGTTCGATGTGTTGACCATCGGCATGTACGAAGCGGCACTCTGGGGTGCCAAGGGCTGGCTCGAACCGATGAAGGATCTGCCGGCCACTTATGCCCTCGACGACGTGTTCCCGTCGGTACGTGAAGGCCTGTCGGTCAAGGGTTCGCTTTACGCACTGCCGTTCTACGCCGAAAGCTCGATCACCTATTACCGCACCGACCTGTTCAAGGATGCCGGGCTGACCATGCCCGAGCGCCCGACCTGGGAACAGATCGCCGGCTTCGCCGAAAAACTCACCAACAAGGATAAAGAGCAGTACGGCATCTGCCTGCGCGGCAAGGCCGGCTGGGGCGAGAACATGGCGCTGATCACCACTGTCGCCAATGCTTATGGCGCGCGCTGGTTCGATGAAAAATGGCAGCCGGAATTCACCGGCCCGGAGTGGAAAAACGCTCTGAACTTCTACGTCGACACCATGAAGAAATCCGGCCCGCCGGGCGCCTCCAGTAACGGGTTCAACGAGAACCTGGCGCTGTTCAACAGCGGCAAGTGCGCAATCTGGGTGGACGCTTCCGTTGCTGGCTCGTTCGTCACCGACAAGACCCAGAGCAAGGTCGCCGATCACGTCGGCTTCACTTTCGCGCCGCATCAGGTTACCGATAAGGGTTCGGCATGGCTGTATTCGTGGGCGCTGGCAATTCCGACCAGCTCCAAAGCCAAGGACGCCGCCAAGGCGTTCAGCGCCTGGGCCACCTCCAAGGAGTACGGTGAACTGGTGGCCAAGACCGATGGCATCGCCAACGTGCCACCGGGCACCCGCGCTTCGACTTACAGCGACGCTTACATGAGCGCCGCACCGTTCGCCAAGGTCACGCTGGAGTCGCTGAAAGCGGCGGATCCGAGCAAACCGACGTTGAAACCGGTGCCCTACATCGGTATTCAACTGGTCACCATTCCTGAGTTCCAGGGTGTGGGCACCCAGGTCGGCAAACTGTTCTCGGCGGCGCTGATCGGCCAGACCACAGTGGATCAAGCCCTGGCCGCCGCGCAGCAAACCACCGAACGCGAGATGAAGCGCGCCGGTTATCCCAAGTAACCATTGAACGACTTGCTCCTGCCTCCTGTGGGAGCGGGCTTGCTCGCGAAAGCGGTGGGTCAGTGTCATGTGTATTGACTGACACGGCGCCTTCGCGAGCAAGCCCGCTCCCACAGGGGATCTCCATAGGTCTGTATGACTCGGTTGTGATCACCATGAATACTTCAACTGCCAAAGCCCACCTCGACCTGTCGCAACCCCAGCGCAAAGTCCGCGTACGCAATCCCGGCTGGTTTCTGGTCAGCCCGTCGGTGGCCCTGTTGCTGCTGTGGATGATCGTGCCGCTGGGCATGACCATTTACTTCTCGATGATTCGCTACAACTTGCTCGATCCGGGGGTGAACGAATTCGTCGGGCTGGAGAACTTCACCTACTTCCTGACCGACTCCGGTTTCCTGCCCGGCGCCACCAATACCCTGTTGCTGGTGGGCAGCGTGCTGTTGATCAGCGTGGTGTTCGGGGTGTTGATCAGCGCGTTGCTTGAGGCCAGCGAATTTCTCGGCCGCGGCATCGTGCGGGTGATGCTGATTTCGCCGTTCTTCATCATGCCCACCGTCGGTGCGCTGATCTGGAAGAACCTGATTTTCCATCCGGTGTCGGGAATCCTCGCCTACGTCTGGCGGCTGTTCGGCGCCGAGCCGGTGGACTGGCTGGCGCACTACCCGCTGCTGTCGATCATCATCATTGTTTCGTGGCAATGGCTGCCGTTCGCGATCCTGATCCTGATGACCGCCATGCAGTCCCTCGACCAGGAACAGAAAGAAGCTGCACGCCTCGATGGCGCCGGCCCTGTTGCGATCTTCTGGCACCTGACCCTGCCGCACCTGGCGCGGCCGATTGCGGTGGTGGTGATGATCGAAACGATCTTCCTGCTGTCGGTGTTCGCCGAGATTTTCACCACCACCAACGGTGGCCCCGGTTACGCCTCAACCAACCTCGCCTACCTGATCTACAACCAGGCGCTGGTGCAGTTCGACGTCGGCATGGCCTCGGCGGGCGGCTTGATTGCCGTGGTCATCGCCAACATCGCCGCGATCATTCTGGTGCGGATGATCGGCAAAAACCTGACTGACAAAGCCTGAGGCCTGCCATGACTCTTCAACAATCCCGCCGGCTGCAAAGCCTGCTGCTCGGCACCCTGGCCTGGGCCATCGCGATCATCATTTTCTTTCCGATCTTCTGGATGGTGATGACCAGTTTCAAGACCGAAATCGACGCCTTTGCCACGCCGCCGCAGTTCATCTTCACGCCAACGCTGGAGAACTACCTGCACATCAACGAGCGCAGCGACTACTTCAGTTTCGCCTGGAACTCGGTGGTGATTTCCTTCAGTGCCACGGCGCTGTGCCTGCTGATCGCGGTGCCCGCCGCCTACTCGATGGCGTTCTACGAAACCCAGCGCACCAAGGGCACGCTGCTGTGGATGCTCTCGACCAAGATGCTGCCGCCGGTAGGCGTGCTGATGCCGATCTACCTGCTGGCCAAGAGTTTCGGCCTGCTCGATACACGCATCGCACTGATCGTGATCTACACCCTGATCAACCTGCCGATCGTGGTCTGGATGATTTACACCTACTTCAAGGACATCCCCAAGGACATCCTCGAGGCCGCGCGTCTGGACGGCGCCACGCTGTGGCAGGAAATGGTCCGCGTGCTGCTGCCGATTGCCAAGGGTGGGCTCGCTTCGACCGTGCTGCTGTCGCTGATTCTGTGCTGGAACGAGGCCTTCTGGTCGCTGAACCTGACCTCGTCGAAAGCCGCGCCACTGACCGCGCTGATCGCCTCGTATTCAAGCCCCGAAGGCTTGTTCTGGGCCAAGTTGTCGGCGGTCTCGACCCTGGCCTGCGCGCCGATCCTGATCTTCGGCTGGATCAGCCAGAAACAACTGGTGCGCGGCCTGTCGTTCGGTGCCGTGAAATGAAGTTCTCCAACCGTACCCAATCCCCTGTGGGAGCGAGCCTGCTCGCGAAGGGGCCGTGTCAGTCAGCATTAATGGTGAATGACACACCGCTTTCGCGAGCAGGCTCGCTCCCACATAAAAGCTTGCCCGGCGCAATTGAATTAACTTAAGCGGAGGCCCATCACCATGGCCAACCTGAAAATCAAGAATCTGCAAAAAGGCTTCGAAGGTTTCTCCATCATCAAGGGCATCGACCTTGAGGTGAACGACAAGGAATTCGTGGTCTTCGTCGGCCCGTCCGGCTGCGGCAAATCGACCCTGCTGCGGCTGATCGCCGGGCTGGAAGAAGTCAGTGGTGGCACCATCGAACTCGATGGCCGCGACATCACCGAAGTCAGTCCGGCCAAACGCGATCTGGCGATGGTGTTCCAGACCTACGCGCTGTACCCGCACATGACCGTGAAGAAAAACATGTCGTTCGCCCTCGACCTGGCCGGCGTACCGAAAGCCGAAGTCGAGAAAAAGGTCGGCGAAGCGGCGCGCATTCTCGAACTCGGGCCGATGCTGGAGCGCAAGCCGAAACAACTGTCTGGCGGCCAGCGGCAACGGGTCGCCATCGGCCGGGCCATCGTGCGCAATCCGAAGATCTTCCTGTTCGACGAACCGCTGTCCAACCTCGACGCTGCGCTGCGCGTGCAGATGCGACTGGAACTGCTGCGTCTGCACAAAGACCTGCAAGCCACGATGATCTACGTGACCCACGATCAGGTCGAGGCGATGACCATGGCCGACAAGGTCGTGGTGCTCAATGGCGGCAAGATCGAGCAGGTCGGCTCGCCGCTGGACCTCTATCACAACCCGGCCAACCTGTTCGTCGCCGGTTTTCTCGGCACGCCGAAAATGGGTTTCCTCAAGGGCAAAATCGCCCGTGTCGACAGCCAGACCTGCGAAGTCTCGCTGGATGCCGGCACGCGCATCACCCTGCCGTTCAACGCCGCCAACCTGAGCATCGGCAGCGCCGTGACCCTGGGCATTCGCCCGGAACATCTGGAACTGGCGCAACCGGGCGACTGCACCCTGCAGGTCACCGCCGACGTCAGTGAACGTCTGGGCAGCGACACCTTCTGCCACGTCACCACCAGCGCCGGCGAAGCCCTGACCATGCGCGTGCGCGGTGACCTGGCGAGCCGCTATGGCGAGCAACTGAACCTGTACCTGGACGCCAGCCATTGCCACCTGTTCGACGCCAATGGCGTGGCGCTGACCCGCCCGCTGCGTGCGGCGGCCTGAATTTCGAGACTTGCCCGATGAAACTGAATAAACAAAACCTGCATCGCCTCGCCCCCGAGGTGCAACTGCCGGCCTACAGCCTCAGCGACACCCGCCAGGGCATCGCACACATTGGCGTCGGCGGCTTTCACCGCGCGCATCAGGCGTACTACACCGATGCACTGATGAACACCGGTCAGGCACTGGACTGGGCGATCTGCGGCGTCGGCCTGCGCGCTGAAGACCGCCGCGCCCGTGACGACCTGAAGGAACAGGACTACCTGTTCACCCTGTTCGAACTCGGTGACAGCGACGACACCGAGGTGCGGGTGATCGGCGCGATTCGCGACATGCTCCTGGCCGAAGACGGCGCGCAGGCGCTGATCGACAAACTCGCCGATCCGCAGATCCGCATCGTCTCGCTGACCATCACCGAGGGCGGCTACTGCATCGACGACAGCAACGGCGAGTTCATGGCGCACCTGCCACAGATTCAGCACGATCTGACAAATCCGCAAACGCCGAAAACCGTGTTCGGTTTCCTCTGCGCCGCGCTGGAAAAACGTCGTGGCGCGGGCACGCCGGCGTTCACCCTCATGTCCTGCGATAACCTGCCGCATAACGGTGCAGTGACCCGCAAGGCACTGCTGGCCTTCGCCACCCTGCGCGACCAGGGGCTGCGCGACTGGATCGAGCAGAACGTCAGTTTTCCCAACGCCATGGTTGATCGCATCACGCCGATGACCAGCACCGCGCATCGCCTGCAACTGGCCGACAAACACGCGGTGGACGATGCCTGGCCGGTGGTCTGCGAGCCGTTTGTGCAATGGGTGCTGGAAGACAAATTCGTCAACGGTCGCCCGGCCTGGGAACAGGTCGGCGTGCAGTTCACCGATGACGTTTCGCCCTACGAAGAAATGAAGATCAAACTGCTCAACGGCAGCCACTTGGCGCTGACGTATCTGGGTTTTCTGAAGGGCTACCGCTTCGTTCACGAAACCATGAACGACCCGCTGTTCGTGCGCTACATGCGTGCGTACATGGACCTCGACGTCACCCCACAACTGGCGCCGGTACCGGGCATCGATCTGACCGACTACAAAAATACGCTGGTCGCGCGCTTCTCTAATCAGGCGATTGCCGATCAGCTGGAACGGGTGTGTTCAGACGGCTCGTCGAAGTTTCCCAAGTTCACCATTCCGACGATCAACCGCTTGATTGCCGATGGTCAGGAAACCAGGCGTGCGGCGCTGGTGGTGGCGGCCTGGGCGCTGTATCTGAAGGGCGTCGACGAGAACGGCGATACCTATGCGATTCCTGATCCGCGGGCGGAATTTTGTCAGGGGCTGGTGGCGGATGATGCGCTGATTACCCAACGGTTGCTGGCGGTCGAGGAAATTTTCGGCACGACGATTCCGCGTTCGGCGGAGTTTGTGGCGGCGTTCGAGTGGTGCTGCAACAGCTTGCGTGAGGTGGGTGTGACGCGCACTTTGGAGCGGGTTTTGGCCTGAATTCAGCGGTGAAACCACCGACGCCTTCGCGAGCAGGCTCGCTCCCACAGGGGAACGCGTTTCAAAATGTGGGAGCGGGCTTGCTCGCGAATGGCGGCCTCACCCTGGCAAACCTGACACCTGAGGACCTCACTGTGACCACCCGACAACTCTTCCTCGGCATCGACTGCGGCACCCAGGGCACCAAGGCGATCATCCTTGATGCCGCCAGCGGTCAGGTGCTCGGCGAAGGCGCCGCTACCCACACGATGATCAGCGGCGCCAACGGCCGGCGCGAGCAGGACACTCAACAGTGGCTGGACGCCTTCGCCCTCGCCACCCGCCGCGCCTTGCTGGCCGCCGATATCGACGGTCAGGCGATTCTCGGCATCGGCGTCTCCGGTCAGCAACACGGCCTGGTACTGCTCGACGATCAGGGCCAGGTGCTGCGCCCGGCCAAGCTGTGGTGCGACACCGAAACCACTGATGAAAACGACCGCTTGCTCAAACACCTCGGCGGCGAAAAAGGCTCACTGGAACGCCTCGGCGTGGTCATCGCGCCGGGCTACACCGTGTCGAAACTGCTCTGGACCAAAGAACAACACCCGGAGGTGTTCTCGCGTATCGCGCGCATTCTGCTGCCCCACGATTATCTGAATTACTGGCTCACCGGCCGCGCGTGCAGCGAATACGGCGACGCCTCTGGCACCGGCTATTTCAATGTGCGCAGCCGCCAGTGGGACTTGCAACTGCTGCGCGACATCGACGCAACGGGTCGCCTGCAAGCGGCGCTGCCGGAGCTGATCGACGCGCATCAGGCGGTCGGTACGCTGCTGCCTTCGATTGCCGAACAGCTCGGACTCAACCCGAATGCACAGGTCTCCAGCGGCGGTGGCGACAACATGATGGGCGCCATCGGCACCGGCAACATTCAGCCAGGTGCGATCACCATGAGCCTCGGCTCCTCCGGCACGGTGTACGCCTATGCCGCAGCGCCGAAGGTCAGCGCGGATGCCTCGGTCGCAACGTTCTGTTCGTCCAGCGGTGGCTGGCTGCCGCTGATCTGCACCATGAACCTGACCAACGCCACCGGCGCAATCCGCGAACTGTTCAACCTCGACCTGGAGCAGTTCAATCAACTCGTGGCCCAGGCGCCGATCGGTGCCGAAGGCGTGAGCATGCTGCCGTTCCTCAACGGCGAACGCGTCCCCGCCCTGCCCCATGCCACCGGCAGCCTGCACGGCTTGACCCTGAACAACCTGACCCAGGCCAACCTGTGCCGCGCCGTGGTCGAGGGCACCACCTTCGGTTTGCGTTATGGACTGGATCTGTTACGCCACAATGGTTTACAAAGCCGCAGCATTTGCCTGATCGGCGGCGGTTCGAAAAGTGCGGTGTGGCGGCAGATCGTCGCCGACATCATGAACACCCCGGTGATCTGCACCGAACACAGCGAAGCCGCAGCCCTTGGCGCGGCGATTCAGGCGGCGTGGTGCAAATCATGGTCGAACGGCCACGAGGACACTTTGGCCGATCTGTGCCAGCGCTGCGTGAAGCTCGATCTGCACAGTGAAACCCTGCCGATTGCCGCCAATGTCGCGGCGTTCCAGCAGGCCTATGAACGCTATCAACAGCATGTCGCAACCCTATAAAGAGCAAACAATTATGTATTTGGTGTGTGGCGAAGCTCTGTTCGATTTCTTCAGCGAAGACGATGCCAGTGGTCTGGCCTCGAAGGTGAATTTCAAGGCGATTGCCGGCGGCTCGCCGTTCAACGTCGCGGTCGGCTTGCGCCGTTTGGGCGTGGATTCGGCGCTGTTTGCCGGGCTGTCTACCGACTATCTCGGCCGGCGTTTGCAGCAGGTGCTGCAGGATGAAGGCGTGCGTGCGGACTACTTGATCGACTTCGCCGCGCCAACCACGCTGGCGATGGTTGCGGTCGGCGCCAACGGTTCGCCGCATTACAGCTTTCGCGGCGAGGGCTGCGCCGATCGCCAGTTGAGCCTCGCCCATTTGCCGCAGTTGAGCACCGAAGTACGCGGCTTGCACATCGGCTCGTTCTCGCTGGTGGTGCAGCCGATCGCCGACACCTTGCTGACGCTGGTGCAGCGTGAAAGCGGCAAGCGGTTGATCACCCTCGACCCCAACGTGCGCCTCAACCCGGAGCCGAACATCGACCTGTGGCGCGAGCGCGTGGCGACCCTGGTGCAACTGGCCGACATGATCAAGGTCAGCGACGAAGACCTGAGCCTGCTGTACCCGGAACAGGATCCGCAGCGCGTCATCGAAGGCTGGCTGCAGCATCGCTGCCAGTTGGTGTTCCTGACCCGTGGCGGCGAAGGCGCAACGGTATTCAGTCGCGCTCACGGTTCGTGGTCGGTACCAGCGGTTTCAGTGAAAATCGCCGATACCGTCGGCGCCGGCGATACCTTTCAAGCGGCGCTGATCACCTGGTTGACCGAGCAAGGACTGGACTCGGTCGAAGGGGTTCAAGCACTCAGCCGCGAGCAGATCGACAAGATGCTCAGGTTTGCCGTACAGGCGGCCGCCCTTACGTGCAGCAAAACCGGTCCGGATTTGCCCTATCGTCAGCAGTTGAGGTGAGCGCGTAAACTGTCGCCCTTTTTGCGCGCATGGGGATGACGGTTTGATTTCGGGGCGGACGGCGGGACTTTTGATACTGGCGGGATTACTCAGCGGCTGCGGCACCTCGCCGCCGCGTTCGCCGGAAGACATCTGCGCAATCTTCCGCGAAAAAAGCGACTGGTACGACGCCGCGCAAGTCACGCAAAAGCGCTGGGGCGTACCGATCCAGGTGCCCTTCGCGATCATGTATCAGGAGTCCGGCTATCGCTACGACGCCAAGACGCCGCGCAAATACCTGCTGTGGGTGATCCCGTGGGGCCGGGTCACCACCGCGTCGGGCTACGCCCAGGCCAAGGATGAAGTCTGGTCCGACTACCAGAAAAGCACCGGCCGACACGGCGCCGATCGCGAAGACTTCGACGACGCCATCGACTTCGTCGGCTGGTACATGGACAAGACCACTTCGATCAACGGCGTTTACAAGTACGACGCCTACAACCAATACCTGAACTACCACGAAGGCTGGGGCGGTTTCCGCAACAAGACCTACGCCAGCAAGGCCTGGCTGATGCCGACTGCGCGCAAGGTGCAGACGCGTTCCGATGTGTATGCGCGGCAGTATGCCGGGTGCAAGGACGATCTGAATCGCGGCTTCTGGAGCCGGTTCTGGCATTGGTTGTAGTGGTGCCTGCAAAGACGCCTTCGCGAGCAAGCCCGCTCCCACATTGGATCAGCCATGAACACAGATTTTGTGCTCCGCGCTGATCCCCTGTGGGAGCGAGCCTGCTCGCGAAAGCAATTGATCAGGCGCCACCGCTCTATCGGTTACAACACCGAAAAGTTGTAACTCACAATCAACCGGGTCTCATCCACATCCCGCGCAAACTTTTCATAGTTGGTGCGGTACGTCGCATTGCGCAGACGCAGGCTCACATCCTTGAACGTGCCCGTCTGGATCACGTACTTCAGCTCGCTGTCGCGCTCCCACTCTTTGCCTTCCTGATCGCTGCCCGGGACCTTGATGTGGTCACCGTTCACATAGCGGGTCAGGAAGCTCAGGCCGTTGATGCCGATGGCCTTGAAGTCATAGTCATAACGCAGTTGCCAGGAACGCTCCTGCGCGGCGGCGAAGTCGTTGACCTGCACGTAGTTGACCAGATACGGGTTGCTGCCATCGAGGTACGGCATCGAGTTGTCACCGTTCATGCGCTGCCAGCCGGCACTGAAGGTGTGGCCGCTGATGCCATAGGAAAGCATGCCGCTCAAGGCGCGGTTGTCGATCGAACCGGCACGCTCAGCACCGCTGTCGGCACTCTTGATCACGCGCAGATCGGCCTTCAGCACGCCATCGCCCAGTGGCTGATTGCCGAGCAAACCGATGAAGTGCTGACGGTAGATGTCTTCCAGTTCGGCGTAGTGATACTGCGCGGTCAGGCGATCGTTGATCTTGTAGTCGAAGCCGTACATGTCGAAATGATCGGCGGTGGTGTTGCAGGCGTAGCGCTTGTTCTTGCAGTGCACGCGGATGTCTTGCGAGTCGGTGGAGTCGCGCGCGGTGTACTTGTCCAGACGCGCGGCCATGAAGGTCAGATCCTTGACCTCTTTGGAGGTCAGCATGGCGCCGTTGAACAGGGTCGGCAGCAAGCGACCGTCGTTGTACTTGAGAAGCGGCAGATCCGGCAACAGCGCGCCGTACTTCAACACCGTGTCCGAGACCTTGACCTTGGCGGTCAGGCCCATTTTCGCGTACTGGCCCTTCGAGCCGCGCGGGTTGTCGCCGCTGGACGGCAGCAAGCCGCTGTTGCTGCGATCAGGGCTGGAATCGAGCTGGAAGCCGAGCATGCCCAGCGCATCGATACCGAAGCCCACCGTGCCCTCGGTGTAACCCGATTGCAGATTGAGAATAAAGCCTTGAGCCGACTCTTCACGCTTGGAAGCGCCCTGCTCGTTGGAGGTGTGCCCATCACGGAAATCGCGGTTGAAATACACCGTGCGCGATTCGATTTTCGCCGTGGTGTCTTCGAGAAAACCGCTGGCCTGAGCCTGCGCGGCAAAACCGGCGCACAGCACAACGGCGCCGAAGCCAAACGAGTGGCGCGGGGTGATGAGGGGAAATGGGGGACGCATGAAAAACTCCAACAGTACAGCGTTTGCGCCGGGGCGCAGTTAGCCAGAAAAATAGCTCCCGTCCCGGGTCAAAAACAGCCGGGAAGAAGTGGACACGCAGGGGTGAGGCGCAATGATGGCAGATGGCTTTTACGCGCTGAAGGCGACTTTAGTCTGAAACTGACCGGCGATTCTTTGGCCTGCGATTGGCTAAAACCGCCTGCTGACCAATGGCTCAGGACTGCGAAGCCCCCGGTTTCATTGGGCCAAAAAGCCGATCTAAGGGTTTTCCCTATACGTCGCAGACCCCATCCCTACGGCATTTGCGCCTTGAACGGGGCGGTTTAATCCTCCATCATCCGTCACCTGCTTATTCAATGGACGGAATTCAAGGCATGCTGGACGCCAACGCTACCCACATTACCCTTACGCTCGAAGGCGCCTCCGCCGACCTGCAAGTGCTCAGCTTCACCGGTCGCGAAGCCCTCAACGAGCCTTTCCGTTTCGACCTCGAACTGGTCAGCGCCCGCCCCGACCTCAAACTTGAAGAGCTGCTGCACAAGCCCGGCGTCCTGACCTTCGGCACCACCGGCGAAGGCAAGATCCACGGCCTGGTGTACCGCATCGAGCAAGGCGATTCCGGCAAGACGCTGACCCGTTACAGCATCAGCCTGGTGCCGCAACTGGCCTATTTGCGGCACAACCATGATCAGCAGATTTTCCAGAACCTCACGGTGCCGAAGATCATCGCCCAAGTGCTGGAAGATCGCGGCATTCTGGCCGACGCCTACAGCTTCCAGCTCAACGCCGAGTACCCGCAACGCGATTACTGCGTGCAGTACGACGAGTCCGATCTGCATTTCATCCAGCGCCTGTGCGAAGAGGAAGGCATCCACTTCCACTTCCAGCACAGCAGCAGCGGGCACAAACTGGTGTTCGGCGACGATCAGACAGTGTTCCGCAAACTCAAGGCCGTGAGCTACCAGCAAGACTCCGGCATGAGCGCCGACAAACCGGTGATCAAACGCTTCAACCTGCGCCTGGAAACCCGCACCACCCGCGTCAGCCGCCGTGACTACGACTTCGAAAAACCGAAGATCCTGCCCGAAGGCGCGGTCAAATCCGAGTTCGCCCCGGATCTTGAGGACTACGATTACCCCGGCCGCTTCACCACCCGCGAGCGCGGCAAATTCCTCTCGACCCGCGCCCTTGAACGTCATCGCAGCGACTACAAACTCGCCGAAGGCAAAGGTGACGAACCGACCCTGACCAGCGGCCACTTCCTGACCCTGGCCGAACACCCGCGCGCTGAATGGAACGACCTGTGGCTGCTGCTGGAAGTCTTCCACGAAGGCAAACAACCGCAAGTGCTCGGTGAAAACGTCACCAGCGACGTCACCGACAACAAAAGCGATTTCCACCAGGGCTACCGCAACAGCTTCCTCGCCACCCCGTGGGACGCGCACTACCGCCCTGCCCTCGAACACCCGAAACCGAAAGTCCTCGGCAGCCAGACCGCGGTCGTCACCGGTCCGGCCGGCGAAGAAATCCACTGCGACCAGTACGGCCGCATCAAGGTCCAGTTCCACTGGGACCGCGACGGCCAGTCCGACGACAAAACCACCTGCTGGCTACGCGTCGCCAGCGGCTGGGCCGGCGCCGCCTACGGCGGCATCGCCATCCCGCGCATCGGCATGGAAGTCCTCGTCACCTTCCTCGAAGGCGACCCCGACCAGCCACTCGTCACCGGCTGCCTGTACCACAAGGAAAACGTCGTCCCCTACGACCTGCCGGCAAACAAGACCCGCAGCACCTTCAAAACCCTCAGCTCCCCGGGCGGCAAGGGCTACAACGAATTTCGGATTGAAGACAAAAAGGGCGCCGAGCAGATCTACATCCACGCCCAGCGCGATTGGGACGAGAACATCGAGCACGACCAGAAAATCCGCGTGGGCAATGAGCGGCATGACACGGTTGAGGCCAACACCTACAGCGAATTCAAAGTCGAAGAGCACCGCATCACTCATTTGAATCGTGTCAGTGAGATGCGCGCAGATGATCACCTGACCGTCGCAGTCACCCAGCACCTCAAGGTAGGCACAGCGCAATTCGTCGAAGCCGGCAGCGAAATCCATTACTACGCCGGCCAGAAAGTCGTCGTCGAAGGCGCAATGGAGCTGACCGCCAAAGCGGGCGGCAGCTTCGTCAAGGTCGACGCCGGTGGCGTGACCATCAGCGGCGCCGAGGTGAAGGTCAATACCGGCGGTGCACCGGGTGTAGGTACGCCGGCCGCGCCGTTGCTGCCGGGGCCGATGAAGGTGGCGGATGCGGATAAGGCGGGCAAAGCACCGCTCCCCGCTCGTCTCAATGAATCAGGCATCACACCGTTGTGCGGCAAACAGAGTAACGGCGCTTGCAGCCGTAAGGATTGCACATGCATGTAAAAGCGCTGAGCGCTCTGCTGGCAGAGCCTCGCTACAACTTCGCGGATCTGCCCGCTGCCAGCGAATCGCTGTGCTTCATCATCGATCAGGGCCTGCAGCCGCAAGCCTTGAGTCGGCTCTATCGAGTCGGTGAACCCGTTGTTTCCCAAGGGCTGTTCTTCGGTACTGACTTCGCAGAGATTCCTGAGGGGCCGTTGTGGTTGCTCGCCCCCAGAGGTAGCAAACTGGCCGCTGAAGCGACAAAACTTTGTGAGGAACACTTTTCGGGAATTGCGATCTCAACACCCGATCCGGAAAAAGCCCTGGCTCACGCACGCTGGCTCCTCAGAGTCAACGACGGTTCTGGAGGGCAGAGTTTGTTGAGCTTCCACAAACCGAGCCTGTGGGCAGCATTGGCCTACACCGCCGATAAAACCTTTGATCAGTTACTGGGTTGCTGGAGCGCCGTTTACTCCCCGGCGCCAAAGAACTTCGGCGAGCAGCGTGGTCCATGGTTAGCCTGGATAGCCAACAAAGAATCGACATGGCCTGGTGACAAAGCACCATTCAACCTTCCGGAGGCAGCCGCGCAAGTTCAAGCGCGTCTCGGCTGGGTGTATTGGGTTGATGAGGAATACGTAGCTTTTGAAGAGCCGAATGATGATCGTCTGAACGATATCGCCGACAACCTCGACCTCCTGCTCATGAGCAACATCTATGAAGGTGATCACCTGCTCAAGCTTGGTCATGCCGTGAACGGCCCGCTATTTGAAGCGCAGCCGGAGATCATGGCGATCCTGCAATCAAAGGACGAGTCGTTTATCAAAGTAGATCGGCTCCTGGAATCAGCCGCCGTCGCCCAACGTTAACGGCGACGCGACAACAGAACGGAATCACCATGGAAATCACGAATCACGCTGTCATGCCCGGCGAAACCCTGAGCCAGATTGCCTCGCGCTACAACAGCAACGTGGCGCAACTTCGCCAACTCAACCCCTTCATCACCGATCCGAACAACGTCAAGGTCGGATGGAACCTGAGCGTCCCTAAAAGCGCGCAATCCGCCTCAGCTTCACCCGCTGCTTCGACACCCGCTGCGCCTAAAGCGCCTGCCGAGACGGCTCCGAATGCTGCAACGCAGTGCTCTGCGGAAGACTTGGTTGAGCTGGATCCGGTCAAGGAAACTCCAGATGGCTCCTCGAAGACCTTCAAGCCTCACGCCCCACCCTGCTCCAAGACTTTTGCGAGCGCCATTTATGCGACAGAGGAACAAGAGTTCTGGCTACTCCCTGAGCGGGCAAAGTCCGCCATCAAAGAGTCGATGTTCGCGCTGGAGAAAATGATCGCACCGAACAAGGCGCGTGATGCACGCCTCAACGGGCTGCAGGAGTCAGGTCTACTTCAATACTTCCTCGAACCAAAGTTGAGCAATTTCCTCACGGGCGCTCAGCGCACGCGCATGGAAGAGTTCGAGGCGATGGGAGATGAGATCGAAATCGATCCCGCAACCGCTAAGAAGAGACAAAACGAAGCCAATCGAAACAAGCCGGTAGCCGCACCTGCGCAACCTCCGCAGGAAGACACTGCACAATCGCGCATTGACCGTTTGAATGCGGACATAGCTACCCAGCAAAGTATTCGCAAAGAGTTTGTAGATTTCCACAAACGGCGGACTGAGTGGCTTGAGCTGAAAAAGGAAGCGATAAAAGCGGCGAAGCTTCAGGGCTACTCCTACGAAAGTGGATCGCTGTACTCCAAGGAGGCAATTGAAGCCCGCGCGCGAGTGCAAGCATATCTTGAAGCGCGAAAAAAAATACTCAGCAATAAAGACTTCAAACAAGTTCCCCTTGAAGACGTTGCAAAGGCGCTAGCTGAGCAGAAAAAAAGTTACGAAAGCATATGCAGCGGTATGAGCGACTGTACAGCGGACATGTCTGGGTATGTCTACACGCTGATCAAGAACGCCGACGCACTGAATTACCATGCTTACACTGAGTCCATTATCAAAGTTTCGGAGTACGGTATCGCACTTCCGGAGTTCGCGCTTATCAGTGACGGCCTTCCATCGGGCATCGCGCAATTCAAGTTGTATCTGGACACAGAGAAGAAGCAGGCAGAAGTCACGGCTCAGCTTCAGGAAAAATACAAACGCTGGATCGAGGCGACCGGTCAAAATGCCCAAGCGCCTGCGGGCTTGGTTGACGTGGAGCGAGCCGAGTGGGATCGCCTGCAAAAAATCAAGGACGACCTTCAGGCAACAGCCCAAAGTAATGTCAGTGCAACCAAGCCTGGGCGTCATCTCATCTGGGAGCCAGAAGAGTTCCAGCCTAAACCCGTCGACCGCATGGTTAAACCCGGGTTTCCTCTTCGTGAGGTCAGCCTTTCGGACGCCAAGGGTACGCCTTTGGGCTGGTTCAGCATGACAAACCTGAAAGATGCTAAAAAAATCCTGAAGGAGGATGGAAAAAGTTTAGGCGGCTCGTTAAAAAAGGTCGTAAAAAGCCCACCTACCGACGCGACAGAAGATTCTGATAAAAACAGTGAAACCAGCTCATTCCGCGAATGGCTCCTCGCGCAGGGCGCAGTCAAGTTCAGCGACCAAGTAGGTGACTGTTTTGATGAAAAGGGCTGGTTTAAAGCCAACGATTTCTACACTTATTTGAAAAAACAGGGCTACACCGTCACTGAACTGGAGAACAGTGCTGCGTTGACCAGTTGGGGCAAGCATCTGCAGCAGTTGGTCTTCCGGAAAAGCGTTCGCGGAAAAATCCGACTCTTCGATAACAGCCCTCAGGCGCAATTCGTCCGCTGCCTGACTCCTCCCCAGCCAAGCATTCACGGTGAAGTAAAGCTGGAAGGCCCCAAAATGTCCGCGGCCGAAGGCTTTCAGATGTCGGCCAACGTAGGTCTGAGCCTGGACCTGGCACGCGGCGAAGTACAGTTGATGAAAATCGACATGCCTGCCAAAACGAGCGCTAAAGATATAACGCTGGATTATTCTTTGGACGGCGTGCCGCAGAAAATGAGCTTCGGCCGGTTCTCCTTCCACTTTGGTGTGAAGGCATGGGGCTACGCCGGAGCATCGTTGCTGCTAGCCGGCAGCGTGGAGTTGAGCCCCATTCTCGGCAACGTCAAATACGGCGCCTCCCTCAGCCCGGTCAAACGCGCACAGCGTGAAGACGCATCAGCCAAAGAAGAACGTGCAGATCACGATGCGGCCAAGAAAGCCAAGGCCGACAGCGGAGACGATAGCCCTACTCCCGATCTTGAACACAAGTCCAAATCCGGCACCGTTGCCAGCACCAAAAGCACAGACCAAGTGCTGACCGGGCGTGCCGCCAATGTCCAGATCGAAAACGGAGCGAAAGCGACTTTCAATGTTTTCGGAGGCTTGCAAGCCGCCATCGAACTCACCGGCGCACTGAACTGGGCACCACCTAAAGAACTGGTCGCCCTGCGCACCGCTCCAACAATGGGTATCGGCAGCGATAAAGATGCGAAAAAAGCCAATCCATGGTTGACGCTTGCCAAGCTGAGTGGGTCTGTGGGGGTTGCGCTGGGCGCTGGATTCCAGGGAACGGCGCAGATTTCTGTGGATAAGGGCCGCTTCATTCTCAATCTGAAGGCTGCGGTAGTGCTGGGCCCAGGTGCTAACGGCAGCTTTAAGTTTGAGATTGGTTATGAGGCGGTGGTTGATATCATCAACTTGTACCGTAAGGAACTTCACAAGACTAAAGGTCGTAAGGTCGAGTGGATGGATCCTGAAGCGAGTGAATATGCGTCAGCGCTTAATGCATTGGGTGCTGCCGGGTTGAACGTGGCGATGGCGTACATGATGCGTTGGGATGTTGTGATGAGTCTTTATCAAGCGCTAACCCGTAGCGGCAAAGGCGGCCCAATTGCGGACGCAATCATGAATTACACGGACAAAAAAGCTCTTGAGGAGTGGTGCATTAACGCTATTCCGGATGCTTTAGGGCCACTATTTAGAACTTTAATCAGTCCTCCAGAAGCATTCACAGTCACCGCCGCATCAGAAAATGGGCGAATAACTGATGAAAAGCGCATATATAGCCAAGCCGAGGCACATGTCCTTCAGCAAAAAGCAATTGAAAAAATTCTGGACTGGATTGTTAGTAACGCCAAAAAAACAAACTCTGTCGACAAAGCACAAAGTCAGTTTGAGCTCGCATGCATGTCCATGAACGAATTTGGCATAAAAGATACTGATTCCGAAATGGCTTATTGCAAAAACCGTATGTTACTGGATAGCTTTATGTCTGAAAGCGTCCGCGCTCTCTTCGATGACACTGGTGTTGCCGCCCGAAACTACTACAAATCCCACGTCAAATTACTTGGCGCCAATATGGCTGGCTTCTGCCAGAAAAACTATGCACCGCAACCAAGCTATTCACCAAGCGGCGCGACTCCATTTTTGAAAAACTATTAACGAATGGCACTTAACAGATGAAACCAAACCAACGCCCCCTCGTCGTGATTCTAAGTTTGCTTTTAATAACCACGAGCACCTTAACATTCGCAACCCCATCTTCAAATACCGAACAAAAAGAACCATTGGGCATAGTCCTATACAACCAATTAAAGATAGATCGCGCCATTCTGGAACTAGAGCGCGAGGCAGCCGACGGTAATAGTGAATCACAATATTACTTAGGAGAAGCACTTCGCAAAAAAAATCGTTACATGACTCCAGAAGCTCAACACTGGTATGAATCTGCCGCAGAAAAAAACAACGTATACGCTATAATTCAATTAGCTCGCGCAAAGAACGACCTCTGTACAAAAATTGGAAATTGCCCTCCAAGTAAAAAAACTCAGGCCGATTGGTTTGAACTAGCTAATGAGCTAGTTTTGCCAAAAGCGCAAAAAGGTGATCCTGAATCCCTGTATCTGATGTATGAGATCACTCTTAATCGTGAATGGCTAGAGAAATCCGCAAATGCGGGATATCCGACTGCACAATATTGGATGGCTGTAAGCGAACGCCAAGGTGAAGGTTTTTTCTTGATTCCTGGAAAACGCGAGGCCTCTATCAAAAAATGGCTACTACTTTCTTCTGAGGGCGGACACCCAAAAGCAATGATGGATTATCTACAAGTTTTATTCGAAGAAGGAGATGTCGTTGGCATGCGCCACTGGCTTGAAACTGCAGCAGCGACTGGCGATCAAGCCGCCATAAGCAATTACGGCGCCTACATAGCGCATACACCAGACAAAATAGGCTACCCACTAGACTTAGTCAAAGGTTATGCGCTATTCACGCTTCTTAAAGAGCTAGAGGACAGTGGCGGAATCGGGAGATATGTTGAGAGAAAAAGTGAAGAAATACGCGAAAAAATGACATCGGAACAAACTGAAAAGTCACTAAAAGTGGCAAAAGACTGGAAAGCCACTCATCCACCACTTTCTTTTTTTCCAGACAAGCTTGGCAATTAACTCAGACCATTTATAGACTCGTCGAAATATTTATGGTTTGTAGGCTGCCTGCATTTTCTGCCAACTTACAATCCTTTTCTTCTTATTGCCTCCTTTTAGCAACCCATACAGCTCCGACCCAAGAATCTGAAGGAGCAAAATAAGATGTCACGCAGAATAATTATGACAACCAGAATAATTTTCACTTTATTACTACTGCTGCCACTTGGCTGCCAAGCAAATTCCCAGATAACGCCAAACCAAGACTCCGCAAAACAACAAGGCATAAATCTATACAATCAATACAAAGCCACTTCTGCAATTCCGTTTTTAACAACAGCAGCAGAAGCGGGCGACCACGAAGCTCAATATTATTTAGCAGAAGCTCTTCGTAAGAAAAATAATTATATGAACGAGGACGCCAAGAAATGGTATGAAGCGTCAGCAGGCCAGGATGATCTCTATGCCATGATCCAATTGGGCCGCATTGAGCATGACATGTGCGAAATCTCTAACGACTGCTCTCCTTCGCAGAAGCCGGCAATAGAGTGGTTAAATCAGGCAAAAAAAATAGCGAAAGAAAAAGCAGATACTGGCGACGCGGAAGCGATGTACATAATGTATGAGATTACGCTAGAGGATGCTTGGTTGGAAAAATCCGCATCTGCGGGAAATGCGCTTGCACAGTACTGGATGGCGGTCTCCATCAAGCAAGGTGACGGCTTTTTTCTGCCCTGGAAGCGAAGCAGTTGAAAAGTGGTTGAAGCTTTCGGCTGAAGGTGGGTACCCTAAGGCGATGATGAATTATGCTGCTCTTTTGTATGAACGAGGCGATGTAGAAGGATATCGTAGTTGGGTTGAAAAGACAGCACTTACAGGGTACGCAACTACTGTTTTCGTATATGGTGCTGATTTAGCACATGAGCCTGATACATTCGGATACCCCCTCGACCTAATCAAAGGCTATGCACTTATATACTGGCTGTCCGAGCTAGACGGGGGTGGTGGCATGAAGGAAAACGTTGAATACACGCTACCTCGAATCGCCGCAAAAATGACCGCTGAACAAATTGAAGCAGCCAAAAAGTTTTCTAAAGAGTGGGCTGCGTCGCACCCTCCCCTCTCTTTTTTTCCTGAAAAACTTAGCCGCTGAGTACGATGAAACTGTCTATCGCAGGATTTTTGCTAGTCAATTTTGACTCTGCCGTATTGGCACTAACTGACGCCGAAGATAGTGTAAAATGATTAAAACACGCAATACAAATCAATATCCCAAGCCTTCTTTGTGTTCCTGGTGTTCGTATCTCATTCCGCTATGGCACTTACAAGCGCTCAGGCTACTGCTAAAGAAAAAGGGGGCCGATTGCTCATGCGATCGTTGAATACCAGAACCCCGACGAGTTAAAAAATGGGTCATAGAAGCGACACCAGAAGCATTAGGCCCGATTTTAATGACACTAATGTCTAACCCTGAAGAGTTCACCATAGCGTCAACAAAGCAAGGTACCATCGGCACTTCGAAAGAAGGTAAGAAAAAATACACTAGACAACAATCGTATTTGGCCCAGCAAACGGCAATTGAAATAATAATAACTTACATAACCACAAACGCTAAAAACAACGGAAGCCTCTTAGAAGCTCAAAAGCAATTTGAACTCGCCTGCGCATGCATGAATAAATTCGGAGTGCAACCTGTTGATATCGGTCAAAAATACTGCGAAAACCGCTATCTCCTGGATAATTTCATGAACGAGCCAGCGCTTAATTTAATTGACGCGCTAGGGAACACAATGAGAGCTCGTTACAAGAAAAATGCCTCACTATTAGGTGAGCCGTTTGATGGTTCTTGTAAAATTGTTATGCACGAAAACAGCTACATACCAAAATCGTCTGTAAGATACTCAGTTCCAGCGAGCAAACCAAATTGAAAAACATAAAATTATTCAATATATCTCTCTGCATTTTCTTCATATTGCTCTGCAACACTGCGAATGCTGCTCTCACCCAGCAGCAAGAAGAAGCAAAAAAAAAAGGTATTGAACTTTACAATCAATACAAGGCTATTTCTGCAATCGAACCACTCAAAATAGCGGCCGAAGGCGGTGATGATGAAGCACTTTATTATCTGGGTGAGGCATTAAGAAAAAACAACCGCTTCATGACTCCGGAAGCTAAAAAAGCATATGAAAGTTCGGCAAAAAAGGGGAATATCTATTCTATGATTCGCCTCGGGAGAATTGAAGACGACTTGTGTTCAACCATGAAAAACTGTCCACCGGGTGAAGATTCTCCTAGCAGTTGGGTAATCAAAGCTAAAAGCCTTGCAATTCAACGATCAACGCAGGGAGATAGCGAATCAATGTACCTGTTATATGAAATGACAGGGAACGATGACTGGCTGGAGAAATCAGCAGAAAACGGATTCGCATTGGCGCAATTTCGTTTAGCCACTAAGTACCAAGAAGGGGGTGGCACATTTCTGCTGCCATCAAGAAGATCTGAAGCAATCGAAAAATGGATGAAGGCGTCTGCAGAAAATGGCTATCCTCCAGGCATGATGGGATTCGCAGCAGCCAGAATTGAAAAAAATGATTTATCGTCTTTCAGATTTTGGAATGAAAGAGCTGCAACTTTAAGCTATGTATCCGGAGTTTTTGGCTATGCATCCTACATTGGTGGGATTGAACCAACATACGGCTTCCAATCAGACCCAGTAAAATCATATGCTCTATTAACGAACCTGCTAGAACTTGACGGTGGCGGCAACGTAATAAACAACGTTAACGATACGTTACCAGAAGTTGAAAAAAACATGTCCAAGGAACAGATAGCAGAAGCAAAAAAACTCGCTAAAACGTGGAAGTCCACGCACCCGCCGCTCTCATTTTATCCGGACAAACTAGGATATTAATGCCCAGTGAAGCTAATCAACTACTTCATAACCGCAATAGTTTGTATAGCCGCCACTCCTGTTTCTGCGTTGGAGCCGGCACACGAAGTCTCTCCGGGTATTATCCTATACAATCAATTTAAGTTTGATGCAGCCTTCCCCATATTAGAAAAAGAAGCACAATCTGGAAACATCGAATCGCAATACTACCTAGGAGAAGCATTAAGAAAGCGCAACCGACACATGACGCCCGAAGCACAGCAATGGTATGAAAAAGCTGCGAATAATGGCTCCATATACGCGATGATTCAATTAGGTCGTAAAAATTCGGACCTATGCAAGATAATGGACAACTGCCCTACCAGTTCCAAAACTCCTGCTCAGTGGCTAGCGTACGCAAGAGATCTGGCGTTGGTAAAAGCGAACAGCGGTGACGCTGAGTCCTTATTTTTGATGTATGAAATAACTTTGAATGACGAATGGCTTGAAAAGTCCGCAAACGCTGGTTATCCACTTGCGCAGTATTGGATGGCAGTGAGTGAACGGCAGGGGAAGGGATTCTTTTTTATCCCTGGAAAACGGGACAAGTCTGTTCGAAATTGGCTAAAACTTTCTTCTGAGGGTGGTTATTCGAAAGCGATGAACGCTTACCTTGAGATCCTATATGAGGATGGAAACATGGAAAGTGTTCGACACTGGCTGGAGGTCGCGGCTGAAACTGGTGACCAAGAAGCAGTAAGCAATTATGGCGCATACATTTCACATACCCCAGACAAAGTTGGCTACCCTTTGGACCTCGTAAAGGGGTACGCTCTTTTTACCATTCTCAAAGAATTAGACGGTAATGGTGGGGTTAGAGAGTATGCCGAACAGAAAATAGAAAAAATCGCCGAAAAAATGACACCAGGACAAATAGAAATGTCTAAAAGTGTGGCAGAAGAGTGGAAGAAAACTCATCCCCCGCTCTCTTTTTTTCCCGAAAAGCTGGGAAATTAACCCAGACAGCTAGCCCGCAAAGGTGTTTTGGGTTGTCGACTACGAGTTTATTAACTTACGGTCTACACCCCATTCCTTTAATACCTTGCTCACATAAACTCAGCGCAGTTAAACAAATGAAACTGAAGACCATTATATTAATTCCGCCAACCCTAATGTTCAGCTAGCCCTTTGCGGCTCCGGAATTGCCTCAACCCACATACGGACCCCAATTAACTCCAATGAAAGCCCATGCCCTACTATCAAACCTGCTAGAGCTTGATTTTGGCGGGAACGTAATAAGCGACGCAAAAGATATGTTGCCCGACATAAAGAAACATATCAAAAAGCAAATAGACAAGGCAAAAAAAAACAATAGCACTGGAAGTACTCCCATCCGCCTCTTTCTTTCCTGACAACCTAGGAAATTAATTTTAGTGAACTTATATTTTTTGATCTTAGCAGTAGTCATTTCTGCCCTCACTGAAACATGCGCGGCCGCGGCACAAGAAAAAGAATTGACAACAGGAATAACTTTATACAACCAGCTAAAAATAGACTCCGCTATAGCTGAATTAAAAAAAGAGGCGCGGTCGGGAATTTCGGAATCACAGTATTATTTAGGAGAGTCTCTTCGACAGCGCAACCGCTACATGACTTCAGAAGCTAAAGAATGGTATGAGGCCGCTGCTGCGCAAGATAATTTATACGCTATGATTCAGTTAGGGCGAAGTGGTAATGATCTTTGCAGAGTAATGAACAATTGCCCTGATTCCGGTAAACCTCCTGTCGACTGGCTGAAAAATGCTCATGCGCTTGCGGAACCTTTGGCAGAAAAAGGTGACGCGGAGGCCATGTACTTAATGTATGAAATTACACTGAATCGTAACTGGTTAGAAAAGTCGGCAAATGCCGGCAATCCAGATGCACAATTCTGGATGGCAATCGGTGACAAGCAAGGTGAGGGCTTCTTACTTCCCTGGAAACGTAAGGAGGCAGTGGGAAACTGGTTTAAAGCATCCGCAGAAGGAGGAAATCCTCGAGCCATGATGGAGTATGCCGCTTACCTTTATGAGAATGAAGGTGATCTTAAAGTTGCTCGACATTGGATAAAAGTAGCGGCCGAGAAAGGATACAAAAGCGGCGTGAGCAGTTACGGTGCTTATTTAGCGCATGCCCCCGAACGATTTGGCTTCGAACTAGACTTGGTTAAGGGTTACGCTATCACTTCGCTTTTAAAAGATCTTGATGGCGGGGGCAACGTGCAGGTCTACGTCGAGGAAGTTCTTCCGGAAATCGCAGAAAAAATGACCTCCCAACAAATAAAAGAAGCGGAAGACTTTGCCATTCAATGGAAGAAATCCCATCCGCCACTTTCGTTTTTTCCAGATAAATTAAGCCAATAATTTCGATGAAGGTTCTAGCATACCTCTTAGTCGCTTCACTTTTTACCTTTAGTGAAACCAGCCCAGCAAAACAGCAAGAGCAGGTATTATCCGCAGGGGTAATCCTATACAACCAATTAAAACTTGACGATGCCTTCCCGACATTAGAAAAAGAAGCAGAATTGGGAAGCATGGAATCGCAGTACTACTTAGGTGAAACTCTAAGAAAACGGAATCGCTACATGACGAGCGAAGCACAGCAATGGTATGAAAAAGCTGCGAACAATGGGTCTATATTTGCGATGATTCAATTAGGTCGCCAAAACAATGATCTTTGCAAAAAAATGAACAACTGCCCCCCTAGCGAAAAATCAAGCGCCGAATGGTTGAGCCAGGCAAAAGATCAAGCTATGAAGGGAGCAAGCAAAGGCGATCCTGAGTCTTTGTATTTGATGTATGAAATAACTTTCGATCGTACATGGTTAGAAAAATCGGCTAGCTCAGGCTACGCACTCGCGCAGTATTGGGTGGCCGTCGGTGATCGGCAAGGTGAGGGATTTTTCCTTCTTCCCGGAAAGCGGGAAGCATCAGTAAGCCGATGGTTGAAAGCGGCTTCTGAGGGAGGGAATCCAAAAGCAATGATGGATTACATTGAGATCCTTTATAAAAACAACGATCTCGAGGGCGTCCGTCATTGGCTTCAAGTAGCGGCGGAAACAGGGGATCAAAAAGCAATCAGCAGCTATGGCTCTTACCTTGCTCATGCGCCTGATCAGGTTGGTTACCCTTTGGATTTGGTTAAGGGCTATGCACTGATTAGCCTGCTCAAAGAGCTGGATGGGGGTGGTGCCATTCAGGATTTCGTTCAGGATACTCTTGAAGAGATTGGGGCAAAGATGACTTCCGAACAGATTGAAAGCTCAAAAGCAGTCGCTAAAAAATGGAAAGACAGTCACCCGCCCCTCTCCTTTTTCCCCGACAAACTGGGACGTTAAAAACAATTATTTCTGCGAAAGAAATGCCGTAAATAATGGAAAGAGTGAGTTGTATGAACTCTACTTCAACCTCACTCATTCCCTTCTTGCTACAACATCAAACCGGCGCCTTCCAATCCAGCATCTGCTGCTGTGCCACCTGCAGCAAATCATTGCCATCCTGCGCCAGCAGGTACAGCGCATGGGTAATGTGTGGAATGTCCTGAACATCGCCATGCCGGAAGCACATGCAGTGCAGGGTTTCGAGCAGGTCACTGCAGGCGCGGATGCGCTGGACGGCGGACTCGAGGATGTCTTGGGGGTTGGCTTGGGTGTCGATGACCATTGGCGCGCTGTCGGTGACGCCGCTGTTTAGCGGGTGATAGCGGTTTGGGAGCGGATTTAGTATTGGCATACTGATTACTCAACTGTATTAGAGGGTAACCGCCAACACCGTGACCAAACGGTGGGAGGCGGCCGTGTGCAGGCTTGGTCAACCGAGAACAGTTCAAACTCAGCTCGCCCGAAGGCGTCCTGCACACAGCCGCCACAGCAGTGCACTTTACGAACATGAGTGTCCGTAGTGCAAATGAAGGCACATATGCAATGAACTCTTCTCAGGTGACCAAACCCGAATCGCTGATTTTGCAGCGACGCCAAACCATACCCGCCCCGCTCCCGCCGCCGAAAGCAGACAAAGCATCCATCCTTGTAGGAATCGGCCCCGCATCCCCGAGAAATCATCCCTCTGCCAGACAGCCGGTGTTCAGCCAGGTTAACCATCACTTAACGCCGCAGTCCAAGACTGTACTGAACCGCACACCTCAGCCGCTGGCTGGCGCCGAGTGCGGCAGGTTCGGCCGGCATGGTGCCGAACGCTCATTCCGTCGCACGGGAGTCCGATCCATGAACATTCGCACGCTACTGCTCACCTCCGCCCTCGCCTGCAGCTCATTCGCCGGGCTGGCTCAGGCCAATGACACCACCGCCACAACCAAGCCTGTCCCCTATCAGTACGGCATGCCGTTGCATGTGAACAAAGTGATCTCCATGACCGAGCAACCCACTCGTCAGTGCAAAGTCGTTACTGCTGACATGAAGTACATCGACAATGCCGGGAAGCCTGAGGAAATCACCTACCGGAAAATGTCCGACGCCTGCAGTGACCAGAACTGACAGAAGGCTCTGATTTGCGGGGTTGCGGTAGGCGCTGGAGGGTTCGCGGGTTATGCTCGGGGGCCCTCCTCACTGCCGCAAGGACTCGCCATGCAGTTGTCGTTTCGTACGTTGTCGATCATCACCTCTTCGTTGTGTTTTGTACTGGCGCTGGTCTGGGGCTTTTTCCCGGAGGTGTTGCTGGCGATCTGGAGCATTGAGTATTCGTTCGCTGCCGGTTTTGTAGCGCGGCGCAGTGCGGTGCTGTTTGCGGCGTTGGGGGTGATGTTTTATCTGGTGCGCAGCGCTCCGCCATCACTGGGTCGCAATGCCCTGAGCAACGGTTTTATCGTCGGTTGTTTTGGTTTGGCGGTACTGGGTTTTGGCGAATGGCTCAACGGCCATGCCGGCCCCGGGATTCTGCTCGCGGTGCTGGTCGAGTTCGCGCTGGGCCTTGGCTTTGTGCAGGCCCGGCGCGTGACGGTCGAACTGGGAGAAACGGTGAGTTAAAGCGCTCGGGAGCGAGGACTGTAATGCTGTGGCGTGGTTTGTTGCGCCAGATCCGAGCGCAGGCCGGCAATCAGTTCGTTGATCTCGCGGCAGCCATTGAGATGGCTGGCATCGATCCCGCTGACGTGCAAATCAACCTGGTCAGTCTGGTGGTCACCGAATACCTTGACGGTCATCGACAGGTCTGGCGACAGCGTGCACTGGCAGCGTTTAGGCAGAAAACTGCTTTCAATGATATTGCGTAGTTCCAAGGCAGACAGAAACATGGTGAACCTCTCCTTATTGATGAAACTGCCAATCAACTCTTCACGTTGACCGCTTTTGCTGCCCCTGCACGGGTGTTTCCCCGCTGATTCCCTGGTGCGGCAAACGGTTGTACAGCGAAATGCTTCTTGGAGTGTAGGCGCCCGAACGCGGTGCGCTGCACCAAGTAGACGCATAAACCGTGCCTTTCATCGGGTCATTTTGACCCTCGATAAATCAAGCACTTGGCGTGGTGGCCAGTCATTGGCCAGTTGCAAATTGCAAGAATGCCCCACCTGGACACTGCAATATGCACGTCGACGCCGGTTTGCATTCATCGACCATGACAGTGAGAATGCCCGTCACTCCACCCTACACCCGCCAGGAGGCTTTCATGGGTTCTTTAAGCGTTCACGCGACAATCGGTCTGCTCGTTGCCGGCCTGTCCACCTTCGCCCACGGGGCCAAACTGGAAGACGTTGCCCCTTACCCCAAGGCGGAAAACGGCTTTACCCGTCAGGTCATCTACCTGCCAAAGCAAGAGCAGGAAGAGAATTTCCAGGTTGAAGTCCTCGCCGGCAAAACCCTGGAAGTCGACTGCAATAGCCAACGTCTGGGTGGCGCCCTGGATGAGAAAAATCTCGAGGGCTGGGGTTACCCGTTCTACCGACTGGAAAAAGTCATCGGCCCGATGAGCACACTGATGGCGTGCCCGCCTGGCACTCAGAAAAAGCGCGCATTTGTGCCGGTCGTCGGTGATGGCTTCATGCTGCGTTACAACAGCAAGCTGCCGCTGGTGATCTACGCCCCGAAAGACGTCGAAGTGCGCTATCGCGTCTGGTCGGCTTCGGACAAGGTTGGCACTGCCATCGCGGAATGACCTGAACAGGGAGCGCCAAACGTGATTACCTGCCATGTGCGATACGTGATCGATCCGTACCAATTGACCGAGTTCGAGGCCTACGCCAAAGCCTGGCTGGGCATCGTCGAGCGGTTGGGCGGTACTCATCACGGCTACTTCCTGCCGTCAGAGGGCGCGAGCAACATCGCTTATTGCCTGTTCAGCTTTCCCTCGCTGGCCGATTATGAAAGCTACCGGCACATCGCGCTGACCGATCCGGAAAGCAGGGCGCTGGTGGAATCGCTGGTGCAGAAAAAATTCATCGTCAGCTACGAGCGCAGTTTTCTGCGCCCGCTACTGCCCTGAGCGTTATCACGCCGGGACGCCGCATACCGCGGCGCGCTCGGCGACGTGGCGCAGGCTGTCGAAATTGATGTTGGCGCCGGAGTCGATCGCGACGAAGGTCTGCTCGCGAACACCGTTGCGCGCCACGTATTGTTTGATCCCGGCCACCGCCAACGCGCCGGAAGGTTCGGTGATTGAGCGGGTATCGTCGTAGATATTCTTGATCGCGGCGCAGAGCTCGTCATTGCTGACGGTGACCACCTCGTCCACGCAAAACCGACACACTTCGAAACCATACGCGCCGATCTGCGCCACGGCCACGCCATCGGCGAACGTCCCGACACTGGGCAACATCACACGCGCATCCGCTTGCAACGCTGCCTTCAAGCAGGCGGAGTGCTCCGATTCAACACCGATGATGCGCACCTCCGGCCGCAGGTATTTGACGTATGCTGCGATACCGGCGATCAGGCCGCCACCGCCCACCGGAACGAAGATCGCGTCCAGCGGCCCCTGATGCTGACGCAGGATTTCCATGGCCACCGTACCTTGCCCGGCGATCACGTCCGGGTCATCGAACGGTGAAACGAAAGTGCGCCCGGTTTGCTCGGCCAGTTGCAGCGCATGGGCCAGGGCAAACGGAAAACTTTCGCCATGCAGGAGCGCCTCAGCGCCCCGACTTCGCACCCCAAGCACCTTCAGTTCGGGCGTGGTCAACGGCATGACGATGGTCGCCGCCATCCCCAGTTCCCGTGCCGCCAGGGCCACGCCCTGGGCATGATTACCCGCTGACGCGGTGATTACGCCGCGTGCTTTCTGCGCATCACTCAATTGCACCAGCTTGTTGTAGGCGCCACGGATCTTGAAGGAGAACGTCGGTTGCAAGTCTTCGCGCTTGAGCAGGATCCGGTTGCCCAGCGCCTCGGACAGCGCCGGCGCCGCTTGCAACGGCGTGCGCACAGCAATGTCGTAGACCGGCGCGGCAAGGATCTTTTTCACGTACTGCTCAAGCAGGACTTGTTGGACGGGGCTGTGCGGCATGGTCGTCTCCTGACGTTTTGATCAGAACCCCGGAGACAGAAAATGAAAACCCGCCTCTAGGGCGGGTTGGGTGTAGCAGTCGTGAGCTAGCCCGCCAAATGAGGAATGGCGGTAATAATGCTTGGCTGGCAGCGCAATACGGTGGAAGTCATGGGCCTGAAATTAGCTCGGCGGCGGCCAGCGAGTCAATGGCTTATTTGGGGATGCCAAGGTAGGCTGGCGATTCTGCTCATCACCCCAAGGAAGGAATACATGATGCCTGTCGCCCTGCCCCTCACGGCGTTGATTGCGTGTACTGGCTACACCGTGTCGGTGATGCTCCAGGCCGAACAGTCGTTGATCGACTTCGGTATCAGCCTGATGTCGCGCCCGGACACGGCGCAGGTAGTGATTGATCTGTATCTGCTGGCGACGCTGGCCGGGGTGTGGATGGTCAAGGATGCACGGTCGCGAGGGATGTCGGTCTGGTCGGTGGTGCCGTATCTGTTGCTGACGGCAGTATTTGTGTCGATTGGGCCGCTGTTGTATCTGGTGGTGCGTGGGGTTCGGGAGCGCAAGAAAGTGGCAGCGGCAGCCCCTGCGAGCTGATCCCGAGCTTCGAGTGCTGCTGAGATCGCTTTCGCGAGCAAGCCCGCTCCCACTTTTTGAAATACATTCTCCTGTGGGAGCGGGCTTGCTCGCGAAGGTGTCAGCTCAGGCACCGATCAATCACTGGGCCAACCGCCGCAGCCCAAACAACATTCCCCCCGCCCCGAGCAACATCACCATCAGAAACACCGGGTAGGAAATCCACCACGGCGTCCCCGCCGTCATCATGCTGAACTCCGACATCCCGCCAATACTGGCAATCAGGTTCAACGGCAGAAACACCACGTTGATCAACGTCAGCTTGCGCAGCAGATTGTTCATGCTGTTGTTCATCAGATTGCCGCGCGCATCGATCAGCCCGGAAAACACCGTTGAGTAGATCTCTGCCTGTTTGTAGCACTGGTTGTTCTCGATGATCAGGTCGTCGATCAACCCGATCGCCTCGCTGCCGAAGTGCTGTTTTTCCGCGTGATTGCGCAGCCGCGTCAGCACTGCTCCGTTGCTGTGCAGGGCGTTGATGTAATAGATCAGGCTTTCGCTGAGGTTGAACATCTGCACCAGATGCTGGTTCTGCATCGAGGTGTTGAACTTCTGTTGAAGCTCACGGGCGACCAGTTTGATCACCTTCAGGTGGCCAAGATAATGGTGGATGTTGTTGAACAGCAAATCGAGCAACACATCCAGCGGCGCATTGAGCGGCTGGCGCGTGCCGATGCCATGCAATGGCGTGTCGTCGGTGGCGATCACCAGCAACTGACCGGGTGAAAACAGCAGGCCGCAGGACGACACTTCAAACGCCAGGCTGCCACCGCCGGAATAGTTTTCCGGGCGCTTCCAGATCAGGAACAAGTGGTCGGGGTGAAACTCGATTCGCGAGACTTCGTCCGGATCCAGCGCCGAGGCCAGCGCGTGTTCGTCGACCTTGTAGTGAGTGTGGAGCAAGTCGCGCTCGGCAGCATCGGGATTGCTGAACAGCATCACCTCGGCATCCAGCCGTTCCACCCGCTGCAACGCGCCGTGACTCAATGCGAAACTGCTGATCATCGGCGCTTCACCAGGCCTGGCCGCGACGCTTGAGTTCCAGCCGTCGCACAAACTCCTCCAGCACCAGTGAATACAGATCGTCCTGCAAATAGGCGTCTTCGATGCCGGCATCGAGGTTCGGATTGTCGTTCACCTCGATCACCACCACTTTGTCGCCAGCCTGTTTCAGATCCACGCCGTAGAGGCCGTCGCCAATCAGGTTCGCGGTTTTGACCGCCAATTCCACCACTGCCCGCGGTGCCTCGTGAACCGCCAGGGTGCGGCACTCGCCATTGATGTCCTGGCCCTTGGCCTTGTGGTTGTAGATTTGCCAGTGGCCCTTGGACATGAAGTATTGGCAGGCGAAGATCGGTTTGCGGTTGAGCACGCCGATGCGCCAGTCGTACTCGGTGTAGAAAAACTCCTGAGCCAACAGCAATACCGAGTGTTCGAACAATTCAGCGGTAGCCTCAAGCAGCGCCTGCTGGCTTTCAACCTTGATCACCCCGCGAGAAAAACAGCCGTCGGGGATCTTCAGCACCAGCGGAAAACCGAGGCGTTCGCCGACCCGTTCGAAATCTTCCGGTCGTTCCTTGTAGAGAATTTCCGTAGCGGGCATACCCAGTTGATGGCTGTTGAGCAGGTCAGTCAGATAGACCTTGTTGGTGCAACGCAGAATCGACGTCGGGTCATCCATGACCACCAACCCTTCGCTCTCGGCTTTTTTCGCGAAGCGATAGGTGTGGTTGTCGACGCTGGTAGTCTCGCGAATCAACAGGCCGTCGTACTCGGCGAGCCGCGCGTAGTCCTTGCGTTCGATCAGCTCGACATCGATGCCCATACGCTTGCCGACCCGCACGAAATTCTCCAGTGCCTTGGCGTTTGACGGCGGCAAGGCTTCTTGTGGATCGTGCAGAATCGCCAAGTCATAACGCGCCACTTGCGGCGAGCGCGGCACTCGCCAGACTTTACGGCTAAAGCCGTCCAGCGCATTGGCGAACTGATCTTCCTGATCGTCGCGCAACTTGTGCAGGGCGCCGGACTTTATACCCTCGATGTGCCAGCCGTTAGTTCGGCGAAACTCAACTAGCAGAATCGGACACGGAAACACTTCAAACAATTGCCGGGCCAGATCCTGCAGCGGCTCGATATGCGTCTTGCCGAAGTAAAGTGTCAGGGTGAAACCTTCGGTATCGCTGTACAGATGATGGCTGAGGGCTTTTTCCAGGGTTTTATCGAGGTCGTCCAGCGCCAGGCCGTAAAGCGATTTCTTCGTCAGTTCGCTGATGGTGCGGACCGATGGAATCACCTTGTGGCCGCGGGCTTCTGCCAGCAGCGAGCAATAGTAACCGTGCCCCAGGTACTTGTAGCTGCGGCACAGGTTAATCACCTGCACCCGTTTGCCAGGTTCGCTGTCACGGGTTTGCTCAAGGTATTCCTGAGCCGTGACGATGTCCTCGCTGGGAAAGTACGAGGCCCAGTCTTCCTTGCGTTCGACGATGATCAACACTTGACTGGAAGTTCTGATGACTGGATTTAAAAAAGTTGCCGTCGGCAAACTTTGCTCGGATACTTCGCGCCAATGACCCTGTACCGCTGACATAGAGATTGATCCGTTGGAGAACAAGACCATTTCTATTAAGCACGAAGTTTTTCGAAAGTCCCGTTTCGTTACGCAACTTTTACGGTGGTCATATGAGTGCTGTTTTTCGTTTGGCGGTAGTTGAAGATCTGCCAGCGTTGCTGGCCCTGGAAATGCAATGTTTCACCACCGACCGGCTCACCAGCCGCAGCTTTCAATGGATGATCACCCGCGCCCATGCGCAACTGCTGGTCGCCGAGCTTGACGGGCGATTGCTCGGCTATGCACTGGTGCTGTTTCATCGCGGCACATCACTGGCGCGCCTGTATTCCATCGCCATTGCCGGCGAAGCCCGTGGCACCGGTCTGGGCAAACAATTGCTGCAACGTATCGAGGCCTGTGCCGTTGAGCATGACTGCGCGTATCTGCGCCTTGAAGTACGTATCGATAACCCCACCGCCATCGCGCTTTACGAGCGCAACGGCTATCGGCGTTTTGCGCTGATTCACGATTACTACGAAGACCATGCCGATGCACTGCGTCTGGAAAAGCGCATTGTTCAGCACCGTGACTCGCGCAGTATCAAGGTGCCCTACTACCCGCAAACCACCGAATTCACCTGTGGCCCGGCCTGTCTGCTGATGGCCATGGGCGCGCTGCATCCTGCGCGCCTGCTGGAGCGGCGTGAGGAATTGCAGATCTGGCGTGAAGCGACCACGGTGTTCATGACCTCCGGCCATGGTGGCTGCAGCCCCCAGGGTTTGGCACTGGCGGCCTGGCGGCGGGGTTTCCGGGTGCGTTTGCAGCTGAGTATGGCCGGGCCATTGTTTCTCGACGGCGTGCGCGACGAGCATAAAAAAGACGTCATGCGCCTGGTGCATGAGGAGTTCACCGCTCAAATGCAAGAGACCGACATCGAGCGGAAGATTGGCATCCATCTGGATTTACCGCGCCTGCTGGAGGCTGGCGGTCAGCCTCTGGTGCTGATCAGCAGCTATCGCCTGACCCGTTCCAAATCACCGCACTGGGTGGTGGTCACCGATTGCGATGAAGACTTTGTGTACCTGCACGATCCCGACGTCGATCACAGCCAGCATCGCCAGCCGATGGACTGCCAACATGTGCCGGTCAGCCATGGGGAGTTTGAGAAGATGAGCCGATTTGGGCGGGGGAAATTGCGGGCGGCGGTGGTTTTGTATAACCGCCCTACGCCAACTATCGTTAGGCTCTAGAGGCTTTTTGGTGGCGAGGGAGCTTGCTCCCGCATGAATGTGTAGCGCTCACAAGATTTTGGGGCTGCTGCGCAACCCAGCGGGAGCAAGCTCCCTCGCCACAGGAGATCTGTGAAAACTTGAAGTGAGGTTACTTCAGGCCGATCTTGTAGAGCGAACCATCCTGTTCATCCGTCAGCACATACAAATACCCGTCCGGCCCCTGCCGCACATCACGAATTCTCTGTTTCAAATCGCCCAGCAAGCGCTCCTCGTGCACGACCTTGTCGCCATCGAACTGCAGCCGGATCAGCTCCTGAGTGACCAGCGCGCCGATGAACAGGTTCTGCTGCCACGGTTTGAAACGATCAGCGTCATAGAACGCCATCCCGGTGACGCCGGGAGACTTCTCCCACACATGATGCGGATCCACGGCGCCTTCGACACTTTTGCCCTTGGCTTCCGGGATCGGTTGCAGCGAATAGTTGATGCCGTGGGTCGCCAACGGCCAGCCGTAGTTTTTCCCGCGTTCGATGATGTTCACCTCATCGCCACCCCGGGGACCGTGTTCGTTCTCCCAGATTGTGCCGTTCCACGGATTGAGCGCAGCGCCCTGCGGATTACGATGGCCATAAGACCAGATTTCCGGCCGCACGCCGGACTGGCCCACGAAAGGGTTGTCATCTGGCACCTTGCCATCGGGGAAGATCCGCACGACCTTGCCTTGCAGCTTGTCGAGATCCTGCGCGGTGGGCCGATCGTTGTTTTCGCCAAGCGTGACAAACAGGTAGCCGTCGCGGTCGAACACCAGCCGTGAACCGAAGTGGTTGCCAGTCGAAAGCTTCGGTTCCTGACGGAAGATCACTTTGAAATCACTCAGACTGCGCAAGTCGTCCGACAGACGACCGCGCCCCACCGCCGTCCCGGCCTTGTCCCCGGCACCACCGCCCTCGGCATAGGACAGGTAGACCAGCCGATCCTGTTTGAAGTCCGGCGACAGCACCACATCGAGCAATCCACCCTGGCCCTTGGCCCAGACTTTCGGTACGCCGCTGATCGGTTCAGAGCGCTTGCCATCGGCACTGATCACCCGCAGGTTGCCTGGACGCTCGGTCACCAGCATGCCCTGCCGATCCGGCAGAAACGCCAGCGCCCAAGGGTGCTCGAGTCCTTGGGTAATCGTGGTGACTTCAAGGGTGCCCTGCTCGCTTTTGAGCTCTTTGGGGGCAGCGGCGAAAGCGGGAGCGCTGATCAACGCGCCGGCACACAGCGTGGCTAGAAAGGTTTTACGCAACATGCACGATTCCTTTTGTTCGTTTGAAAGGCTGACAGGCGCTCAGTCCTGCCGTTCAACGGTTGCTGTCTCCATCGCGTGAAGGTGGGTTGGGAATGAATTTTGGTGGTGTACTCGGCACCGAACGTTGTTGCTGACCATTGCCGATGCCGCCATTACCGACGGTTGGCGAACTGGGTACCGGCACCGTGTTCGGCCCGCGAATAATCGGCGCACTGGGCTGTGTGCCCTGCATGCTGTTGGGATTGGCGCGGCGGATCGGGCTGTTGTAAGGGTTGTTGTCGGTACCGGTGGGACTCTGTGCCAGCAGCAGCGGCGCGGACGGCGGCCCGACTTCGGCATGCGCCAGCCCCGCCCCAAGGAACAGAACGATGATGCCTAACGGAATTCGGGTCATGGCGCGGCCTCTCGATGCGAAGGGGATAGAGCCTTCGAGTCCACGCTACGCCCTGGGTTCGGATTTGTTAACCCATCGCCCTTGAACAAGATGTAACACGACTTGACCGGCATTGCTGCGAGCCCATGCAAACGCTGGAAACTTTCGAGCCGGGACGCGGGTCACCTGATCATCACTCGGAGAACTCACCATGGCTCGGGCAATCTGGAAAGGCGCGATCAGCTTCGGACTGGTACACATCCCCGTCGCGCTGGTGTCGGCAACGTCCTCGCAAGGCGTCGACTTCGACTGGCTCGATAGCCGCAGCATGGACCCGGTCGGTTATAAACGGGTTAACAAAGTCACGGGCAAGGAAGTCACCAAAGAGAACATCGTTAAAGGTGTGGCTTATGAGAAGGGCCGCTACGTGGTGCTCAGCGAGGAAGAAATTCGGTCGGCGCACCCCGTGTCGACCCAGACCATCGACATCTTTTCATTCGTCGATGCCGAGCAGATTCCACTACAAAACATCGACACGCCTTATTACCTGGCACCGGACAAGCGCGGCGGCAAGGTCTATGCGCTGCTGCGTGAAACATTGAGCAAAACCAACAAGGTCGCCCTCGCCCGCGTCGTCCTGCACACTCGGCAATATCTGGCGGCACTGATGCCGCTGGAATCGGCGCTGGTGCTGGTCAAGCTGCGCTGGCCGCAGGAAGTGCGCGGCCTCGACGAATTGGAGCTGGGCAGCGAAGTGACCAAGCCACAATTGGCCAAGGGTGAGCTGGACATGGCCAAACGTCTGGTGCAGGACATGAGCGGCGACTGGAGTCCGGAGGATTACAAGGACGAGTTTGAAGACAAGATCATGGCGCTGGTCGAGAAAAAGGCCCATGAAGGCAAGATCGAGGATGTCGAGACGGTGGGTGGCGAGGAAGAGCGCAAGTCTGCGGATGTGATCGACCTGACCGAGCTGCTTAAACGCAGTCTGGGCGGCAAGGCCACGGCCAAACCGAAGGCAAAAGCGAAGCCTGCCAGCAAGGCAGCCCCCGCGAGAAAGACCAATAAGGCCTCGGGGGCGTAATCAGATCCGGCTCCTGTCAGGAAGCTGACAGGTTGGTTTTGAGAGACTCATCGCCAGCAGGCTGGCGATGCTGTCAGATCAGAATGAACACCGCCAGCAAACCGCCGAAGATCGCCCACTTTTCCATGTAGTAACGCGTGCGATTGCGCTTTTTCAGCTCTTTGCCACGCAGTCGGACTTTGTAGATTTTGGTAAACAGTCGGTTGATCCCACCGACACGATCGCCCGCATCGTTTGGCGCACCTGCCGCCGACATCACGGTGCGGCTGAACCAGGCATTGAACCCCGCTGCCCAGCGATACTTCATCGGCCGCTCGATGTCGCAGAACAGAATGATGCGGTTTTTGTCGGTGGTGTTTTCGGCGTAGTGAATGTAGGTTTCATCGAACATCACCGCCTCACCGTCGCGCCAGTGATAGCTCTCACCGTCGACATTGATGTAGCAACCCGCGTCGTTCGGCGTGTCGAGACCCAGGTGGTAGCGATACGAACCGGCGTAAGGATCGCGGTGACGGACCAGTTTCGAACCCGGCGGCAGCTCGGCGAACATCGCTGCCTTGATCGAACCGATGCTCTGCACCAGCTCGGTGGTGCGCGGGCACAACTTCATGGCCGACGGATGGCTCTCGCCATACCACTTGAGGTAGAAACGCTTCCAGCCACTTTTGAAGAACGAGTTGAAACCGACATCATCATACTGATTCGAGCGTTTGATCTCACCGGCGCGCAGCAGATTCTGCCCTTCCTGGCGAATTTCTTCCCAGTGCGCCTGCAAAGGGCTCAGATCAGGAAATTCGGAAGGATCGAGATACGGCTTGTTCGGCTTCTTCGAAAACAGGTACAGGAAGCAGTTGATCGGCGCCAGGAACGTCGAGTGATCGCTCAACTGACGGCCCAGTTTGTGACGCACGCGCCCACGAAGGTGAACGTATGCAATCGAAATGACATAAATAGCAGCAATGATGAGTTTCACGGAAATCGTCACACGTCAAAAGTGAACAAACTGCGCGCCTGCCGGCCGGTGGCCCAGGGTCTGATGCAGTGGCATGAATACAAATACTATCCCGGTGGCACTTCCTTGAGCCCTTGCCGTTAGCGGCTATTGGGTAACTGGCTGGCATTTTAGCCATACTTTGTAACCAATGGTGAACCTGATCTGTGAAAAACTGTCCGCTGAATCTGCCAAACGGCAGACGCGGCGTCATCGCCCTATCGTTTAAAGAGCCAGACCAGTACAATCGCCGCCAAACTTTACGCGCCCCCTTGGTTGATGACGGGAATGTCCCGCCTCAGCGCACTTTGACTCGGGCCAAGCGCTCCAGCCGCACCCTCGCTACTCAGAATGCTTCGCAGGAAAAACCTTTGATTTCTACAGCTAACATCACGATGCAGTATTGATCGGGGTTTTCTGAGGGTTAAAACCAGCATTTACAGGGGGTTGCGCCCGCACCAACCCCCATCATTTCGCACCATTGGCCCAAAAATTGGCCCAAGTCTACGGCGTTCTGCCGACCGAACACCAATCCAAAATCCTACAGCTCGTCGCCTTACCCTCGCCCACCTGCCCCGCCTCGATTACTGTACATGCATACAGCATCTGTACAGCGAATCTCCCTCCATGAATTTCGACCAAGCCAAATCTCTCCGGCTCCAGCAATGGCGCGCGACTCTCGACGACCAAGACTTTCGCATGCAAAACCCCGAGGCACATCGGGAAACGCTTCATCAAATGGCTGGTGCGCTACATACAGAGGGACTGATCGACCTGCTTGAGCAATTCGATATGAACGAGATGGCAGACGCCGCCTACTGGCATTCTGTAGAAGAGCTGCAAAACTCACCGGGCCAGTACCGCGGAGCGTCGACCTACGATGTCGTGCAGGTAGACACCGGTAGGCTATTTGGCAACATCAGTCGGTCC
>NZ_JALMEX010000060.1:0-355 GCF_023100605.1 Pseudomonas sp. MWU12-2020
CCCTTCGTTGGGGTGCCATCCATTGGCTGGGACTATTCCCAGGCGGGCTGGTATGGCTTTCTCACGGAATCGACGTTGCCGACAGCCACTGCATGGCCAGGACTCAAGGCACTGAGCCTTGCTGCAGTCAATGGAGTAGGGGTCAACTTCTCGTTAACCGCCACGGGCCGCTGGAAAGCGTAGGAGCAGCAATGATCATCAACCTTTCGCCGCAGAGGCGTGAAGACACCCTGACAATTTTTAAGGTGGGAGACATCCTCACCATCAACGGCGAGACCTTCGACCTTTCACCCATTCAGGAGGGGGATACGCTGCCGGCGTCAGCCATCAGCAGTCCGTGGTTTCTCAACAAGGT
>NZ_JALMEX010000061.1:0-346 GCF_023100605.1 Pseudomonas sp. MWU12-2020
GCCGGTCAACGCATCGTTCGGTGCGGTGGTAGTTACGGTGCCGGTGGTTTTGCCCACTTCGATGGTGATGTTCTGACCATTGGCCAGAGTTACCACAACTGGCGAGCCAGTCACTGGCGCACCAACGGTCGCGGTGTAGGTGATGGTGCCACCTTCAGCAGCAGACTCGGTCGCGGTCAGTTTGACCGTGGTGGTGTCGATGGTGTCAGTGACGGTGGTCACGGCTGGAACGGTGCTCGGCACCAGATTTTCGAAGTTGCCACCGGTAGCGGTGGAAATGGTCGCTTCGACTTTGCCCGCGTCTTTGTACACGTCATCGGCCGGTGCCGGAACGGTCACGGTGCCG
>NZ_JALMEX010000062.1:0-321 GCF_023100605.1 Pseudomonas sp. MWU12-2020
CCTTGCGCCGTTACCTACGCGTACGCCAGAATCCGCCGGCTTACACGGCTATGGGCCGGGCTATATCGTTTCCCTGTCACTGAAAATCAGTGATCGGGTTTGGTAGCCCGTTTCATTACAGTCGTGCGCCACATTACAGGTCCGTTTTTGGGACTCTGCTTTTATGGTGGCCATGCGTGGGGCTCCTTCGGGAGCGCCGGGTTTACTGTTTTGACCGGTCTACCAACCCACAAATGGCCGCCACCCTTCGTTTGGTAGCGAGAGTGATGGCTCCTCATTTATTTAAAACAGTGAGTCACTTATGTTCAAAGCCACACCCAA
>NZ_JALMEX010000063.1:0-374 GCF_023100605.1 Pseudomonas sp. MWU12-2020
TGAAGAAGACGATAGAAGCAGCTTTAAGCTCCAAGCTGATAGCTCTTAGCTAATCAGTTACGCGCTCGAAATTGGGTCTGTAGCTCAGTTGGTTAGAGCGCACCCCTGATAAGGGTGAGGTCGGCAGTTCGAATCTGCCCAGACCCACCAATTTTGTATGGGGCCATAGCTCAGCTGGGAGAGCGCCTGCCTTGCACGCAGGAGGTCAGCGGTTCGATCCCGCTTGGCTCCACCATTAACTGCTTCTGCTTGTTAGAGTTTAGAAATGAATATTCCAGTGTGAATATTGATTTCTAGTCTTTGATTAGAACGTTCTTTAAAAATTTGGGTATGTGATAGAAAGATAGACAGAACGTTACTTTAAAAATTTAGAA
>NZ_JALMEX010000064.1:0-308 GCF_023100605.1 Pseudomonas sp. MWU12-2020
GCCACGGCGATCTGGCCGGCAGTTCCTTCGCCACGGGCCTCGCCCCACAGCGTGCGGGCGAGGATGTCGCGGTCTTTTTCGGTTACAGGCATCACTTTTCTCCAGGCAAAAAAATACCCGCTCAAGGGCGGGTGTCGGGTGGCTGGTGGGTCAGGCCGGTGTTTGCGGCCAAATTATGGATTCCGGGTATGCGGGCTGATCCGGCAAACGGTTCAGGGCAATTCGGTACTTTTTCCACTCTTTCAGCAGTGCTGCCTCGGCTTCCGTAGCCTCATCAATGTCGACTGCATCCTGAAGTGGCGCTATGG
>NZ_JALMEX010000065.1:0-300 GCF_023100605.1 Pseudomonas sp. MWU12-2020
GGGGGCGTATTTGCGACGAGTGGTAACGACCACGACGTGAACATTGTTGAAGGTGGCCACGGTGTGATCGAGGCCTGAAACGACGAAATCCGCCGCCCCGGTTGATTGGGGCGGCGGGTTTTTTCTGCCTGACGGAATGTGGTGCCGGTGAATCAACCTTCGCGAACAAGTCCAACGATGGCGGCCTATGAAACAACATCAACAGCGCGGTGGAAAAAATCGGCCACTGTCCGTACATAAACGTAACCCCCGCGAGCACGTTTAAAATACACGAACCGTTACGCCATAACGGCTACAACG
>NZ_JALMEX010000007.1:0-365113 GCF_023100605.1 Pseudomonas sp. MWU12-2020
CTGCAATGGATCAGTGAGCTGGCAGGACGCCTTCGCGAGCAAGCCCGCTCCCACAGTTTGAACCCGGTGTATTCAGGTAGAGATTGGTCGGCTGTCAGGCCACCATCGCCAGCAAGCTGGCTCCTACAATTTAGCAAGCGCACACCCCATGCGGCGAAGCCGCCCCACTCCAGGATGAGCGCAAGCTCGGCTGCAGCTCTTGATCTTGATCCACGGGCGACGTCGGAAGGCTGAGTGGAGGGATTGATCCGGGGGTGGGAGCGCAGCGACCGTTTGGCGCAGCCAAACACAGCGAGAGGAGGTGCAGCGAAGCAAACCGTAGGCGCTGCCCCCGGATCAATCCCGCAGCGAAGGGACCCCGAGCCCCAGCGAGCGGGCCGAACGCAGGAGCAAGACTTTTTGGTTACTTTTGAGGCGTTTGTCAAAAGTGACTCGCCGTAAGGGCGGAACCCTAAGCAGCCGTGACCGCAGCAATGGATATGTACCCGGTCAGCCAGAACATCATTGCCCGACCCAACGCTTTCGCGAGCAAGCTCGCTCCCACAGTTGAATGAAGTCGCCAACCAAATCGCAGCCAACAAAAAACCCGCAGACAATCACTCATCTGCGGGTTTCCCGTTCCAGCGGAAGGAAGATCAGAAATCCTCCAACCGCCACACCTCATAAGCCGGCGTCTCGTAAGGGTGACTCAACTTCAAAGCCGCCACCACATCACGAATCAACGCGTCACAAACCACAAGCTCAACCTTCCACTCCTCAACCCGCTCAATCTGCCCCGCCTCACCAATAAACGGCTGACTGCCATCCAACGGACGAAACTGGCCCAGACCGAGCACCTGCCAAGCACAGTGGTCATAGTCCCCGATCCGCCCACCACCGGCAGCGAATACAGCGTCCTTGACCACCTCGACATGGCTGTCGGGAACAAAAAACCCGAGCTTGTACACGACGCTTAGTTCACCCAGACGCGAGCGTTACGGAACATGCGCATCCAAGGAGCATCCTCGGTCCAGTCTTCCGAACGCCACGAGTTCTGCACCGCGCGGAACACACGCTCCGGGTGCGGCATCATGATCGTCACACGACCGTCGCGGCTGGTGAGACCGGTGATCCCGCGCGGCGAACCGTTCGGGTTGGCCGGGTAGGCTTCGGTGACCTTGCCGTGGTTGTCGACGAAACGCATCGCCACGCAACCGGACAGATCGGCCTCCAGCAACGCCTCTTCGCTTTCGAATTCGGCATGGCCTTCACCGTGAGCGATGGCGATCGGCATGCGCGAACCGGCCATGCCCTGCAGGAAGATCGAGTTCGATTCCTGGATCTGCACCATCGCCACACGCGCTTCGAACTGCTCGGAGCGGTTGCGCACGAAGTGCGGCCAGAACTCGCTGCCCGGGATCAGCTCGTGCAGGTTGGACATCATCTGGCAACCGTTGCACACGCCGAGGGTGAAGCTGTCGTTACGCTCGAAGAACCCCTGGAACGCATCGCGGGCGCGGCTGTTGAACAGCGCCGACTTGGCCCAGCCTTCACCGGCGCCGAGGACGTCGCCGTAGGAGAAACCACCGCAGGCCACCAGACCTTTGAACTCGTTCAGGTCGACACGGCCAGCGAGAATGTCGCTCATGTGCACGTCGATCGCGTTGAAACCGGCGCGGTCGAACGCTGCCGCCATTTCCACCTGACCGTTGACGCCCTGCTCACGCAGCACGGCAACCTGTGGGCGGATGCCTTTCTTGATGTAAGGCGCGGCGATGTCCTGGTTGACGTCGTAGCTCAGCTTGACGCTCAGGCCCGGGTTGTCTTCTTCCAGCAGCGCGTCGAACTCTTGCTCGGCGCAGTCGGCGTTGTCGCGCAGACGCTGGATCTGGTAGCTGGTCTCGGCCCACTGACGTTGCAGCAGACGACGCTGGCCTTCGAACACGGTGTCACCGTTGAAGGTGATGTTGATCTGGCCATTGTTGATCGGCTGACCGATCACCGACACGCAGTCGCCCAGACCGGCCGCGCTGAACTGCGCGAGGATGTCCGGGGTGGCATCCTGACGAACCTGGATCACTGCACCCAGCTCTTCGTTGAACAGGATCGCGGCGATTTCGGCCGAGTTTTCGGCAACGCTGTCCAGGTTCAGGCTCAGACCGCAGTGGCCGGCGAACGCCATTTCCACCACGGAGGTCAGCAGACCACCGTCGGAACGGTCGTGGTAAGCCAGCAGGTGACCGTCGGCGTTGAGGCCCTGGATCACGGCGAAGAAGGCTTTCAGGTCTTCGGCGTCATCGACGTCCGGAGCCTGCTTGCCGAGCTTGCCGTGAACCTGAGCAAGGATCGAAGCACCCATACGGTTCTGACCACGACCGAGGTCGATCAGGATCAGGTCGGTGGTGCCCTTGTCCATGCGCAGTTCCGGGGTCAGGGTCTGACGGATGTCAGCCACTGGGGCGAAACCGGTCACGATCAGCGACATCGGCGAGGTCACGGTTTTTTCTTCACCGTTGTCGTTCCAGCGGGTGGCCATGGACATCGAGTCCTTGCCGACCGGGATGGTGATGCCCAGCTCAGGGCACAGTTCCATGCCGACCGCTTTCACGGTGTCGTACAGACGCGCATCTTCGCCTGGGTGGCCGGCAGCGGACATCCAGTTCGCCGACAGTTTGATGTCGGAGATCTTGTTGATGCGCGAAGCGGCGATGTTGGTCAGGGTTTCGCCGATGGCCATGCGGCCCGACGCCGGAGCGTCCAGCAACGCCAGCGGAGTCCGCTCGCCCATCGCCATCGCTTCACCGGTGTAGACGTCGAAACTGGTGGCGGTAACTGCGACGTCGGCCACCGGAACCTGCCATGGGCCAACCATCTGGTCACGGGCCACGAGGCCGGTGATGGTGCGGTCGCCGATGGTGATCAGGAAGCTTTTGCTCGCCACGGCCGGGTGATGCAGGACGCGCTCGATGGACTCGCTGATGTCGAGGTTCGACGGATCGAAATCATCGCCCAGCTCGGCTTCGCGAACCACCGAACGGTGCATGCGCGGGGCCTTGCCCAGCAACACTTCCAGCGGCATGTCCACCGGGTTGTTGCCGAAGTGGCTGTCAGTCACGGTCAGTTGCGGCTCGGCAGTGGCTTCGCCGACCACGGCGAACGGGCAACGCTCGCGTTCGCAGATCGCCTTGAAGCGCTCGAAGTCGGCCGGGCCGACCGCCAGAACGTAACGTTCCTGCGATTCGTTGGACCAGATTTCGTGCGGGGCCATGCCCGGCTCGTCGTTGGGAATGTTGCGCAGTTCGAAACGGCCACCGCGGTCGCCGTCGTTGACCAGTTCCGGGAAGGCGTTGGACAGACCGCCCGCGCCCACGTCGTGGATGAAGCTGATCGGGTTCTTGTCGCCCAGTTGCCAGCAACGGTCGATGACTTCCTGGCAGCGACGCTCCATCTCAGGGTTTTCACGCTGTACGGAAGCGAAGTCGAGATCCGCCGAGCTGGTGCCGGTGGCCATCGAGGAAGCGGCACCGCCGCCCAGACCGATGAGCATGGCCGGGCCGCCGAGCACGATCAGCTTGGAGCCGACCAGAATCTCGCCTTTCTTGACGTGTTCTTCACGGATGTTGCCCATGCCGCCGGCGAGCATGATCGGCTTGTGGTAGCCACGAACTTCGTCACCGTGCGGGGTGGTGATCGACTGTTCGAAGGTACGGAAGTAGCCAGTCAGGGCCGGACGCCCGAATTCGTTGTTGAACGCGGCGCCGCCCAGCGGGCCTTCGATCATGATGTCCAGCGCGGTAACGATGCGCTCAGGCTTGCCGTACGGCACTTCCCACGGCTGTTCGAAGCCCGGGATCTGCAGGTTGGATACGGTGAAACCGGTCAGACCAGCCTTCGGTTTGGCGCCACGGCCGGTTGCACCTTCGTCGCGGATCTCGCCACCGGAACCGGTGGACGCGCCCGGGAACGGGGCAATCGCGGTCGGGTGGTTGTGGGTCTCGACCTTCATCAGAATGTGCACCGGCTCCTGCACCGCGCCGTACTGGCGGGTTTCCGGATCCGGGAAGAAGCGGCCGGCGACGTTGCCGACGATCACCGAGGCGTTGTCCTTATAAGCGGACAGCACGCCTTCGTTGTGCATCTGATAGGTGTTCTTGATCATGCCGAACAGGCTTTTTTCCTGGCTCTCGCCGTCAATATCCCAACTGGCGTTGAAGATCTTGTGGCGGCAGTGCTCGGAGTTGGCCTGGGCGAACATCATCAGTTCGATGTCGTGCGGGTTGCGCTTGAGACCGTTGAACGCGTTGACCAGATAGTCGATCTCGTCTTCGGCCAGGGCCAGACCGAGTTCGGTGTTGGCTTTTTCCAGCGCGGCGCGACCGCCGCCGAGGATGTCGATCGCGGTCAGCGGCTTCGGCTCGGCGTGGCTGAACAGACCGGCGGCCTGTTCCAGGTTGCCCAGAACGATCTGGGTCATGCGGTCATGCAGCACGTCGGCGATTTGCTGGGCTTCGGTGTCGCTGAACTGGCCGGCCACGTAGAACGCGATGCCGCGCTCCAGGCGCTGGATCTTGCTCAGGCCGCAGTTGCGGGCGATGTCGCTGGCCTTGCTCGACCATGGCGAGATGGTGCCGAAACGCGGCAACACCAGAAACAGACGACCGGTCGGCTCTTGTACCGGAACGCTTGGGCCGTACTTCAGAAGGCGCGCAAGCACCTGCTGTTCGTCGCCGGTCAGGACGCCGGTGACTTCGGCGAAGTGAGCGAATTCAGCATACAGGCCACTGACAGCTGGAACCTTCTGGCTCAGTTGCTCAAGGAGTTTGCTGTGGCGAAAGGCAGAAAGGGCAGGAGCGCCGCGCAGGATCAACATCTTCGGGACAGCCTCGGGAAGGGGTGTGCTTTGAGGCCGTGCATTCTAGCCTAAACCGCCCTCAACATCACCCGAAACGCTACGCACGGTTGCACTCGGATATCAATCTGTGTTTCTGCCTTTGAAGTCAAATTTCGAGGGTGTGCGGGCAGCGCTTATTTTTTCTGTCACAAAATGCCGTTCAGCCCCATTCCTGCGGGGTTTCGTGCGGTTTTGTGATCTCTAGCAGACAAGCCCTTCACTGTCGAGATATGGCGCCCGCAGCCGTTTGCGTATACTGCGCAGATGTTTTTCCCAACGGCTTTGCGTCCGCGGTACGCCAAATGGCTGATCGCAACCGGACTCTTCCTGATGCTCGGTGGTTGTGTTGATAAACCCAACACACTCGAGCGCGTAAAGGAGGATGGTGTGCTGCGGGTGATTACCCGTAACAGTCCCGCCACCTACTTTCAGGATCGCAGCGGTGAAACCGGCTTCGAATACGAGCTGGTGAAGCGCTTCGCCGACGATTTGGGGGTGGAACTGAAGATCGAGACTGCCGACAACCTCGACGACCTGTTCAACCAGATCGGCAAGCCGAACGGCCCGGTGCTGGCCGCGGCCGGCCTGGTCAGCAGCGAGGAGCGCAAGAAACAGGTGCGCTTCTCCCACTCCTACCTCGAAGTGACCCCGCAGATCATCTATCGCAACGGCCAGTCGCGACCGGCCGATCTGGTCGGCAAGAAGATCATGGTGCTCAAGGGCAGCACCCACGCCGAACAGCTGGCCGAGCTGAAAAAGAAATTTCCCGGCATCGAATACGAAGAGTCCGACGCGGTTGAAGTGGTCGACCTGTTGCGCATGGTCGATGAAGGCCAGATCGACCTGACGCTGGTCGACTCCAACGAAGTGGCGATGAACCAGGTGTACTTCACCAACATCCGCGTAGCCTTCGACCTCGGCGATGCGCGCAGCCAGAGCTGGGCGGTGGCCGCCGGCGAAGACAACAGCCTGCTCAACGAGATCAACGCCTACCTCGACAAGGTGCAGAAGAACGGCACCCTGCAGCGCCTGAAAGACCGCTACTACGGCCACGTCGATGTCCTCGGCTACATGGGCGCCACCACCTTCGCCCAGCACCTGCAGCAACGTCTGCCCAAATACGAACAGCACTTCAAGACCTACGCCAAGAAAGAGAAAGTCGACTGGCGCCTGCTGGCGGCTATCGGTTATCAGGAATCGCTGTGGCAACCGGCGGTCACGTCGAAAACCGGCGTGCGCGGCCTGATGATGCTGACCCAGAACACCGCTCAGGCCATGGGCGTATCGAACCGTCTCGATCCCAAGCAGAGCATCATGGGCGGCGCCAAGTACCTGGCCTACATGAAGGATCAGCTCGACGAGTCGATTCAGGAGCCGGACCGCACCTGGTTCGCGCTGGCGGCGTACAACGTCGGCAGCGGTCACCTCGATGACGCACGCAAACTGGCGTCCCGCGAGGGCCTGAACCCGGACAAGTGGCTGGACGTGAAGAAGATGCTGCCGCGCCTGTCGCAGAAGCAGTGGTACAGCAAGACTCGCTACGGCTACGCCCGGGGCGGCGAACCGGTGCATTTCGTGGCGAACATTCGTCGCTACTACGACATCCTGACTTGGGTGACCCAGCCGCAGCTTGAAGGCGATCAGGTGGCCGAGGGCAATCTGCATGTGCCCGGCATCGACAAGACCAAGCCGGCGCAAGAGCCTGCGCCGCTTTAATCAGCCCCCTGAATCCCCTGTGGGAGCGGGCTTGCTCGCGAATTCGGTGTATCAGTCAAAGAATATGTCGACTGACACACCGCATTCGCGAGCAAGCCCGCTCCCACATTGGGTTCTGGGTTGTTGATTAGTGCTTGGCGGCCGCCAGGATCAGCGCCTTCATCTCGGACACTGCCGACTTGAACCCGACGAACAACGCATGCGCCACCAGCGCATGGCCGATGTTCAGTTCGTTGATGCCCTTGATCGCCGCCACGGCTTCGACGTTGTGATAATGCAGGCCATGCCCGGCATTGACAATCAGGCCTTGCGCCAGACCAAACGCCACGCCGTCCGCCACGCGTTTCAACTCTTCAGCCACTTCGGTCGGGGTCTCGGCGTCGGCGTAGCGCCCGGTGTGCAGCTCGATGGCCGGCGCACCGACGCGCTTCGACGCAGCGATCTGGCGTTCGTCGGCATCGATGAACAGCGACACTTCGCTGCCGATCTTCGACAGGCGCTCGACCGCTGCCCTGATGCGTTCCTCCTGCCCCGCTACGTCCAGGCCGCCTTCAGTGGTCAGCTCCTGACGGGTTTCCGGCACCAGGCAGATGTGCGCCGGACGGATGCGCTCGGCGAACGCCATCATTTCTTCGGTGACGCCCATTTCAAAGTTCATGCGAGTCTGCAGCACATCCTTGAGCAGCAACACGTCGCGCTCCTGAATGTGCCGGCGGTCTTCGCGCAGGTGCACGGTGATGCCGTCGGCGCCCGCCTCTTCCGCGTCCAGCGCAGCCTTGACCGGATCCGGGTAGCGCGTGCCACGGGCCTGACGCAGGGTGGCGACGTGGTCGATGTTCACGCCAAGAAGAATGCGATTGCTGGTGGTCACGGATGCGCTCCTGAAGGGAAAGATTCGGCGCACAGCATATCAGGGCTTGCGAAAGAGCTCGCGGCTGACGAGGGGGCGACCGCCCAGATGAACGGCCAATGCCTGACGCATCAGACGCTTGGCCGCCGACAGTGCGCCGGGGGCGGACCAATCGGCTTCAGCCATGGCCAGTAATTCAACGCCGTTGAACAAGCCCGGTTGCAGCAGGTAGACACGCTCAAGCCCGGCATCCACTTGCAGGCGATAGAGACCGTCCGGCGCGACCGGCTCGCTGTGGATATCGGTGTTCAGGGAAAAGCCGTAACCGAGATCGTCCAGCAGGCGCCATTCAAAGGAGCGCAACAACGGCTCCAGCGGGCGACCTTCAGCCAGCGCCAACAGCGTGGCAGCGTAGTGATCGAACACCGCCGGGTGCGGGTCTTCGGCGGGCAGCAGGCGGATCAGCAGTTCATTGAGATAGAGACCGCTGAACAGCGCCTCGCCGACCATCCAGGTCGCATTACCGGCACTTTCCATGCGCCCGACATTCTTCAGCTCACCCTTGCCACGAAACTCGACTTCCAGCGGCACGAACGGTCGCGCCAGTGTCCCGGCCTTGCCCCGCGCACTGCGCAACACCGCCCGCAGCCGACCTTGCGGCGTGAGGAAGTCGACCAGCGCGCTGGTTTCGCGGTAGGCGCGCGAATGCAGGACGTAGGCGAGTTGGGCGGGAGGCGGGGTTTGCGACATGAAGTTCTCGATGAAGAAACGCGGTTTTGCACACAACCCAAAACTACTGTGGGAGCGGGCTTGCTCGCGAATGCGGTGAATCAGTCAAAGTATATGTCGACTGACACTGCGCATTCGCGAGCAAGCCCGCTCCCACAGGGGGTTCTCTGAAGGATCAGAAAACCGCTATTACAGATCGCCGTAACCCAGCGAACGCAGTGCACGCTCGTCGTCGGACCAGCCGCCCTTCACCTTGACCCACAGGTTGAGCATGATCTTGGAGTCGAACAGCAGCTCCATGTCCTTGCGCGCTTCGGTGCCGATGCGTTTGATGCGCTCGCCCTTGTCGCCAATGATGATCTTCTTCTGGCCGTCACGCTCGACGAGGATCAGCGCATGGATGTGCAGGGTCTTGCCCTGCTGCTTGAACTCTTCGATCTCGACGGTGATCTGGTACGGCAGCTCGGCACCCATCTGGCGCATGATTTTCTCGCGCACCAGTTCGGCGGCGAGGAAACGGCTGCTGCGGTCGGTGATCTGGTCTTCCGGGAAGAAGTGATCGTTCTCCGGCAGATGATCGGCGATGACCTTTTCCAACGCGTCGAGGTTGTGCCCGTGCTGCGCGGAAATCGGGATGATCTGCGCGTTCGGCAGCTGTTCCTGCAACCACGACAGGTGCGGCATCAGCTCGGCCTTGTCTTCGATGCGGTCGGTCTTGTTCAGCGCGACGATCAGCGGGCCGGTCACGTACTGCACGCGCTCCAGCACCATCTGGTCTTCTTCGGTCCACTTGGTGCGGTCAACCACGAAGATCACCACGTCGACGTCTTTCAACGCCGCCGAAGCGGTCTTGTTCATGTAGCGGTTCAGGGCCTTTTCGCCACCCTTGTGCATGCCGGGGGTGTCGACGTAGATCGCCTGCACGTCACCCTCGGTCTTGATCCCGAGCATGTTGTGGCGGGTGGTCTGCGGCTTGCGCGAGGTGATCGCGAGCTTCTGGCCGAGGATGTGGTTCAGCAGCGTCGACTTACCGACGTTGGGACGGCCGACGATGGCAACGTAGCCACAGCGAGTTGCGTTTGTATCAGTCATTGCCATTCTCCACGCCCAGGGCAATCAGTGCTGCGGCGGCCGCTACCTGTTCGGCAATACGACGGCTCACACCCTGACCCCGGCTTTTTTCATTCAATAAGACAACTTCGCACTCGACGAAGAAGGTACGGCAGTGCGGTTCACCCTGGATGTCCACCACTTCGTAGCGTGGCAGTTCGCAACCGCGCGATTGCAGGTGTTCCTGCAGACGGGTCTTGGGATCCTTGTTGGTGTCGACCAGCGTCAGGCCTTCGAACTCGCCGGCCAGCCAGGCCAGTACGCGCTCGCGGGCGACGTCCATGCCGGCATCGAGGTAGATCGCACCGATCAGCGCTTCGAGGGCATCGGCCAGAATCGATTCGCGACGGAAGCCACCGCTTTTCAGTTCGCCCGAGCCCAGACGCAGGTAGTCGCCCAAGTCGAAACCACGGGCCAGCACGGCCAGTGTCTCACCCTTCACCAGGCGTGCGCGCAAACGCGACAACTGGCCTTCGCGGGCCAGCGGGAAGCGATCGAACAGCGCTTCGCCTGCGACGAAATTGAGGATGGCATCGCCGAGGAATTCCAGGCGTTCGTTGTTACGCCCGGCAAAGCTGCGGTGCGTGAGGGCCAGCAGCATCAGCTCCTGATCCTTGAAGGTGTAACCGAGCTGGCGCTCGAGACGGCTTAGAGAAACGCTCACGGTTTACCCACGCTGAGTTCGTGGCTGGATTCCACCGCCATCGCCGGGGTACGGCGCAGGCCTGGGACAATTAACGCTGTGTTCAAAAATTACATCCTGAATATCGTGGCTTCATGCCCCGGAGCCGATTTGTGTCGACTCCAGAAATGCATTCGGCGCTGTGGTCAACAGCGCCGTGTTTGATTACTTGATCAGGCCAACCCGCGAGAAATTCGGCAGGTGGCTGAGTTTCGGTTCCGGCCAGCTCATCCAGACAGCGAAGGCTTTGCCGACGATATTCTGGTCGGGAACCATGCCCAGCAGATCCTTGGGAATGTTCGGGTCATCCCAGTAGCGACTGTCGTTGGAGTTGTCGCGGTTGTCGCCCATCATGAAGTAGTGCCCGGCCGGCACGGTCCAGGTATGGTCCGGCGTAGCGCGGTAGCGGCTCATTTCCTTGCGGATCAGGTGCTCGGCGGCGCCGAGTTTTTCCTTGTAGAGTTCCGCGCTGCCCAGCGTGCCCGGCTCGGAGCCGACCAGTTGCTCGGCAATCGACTCGCCATTGACGAACAGACGCTTGTCGGCGGTGTAACGCACCGTGTCGCCCGGCAGGCCGACTACACGCTTGATGTAGTTGACGTTCGGGTCGCTCGGGTAGCGGAACACCATCACATCGCCACGCTGTGGATCACCGACTTCGATGACTTTCTTGTCGATCACCGGCAGGCGGATCCCGTAAGAAAACTTGTTCACCAGAATGAAGTCGCCGACGTCCAGGGTCGGTTTCATCGAGCCGGACGGGATCTGGAACGGTTCCACCAGGAACGAACGCAGCACCAGCACGATGAACAGCACCGGAAAGAACGACTTGCCGTATTCAACCAGCAACGGCTCTTTGTTCAGTTTCTCGACCACCACGGGCTCGGGCTGGCTGACACTGCCTTGATAAGAGGCAATGGCAGCACGCCGACGCGGCGCCAGGAACAGCAGATCGAGCAACGCCAACAGGCCGCAGACGAACACGGCGATGACCAGCAACAGCGGGAAATTTAGTGACATAGGACCTGACTATTCCAACCTGAGCACGGCAAGGAAGGCTTCTTGTGGAATTTCCACGTTGCCGACCTGCTTCATGCGTTTCTTACCGGCCTTTTGCTTTTCAAGCAGCTTTTTCTTACGGCTTACGTCACCGCCGTAGCATTTGGCCAATACGTTCTTTCTGAGTGCCTTGACGGTGGTCCGGGCGACGATCTGACCGCCAATGGCAGCCTGGATGGCCACGTCGAACATCTGACGAGGAATCAGTTCTTTCATCTTCTCGGTCAACTGGCGACCTTTGAAGTGCGAATTGTCACGGTGCACGATCAACGCCAGGGCGTCGACCTTGTCACCGTTGATCAGCACGTCCAGTTTCACCAGATTAGCCGATTGGTAACGATCGAAATGGTAATCCAGCGAAGCATAGCCGCGACTGGTGGATTTGAGGCGGTCGAAGAAGTCCAGGACCACTTCGTTCATCGGCAAGTCATAAGTGACCTGCACCTGATTGCCGAGGAACAGCATGTCGACCTGTACGCCGCGTTTCTCGATGCACAGGGTGATGACGTTACCCAGGTGCTCCTGCGGAACCAGGATGTTGGCACGCACGATTGGCTCGCGCATGTCTTCGATCGCCGACACATCCGGAAGCTTGGATGGGTTGTCGACGTAAATCGTTTCACCGGTTTTCAGCACCAGCTCGAAAATTACCGTTGGCGCGGTGGTGATCAGGTCCAGGTCGTATTCGCGCTCCAGGCGCTCCTGGATGATCTCCATGTGCAGCATGCCGAGGAAGCCGCAACGGAAGCCGAAGCCCAGTGCATCGGAACTTTCCGGGGTGTACTGCAGCGACGAGTCGTTCAGGGTCAGTTTCTGCAGCGCTTCGCGGAAGTCCTCGAAGTCGTCGGAGCTGACCGGGAACAGACCGGCGTAAACCTGTGGCTGGATGCGTTTGAAGCCGGGCAGTACCGGGACATCCGGAGTCGAGCTCAGGGTCAGGGTGTCACCGACCGGCGCACCGTGAATGTCCTTGATGCTGGCGATGATGAAGCCCACTTCGCCGGCCTTGAGGTCAGCGGTGGCGGTGTGTTTCGGGTTGAACACACCGACGCTGTCGACCAGGTGGATCTTGCCGGTGGATTTCACCAGGATCTTGTCGCCCTTCTTCACGCGGCCATGACGCACGCGCACCAGGGAGACAACGCCCAGGTAGTTGTCGAACCAGGAGTCGATGATCAACGCTTGCAGCGGATCTTCGATGTTGCCGGTCGGCGCAGGAATGGTCGCGACCAGACGTTCGAGCACTTCGTCGACACCCAGGCCGGTTTTGGCGCTGCAGGTGACGGCGTCGGTGGCGTCGATGCCGATGATCTTCTCGATCTCGTCCTTGACGCGGTCCGGCTCGGCCTGTGGCAGGTCGATCTTGTTCAGCACCGGCATGACTTCGAGGCCCTGCTCGATCGCGGTGTAGCAGTTGGCCACGGACTGGGCTTCAACACCCTGACCGGCATCGACCACCAGCAACGCACCTTCACACGCCGCCAGGGAACGGCTGACTTCGTAGGTGAAGTCGACATGGCCCGGGGTGTCAATGAAGTTCAGCTGGTAGGTGACGCCATCTTTGGCTTTGTAATAGAGAGTAACGCTGTGGGCCTTGATGGTGATCCCGCGTTCGCGCTCCAGATCCATGGAATCCAGTACCTGGGCTTCCATTTCACGCTCGGCCAGGCCACCGCACATCTGGATGAAACGGTCAGCCAGCGTCGACTTGCCATGGTCAATGTGGGCGATGATGGAGAAATTGCGGATATGACTCAAATCACTCACGGATCAACACTCAAAAAGGCTGCAGGCTTGGCCCGCCGAAAAATAGCCGGGAATTGTACCTGATACACGGCGCAAGCGTCACGTTCGCCTGTCACCCGGATTGCATACGAAAACGCCCCGATCTGTCGACCGAGGCGTTTTCGCGATTAAAGCATTGGCAACAACGCGGCCATCAACCGGCCCGTCGCAGCAACCAGACGCCTGCCAGCGCACAGACCGTGGCCGGCACCAGCACCGCGAACAGCGGCGAGAAACCGAACACCAGGCTCGATGGACCGAGCAAATCCTGGACGATGCGGAAGGTGAAGCCCACCAGTACACCGGTGAACACCCGCTGACCGAGGGTGACCGAGCGCAACGGACCGAAAATGAAGGAAATCGCCATCAGCACCAGTGCAGCGGTGACCAGCGGCTGCAACACCTTGACCCAAAATGCCAGCCAGTAACGACCGTTGCTCAGGCCCTGATCCGCCAGATAGTGGATATAGCCCCACAGACCGGAAATGGACAGTGCTTCAGGCGCCATCACCACCGTGTTGAGCAATTGCGGACTCAGCGACACGTCCCACTCCTCGCTCGGCGCATTCACCACTTCGGTACTGCGCTCGTGGAAAACCGTGGTAGCTACGTCGGTGAGCAGCCAGCGCTTGCCGTCGAAATCCGCACGTTTGGCGAAACTGGAGCTCAGCAGGTGGCGCTCTTTGTCGAAGTGATAGCGGGTCACGCCATACAACAGGCCGTTGGGTTGCACGGCGTTGATATGGATGAACTCCTCACCCTGACGGTGCCACATGCCGTGCTTGGCGCTCTGCGCGTCGCCGCTGCCTTGCGCCAGCGAGCGATTGGCCTGGGCCATGCTTTCGGTGGCCGGGGCCACGTACTCGCCAATCAGCACGCCGGCCAGCATCAGCACCAGCATTGGCTTCATGACCGCCCAGACGATGCGCCCGATGGACACACCCGCCGCACGCATGACCGTCAGCTCACTGCTGCTGGCCAGACTGCCGAGGCCGATCAGACAGCCGATCAGCGCGGCCATCGGCAGCATTTCATACAAGCGACGTGGCGCGGTGAGGATGACGAAGCTCAGCACATCGGTCAGCGTATAGGTATCGCTGACGTCGCCCATCTCGTCGATGAAAGCGAACAGTGTCGCCAGACCCAGAATGATCGCCAGCACGGCGATGATCGCCATGAACACACTGCTGCCGATGTAGCGGTCGAGTTTAACCACGGGCCACCTCCAGCGCAGCGCTGCGACGGCTGGCCAGTTTCAGGCGCATGGGCTCCCAGTACAACAGGCCGAGACCGATGACCAGGAAGATCCCGTGCACCCACCACAAACCGAGGCCCGACGGAATCTTGCCTTTTTCGAGGGCGCCGCGGGCGGCAATCAGGATGGTCAGGTAAGCCATATAAAGAAGAATCGCCGGCAGCAGCTTCAGGAAACGGCCCTGACGCGGATTGACCCGCGACAGCGGCACCGCCATCAGAGTCACGATGAATACCAGCAACGGCAGCGAAAGGCGCCATTGCAGTTCGGCCTTGGAGCGCACGTCGTCATTGCTCAGCAGGGTCGAAGTGGGGATCGCATCACGGTCGGTGACTTCGTCACTGGCATCAGGTTTGGGCAGCAATACGCCGTAGGTGTCGTATTTGATCGCACGATAATCGGCCTGGCCCGGACTGCCGTCATAGCGATAGCCATTGTGCAGGATCAGGTAGCGGTTGCCGTCCGGGCGGATTTCCTGACGGCCCTTCTCGGCCACCAGCACGGAAATCCCTCGGTCTTTCTGATCGGAACCGAGGTTCTTCTGCGAGATGAACACGCCGCTGAGGTTGACACGATCATCAGTCAGCGTTTCGGTGTAGGTCACCCGGGTGCCGTCACGCAACTCCTGAAAACGGCCAGGCTCTAGGGTATCGAACTCGGTCAGGGCGTCCTGCTTGTTCAGCAACAGCTGAAACTGGGTGGCGCCCTGCGGGGCCAGGCTCAGGCTCAGCCACGCGACCACCAGTGCCACCAGCGTTGCCGGGAACAGGGTCATGCGCAGCAGACGCTGCTGACTCATGCCGGTGGCCGAGAGCACGGTCATTTCGCTTTCGAGGTACAACCGGCCGTAAGCCAGCAGGATCCCGAGAAACAGCCCCAATGGCAGGATCAGTTGCATGAAACCCGGCAGACGGTAACCCATGATCAGGAACAGCGATCCCGGATCGAGTTGGCCCGCAGCGGCCTGGGCAAGGTATTTGATGAAGCGACCGCTCATGATGATGACCAGCAGCACGGCGCTGACGGCGCTCAGGGTCAACATCACTTCACGGGACAGATAACGGAAGACGATCAAACCAGACACTCCAGGGTTGTCAGGCTAAGGCGGCCAAACAAGCAAACGTTTCGAGCGGCCCGCAAGGCAGAGCCGTCGAAAAAAGATGCGGCATTATCCTGTGATTGAGGGCGCCTGTCACTGCGCACACTCACCCAAGCGTGTAATCGGTTGAAGATCGTGCCGCCGAGGGTTGTCAGGCGCAGGGAGCGAGGTTCAAACTGCCGCCTTTGTCGCAGGCACCGGCCTGCGTCTCTTCTATCTATAAGCAGGCGACTGCGGACACCGTCGAACGCCTGTGTGTTGACCATTCATTCAGGGATCCGGACATGGAACTGGTTGTAAAAAGCGTTAGCCCAGAAACGTTGAAAACCGCCACCCTGGTGGTTGCCGTCGGCGAAGGCCGCAAACTCGGCGTGGCCGCCAAACAGGTCGACGAGCTGAGCGGCGGCGCGATCAGCGCCGTACTCAAGCGTGGCGATCTGGCCGGCAAGGTCGGTCAAAGCCTGCTGCTGCACAGCCTGCCGAACCTCAAGGCCGAGCGCGTGCTGCTGGTCGGCGTGGGCAAGGATGAAGAACTGGGCGACCGTCCGTTCCGTAAAATCGTTGCCGGCATCCTCAATACCCTGAAAGGTCTGGGCGGCAGCGACGCCGTACTGGCCCTGGATGAAATCATCGTCAAAAACCGCGACAGCTACGGCAAGACCCGTCTGCTGGCGGAAACCCTGGTGGACGGCGAATACACTTTCGACCAGTTCAAGAGCCAGAAAGCCGAACCGCGCACCCTGAAGAAAATCACCCTGCTGACCATCAAGGCAGCCCAGGCTGAAGTGCAGCGCGCCGTGACCCACGCCACCGCGATCGCCAACGGCATGGCCTTCACCCGCACGCTGGGCAACCTGCCGCCGAACATCTGCCACCCGACGTTCCTTGGCGAGCAAGCCAAGAACCTCGGCAAAGAGTTCAAGGATCTGAAAGTCGAAGTCCTCGACGAGAAGAAGATCAAAGCGCTCGGCATGGGTTCGTTCTACGCCGTCGGCCAGGGCAGCGCCCAGCCGCCGCGCCTGATCGTCATGCAATACAACGGTGGCAAGAAGTCCGAGAAGCCTTACGCGCTGGTCGGTAAAGGCATCACCTTCGACACCGGCGGTATCAGCCTCAAGCCGGGCGCCGGCATGGACGAGATGAAATACGACATGGGCGGCGCCGCCAGCGTGTTCGGCACCCTGCGTGCGGTGCTCGAGCTGAAGCTGCCAATCAACCTGGTGTGCATCCTCGCCTGCGCCGAAAACATGCCGAGCGGCACTGCTTCGCGTCCGGGCGACATCGTCACCACCATGAGCGGCCAGACCGTGGAAATCCTCAACACCGACGCCGAAGGCCGTCTGGTGCTGTGCGACGCCCTGACCTACTCCGAGCGCTTCAAGCCGCAAGCCGTGATCGACATCGCCACCCTGACCGGTGCCTGCGTGGTTGCACTGGGCGCCCACACTTCGGGCCTGCTGGGCAACAACGACGAGCTGATCGGGCAACTGCTCAGCGCCGGTAAAGCCGCTGACGACCGCGCCTGGCAACTGCCGCTGTTCGACGAATACCAGGAGCAACTGGACAGCCCGTTTGCCGACATCGCCAACATTGGCGGGCCGAAGGCCGGCACCATCACCGCTGCGTGCTTCCTGTCGCGCTTCACCAAGAACCTCAACTGGGCGCACCTCGACATCGCGGGCACCGCGTGGACCAGCGGCGGCAAGGACAAGGGCGCCACCGGCCGTCCGGTGCCGCTGCTGACCCAATACCTGCTGGACCGCGCCAAAGCCTGAAACCGATGAACCTGGGCGGCGTCACTTTACGGTGACGCTGCTCAAGGCTCAGGAACCGCAATGACCAAAGTCGACTTCTATATCCTGCCCAGCGCCGATCCTTCGGCTCGCCTGGACTTTGCCTGCAAGCTCACCGAGAAAGCCTGGCGCATGGGTCATCGCATCTACCTGCATTGCAGCGATGCTGCCCAGCGTGACGATCTCGATGCGCGCCTGTGGGCGTTCAAGGGCGAAACGTTCGTGCCCCACGGCCCTGCCGAGAGCGAACCGGACGGTTTGATCGTGCTGGGACTGGGCGCTGACTGCGGCGCGCATCAGGACCTGCTGGTCAACCTCGACCTGAAAGTCCCGGCCTTCGCCAGCCAATTCGCCCGCGTGGCGGAAGTGGTGGTGGAAGATCCGGTGATTCGCGCGGCGGCACGGGAGAGTTTCCGTTTCTACCGCGAACAGGGCTATCCTCTGCAAGATCACCGTTTACAGCGACTCTGAGTACGCCGATGGACACTCCAAAACCGCTGCAAAAGCCTGCGCACCTGCTGGACGATCTCGAATCGATCCGCCAGTTGCTCGGCGATGACAACCTGCAACCGCCACTGCTGACCGACACGGTCGATGACGGTGAACAGGAACAGATTCCGATGCTGTTCGAGGCCGTCGACACCGCGCCGCCCGCCATCGAACCGCCCCAAGCTCCGGCCCCGGCGCCTGCTGCCAAACCGGCAGCGCCTGTGGATAAAGGCCCGGACGCCCTGCTGCACCTGGACAGCGAACTGCGCGCCGCCGCGCAATTGATCATGCAGGACGTGATCGACGACTTCGCGCCGCACATCGAAACCGAAATCAAACGCCGCCTCGAGGCGCGGATGGAGCGGTTGCTGAGCCAATACGAATAACCCGGCCTTCGGTATTTTTTGTGGCGAGGGAGCTTGCTCCCGCTGGGGTGCGAAGCGCCCCCAAAACCATTCAACAGTGTTTTGTCCGCGAAGCCTGCGTGGCAGTTTTTACGACTGCTGCGCAGCCGAGCGGGAGCAAGCTCCCTCGCCACAGAGTTCGCGATCACATTTAGATCTCCACCCGGCCCGCCCCGCTCGCCCTCGGCCCCATGCCCCGCTATACTTCCCGGCTTTTCCTGAATAAATGCCAATAGGGTCCCGCCGCGCATGGATAAGACCTACCAGCCGCACGCCATTGAAACTTCCTGGTACAACACCTGGGAGTCCGAGAACTATTTCGCACCGCAAGGCGCGGGCGATTCCTACACCATCATGATCCCGCCGCCGAACGTCACCGGCAGCCTGCACATGGGTCACGGTTTCAACAACGCGATCATGGACGCCCTGATCCGTTTCCGCCGCATGCAGGGTCGCAACACCCTGTGGCAGCCGGGCACCGACCACGCCGGTATCGCCACGCAGATGCTGGTCGAGCGTCAACTGGAAGCCACCGGCCAGAACCGTCACGACCTGGGCCGCGAGAAATTCCTCGAGAAAGTCTGGGAGTGGAAGGATCAGTCCGGCGGCAACATCAGCCGGCAGATCCGCCGCCTCGGCTCGTCCGTGGACTGGAGCCGCGAGCGCTTCACCATGGACGACGGTCTCTCGGAAGCGGTTAAAGAAGCCTTCGTGCGCCTGCACGAAGACGGTTTGATCTATCGCGGCAAGCGTCTGGTCAACTGGGACACCAAGCTGCACACGGCGATTTCCGACCTCGAAGTGGAAAACCACGACGAGAAAGGTTTCCTGTGGAACCTCAAGTACCCGCTGGCCGACGGCGCGAAAACCGCTGAAGGCAACGATTTCCTGATCGTCGCGACCACCCGTCCGGAAACCATGCTCGGCGACTCCGCCGTCGCGGTTAACCCGAACGACGAACGCTACAAAGCCCTGATCGGCAAATTTGTCGAGCTGCCACTGGTTGGCCGCCGCATCCCGATCATCGCCGACGATTACTGCGATCCAGAATTCGGCACCGGCTGCGTGAAAATCACCCCGGCCCACGATTTCAACGACTACGAAGTCGGCAAGCGCCACAACCTGCCGCTGCTGAACATCTTCGACAAGAACGCCAACGTGCTGCCCGCCGCCCAGGTGTTCAACCTCGACGGCACGCTGAACGACAGCATCGACGGCAAGATCCCGGCTGAATACGCCGGTCTCGAGCGTTTCGAAGCGCGCAAGCAGATCGTCGCTGCGTTCGACGCCGCCGGCCTGCTGGTCAGCGTCGACGATCACAACCTGAAAGTGCCGAAAGGCGACCGCTCCGGCACCGTCATCGAGCCGTGGCTGACCGACCAGTGGTACGTTTCCACCAAGCCGCTGGCTGAGCCGGCTATTGCCGCCGTTGAAGACGGCCGTATCCAGTTCGTGCCGAAGCAGTACGAAAACATGTACTTCTCGTGGATGCGCGACATCCAGGACTGGTGCATCAGCCGTCAGCTGTGGTGGGGCCATCGGATTCCGGCCTGGTACGACGAGTCGGGCAAGGTCTACGTCGGTCGCGACGAAACCGAAGTGCGTGCCAAGCACAACCTCGGCCCGGACGTTGCGCTGCAACAGGACAACGACGTGCTCGACACCTGGTTCAGCTCGGGTCTGTGGACCTTCTCCACCCTCGGCTGGCCGGAAAAGACCGAATTCCTGAAGAAATTCCACTCCACCGACGTGCTGGTCACCGGTTTCGACATCATTTTCTTCTGGGTTGCCCGGATGATCATGCTGACGATGCACCTGATCAAGAACGAGGACGGCACCCCGCAGGTGCCGTTCAAGACCGTTTACGTACACGGTCTGGTGCGTGATGGCCAGGGCCAGAAGATGTCCAAGTCCAAGGGCAACGTCCTGGACCCGCTGGACATCATCGACGGTATCGAGCTGGAAGCACTGGTGCAGAAGCGCACCTCCGGCATGATGCAGCCGAAACTGGCGAAGAAGATCGAGAAACAGACCCGCGACGAGTTCGCCGACGGCATCGCCAGCTACGGCACCGACGCCCTGCGCTTCACCTTCTGCTCGCTGGCGTCCACCGGTCGCGACATCAAGTTCGACATGGGCCGCGTCGAAGGCTATCGCAACTTCTGCAACAAGATCTGGAACGCCGCGCGCTATGTTCTGGACAAGGGCGAAGACTGCGGCCAGCACGGCGAAGCCTACGAGCTGTCGCTGGCGGATCGCTGGATCATCTCGCAGCTGCAACGCACCGAAGCCGAAGTGACCCGTCAACTGGATCAATTCCGTTTCGACCTCGCCGCGCAAGCGCTGTACGAGTTCATCTGGAACCAGTACTGCGACTGGTACCTGGAACTGTCCAAGCCAGTGCTGTGGGACGAGAACGCCCCGGTCGAGCGTCAGCGCGGCACCCGTCGCACGCTGGTGCGCGTACTGGAAGTGGCGCTGCGTCTGGCGCACCCGTTCATGCCGTTCATCACTGAAGAAATCTGGCAGCGCATCGCGCCGCTGGCCGGCATTCAGGGCAAGACGATCATGCTGCAACCTTGGCCGGTGGCCAACGAGGAGCGCATCGATCCGGCCGCCGAAGACGACATCGAATGGCTCAAGGGTCTGATGCTCGGCACACGCAACATCCGTGGCGAGATGAACATCGGCCCGGGCAAACCGCTGCCGATCTACCTGAAGAACGTCAGCGCTGAAGATCAGCGTCGTCTGACCGAGAACGAAGCACTGCTGAAGAAGCTGGCGCGTCTGGAATCGATCACCGTTCTGGCCGCTGGCGAAGAAGCGCCACTGTCCGCCACCGCGCTGGTCGGCGAGATGGAAGTGCTGGTGCCGATGGCCGGTCTGATCGACAAGGGCGCCGAACTGGCGCGTCTGGACAAGGAAATCCTGCGTCTGCAGGGCGAAGTTCAGCGCGTTGGTGGCAAGCTGTCGAACGCCGGTTTCGTTGACAAGGCCCCGGCCGAAGTCATCGAGAAGGAACGCGCCAAGCTGGCCGAGGCTGAACAAGCCTTGGGCAAACTGGCCGAGCAGCACGCGCGGATTTCCAGCCTGTAACGGCAAGCCGCAATGAAAGAGGGAGGCCCGCAACGGCCTCCCTTTTTTATTCAAGAATCGCTACAAATCCCCTGTGGGAGCGGGCTTGCTCGCGAATGCGGTGTGTCATTCAACCTATGTGTTGGCGGACACGCCGCTTTCGCGAGCAAGCCCGCTCCCACAGTTTGAACGATGTTGCCTTTAGATGTGGGACAATACCCGCCACTTTCAGCCATACCCGAATCGATCACACCCATGAACGCCCCCCGCACCCCCAAACCTGCGCGCAAGAAGCCTGATGCCGCGACCCCGACCAAAGCCGTTGAGTCGCGTGAAAAGGCCAGTCTGCACCCGCGCAATCGCCACCAGGGTCGCTATGACTTCCCGGCGCTGATCAAGACCACGCCGGAACTGGCGAAGTTCGTGATCACCAACCCGTACGGCAAGGAAAGCATCGACTTCGCCAGCCCCGATGCGGTGCGCGTGTTCAACCGGGCGCTGCTCAAGTCGTTCTATGGCATCGAGCATTGGGACATCCCGGCAGATTATCTGTGCCCACCGGTCCCGGGCCGTGCCGATTACGTGCACTTCCTCGCTGACTTGCTGGCGAGCATGAACGACGGCAAGGTCCCGCGCGGCGCGATCATCAATGTGCTGGACATCGGCATGGGCGCCAACTGCGTTTATCCGCTGATCGGCAACAGCGAATACCGCTGGCACTTCCTCGGTTCGGAAATCGACCCGACGGCCGTGGCCGCCGCCCGAGCCATCGTCCAGTCCAACGACCTGAACAAGGTCATCAAGCTGCGCCAGCAGGAAAACCGCAAGCACATTCTGATTGGCTTGCTGGAGCCGGGCGAGCGCTTTGACCTGACCATGTGCAACCCGCCGTTCCATGCTTCGATGGAGGAAGCGACCAAGGGCAGCGAGCGCAAATGGCGCGCACTGGGCAAGGCCGATCCGAAACGCAAGCTGCCAGTGCTGAACTTCGGTGGTCAGTCCGCCGAGCTATGGTGTGAGGGCGGTGAAGCGCGTTTCGTGACGCAACTGATCGCCGAGAGCGCGAACTTCCAGCACAAGGTGCTGTGGTTCAGCACGCTGGTGTCGAAAGCCTCGAACCTGCCCGCCATCGAAACCGCGCTGAAAAAGGCCGGCGTGCTGGAAAGCCAGGTGGTGGAGATGTCGCAAGGGCAGAAGCAGAGCCGTTTTGTGGCGTGGACCTTCCAGACCAAGTCGGAGCAGCAGATCTGGCGTCGCGAGCGCTGGACGCGCTAAACATTGCATAGACCGGCGCAGGTCAATTGTGGGAGCGAGCCTGCTCGCGAAGGCGGCGTGTCAGTTAACTTCATTATTGACTGACGCAGCGCTTTCGCGAGCAGGCTCGCTCCCACATTGGATTGCGTGGCATCGCCAAATCGCAGACACAAAAAAACCGTGCCCGGATCGCTCCGGTGCACGGTTTTTTTATCGCTGCGTCTTACTTGTTCACAGCGTCGGTCAGGCCTTTGGCCACAACCAGCTTGATCACTTTCTTGGCAGGGATTTCGATGGCAGCGCCAGTCGAAGGGTTACGGCCAGTGCGGGCAGGACGCTCGGTCACTTTCAGCTTGCCGATACCTGGCAAGGTGATTTCGCCGCCGTTTTCCAGCTGATCGGCAACGATTTGGCCCAGTTGGTCCAGAGCGTTACGCGCGGTGGTTTTCGGCGCGTCGATAGCTTCAGCGATGTCGGCGATCAGTTGGTCTTTAGTAAGAGCCATGTAGTGTTCCTTCCCTATCAAATTCATATGGATTGCAGAGTGCAGTGTCAGCCATCGAGCCCGATCTTCTGGATCTGGCACCCTCGGCGATAACCACGACGAGTCGGGTTATAGATGCCGAAATCAGGGTTTGGTTCGACCTGACAAATGCTGATTGCACGCTTAACGCAGTGACTTCGCGTAAGACCGGGCAAAACTAGCACAGAGACGGGGAAATATCCGCCTCTAGCTACCCATTTGGTCAGGTTTATTGCTCTAAATCGGTAAAAAACTGCATAAGGACCGCCACCCGCCCCGGATTTGCCCTTCACCCCGCGCCAAAACCAGTGGTTGCGGTACACTGGGCGCTTTTTCGGGGGAGCCTGCCCTCCTCCCTTCCACCAGCCGAGAAGCCCATGCCGATCCGTCATTGCATCGTCCACCTGATCGACAAAAAACCCGACGGCACGCCCGCAGTTCTGCACGCCCGTGACTCTGAACTGGCTGAGTCCGCGGCCATCGAGAACATGCTCGCCGACCTCAACGAGAGCTACAACGCCAAACAGGGCAAAGCCTGGGGCCTGTTCCATCCGGAATCCGGCGCGTTCCCGTTCAGCGGCTGGCTGAAGGAATACATGGACGGTGGCAAGGACTTCGCCGCGTTCAGCAAAGTCGCGGTCGAGCATCTGCAGAAGTTGATGGAAGAGTCGAACCTGTCGGTCGGCGGCCACGTGCTGTTCGCCCACTATCAGCAAGGCATGACCGACTACCTGGCGATCGCCCTGCTGCACCACAGTGAAGGCGTGGCGGTGACCGATGAGCTGGACGTGACCCCGTCGCGTCACCTCGACCTCGGCCAGTTGCACCTGGCGGCGCGGATCAACGTGTCCGAGTGGCAGAACAACAAGCAGTCCAAGCAGTACATCTCGTTCATCAAGGGCAAGAACGGCAAGAAGGTTTCGGAATACTTCCGTGACTTTATCGGCTGCCAGGAAGGCGTCGACGGCCCGGGCGAGACGCGCACCCTGCTCAAAGCCTTCAGCGACTTCGTCGAGAGCGAAGACCTGCCGGAAGACTCCGCCCGCGAAAAAACCAAGACCCTGGTCGATTACGCCAGCAGCCAGGCCAAGCTCGGCGAGCCGATGGGCCTGGAAGAGCTGTCGGAGCTGATCGACGAAGAACGCCCGAAAGCCTTTTACGACCACATCCGCAACAAGGACTACGGTCTGTCGCCGGAGATTCCGGCGGACAAACGCACCCTTAACCAGTTCCGCCGCTTCACCGGCCGCGCCGAAGGCCTGTCGATCAGCTTTGAAGCGCACCTGCTGGGCTCGAAGATCGAGTACGACGAAGAGGCCGGCACCCTGATCATCAAGGGCCTGCCGACCTCGCTCACTGATCAGCTCAAGCGCCGCAACTGATGCTCGGTAATGTGCTGAAGAAGGTCGCACTGGTCCTGCTGGTGGTCGTGGTCTATCAGAACTGGGGCAAGATCGAGCGGGTGTTCAACCCGTCGCAAATGGTCTCGGAGCAGGTTCGTGCCAACGCCAGCGTCGTGCTGTATTCCACCGACTGGTGCGGCTACTGCAAGCAGACCAAGCGTTTTCTCGACAGCAAAGGGATTGCGTTCCAGGAGTTCGACATCGAGAAGGACGCCGAGGCGCGCAAGGCGTATGAAGCGCTGGGTGGACGCGGGATTCCGCTGATTGATGTGAATGGCACGTTGATTCGCGGGTTCGACCCGGACGAGATCCTCGCTGCCCTCAAGTAACACACACACCTGTGGCGAGGGAGCTTGCTCCCGCTGGGCTGCGAAGCGGCCCCCGCTTTTCAGGGCGAGCGCGCGTTCGCATATTTTGCGACTGCTGCGCAGTCGAGCGGGACGGTGCGACGATTCGACAAGCTCCCTCGCCACAGTATGTTGTGTGTAACCGTTACTTGGCTTCGATGCGGAAACCAAAGCGCGGGAAGTGCACATGCACCACGCCGCCACGCGGGTCTTCGCGGCGCAGGATCAGCTCTTCGCGGCCGGCAAACAGCAACTCGCCCACCACCGGATCGACCCCGTAGTCTGTGGCGGCAATCGCCACCTGCTGCCCGGCCTTGAAGCCGTTCGGATCTTCAAACCGCTCATCCGGCAACGCCGCCGGCGTCGAACTGCGCGCCACTTCCAGCGCTTCCTCGGCCGTCATCTCACTCGCCGCACCATGACCAAAGCCCAACACGCGCCCCAGCCACGCAGCGACGGCCGGATACTCGTCCACCAACGGCGCAGTAACGTGCGTCGCCTTGAGGAACCACAGCGGATGCGCCAGAGCGAAGTCGGCAATCGACGGCTCACCGAACAGGAAGTCGCCCTGCTCACGCTGCAACTGCTGCTCCAGCCGCGCCATGAGCGTTGGCCACTGATGCTTGGCCTGCTCGGCCGACAGCCGCGTGGCGCTGCCGCCACTGAACAGCCCGGCACGGTCAGCGATAAAGGCCTTGATCGCTTCCGGCGGCAACTTGCCGAAACGCACGGCGACCGATTCCGGCTGGAACACCAGACTGACCGCGTGCTGGAACACCACCGAATCGGCCCACGCCGCGAAGCTGGCACTGGTCATTTCCTGACCTTCAGGGAAGAACGCCGGCAGGGCTTTTTCCTGCTCCAGACGACGGGCGATCAACGACGTGTCGCAATAGATATCGGCACCGATCTGCAACACCGGGGTCTTGCGGTAGCCGCCAGTAAGCGCGGTCAGATCCGGCTTGGGCATCACCGGCGAGATGTGCACCGAGCGCCAGGACAAGCCTTTGAAGCCCAACAGCAGGCGGGCCTTTTCGGCAAATGGAGAGGTCGGGTAATGATGCAGAATCAACTCGGACATGCTCGGCTCCGCCGCACAAAAAGTGAGTCAGCAGCTTAGCGTGCATTTGGATAGCAGCCTACAGATCTGGCTGATGGGAACCAATCAGTCAGATTGATAAGACGCGACCAGGCATTCCTTGGCGCTCTTGCGCAGCTTCTTGATCAAGCGTTCCTGACGCAACGCATCGCTCTTGTCGCGGCAACGTTCGGTGTAGACCAGCGCCATCGCCGGGCTGGACAGGAAGAAGCGCGCGCCCTTGCCGCTCTGATGCTTGGCGAAGCGGCGCACCGGGTCGTCGCTGATCCCGCAATACAGCGAACCGTTGGCCGCGCGCACGAGGTAGACGAACCAGGACTTGCTCACTGGCTCGACGACATCAAGTGGTTTTTCGCTGAGGCTGGTCACTTCGGGATCTGGACGTGTAGGAAACAGGCCGCGATCTTATCAGCGACCGGCCTGAAATGCCTTCAGCCCTTTCAGCGCCTGCGCACGGACGGCGTTGCGCACCAGTGGCGTCCAGCCCAGCAGCAAGCCTTTGAAACCCAACGCCTGCCGCGACCAGCGCCACAGGTCGAAGTGGTCGTGGTGCTCGCAGATCTTGCCGTCACGAAAGACGAAGCGCGCCTGTATATCGTTGATCACCACGTTGCCGGTCTGGCTGAACAGGTAAGTCGCCACCCAGTGCGCGCCGCCGCTGCGTTCGTCGGCGCGGACATCGTCGAAAGTCAGGGAGAAGTCCTTGGCGCGGGTGGTAAGCATGCGCCACATGTCGCCGGCATCGCGCCCGCGCAGTTCACCGAAGGCCGGATCGCTGAACACCACATCGTCGGTGTAGCAGGCGGCCATGGCCTCGGCGTCGAGGCGCTGGAAGGCCTGGTAGAAGCGGGTGATCAGGGCGGCGTGGGCTTCGCTCATGGGCAAACTCCAGGAAATGGACAGATTGCCAGCACGATAAGCTGCAAATCGCAGAAACACTATCGGCATTCGCGCAGCGAATACCACGCAAGATTTAAAGCACCGCAAAAACTGTGGGAGCGAGCTTGCTCGCGAAGAGGCCGGCACATTCAACATGATCTGTGCCTGAACCACCGTCTTCGCGAGCAGGCTCGCTCCCACATGGGATATCACTGGCCCCAAAAAAGGGCTACGCGTCAGATTTTTTCGCTTTGCACTTGCACGTACAGCGAGCGGCCGGCACCCAGCCCGGCAATGATCGCCCCGGTGCCGATGATGCCGAAAATCCAGCCCACCGCATTCCAGCCGCCCGTCCAGTCATGCACCACGCCGACCGCGAACGGTCCCATCGAAGCCAGCGTATAACCGAAGCCCTGGGACATGCTCGACAGGTTCGCCGCGACGTGCGAATCCCGTGAGCGCAGCACGATCAAAGTCAGCGCCAGGCTGAACGTACCGCCCTGCCCCAGGCCCAGCAGAATCGCCCAGCCCCACAGGCCTTCAATCGGTGCATACAGGCAACCGAACAGACCACCGAGGGTCAGCGCCATCACCACCACGATCGCCAGCCGCTGATCCTTGCCACGGGTCGCCAGCCACGGCGCCGCCAGCGAACTGGCGAGCTGGATGATCACCGAACCGGACAGCACCAGCCCGGCCTGGGTCGGGGTCAGCCCGCGGCCGATCAGGATCGACGGCAACCAGCCGAACACGATGTACGCCAGCGACGATTGCAGGCCCATGTACAAGGTCACTTGCCAGGCCAGCGGATCGCGCAACAGCCCACGCACCCGATAGGCGACGTGGTGCGCGCCGTGTTTCTGCCCAATCTGCGGCAGCCAGAACAGCGCCGCCACCAGCGCCGGGATCACCCAGAAACCCAGGCCCAGCGCCCAGCTGTGGTCGAAGTGCTCGCTCAACGGCACGGTCGAACCCGCGGCCATTGCCGCACCGAGGCACAGGGCCATGGTGTAGACGCCGGTCATGGTTCCGGCGTGTTTGGCGAAGTCGCGTTTGACGATGCCCGGCAGCAGCACGCCGATAATGCCGATGCTCGCGCCACCGAGAACACTGCCGGCGAACAGGCCGATCTCACCGAAGTTACTGCGCACAATGATGCCGGCGGCCAGGGTCAGCAGAATCCCCAGCACCACCCGTTCAGCGCCGAAACGCCGCGCCAGTATCGGCGCCAGCGGTGCGAACAGGCCCAGGCACAGCACCGGCAACGTGGTCAGCAAACCGGCCTGCGCAGCAGACAGGCCAAGGCTTTTCGACACTTCGCTGAGCAGCGGCGCCATGCTCGACAGCGCCGGGCGCAGGTTCAGCGCCACCAGAATCAGCCCCAGCAGCAACAGCCACGGGCGGCGCACCAGCGGATGGCTTTGCTGCACCTGTTCGTCGTCGGCCTCGGCGTCGATCAGTAGCTCTTCGAGTTCTGCCGTGCGCTTGGGGGTTGAGAGGTTGTTCTCGGTTTCAAGGTTCATTGATCAACTGCCTCGATATGGCTTTGGCCCGCTCCGGGTCGCGTTGTTCGACGGCATCGAGCAACTCGATGTGCAGGTCGAACACTTCCTGACGGCGCGGGACGATGTTCAGCGTCTGGCGCAATTGCGCGCCGACGATGCTGGAGAAATAGCGATACAACTCGCTGAGGGTGGGGTTGTGCGCGGCGTCCACCAGACGGCGGTGGAACACCAGATCGCAGGAAATGTAAGTGTCGAGATCGCCGTGGTAGTGGCTGCCGCTGGTGCCGAGCGCTTCGCGCAGTGCCACCAGATCTTCATCGGTGCGGCGCAACGCGGCCAGGCCAATCGCCTCGACTTCAAGGATGTGCCGGGTTTCGCGCGCCTGCTCCAGCGAGCAACGGGACAACGCCTTGAGCGTGTCCATCGGATCGACCACTGCGCGCAGATAACTGCCGTCACCCTGACGGATTTCGATCAACCCGGAAAACGCCAGCACGCGCATGGCTTCGCGCACGGTGTTGCGGCTGATGCCCAACTCGCTGCACAGCTCCGGCTCGGTCGGCAGCCGTTCGCCGACCTGCCACACGCCATCGGTGATGCGCTGGCGCAGCTGATCCAGGGCCTGATCGACCAGGGATCGCTTGATCAAAGGTGAGATGTCTGTCATGAAATTCGCCCTTTCATCCAATCATAGGATGAATTTCCTGACATGGTAGTCAGGCAACCGAATCGGCACAAGGGGCAAATCGCGGGCAAAAATAAACCCGGAACAGGTCCGGGTTTATTTCACTGCCTGAATTAGATCAATGCAGGATCTGGCTCAGGAACAGTTTGGTGCGGTCATTCTGCGGGTTGTCGAAGAAGTCGTTCGGTGCTGCCTGCTCGACGATTTCGCCCTTGTCCATGAAGATCACGCGGTTGGCCACGGTGCGGGCGAAGCCCATTTCGTGGGTCACGCAGAGCATGGTCATGCCGTCCTCGGCGAGGCCGATCATGGTGTCCAGCACCTCTTTGACCATCTCCGGGTCGAGGGCCGAGGTCGGTTCGTCGAACAGCATGATTTTCGGTTTCATGCACAGTGCGCGAGCAATCGCCACGCGCTGTTGCTGACCGCCGGACAGTTGCCCCGGGAATTTATGCGCCTGCTCCGGAATGCGTACGCGCTCCAGATAATGCATGGCGATTTCCTCGGCCTTGCGCTTGGGCATCTTGCGCACCCACATCGGCGCCAGCGTGCAGTTCTGCAGGATGGTCAGGTGCGGGAACAGGTTGAAGTGCTGGAACACCATGCCGACTTCACGGCGGATCGCTTCGATCTGCTTGAGGTCGTTGGTCAGTTCCACGCCGTCGACGACGATGCGCCCCTGCTGGTGCTCTTCCAGACGGTTGAGGCAGCGGATGGTGGTCGACTTGCCGGAACCCGACGGGCCGCACAGAACGATACGCTCGCCCTGTTTGACGTTGAGGTTGATGTCTTTCAGCACATGGAACTGGCCGTACCACTTGTTCACGCCCTGCATCTGAATAATGCCTTCAGGGCCCACAGGCTTTTTGATTGCTTCGCTCATTTACCGAGAACTCCTAACGCTTGTGGCCAGTGTCGAGCTTGCGTTCCAGATGCATGGAATAGCGCGACATACCAAAACAGAAAATCCAGAACACCAGGGCGGCGAACACGTAGCCTTCGGTGGCCATGCCCAGCCATTTCGGGTCGGCAGCGGCTTGTTTGACGCTGTTGAGCAGGTCGAACAGGCCGATGATGATCACCAGGCTGGTGTCCTTGAACAGCGCAATAAACGTGTTGACGATGCCCGGAATCACCAGCTTCAGGGCTTGCGGCAGAATCACCAGGCCCATCGCGCGCCAGTAACCGAGGCCCATCGCCGCAGCCGCTTCGTACTGACCTTTGGGGATCGCTTGCAGACCGCCGCGCACCACTTCGGCAACGTAGGCCGACTGGAACAGAATCACGCCGATCAGCGCCCGCAGCAGCTTGTCGAAGTTCATGCCTTCGGGCAGGAACAGCGGCAGCATTACCGAGGACATGAACAGCACCGTGATCAACGGCACGCCGCGCCAGAACTCGATGAAGGTCACGCAGACCACGCGAATCGCCGGCATGTTCGAGCGACGGCCCAGCGCCAGAATGATCCCCAGCGGCAAAGCGCCGGCGATACCCACGGTGGCAATGACCAGCGTCAGCATCAGGCCGCCCCACTGGCTGGTCGCCACGGTGTCGAGGCCGAACACGCCGCCATGCAGCAGGCACCACGCGACGATCGGGTAGATCACCAGGAAGCTCAGGCCGTACACGGCTTTGTGCGCCACGCGTTTGATAAACAGTGGTGCCACGCCGATCACCGCCAGCCACACGGTCAGGTCGACGCGCCAGCGCAGTTCCGCCGGGTAGTAGCCGTACATGAACTGGCCGAAACGCTGCTGAATGAACACCCAGCAGGCGCCGTCCTTGGTGCAGTCGGCGCGGGTGGTGCCGACCCAATTGGCATCGAGGATCGCCCAACTGAGGATCGGTGGGACCACCAGGTAGATCAGGTAGAACGCGAACAGGGTCAGCAGGGTGTTGAGCCAGCTGGAGAACATGTTGGCGCGTATCCAGGCCATCGGGCCGAAGACCTTGGCCGGCGGTGGCATGTCGGGTTTGAAAGTATGGGTTGTCATGCGCGTTTCCTCACCGCTCGATCAGCGCAATGCGCTTGTTGTACCAGTTCATCAGCAGGGAAATGCTGATACTGATCGCCAGGTACACGCTCATGGTGATGGCAATGACTTCGATCGCCTGACCGGTCTGGTTGAGCACGGTGCCGGCGAACAGCGAAACCATTTCCGGATAACCGATACCGGCGGCCAGCGACGAGTTCTTCGCCAGATTCAGGTATTGGCTGGTCAGCGGCGGAATGATCACTCGCAGGGCTTGCGGAATGATCACCTTGCGCAGGGTCGGGCCGTTGCGCAGGCCGAGCGAACGCGCCGCTTCGGTCTGACCATGGCTGACCGACTTGATCCCCGAACGGACAATTTCCGCAATGAACGCTGCGGTGTACACGGTCAGCGCCAGGGTCAACGCGAGCAGTTCCGGGATCAGCACCCAGCCCCCCACGAAGTTGAAGCCCTTGAGTTGCGGCATTTCCCAGTGCAGCGGCGCGCCGAAGATCAGTGCGCACAGGGTCGGGAGTACCAGCAGGATCGCCACGCCGGTCCAGAATTTGTGGAACGGTACGCCGGTGTCTTCGAAACGCTTGTTGGCCCAGCGGCACATCAGCACGATGGCGACGATGGCCAGCACCACACTGATGACGAACGCCCAGAAGCCGTCAGCCATTTGCGCGGCCGGCATGTTCAGGCCCCGGCTGCTGACGAAGAAGGTGTCGCCGAAGTTATGGCTGTTACGCGGTCCCGGCATGGTCAGGAACACCGCGAAGTACCAGAACAGAATCTGCAGCAGCGGCGGAATGTTGCGGAACACTTCCACATACACGGTCGCCAGTTTGCTGATGATCCAGTTCGGCGACAGCCGCGCCACACCGATGATGAAGCCCAGCAGGGTCGCCAGGATCACGCCGATGACGGTCACCAGCAGGGTGTTGAGCAAACCGATCACGAACACCCGGGCATAGCTGTCCGCTTCGGTGTAGGAAATCAGGTGTTGAGCGATGCCGAACCCGGCACTGCGCTCCAGAAAGCCGAAACCGGAAGTGATGCCCCGGTGCTGCAGGTTGGTCTGGGTGTTGTCGAACAGATACCAGCCCATGGCGACCACCGCCACGACGGTGATGATCTGAAACAGCCACGCACGCACTCGCGGATCGCTGAGGCTGAACCTCTGCTTTGGTGCGCCGATTGAATTTTGCATGAAGTGCCCCGGAAGAAATGGAACAGAACATCACCCGGCGGTTGGCCCGCCGGGTGATAGAACCATTAGCGCACTGGTGGTGCGTACTGAATGCCGCCGTTGGTCCACAGCGCGTTCAGGCCACGGTCGATTTCCAGCGGAGTGCTCTTGCCGAGGTTTTTCTCGAAGATTTCACCGTAGTTACCGACCTGCGAAACGATTTTCACAACCCAGTCCTTCGGCAGTTTCAGGTCCTTGCCGTATTCACCGTCAGCACCCAGCAGACGAGCGACGTCCGGGTTCTTGGTGGATTTGGCTTCTTCCAATACGTTTTTCGACGTCACGCCGGCTTCTTCAGCGTTCAGCAGCGCGTAGCCAACCCAGCGAACGATCGCCAGCCACTCGTCGTCGCCGTTACGCACGACCGGGCCCAGCGGTTCTTTGGAGATGGTTTCCGGCAGTACCACGTAGTCTTTTGGCGAAGCCAGTTTGCTGCGCTGTGCGTACAACTGCGACTTGTCGGAGGTCAGCACGTCGCAACGACCGGATTCCAGCGACTTGGCGCTTTCATCGGAGGTGTCGAATGTGATCGGGGTGTACTTCAGGCCGTTGGCACGGAAGTAGTCGGACACGTTCAGTTCGGTGGTGGTACCGGCCTGGATGCAGATGGTTGCACCGTCCAGTTCCTTGGCACTTTTCACGCCCAGCTTGTTGTTGGCCAGGAAGCCCACGCCGTCGTAGTAAGTGATGAAGCCCGGGAATTTCAGGCCCATGCCGGCGTCACGCGAGCTGGTCATGGTGGTGTTGCGCGAGAGCAGGTCGATTTCGCCGGACTGCAGCGCGGTGAAGCGCTCCTTGGCGTTCAACTGGCTGAACTTGACCTTGTTGGCGTCGCCGAATACCGCAGCGGCCACAGCGCGGCAAACGTCAGCGTCGATCCCGAGGATCTTGCCCGAAGCGTCCGGTACCGAGAAACCCGGCAGACCGTCGCTCACGCCACATTGCACGAAACCTTTCTTCTGCACGGCATCCAGGGTTGCACCCGCCTGAGCGAACCCGCTGACGCCGAGTACTGCTGCAGCAGTCACGACCGCCAGAGTGGATTTCAACATCTTCATTCAAACCTCCAGTTTTGCTCTTGTTGTGTCGGAGCTTGAGTCCAGTCGCACCCTTTTGAGGCGTTGTTGACCCGTGTTGGCTTTTTTTGGGGTCAACCGACGTAAGACCTTCGCTATGAGTCTAGTAGGAGAAAATCCACATCATGGACAACTCACTTCTCACCAGTCGGCCGAACGGGCTGTAGCCCTTCCACGTTCGCTTTGCCCGTAGCGGCCATTGGCGAACATCCATCACCGGATTCTTTGCAATCCCGTCGCAAGTCGTACACTGATAGTGTTACCGCAAGGCGTAGGACGCGTCGTACAGAATCCTCCATAGCAAAGCCCGTACCACACCGCTTGCTGAAGCGATTGTGCGACAGGTCAAGAGCAAAACTTGTAGCCTTGCGACATCTTGTTAACTGATCGACCGGGCGCGCACGCAAATCACGCACTTATTGAGAGCGCCCGCACATTTTTGGAGCAGCCATGACCGAGCCCCTGATTCTTGAACCCGTAAAGCCCGCAGACGCCTGCGTTATCTGGCTGCACGGCCTCGGCGCTGACCGCTATGATTTCCTGCCGGTGGCCGAAGCGCTGCAGGAAAGCCTGCTGACGACCCGCTTCGTATTGCCGCAAGCGCCGACCCTGCCCGTCACCATCAACGGCGGTTACGCGATGCCGAGCTGGTACGACATAAAGGCCATGAGCCCGGCGCGGTCGATTGACCGTGACCAGTTGGAAGCGTCAGCGGATCGCATCATTGAATTGATCGAAAAGGAGCGCGCCAGCGGAATAGACGCTTCGCGGATTTTTCTCGCCGGGTTTTCCCAGGGCGGCGCCGTGGTGCTGCACACCGCTTATATAAAGTGGCAAGGTCCTTTGGGTGGCGTACTTGCCCTCTCCACCTATGCCCCGACCTTCACCGACGAGATGGAGCTTTCCGCCAGCCAGCAGCGCATTCCCGCCCTTTGCTTGCACGGCCAACGCGATGGCGTGGTACTCAACGCCATGGGCCGCAGCGCTTACGAGCATTTAAACAAGCATGGTGTCACCGTGACATGGCAGGAATACCCAATGGAGCACGAAGTGTTACCCGAAGAAATTCGCGACATCGGCGTCTGGCTGAGTGAGCGCCTGCGCTGATTCGGCCGCTTGCCGGACCGCTTTGATCATCCCACTACGCCGCGCCCGTTTCTTGCATTACACTGGCCGGCGTACATTCCTTAACCAATTGATGAGATGACCGTGCTCGAAGCACTCAAGAAAATGTTCGGTAAAAGCGAGGCTGAGCAGCTCGCGCCAGTCCCCAGTGCGCCGTCGCACGCCCCCGGCCCTCGCAGCGATGCGCCCAAGGTTGAACGTCCGGCACCGGTAGCGACACCCGAGCCCGAGCCGCAACCCGCCATCGCCGCCGAACCGGTTCGCGCCGAAGCAGCGAAACCGGCCAGACCGCGCCGCGAACCGAAGCCCAAGGCACCGGTCATTCCCTGGAAACTCGAAGACTTCGTCGTCGAACCCCAGGAAGGCAAAACCCGCTTCCACGATTTCAAACTCGCGCCGGAACTGATGCACGCCATCCAGGATCTGGGCTTTCCATACTGCACGCCGATCCAGGCGCAGGTGCTGGGCTTCACCCTCGCCGGCAAAGACGCCATCGGCCGCGCGCAGACCGGCACCGGCAAGACCGCCGCGTTCCTGATCTCGATCATCACTCAGTTGTTGCAGACGCCACCGCCGAAAGAACGCTACATGGGCGAACCCCGTGCGCTGATCATCGCGCCGACCCGTGAGCTGGTGGTGCAGATCGCCAAGGACGCTGCCGACCTGACCAAATACACCGGCCTCAACGTGATGACGTTCGTTGGCGGCATGGACTTCGACAAGCAGCTCAAGCACCTCGAAGCGCGCCACTGCGACATTCTCGTCGCCACCCCCGGCCGGCTGCTCGACTTCAACCAGCGCGGCGATGTGCACCTGGACATGGTCGAAGTGATGGTGCTAGACGAAGCCGACCGCATGCTCGACATGGGTTTCATCCCGCAAGTGCGGCAGATCATTCGCCAGACCCCGCCGAAGTCCGAGCGTCAGACCCTGTTGTTCTCCGCGACCTTCACCGAAGACGTGATGAACCTGGCCAAGCAATGGACCACCGATCCGGCGATCGTCGAAATCGAAATCACCAACGTGGCCAACGAAAACGTCGAGCAGCACATCTATGCGGTGGCCGCGGCTGACAAGTACAAACTGCTCTACAACCTGGTCAACGATAACGGCTGGGAGCGCGTGATCGTCTTCGCCAACCGCAAGGATGAAGTGCGCCGCATCGAAGAACGCCTGGTGCGCGACGGCATCAACGCCGCGCAACTGTCCGGCGACGTGCCGCAGCACAAGCGCATCAAGACCCTGGAAGGCTTCCGCGAAGGCAAGATCCGCGTACTGGTGGCCACCGATGTCGCCGGTCGCGGCATCCACATCGACGGCATCAGCCACGTGATCAACTTCACCCTGCCGGAAGTCCCGGACGACTACGTGCACCGCATCGGCCGCACCGGTCGCGCGGGCGCTGACGGCGTGTCGATCAGCTTCGCCGGCGAAGACGACTCCTACCAGTTGCCGTCGATCGAAGAGAAGCTCGGACGCAAGATCAGCTGCGAAACACCGCCGACGCACCTGTTGCGCGCAGTGGAACGCAAGCGTCCGCAGCCGCAGTAAGCGACCTGTAACGCCAAAAGCGCAGCCGGCAACGGCCTGCGCTTTTTTTTGTCCGGGGTTTTCAACAGGCGCTTGCGATAGATAACTAAAAGTCCATAATGGACAAATTAGTTTATATCTAGACCGCGGAGCCTGACATGTCCAGTACACCCTACGTGATCGACCACACCCAGGCCCGCGAGCTGCTGGCGCGCATCGACGTGCCGCAGATCCTGCGCAAACTGTTCCGCGACCTCGCCGCCGGCCACGCCGTGCAACCGGCGCAGCAATTGGTCGAGTTTCCACAGGGCGCCGGCGACTTCATCAATTATCTGGGGGTGCTGGCCGAGGACGGCGTGTACGGGGTCAAGACCTCGCCCTACATCGTCCGCGAGCAAGGGCCACTGGTGACGGCGTGGACGCTGCTGATGTCGATGCACAGCGGCCAGCCGTTGCTGTTGTGCGATGCCGGCGAGCTGACCACCGCGCGTACCGCCGCGACCACGGCGGTGGCGGTCGATGCCCTCGCCCCGCTGAATGCCACGCGACTGGCGATCATCGGCAGCGGCAAGGTCGCTCAGGCGCATCTGCATTACGTGAAAGGCCTGCGCGACTGGCAGAACATCAGCGTGTATTCGCCGAGTCTGTCTGAGGATGCGCACACCCAGGCACTGCTGAAAGAAATTTTCCCGGGGCTGAAGACTGCCGACAGCCGCGAAACCGCCCTCGACGATGCGGACGTGATCATGCTCTGCACCTCGTCCGCCGGGCCGGTGATCGAACCCGCAGCGTTGGCCAAACCGGCGCTGATCACCTCGATCAGCACCAACGCGCCACGCGCCCATGAGGTGCCGCCGCAGAGCCTGGGCGACATGCAGGTGTTCTGCGACTATCGTCTGACCACGCCGGGGTCGGCCGGTGAAATGTTGATCGCCAGTGAACAACATGGCTGGAGCAAGGACTTGATCGTCGGCGACCTCGCCGACCTGCTCAGCGAGAAAGTGCTGCGCCCCGGTTACGAGCGTCACGTATTTTTCCGTTCAATCGGTCTGGGCCTGGAAGACATTGCGCTGGCCAATGCGGTTTATCACTTGACCAACTAACACCACAAATCCCCTGTAGGAGTGAGCCTGCTCGCGAAGAGGCCGTGTCAGGCAACGTATTGGCCGAATGACACATCGCCTTCGCGAGCAAGCTCGCTCCCACAGGGGATCAGCCTATTTCCCAATATTGCGAGCCACTGGAGATTTACATGAGCCAGGCAGATTTCATCATCATCGGCGGCGGGATTGCCGGCGCTTCCACCGGGTTCTGGCTATCGCCCCACGCCAAAGTGATCGTGCTCGAACGTGAATCGCATCCGGCCTACCACTCCACCGGGCGCTCTGCCGCGTTGTACTCCGCGGCCTACGGCACGCCGCAGGTGCGAGCATTGACGCTGGCCAGCCGTGAGTTTTTCGACCATCCGCCGAGCGGCTTCTGCGAGCATCCATTGCTCACGCCGCGCGGTGAAATGACCGTGGATTTCAGCGGTGATGCCGCCGAGCTGCACAACCAGTACCTCAGCGCCAAGGCCACGGTGCCAGAGATGCAACTGCTCAGCGCCGACGAAGCCTGCGCCCGTCTGCCGATTTTGCGTCGGGAAAAAGTCCACGGCGCGATCTACGATCCAACCGCCACCGACATCGACACCGACGCGGTACATCAGGGTTACCTGCGCGGTATCCGCCGCAACAACGGCGAAGTGCACACCGATTGCGAGGTGCTGGGCCTGACACGTGACGCCGATGGCCTCTGGCAGGTGCAAACCAACGGCCAGACCTTCAGCGCTCCGGTCATCATCAACGCCGCCGGCGCCTGGGCCGACAAGATCGGCGCACTGGCCGGCGCACAAGCGCTGGGCCTGCAACCGAAACGCCGCGCGGCGTTCATTTTCGCCGGCCCCGAGGGCGTGGACATTCATCACTGGCCGATGCTGGTCAGCCTCGACGAATCGTTCTACATGAAGCCCGACGCCGGGATGTTCCTCGGCTCGCCGGCCAACGCCGATCCGGTCGAACCCCACGACGTGCAACCGGAAGAGCTGGACATCGCGATGGGCATCTACCAGATCGAAGAGGCCACGACCCTGACCATCCGCCGTCCGACCCGCACCTGGGCCGGACTGCGCAGCTTCGTCGCCGACGGCGATCTGCTCAGCGGTTTCGATCCACAGGTACCGGGGTTGTTCTGGGTCGCGGCCCAGGGCGGTTACGGCATCCAGACTTCACCGGCCATGGGCCAGGCCAGTGCGGCATTGGTGCGTGGGCAGGCGTTGCCGGAGCATCTGCGTCAGTTCGGCCTGAGCAGCGCCATGCTCTCACCCTCACGGCTGCGCTGAAGGCCCCTGCGGATGACGCGCCCAACGGATTGCGGCACACTCGCAGCGCCCCCGTGCACGGGGGCGCTGACGCCGCCTGGAGCTCCACAAACATGACCGCCCCCGAATTCGATCCGGCCCTGGATAACTTCCGTGCCATCGCCGACGCCATCGCCACGCTGTTCTTTCCCCACGCCGAAGTGGTGCTGCACGACTTGCGCACGCAGAAGGTCGACTACATCGCCAACAACCTGTCCAAGCGCGAGATCGGTGACGATTCGTCGCTTGAAGACATGCTCAGCGAGGAGGTCAGCGAGCGCAACATCGGCCCGTACGAAAAGCTCAATTGGGATGGCCAGAAGATTCGCAGCCTGAGCACCGTGCTGCGCGACCGCGACGAGCGGCCGCTGGCGGTGCTGTGCATCAACCTGAATATTTCGCTGTTCGAGAATGCCAAGGCTGCGCTGGACCTGTTCCTGTCGCCAAGCAAACTGATCCCGCAGCCGGATTCACTGTTCCGCGATGACTGGCAGGAACGCATCAACACCTTCCTCCACGCCTGGCTGCGCGAGCGGCAACTGAGCCTGAATCTGCTGACCCGCGATCACAAGCGCGAACTGGTGCTGGCCCTGCACGCCGAGGGCGCGTTCAAGGGCAAGAGTGCCTCGAACTATGTGGCCAATGTGCTGAACATGGGGCGGGCGACGGTGTACAAGCATTTGAAGGAATTGAAGGGCTAGAGATTTTCATCGGTAGTTCCGGCCTCTTCGCGAGCAAGCTCGCTCCCACAGGGATTTGTGAATGCCATAAATCTAATGTGGGAGCGAGCTTGCTCGCGAAAGCGGTAGATCAGTCGCCGTAGATGTCCGACTTGAAGTACTTCTGGGAAATCGTCTGATACTCGCCACTCGCACGAATCCCGTCGATGGCCGTGTTCAACTCGCTGACCAACTCGGTATTGCCCTTGCGCACCGCGATCCCCGCGCCCTCGCCCACGTACTTCGGATCCTTCAGCTCCGGCCCGACAAACGCATAACCCTTGCCGCGCGGCATCGACAGGAAGTCGGTCAGCGGAATGGTGTCGGCGAAAATCGCATCGAGCCGCCCGGCCGCCAGGTCCATGTAGATTTCTTCGTTATTGCCGTAGCGTTTGACGTTGATGCCCTTGGGCTCAAACACCTCGGTGGCATAACGGTCGGTGGTGGTGGCGCGCTGCACACCGACGGTCTTGCCCTTGAGGCTGGCGTACCGATCATCGACCGTGGCGCCGTCCTTCATCACCAGTCGCGAGGAAGTGAAGTAGTACTTGTGGGTGAAATCCACCGACTTCTTGCGGTCATCGTTGATGGTCATCGACGATAGCGCCATATCGATTTTCTTCACTTTCAGCGAAGGAATCAGACCATCGAACTCTCCCTCGACCCACACACACTTGACCTTCATCTGCGCGCACAGGGCGTTGCCGATGTCGTAGTCGAAACCGACGATCTCGCCCTTGTCGGTCTTCGAGGCGAACGGTGGATAAGCGGCTTCGATGCCGATGCGCAGGGTTTTCTCGGCAGCGAATGAGCTGGTGCACGCCAACAGGCTCAGGGCCAGACCGGTGATCAGGGGGAGTTTCTTCATGTTCGTTTTCTCGCGGTTTGTTGTTGGTTTGGCAAGACAGAAGAAAAGAGCTGGAACGGTTTTTTTGTACTTGTAAATCCATACTGGACTTTAACGTACACATCGTCAATCAGGCAGCAGAGATTGATCCGCCTCGCTATCCGATGCGGTGTCATTCAGTCTGGGGCGATGCTGATGGCCTCTTCGCGAGCAAGCCCGCTCCCACATTGGAAATGCGTTCTCCTGTGGGAGCGGGCTTGCTCGCGAAGACGGACTTGAAGGCGCTATAAAAACTACTTCTTCCAGCGATCCGCAGCGGCATGATCACTGTCACGCCCTTCCACCCAGCGCGGACCATCGCTGGTGGTTTCTTTCTTCCAGAACGGCGCGCGGGTTTTCAGGTAGTCCATGACAAAGGCGCAGGCGTCGAACGCCGCCTGGCGATGGGCGCTGGCGGCGCCGACAAACACGATCGGCTCGCCCGGCTCCAGCGCGCCGATGCGGTGCAGCACTTCGAGCTTCAGCAGCGGCCAGCGCTGCTCGGCCTCGACGGCGATCTTGCCAAGGGCTTTTTCGGTCATGCCCGGATAATGTTCAAGGAACATCCCGGCCACATCCAGCCCGTCATTGAAGTCGCGCACGTAGCCGACAAAACTCACCACCGCGCCGACACCGACATTCGCCGCGTGCATCGCGTTGACTTCAGCGCCGGGATCGAACGCCGTGGACTGCACCCGAATCGCCATGCCTCAGCCTCCGGTCACAGTGGGGAAAAACGCCACTTCGTCACCGTCGCTCACCGGCTCGTCGAGCTGACACAGATCTTCGTTGCGTGCGCACATCAGGTTCTGTTCGCTCAACACCTCGGCGCCCTCGCGTTGCGCGAGCAGCGCACGCACATCGTCGACAGTGGCGAAATCGCCTTCGACCGCGACCGAGTCCACACCCAGCGCTTCACGGTAACGGGCGAAAAATTTCACGGTCAGGTTCATGGCTGCTCCGCCTGGAAATGCCCGCTCTTGCCGCCGACCTTCTCCAGCAGACGCACGCTTTCGATGACCATGCCGCGGTCCACCGCTTTGCACATGTCGTAAATGGTCAGCGCGGCGACGCTGGCAGCGGTCAGCGCTTCCATCTCGACGCCGGTCTGCCCGGACAGTTTGCAGCGGGCGACGATGCGCACGCTGTCGTCACCTTCAGCGCTGAGTTCGACCTTGACCCCGGTCAGCATCAGCGGATGGCACAACGGGATCAGATCGCTGGTTTTCTTCGCTGCCTGAATGCCGGCAATGCGCGCCACGGCAAACACGTCGCCCTTGGGATGGCCGCCGCTGACGATCATCTGCAGGGTTTCAGGAAGCATGCGCACCAGCGCCTGGGCGGTCGCCTCACGGAACGTCACGGCTTTTTCGGTGACGTCGACCATGTTGGCGCGACCTTGGGAATCGAGATGAGTCAGCACGGGATTACTCCTGATCAGGAGCGTGGATTGTAAACCTGCGGGTCAAATTTCCGCATCACTGATTATGAATTCACCACTATCCCCTGTGGGAGCGGGCTTGCTCGCGAAAGCGGTGTATCAGGCACACATTTGGTGGCTGACACACCGCTTTCGCGAGCAAGCCCGCTCCCACATTGGGTGATGTGTTCATCCATAAAAAACGGGCGGCTGTCAGGCCGCCCGTTTTCTGATGGAGGGTTACAGATGCGATTCGGCGTATTCGGCCAGAATCGAGCGTGGCACCCCTTGCAGGGTGATGTGCACACCGTTGGGGAAATCCTTGAAGCGTTCGGTCAGGTAAGTCAGCCCGGAGCTGGTCGCGGACAGGTAAGGGGTGTCGATCTGTGCCAGGTTGCCCAGGCACACCACTTTGGAACCGGCGCCGGCCCGGGTGATGATGGTTTTCATCTGGTGCGGCGTGAGGTTCTGACATTCGTCGATCAGGATCAGGCTCTGCTGGAAGCTGCGACCGCGAATGTAGTTGAGCGATTTGAACTGCAACGGCACTTTGCTGAGGATGTAGTCGACGCTGCCATGGGTGTTTTCGTCATCCATGTGCAAGGCTTCGAGGTTGTCGGTGATGGCGCCCAGCCAAGGCTCCATTTTTTCCGCTTCGGTGCCCGGCAGGAAGCCGATTTCCTGGTCCAGGCCCTGCACGCTGCGGGTTGCGATGATCCGGCGATAGCGCTTGCTGACCATGGTCTGCTCGATGGCCGCGGCCAGCGCCAGAATCGTTTTACCGGAACCGGCGGCACCCGACAGGTTGACCAGGTGAATGTCCGGATCAAGCAAGGCGTACAACGCCAGGCTCTGGTAGATGTCGCGTGGCTTGAGGCCCCAGGCTTCCTGATGCAGCAGCGGTTCCTGGTGCAGGTCGAGGATCAGCAGCCTGTCTTCCTGGATTTCCTTGATCCAGCCGACAAAGCCTTGTTCGTCAATGATGAACTCGTTGATGTGCACCGCCGGCAGGTTGTCGATCAGCTGTACCTGATGCCAGGTGCGGCCGTGATCCTGACGGGTTTCAACCTTGCTCACGCGGTCCCAGAAGGAGCCGGTCATGTTGTGATAACCGTTGGGCAGCAGGGACACGTCATCGACCAGTTGGTCGGTGCTGTAGTCCTCGGCCGCGATCCCGCAGGCGCGCGCCTTGAGGCGCATGTTGATATCTTTGGTGACCAGCACCACGGCCTTCTTCGGATCACGGGTGTGCAGGTCGATCAGTTGGTTGATGATTTTGTTGTCGTTCAGATGCTCGGGCAGAATCAGGTTCGACTCGGCCTGTTTGCTCATCAGAATTGACAGCAAGCCCTTCGGCCCGCCCTTGCCGCGCTGAATCGGCACACCCAGTTCGACATCCTCGGGGGAGGCATCGCCCAGGGTCTTGTCGATCAGCCGGATCGCCTGGCGGCATTCGGCAGCAACGCTGTGATGGCCGCTCTTGAGCTTGTCCAGCTCTTCGAGCACGGTCATCGGGATCGCGACGTGGTGTTCTTCGAAATTCAGCAGGGCATTTGGATCGTGAATCAATACGTTGGTATCGAGTACATAAAGGATTGGCTGGTTGGAAGAAGGGCTACGTCCGTGATCATCCATACTCGGTCACCTTTGTGGGAGCCATTCGACGCAATACCTGGGCGGTGCTGCGCCTCGAAGTGACTGCCGAACTCATCCACGAGGGCCTGGATGAACTGCACACAAAAGGAGTCTTGGAAGACGCCACCTGTGTTGCAGGTTTCGGCGGTCTGTCTTCGTAATACTCCAAAACCCATGACATAAAAAAGCACTTTGACGGTTTTTTTAAGTTTATTTTGCAGAGTGACGAAAAGCCCTTGGCGGACTGTCCAGACCCCGCTAAAGTCGGAAGTCCGCCTGCATCGAATTCTCTAGAAAAATCGCCCCAAGCCCAATGTTTCCGGGCTTTTTCCGTTTGTCAGCGAAACCCGTCCTGACAGTCCTCAAAGCCGATGCCGCTTTGCGCAGTTTGCGTGATCAGCCACGGCAACGCGGTCTTCACCGCATCCTGTTTCATGTTGAAATTGATCACCCCGTGACGCCACAGCAGCATCAGGGTCAGCACCCGCTGCGCGCTCGGCGCGCCCTTGAGCTTGCCTGCACCGTCCTGGGCATCGATGTCCCACAGCGCCACTTGCAGGCCCTGATTGCGGAAGAAGCTGCCGGCATCACTGCGGCGCTGACCTTCCGGTGGACGGAACAGTGGTACGTAATTCTCCGGCAACTTGTTCTTTACCAGATCGCTGCTGCGGCGCACCGAGTCCTGCCAGTCCTGCCAGTGGCTGTGGGAGCGGAACTCCCAGCCCTGAACACCGACGCATTGCTTCGAGAACTCCGATTGCAGGTTGCTCACCGAGCGATCGGCCAGCCGCGCCTGCACATCCTTGCCCAACAGGAAGAACGTGCCGCTGAGGTTGGATTTGCGCAGGTAGTCGGCGATCCAGTCGGTGTTGTCCGGCTGCAGATTGGCGGCGCTGTCGAAACTCAGCAGAAACAGCCGATCGTGCATCTCGTCGCCGTTGCGCTCGTAGTCGCCAAAGTGATCGACTTCGCTGCTGGTCTGCGGCGACAGCGCGGCCTTGCGCATCAGCTCGTCCAGGTACTGCAGATGGAACAAGCGGCTCGGCTCGGCCCACTTGGTGTAATAGCTGTCATCGCTGACCACAAACTTGGCGGCCTGCTCGCGCAGGGTCGGCAGGTCTTCGACGAGGAAGCAGAACGAGGCGTCCTGATCGCAGCTTTGCTGGGCGAAGTTGTAGTTAGCCAACAGGCGTTCCCAGAGCCGCTGACGCAGGCGGCTGATCGCGTCGACGTTGACCGTACGCAACCCCAGACGCTGGGCCAGCGCGGCCTCGTCCAGCGCTTCGGTGCCGAGCAGGCCACGGGCGAACATGAGGATTTCCGCGCGCGAAGCAACGTCGAACAGCGTCGGGCTGCTCAGTTGTTCGGGCCAGGTGCTGCGATCCAGCGTCGCCACATCACCCGGTGCCGCCATGGCCCCGAAGCTCAATAGCCACGCGGTGAATAAAAGAACAATGCGCAAAGGGGTGTCTCCATAACCAAACCCGCGCGGCACTATAGCTGATCCCGCGCGATTCCCCTCAGCCACTCCGATTCCCTGCGGGAGGGGGCTTGCTCCCGAATGCGGTGTGTCATTCAGCAAATATGGCGACTGACCCGGCCTCTTCGGGAGCAAGCCCCCTCCCACAGGGAAATGTGGCGAGCCGTCGATCACCTATGGGCTTGATAGCTGGAGTCAACTCGGCCAACCCCCTAGAATCGCCCCCACGATTAAAGGAGACGACTTCATGCTGATGGTGATTTCCCCCGCCAAGACCCTCGATTACGAAACACCGCCGGCGACCCAGCGCTTTACCCAGCCGCAATACCTGGACCATTCCCAGGAGCTGATCCAGCAACTGCGCGAACTGAGTCCGGCACAGATCAGCGAACTGATGCACGTGTCCGACAAGATTGGCGGCCTGAATGCCGCGCGCTTCGGCAGCTGGACGCCCGCCTTCACCCCGGAAAACGCCAAGCAGGCCCTGCTCGCGTTCAAGGGTGACGTGTACACCGGCCTCGATGCGCAATCGTTCAGCGAAGCCCAGTTCGACTATGCGCAGAAGCATCTGCGCATGCTCTCCGGCCTCTATGGCCTGTTGCGTCCGCTGGATTTGATGCAACCGTATCGTCTGGAAATGGGCACCAAACTGGCCAATGCCCGTGGCAAGGATCTGTACGCGTTCTGGGGCACGCGCATCAGCGAATGGCTCAACGAAGCGCTGGCCGAGCAAGGCGACGACGTGCTGCTGAACCTGGCGTCCAACGAGTACTTCTCGGCAGTCAAGCGCAGCGCCCTGAACGCGCGGATCATCAATACCGAGTTCAAGGATCTGAAGAACGGCCAGTACAAGATCATCAGCTTCTACGCGAAAAAGGCCCGTGGCCTGATGAGCCGTTTCGTGATTCAGGAGCAGATCAACGATCCGGCCGCCCTGAAACAGTTCGATGTGCAGGGTTATCGCTACAGCGCCGAGCAGTCGAAACCGGACAATCTGGTGTTTCTGCGCGATCACGCTCCGGAATAAAGCATGCCCATTGCACGACTCTTTCTATAAAGAGTCGTGCAGCTCGCACGACGTCAAAAATCCCTCGCCACATTTCGCCGTTTTATTGGCGCCATAAAATCGTTCTCCCCAATTCTAATTTTAGTTTCACTCGACAGCCGCACTTTTTTTCAGTAGTGGCACGTAAATTTTTTTACGGTAGTGGCACAAAACTATCTAGCTCGATTACGCACCGATTAACAAAGGCCCAAATCGAAAGTGCTATCAAATTGAGACCAGTGCCATCTTTGTCAATATTTCAAAAAATTTCAGATTTCGCGATGAGTGGGTAGGAACTATGTCCAAATGCATAGCTCATACCACCGGTAACGATTCTCACCGAGTTTGTACGAGATAACTTACGCAGAGCGGAGAACCATGTAACCAAGTTGTCACAGCAACTTGCCTAGATGGTTCACTCATCTGATCAACTAACGATGGATAGGTGAAACGCACCATAAACATCCTCTACACGGCCAAGGCTGCGCCCCTGTAAATGTGCTCGCCTGAGCACCCAACCGCTTGATCTACGGGCCTTACGCCCGACATCAGGTGGACTAGACACATGCACAAGCATCTTCCGAAAAGAAGATCAGCTGCATAACAGGGCAAGTCATAACAACTAAGGCCTAGTTGCGCACATCTTGAGTGCACTTATTTAGACACTCGGAACTTAGTATGCCTGCACACGGCATTGTGGCGCCTGCATGCCGCACTTTCGAGTGCACTATGACCGCTGAACACCATTAACTCCGGCCATCTAATGGCTTGATAAAACACAGAGGTAATTGCGATGCGCATCAGCATATTTGGTTTGGGTTACGTTGGCGCAGTGTGTGCCGGTTGCCTGTCTGCACGGGGCCACGACGTGGTTGGCGTCGATGTTGCCAAAGACAAGATCGACATGATCAACGCCGGCAAATCGCCGATTGTTGAACCGGGTCTGGGCGAACTGCTGGCGCAAGGTATCGAGACCGGTCGTCTGCGCGGTACGACCAACTTCGCCGAGGCGATTCGTGACACCGACCTGTCGATGATCTGCGTTGGTACGCCGAGCAAGAAGAACGGCGACCTGGAACTGAACTACATCGAAGCGGTATGCCGCGAGATCGGCTTCGTGCTGCGGGAAAAAACCACCCGCCACACCATCGTGGTGCGCAGCACCGTGCTGCCGGGCACCGTCGCCAACGTGGTGATCCCGATCCTCGAAGACTGCTCGGGCAAAAAGGCCGGCGTCGACTTCGGTGTGGCGGTCAACCCGGAGTTCCTGCGTGAATCCACCGCGATCAAGGACTACGACCTGCCACCGATGACCGTCATCGGCGAGTTCGACAAAGCCTCGGGCGACGTTCTGCAATCGCTGTACGAAGAACTCGACGCGCCGATCATCCGCAAGGACATCGCTGTCGCCGAAATGATCAAGTACACCTGCAACGTCTGGCACGCGACCAAAGTGACCTTCGCCAACGAGATCGGCAACATCGCCAAAGCGGTCGGCGTCGATGGTCGTGAAGTGATGGACGTGGTCTGCCAGGACAAGACCCTCAACCTGTCCCAGTACTACATGCGCCCGGGCTTCGCCTTCGGCGGCTCGTGCCTGCCGAAAGACGTGCGCGCCCTGACCTACCGTGCCGGTTCGCTGGACGTCGAAGCGCCGCTGCTCAACTCGCTGATGCGCAGCAACGAATCGCAAGTGCAGAACGCCTTCGACATCGTTGAAAGCCACGACAAACGCAAAGTCGCCCTGCTCGGCCTGAGTTTCAAGGCCGGTACCGACGACCTGCGCGAAAGCCCGCTGGTGGAACTGGCCGAGATGCTGATCGGCAAGGGCTACGACCTGAGCATCTACGACAGCAACGTCGAGTACGCCCGTGTTCACGGCGCGAACAAGGACTACATCGAGTCGAAGATCCCGCACGTGTCGTCCCTGCTCAATTCGGACTTCGATTCGGTGGTCGACAACTCCGACGTAATCATCCTCGGCAACCGCGACGAGAAATTCCGCGCGCTGGCTCAGGAAGCACCGCAAGGCAAACAGGTCATCGACCTGGTCGGCTTCATGGCCAAAGCCACCAACGCCGGTACGCGCACCGAAGGTATCTGCTGGTAAGTCAGCCTTCCGGCCGGGGGATTTGAACCCCCGGCCGGTTCTTCGCCTGCCTTAACCCCATCGGGCCACCCGACAGGCTCGCCCGAGATAGAGACGGATGCAGATTATGCACAGGCTAAAGCACGGCCTACTTCAGGCCGCCGGTTGGCTGTTTTACCTCAGTTTGTTATTGGGCCTGGCCTTGATGCTGCCCACGTCCACATTCGACTCCGAGTCGAAGGACTTCATTTTCCTGATTGGCGCCGTGGGTATCTGGCGCTACTCGATGGGTGCAACGCACTTTGTGCGCGGCATGATTTTTCTCTACATCGTTTACCCGCACCTGCGCCGCAAAGTGCGCAAGCTGGGTAAGGCGGCGGACCCGTCGCATGTGTTTCTGATGGTCACCAGTTTCCGTATCGACGCGCTGACCACCGCGCAGGTCTACAGCTCGGTGATCCGCGAAGCCATCGACTGCGAACTGCCGACCACCGTGGTCTGCTCGATCGTCGAAATGTCCGATGAGCTGCTGGTGAAAGCGCTGTGGGCGCGGATGAATCCGCCAGAGCGCGTGAAGCTCGACTTCGTGCGCATTCCCGGCACCGGCAAACGTGATGGCCTGGCCTACGGTTTCCGCGCGATCTCCCGTCACCTGCCAGACGACCGCGCCGTCGTGGCGGTGATCGACGGCGACACCGTGCTCGGCGAAGGCACCGTGCGCAAGACCGTGCCGTGGTTCCAGCTGTTCGGCAACGTCGGCGGCCTGACCACCAACGAGTTCTGCGAAGTGCGCGGCGGCTACATCATGAGCGAATGGCACAAGCTGCGTTTCGCTCAGCGCCACATCAACATGTGCTCGATGGCCCTGTCCAAGCGCGTGCTGACCATGACCGGGCGCATGTCGGTGTTCCGCGCCACCGTGGTCACCGATCCGGAGTTCATTGCCGACGTCGAAAGCGACTCGCTGCAACACTGGCGCCTGGGCCGTTTCAAGTTTCTCACCGGCGACGACAAGTCGAGCTGGTTCAGCCTGATGCGCCTGGGTTACGACACCTTTTACGTGCCGGACGCCGCGATCAACACCGTTGAGCACCCGCCGGAAAAGAGCTTCATCAAGGCCAGCCGCAAACTGATGTTCCGCTGGTACGGCAACAACCTGCGCCAGAACTCGCGAGCACTGGGCCTGGGTGTGAAACGCCTCGGCGCCTTCACCTCGGTGGTCCTGTTCGACCAGCGCGTATCGATGTGGACGTCCTTGCTCGGCCTGACCGTGGCAATCATCGCCAGCTTCAAGTACGGCGGCGCGTTCATCCTCGCCTACCTGCTGTGGATCGGCATCACCCGGCTGATTCTGACCCTGTTGCTGTCGTGCTCCGGTCACCGGATCGGCCCGGCTTACCCGGCGATTCTCTATTACAACCAGATCGTCGGTGCGCTGGTGAAGATCTACGTGTTCTTCCGCCTCGACCAGCAATCCTGGACGCGCCAACCCACTTCCCTGACCCGTGATCTCGCCAGCTTTCAACGTTGGTTCAACACCTGGTCGTCTCGGACCATGACCTTCTCCGCCGGCAGCATTTTCGTCGCCGTGCTGCTGATGATGGTCTGACCGCCCCCTTATTGAATTAACAAGGAAATCGCCCCTATGAATACCGCCGTCAACGCCAACGTAGTGCATGAATCCGAAGCCCAGCGTCAGCACGCCCGCGTAAAAATCCCGGCCAAACTGCGCTTTTTCGGCCACGACCGGACGCCGCTCGAAGCGCGGGTCCTCGACCTGTCCGCCGGTGGCCTGGCGTTCAACGCCGGGCAGATGCCGCTGACCGTGGGTGAGGTGCACAAGGCACGCCTGCAATTCGTCATCGACAACCTCGGCCTGGCCATGGACGTCGAGCTGCAGATCCGCTCCTACGACCGCCAGACCGGCCGCGCCGGTTGCCAGTTCCAGAACCTTGAGCCGCAGGACATCTCCACCCTGCGCCACCTGATCACTTCGCACCTGGCCGGCGACATCGTCAGCATGGGTGAAGTACTGGCGACCCTGCAGCGCGACAACTTCACCAAGGCGCGCAAGGCCAAGGACGGCGGCAGCGGCATGACCCCGTTCGGGCGTCTGAAAGCCGTGACCTTCAGCGCCGGCATCTTCGCCATCGGCCTGGTCGCTTTCGGTTTCGTCTTCAAGTCGGTGTACGGCATGTACTTCGTCAGCCATGCGCAAGCAGGTCTGGTCAGCGTACCGGGAATGAACATCACCATGCCGCGTGACGGCACCGTGCAGAGCCTGGTCAAGTCCGACGGCGTCGCCGCCAAAGGCGCCCCGCTGGCGACCTTCAGCACCAGCATGCTCGACGTGCTCAAGGGCCATCTGGACGAAGACCAGTTGCAACCGGCCAAAGTTGAAGAACTGTTCGGCAAGCAAATGACCGGCACCCTGACCTCGCCGTGCGATTGCACTGTGGCCCAGCAACTGGTGGCGGACGGTCAGTACGCGAGCAAGGGCGATGTGATCTTCACCCTGGTGCCGCGCAACACCCAGGCCACCGTCGATGCACGCTTCTCCTATCGCCAGTTCGGCGACGTGCGCCCAGGTACGCCAGTGAGCTTCCAGATCGCCGGCGAAGACCAGACCCGCACCGGCAAGATCGTCAGCAGCACCAGCCTGAAAAGCGCCGACCTGTCCTCCGACATCCGGGTGCAGATCCAGCCGGACGAACCGCTGGACAGCAGCTTCGCCGGCCGCCCGGTGGAAGTGAACAGCGACCGTGGCCCGAACCTGAACTGGCTGATCGACAAAGCCATGGCTGCCGGTCTTTAAGTCGAGGACATGCCTGTGACTACTCCTATCTTGAACACACCGCCGAACCTGTGGGAGCGAGCCTGCTCGCGAAAGGATCAGCGCGGTTTGTCTGATGTACCGAGTCGACTGCTTCGCGAGCAGGCTCGCTCCCACATGGGGTTGATGGTGTGCTCGCTGGCGCTGGCCGTCAGTCTGGCCGGTTGCGCCGGCCTGCCCGACCAGCGTCTGGCCAACGAAGCGCTCAAGCGTGGCGACACCGCCACCGCCGCGCAGAACTACCGCGCACTGGCAGATCTGGGTTACAGCGAGGCGCAAGTCGGCCTCGCCGATATCCAGGTCGACAGCCGCGACCCCGAGCAGATCAAGCAGGCCGAGGCGACCTACCGTGCCGCCGCCGACGTGTCGCCACGGGCCCAGGCCCGTCTCGGTCGCCTGCTGGTGGCCAAACCGGGTTCGACCGAAGCCGAGCACCACGAAGCCGAAAGTCTGCTGAAAAAAGCAGGTGCCAATGGCGAAGGCAATACGTTGATCCCGCTGGCGATGCTCTACCTGCAATACCCGCACAGCTTCCCCAACATCAACGCCCAGCAGCAGATCGATCAGTGGCGCAAATCCGGCTACCCGGAAGCGGGTCTGGCGCAGGTGCTGCTGTATCGCACCCAAGGCACTTACGACCAGCATCTGGATGACGTGGAGAAGATCTGCAAAGCCGCGCTCAACACCACCGACATCTGCTACGTCGAACTGGCCACGGTCTATCAGAAACGTGCCCAACCGGAGCAACAGGCCGAGCTGATCAAGCAGATGCAGGCCGGTTACAGCCGTGGCAGCGTCAGCGCGCAGCGCGTCGATTCGGTGGCCCGTGTGCTGGCCGATGCGACCCTGGGCAAGACCGACGAGAAGACCGCGCAGTCGCTGCTCGAACCGATCGCCCCGGGCTACCCGGCATCGTGGGTGACCCTCGCGCAGCTGCTCTACGACTTCCCGGAACTGGGCGATGTCGATCAGATGATGCAGTACCTCGACAACGGCCGCGCCGCCGATCAGCCGCGCGCCGAACTGTTGCTGGGCAAGCTCTACTACGAAGGCAAACTGGTGCCGGCCGACGCGAAAGTCGCCGAAGAACACTTCCAGAAAGCCGTCGGCCGCGAAGTCGCCGCCGACTACTACCTCGGCCAGATCTACCGCCGTGGTTACCTGGGCAAGGTCTACCCGCAGAAGGCTCTCGACCACCTGCTGACCGCTGCGCGCAACGGCCAGAACAGCGCCGATTTCGCCATCGCCCAACTGTTTTCCCAAGGCAAGGGCACCAAACCCGACCCGCTCAACGCCTATGTCTTCAGCCAATTGGCCAAGGCGCAGAACACTCCGCAAGCCGATGAACTGGCGACCACCCTCGCAGCGCAATTGCCGCCCGAGCGTCTGGCCGAAGCCCAGCGCCTGCTGCAACAGGAACAGGCCAGCCGTGGCGCCCTGAACCAGAACACGCTGCAACTGCACGCCCTGCAAGAAGAAGACGGCGAGGAAGCCCTATGAAGTTGAATCCCTTTGTGAAGGCCGGTATTGGCCTCACGTTCGCGCTGATCTGGTCTTGCCCGACACTGGCCGCGATCACTGAAACCAAGAACTTCGGCCTGGAAGTGAAAATCACCGGCCAGTCCGAAGACGACCGCGACCTCGGCACCGCACCCGGTGGCGACGTCAACGGTGTGGGCCTGGACCTGCGTCCATGGATCTACGGCGAAAGCGGCGCGTGGAGTGCCTACGCCATGGGCCAGGCCGTGACCTCGACCGACATCATCGAAACCGACACCCTGCAGCAAGCCGACGGTGCCGAAACCACCGACAACAGCGACCGCAAAACCAAGAAAAACTACCTGGCGATGCGCGAATTCTGGGTCGGCTACAGCGGCCTGACGCCGTACCCCGGCGAGATGCTCAAGCTCGGTCGCCAGCGCCTGCGCAATGACGACGGGCAATGGCGCGACACCAACATCGAAGCGCTGAACTGGACCTTTGACACTACCCTGTTGCGCGCCAACGTCGGTGTCGCCGAACGCTTCAGCGAATACCGCACCGACCTCAAAGAGCTGGCGCCAAAAGACAAGGATCGCCTGCACGCCTACGCCGATGCCGCCTACCAGTGGACCCCGGGCAACTGGGTCGGCATTCGCGGCCACCACACCCACGATAACGGCAAGCTCGATTACGCCGAACCGGGCGTGCCCCGCGACACCCTCGACAAAACCCAGAACGGCGACATCAGTTGGCTCGGCCTGACCGCCGACAGCGACGCCTACAACTGGCGCAACACCAACACCGTCAATTACTGGGGCAGCATCACCGGCATGAGCGGCGACCTCGATTCGGTCAACCCGCTGAACGCCGATGGCAGCCGTCCGGCGCAAGCCAAGCGCAGTGATGACATCAACGGCTGGGCCACCGACCTTGGCGTGCGTCTGCGCCTCGATCCGCAGTGGCAGGTCGGTGCGGCCTACGCCCGCGCCAGCGCCGATTACCAACAGAACGGTCTGGAAAGCAACCGCTCCAACTACACCGGTACCCGCTCGCGGGTGCACCGTTTCGGCGAAGCGTTCCGTGGCGAAATGAACAACATGCAGACCGCCACCCTGTTCGGTTCGTGGATGCTCAACGACCAGTACGACGCCAGCCTGATCTACCACAAGTTCTGGCGCGTGGACGGTAACAAGCCGGTGGGCAGCAACGGCATCAACGCCGTGGAAAACAACACCGACGACGTCACCGGCGCGATCCTCTCCAGCACCTCGCTGCCGCTGCAGGATGGCAACAAGGACCTGGGTCAGGAAATGGACCTGGTGGTGACCAAGTACTTCAAGCAGGGCCTGTTGCCGGCGGCGTTGAGCCAGTCGATCGACGAACCTTCGGCGCTGGTGCGTTTCCGTGGCGGCGTGTTCAAGCCCGGTGATGCCTATGGCAGCCAGGTCGATTCGTACATGCACCGCGCGTTCATCGACGTGATCTGGCGCTTCTGATGCAAACCGCCAAGGGAGTGCCCGACATGCACCATGCAAGGAAAGGCTCGCTCAGCCTGTTGGCCGGCGCCATGCTGCTGGCCTCCGCTGGCGCCTTCGCCACGGTGGAACCGGCCAAGCCTGTGACCACCACCAAAGAGCTGCAACAAGCCAAGACCTACACCGTCAGCAGCGCGCCGACCGAGGCGCTGGAACTGGCCAAGCCGACACTGCCCGACCTGTCCGGCTTCACCGCCGAGGCGGCTGCCGCGAAGATCAATCGCAGCAAACCGGGCAAGATCAGCGTGCGCCGGATGATGCAGGAAGACGCGCTGAAGGACTTCATCGGCGGCGACAACAAGATGGCCGAATGGGTGGTGCGTCAGCACGGCATCCCGCAGGCGATCTTCGTTGACGACGGCTACCTGAACCTCAAGGATCTGGCGCAGAAGCTGCCCAAGCAGTACTTCAGCGAGACCGCGCCGGGCGTGTACCTGGCGAAGCTGCCGATCGTGGTCGGCCGCAAAGGTATCCTCGAAATCGACGGCCAGACCCAGGAATTGCGTCTGTCGCAAGAGGCCGGTTCGTTCCTGGTCAACGACGGTCAGCTGTTCGTGCGTGACACCAAAGTCACCGGCTGGCGCGAGAAGGACAACGGCCCGGCGACCTTCCGTTCGCCGAAGGAATTCCGTCCGTTCCTGCTGGCCTGGGGCGGCACCGAGACCTACATCGTCAACAGCAAGATGGCCAGTTTCGGCTACGCCAACAGTAAGTCGTACGGGGTGAGTATTTCCCAGTACACGCCGAACATGGCCAAGGTGCTCAAGCGTCCCGAGCCGACCGGCTGGATCGTCGGCTCCGAGTTCTCCGACATGTGGTACGGCTTCTACTGCTACGAGACCCGCGACTTCGTGGTCAAGGGCAACACCTATAAGGACAACATCGTCTACGGCATCGACCCGCACGACCGTTCCCACGGTCTGATCATTGCCGAGAACACCGTCCACGGCACGAAGAAGAAGCACGGCATCATCATTTCCCGTGAAGTGAACGACAGCTTCATCTTCAACAACAAGAGCTACGACAACCACCTCTCGGGCCTGGTGATCGACCGTAACAGCGTCAACAACATCATCGCCTACAACGAGATCTACAAGAACCACACGGACGGCATCACCCTCTACGAGTCCGCCGACAACCTGCTGTGGGGCAACAAGGTCATCAGCAACAAGCGTCACGGCATCCGCATTCGTAACAGCGTGAACATCCGCCTCTACGAAAACGTCGCCATGGCCAACGGCCTGACCGGCGTCTACGGCCACATCAAGGACCTGACCGACACCGACCGTGACATCAAGCTCGACCCGTTCGACGCGCAAGTCTCGCTGATCGTGGTCGGCGGTGAACTGGCGGCCAACGGCAGCGGCCCGATGGCCATCGACTCGCCATTGAGCGTCGAGCTGTATCGCGTATCGATGCTGGCGCCGACCAAATCCAGCGGCATCAGCTTCAACGGCATCCTCGGCGAGCGCCAGGATGAAATTCTCGACCTGCTGGTGCGCCAGCAGAAAGCCGTGCTGATCGACCCTGTCGAACGCCAGACCGAAATGCGGGACTGAGGATAATTTTATGCACCCACACTTGATCAAATTACTCAGCCTGTCGGCCCTGACCGTGGGCATTCTGGCGGCCAGCAATGCGGCTCGTGCAGACGAGACCGCAGCACCGAAGTTCACCGCCGAACCGTGCTGCAACCTGTGCCCGGCCGCGCATGACGCGAAGAACTACACCACGCGTTATCAGCAGAACTTCACCACGCTGGTGCAGGCGCAGGGCGACTGGTTGTTCCGTACGCAGGAAGATTTGCGCACCGAGTTCAACACCACCCCGGCCGGCTACAAGCGCCTGCAACAGCTGCACGATGCGTTCAAGGCCAAAGGCGTCGAACTGGTGATCGTCTATCAGCCGACCCGTGGCCTGGTGAACCGCAACAAGCTCAACCCGCAGGAAAAAGCCGCGTTCGATTACGAGAAAGCGCTGGGCAACTACAAGACCATGCTCGGGCGTTTCGCGCAGATGGGTTACGTGGTGCCAGACCTGTCGCCGCTGACCAACGAATCGCTGCCGGACACCCTGCCCGCTCACGATTTCTACTTCCGCGGCGACCAGCACTGGACGCCATACGGCGCTCAGCGCACGGCGAAAATCGTCGCCGAGAAGGTCAAGCAGATCCCGGCCTTCGCCGACATTCCCAAGCGTGAATTCGAGACCAAGCGCACCGGGCGCATGGGCAAGACCGGCACCCTGCACAACATGGCCGGGCAACTGTGCGGCACCAGTTACGCGATCCAGTACATGGACCAGTTCACCACCGAGCCGAAAGGCGAGGCCGGTGACGGCGACCTGTTTGGTGATTCCGGCAACCCGCAAATTACCTTGGTCGGGACCTCGCACAGCGGCAAGAACTACAACTTCGCCGGCTTCCTCGAAGAGGCCATTGGCGCCGATATTCTCAACGTCGCCTTCCCCGGCGGCGGTCTCGAAGGTTCGATGCTGCAGTACCTCGGTAGCGACGAATTCCAGAAGACCCCGCCGAAGATTCTGATCTGGGAATTCTCGCCGCTGTACCGCCTCGACCAAGAGACCATCTACCGCCAGATGATGTCGCTGCTCGATAACGGCTGCGAAGGCAAAGACACGCAAATGTCCGCCAGCACCACGCTCAAGCCCGGCGGCAAACAGGAACTGCTGGTCAACAGCAAAAACCTGAATCTGCAGAACAGCAGCCATCAGGTCGACATCCGCTTCGCCGACACCTCGGTGAAAACCCTGCAAGCCACCCTCTGGTACATGAACGGTCGCCACGAGGACATCAAGATCGAGAAACCGGAAACCTCCGACACCGACGGTCGTTTCGCCTTTGAGCTGCGCACGGACGAAGACTGGGCCTCGCAAAATCTGCTGGCAGTCGAAGTCCAGGGCCCGGAAGCGGGCACCGCGCCGCAAAAAGTCGAAGCGAAAATCTGCAAACGCAACGTATTCCCGGGCGCTGGGCCACAAACCGCTCAGGTCGGGCAATGAGGTCTGCTATGCGAAATCGAACGATCAAACACTTGCTTGCACCATCCCTGCTGACCCTGGCGATGTTCGCCGGGGCCACTCAGGCCGCCGCGCCACTGCGTCCGCCGCAGGGCTACTTCGCCCCTGTGGATAAATTCAAGAGCGGCGACAAGAGCGAAGGCTGCGACGCGATGCCCGCGCCGTACACCGGGCCGCTGCAATTTCGCAGCAAATACGAAGGCTCGGACAAGGCCCGCGCAACGCTGAACGTGCAGTCGGAAAAAGCCTTCCGCGACACCACCAAGGACATCACCACGCTGGAGCGCGGCACCGCCAAACGGGTGATGCAGTTCATGCGCGACGGGCGCCCGGAACAGCTCGACTGCACCCTCAACTGGTTGACTGCGTGGGCCAAGGCCGATGCGTTGATGTCGAAAGACTTCAATCACACCGGCAAGTCGATGCGCAAATGGGCGCTGGGCAGCATGGCCTCTTCGTACATTCGCCTGAAGTTCTCCGACTCGCATCCACTGGCCGAACATCAGCAAGAAGCGCAGCTGATCGAGGCGTGGTTCAGCAAGATGGCCGATCAGGTGGTCAGCGATTGGGACAACCTGCCGCTGGAAAAAACCAACAACCACTCGTACTGGGCGGCTTGGTCGGTGATGGCGACTTCGATCGCCACCAACCGTCGCGACTTGTTTGATTGGGCAGTGAAGGAATACAAGGTCGGGGTCAATCAGGTCGATGCCGACGGCTTCCTGCCCAACGAACTCAAGCGCCAGCAACGCGCCCTCGCCTATCACAACTACGCCCTGCCGCCACTGGCGATGATCGCCAGCTTCGCTCAGGTCAACGGGGTCGATCTGCGCCAGGAAAACAACAGCGCGCTGAAGCGTTTGGGTGACCGGGTGCTGGCCGGGGTGAAAGACCCTGACCAATTCGAGAAAAAGAACGGCAAAGAGCAGGACATGACCGACTTGAAAGAGGACATGAAATTCGCCTGGCTCGAACCGTTCTGCACCCTCTACACCTGCCCGCCGGATGTGATCGAGAAGAAGCACGGCATGCAACCGTTCAAGACCTTCCGCCTCGGCGGCGACCTGACCAAGGTCTACGACCCGTCGCATGAGAAGGGCAACAAGGGTTCATGAAAGGCGAACAGCAAAAGCCCCTCACCCTAACCCTCTCCCGGAGGGAGAGGGGACTGACCGAGGTGTTTTTGAGAAATCCGCCGACCTGATACATCGAGTCGATCTCAGGTGTTGAAAAACAATCGAGATCAAGCTGCACAGAAATACCGAGCCGATCTCGATATTGGCAGCGCCAGAGATCAGGCTCCCTCTCCCTCCGGGAGAGGGCGGGGGGTGAGGGTAAGATTTCAAGTCCCTCCGCAACCCTGAAAGAAACACGCATCACCCCTCCAATAGCACGGGGGGTTTGGGGGGGCTTTGGCCCTTGACTGTTGGTTCAAACATGGAGAGATCGGGATGGTATTTTCATCCAACGTGTTCCTGTTTCTGTTCTTGCCGATCTTTCTCGGCTTGTACTACTTGAGCGGGCAACGCTATCGCAACCTGTTGCTGCTGATCGCCAGCTACGTGTTCTACGCGTGGTGGCGGGTGGACTTCCTGGCGCTGTTCGCCGGCGTCACCCTGTGGAATTACTGGATCGGCCTGAAAGTCGGTGCTGCCGGCGTGCGTACCAAACCGGCACAGCGCTGGCTGCTGCTCGGCGTGGCAGTCGACCTGTGCATCCTCGGCTACTTCAAATACGCCAACTTCGGCGTGGACAGCATCAACGCGATCATGAGCTCGTTCGGTTTGGAGCCGTTCATTCTGACCCACGTGCTGCTGCCGATCGGCATCTCGTTCTACATCTTCGAGTCGATCAGCTACATCATCGACGTGTATCGCGGCGACACACCGGCTACGCGCAACCTGATCGACTTCGCGGCGTTCGTGGCGATTTTCCCGCACCTGATTGCCGGCCCGGTTCTGCGTTTCCGCGACCTCGCTGACCAGTTCAACAACCGCACCCACACCCTCGACAAGTTCTCCGAGGGCTGCACGCGGTTCATGCAGGGTTTCATCAAGAAGGTCTTCATTGCTGACACCCTCGCGGTGGTCGCCGATCACTGCTTCGCCCTGCAAAACCCGACCACCGGTGATGCCTGGCTCGGCGCGCTGGCGTACACCGCGCAGCTGTATTTCGACTTCTCCGGTTACAGCGACATGGCCATCGGTCTGGGCCTGATGATGGGTTTCCGCTTCATGGAAAACTTCAAGCAGCCGTACATCAGCCAGTCGATTACCGAGTTCTGGCGTCGCTGGCACATCAGCCTGTCGACCTGGCTGCGTGACTACCTGTACATCACCCTCGGCGGTAACCGTAAAGGCACGCTGATGACCTATCGCAACCTGTTCCTGACCATGCTGCTGGGTGGTCTGTGGCACGGCGCGAACATCACTTACATCGTTTGGGGCGCCTGGCACGGCATGTGGCTGGCGATCGAAAAAATGCTCGGCATCAACACCGCGCCGCGCAGCCTCAACCCGATCCGCTGGGCGTTGACCTTCCTGCTGGTGGTGATGGGCTGGGTGATCTTCCGTGCCGAAAACCTGCACGTCGCCGGGCGCATGTACGGCGCGATGTTCAGCTTCAGCGACTGGTCGCTGTCGGAACTCAACCGTGCCAGCCTCACCGGTCTGCAAGTGGCAACTCTGGTGGTGGCGTACGCAACCCTGGCGTTCTTCGGTCTGCGTGATCTGTACACCAACCAGCCTCCGGTGAAGAGCAAACCTGAAGTCAACGTCGAGGCCAACGGCCCTGCCACCACGACCCCGGGCATGATCAAAGCCGCGCCTGGCGAAAACCCGGCGAGCATCCACGAGCCTGGCTACACCGTCGGCGTCGAAGCCCAGGTGCAACCGGCCTACTGGACCGCGGACTGGTCACGCTACGTGATGCGCGGGCTGATCCTGCTGCTGTTCATCGCCTCGATTCTCAAACTCTCGGCGCAAAGCTTCTCGCCGTTCCTTTACTTCCAGTTCTGAGGGATCTGACATGACCCGCTCATTACGCATCGTCTACATCGCGCTGTTTCTGCTGACCCTGCTGGTGCTCGGTCTGTGGTCGGTGCGCAGCTTCTTCGGCTTCAGCACCAACGCCGATGCGACCGTGCTTAACGGTCGCTGGACCAAAGCCGTGGAAACCCACTACGACGATCAGTTTCCGATCAAGCGTCTGGGCACCAATCTCTGGGCGGCACTGGATTTCAAACTGTTCAACGAAGGTCGTCCGGGCGTGGTGCTCGGTCGCGATCAGTGGCTGTACAGCGACGAGGAATTCAACCCGATCGTCAACGAAGAGCTGAACCTGCAAGGCAACTACGCGCTGGTCGAAGGCGTGCGCCAGACCCTCAAAGCCAAAGGCGTGAAACTGGTGATGGCGATCGTGCCGGCCAAGGTTCGTCTGTACCCGGAACACCTGGGTGAAGTGAAACCGGCGAGCATCCACGCCAACCTCTATCAGGACTTCCACGCCCGTGTCGCGGCGGACAAGATCCTCGCCCCGGACCTGCTTGGCCCGCTGCAACAGGCCAAGCACAACGGTCAGCAAGTGTTCCTGCGCACCGACACCCACTGGACCCCGGAAGGCGCCGAGATCGCTGCCAACACCCTGGCGAAAACCATCGCCGACAAGTTCCCGCTCAGCGGCGAGCCGCAGCGCTTTGTCACCACGCCAGCGGAGAAGGTCACGCACAAGGGCGACCTGCGTCTGTTCCTGCCACTGGATCCGCTGTTTGAAAACCTGATGCCGGCGCAAGAGCCGCTGCAGAAGCGCAACACCGTGGCCGCCGAGCAACCTGCCGGTGACGACGCGCTGTTCGCCAGCAGCGAAGTACCGGTCGCACTGATCGGCACCAGCTACAGCGCCAACCCCAACTGGAACTTCGTCGGTGCGCTGAAACAAGCGCTGCACAGCGACGTCGTCAACTACGCCGAAGACGGCCACGGCCCGATCCTGCCGATGCTCAGCTACCTGAAAAGCGATGACTTCAAGAACAGCCCGCCACAGGTGCTGATCTGGGAGTTTCCTGAACGATATCTGCCTGTGAACAACGAAATCGGCGACGCCGACCCGCAGTGGGTCGCAGAGCTCAAACAAGCCGGTGCTCGCCAACAAAACGTAGCTGTAAACACTAAATCCGAGACGCCCGACCGGGCGCAAAACTGAAAGAGAGGTACACCATGACTTTCACTACTACTCCTCGTCGTCTCGCAAAACGCATTGCACTGGTTGCCGGTCTCAGCGTGCTGTCGGTCCAGGCTTTCGCCGGTGGTGACGCCGCGCTGTACGGTCCGACTGCACCGAAAGGCTCGACCTTTGTGCGTGTCTATAACGCCAGCAACGCTGAAGTCAGCGCCACTGTCGGCAGCACCAATCTGAGCGACGTTGCGCCACTGGCCAGCAGCGACTTCAGCTTCATGCCGGGCGGCGATTACAGCGCCAAGGTCGGCAGCCAGACCTTGCCGGTGAAACTTGCCGGTGACCACTACTACACCCTGGTCAACAACGCTTCCGGCGCGCCGCAACTGATCGAAGAGCCGCCGTTCAAGAACAAGCAGAAATCCCTGGTGCGCGTGCAGAACCTCAGCGACAAGCCGCTGACCCTGAAGACCGCCGACGGCAAGACCGACGTGGTGCCGAACGTGGCGGCCAAGGGCCGTGGCGAACGTGAAATCAACCCGGTGAAAGTCAGCCTGGCGCTGTACGAAGGCGACAAGAAAGTCGGCGACGTGAAACCGGTCGCTCTGGAGCGTGGTGAGGCAGCGGTGCTGTACGTCACCGGTTCCGGCAGCAGCCTGTCGCCAGTCTGGGTGAAACGCCCGGTGTCGACCCGCTAATCCATTTCATGAACTGACGCAGTAACCCTGTGGGAGCGAGCCTGCTCGCGAATACGGTCCGACATCCAACATCAATGTCGACTGATGTACCGCTTTCGCGAGCAGGCTCGCTCCCACAGGGCCTCTAACCAATCGATTTTATGGAGTAAACAATATGATTCCGGTGATCTTGTCAGGTGGTAGCGGTTCACGTCTTTGGCCGCTTTCGCGCAAGCAATTCCCTAAACAATTCCTCGCCCTGACCGGTGAACACACACTGTTCCAGCAAACCCTGGAGCGTCTGGTGTTCGAAGGCATGGACACACCCATCGTGGTCTGCAACAAGGATCACCGCTTCATCGTCAACGAACAGTTGGCCAACCGGAACCTCGAATGCCAGCGCATCCTGATGGAGCCGTTCGGCCGCAACACCGCGCCAGCCGTGGCGCTGACCGCGATGATGCTGGTCAACGAAGGGCGTGACGAACTGATGCTGGTGCTGCCGGCCGACCACGTGCTGGAAGACCAGAAAGCCCTGCAACGCGCATTGGCCCTGGCCACCGTCGCCGCCGAAAACGGCGAAATGGTGCTGTTCGGCGTGCCGGCGACCAAACCGGAAACCGGTTACGGCTACATCAAATCCACCGGCGATTCGCTGCTGCCGGAAGGCGTCAGCCGTGTCTCGCACTTCGTCGAAAAACCTGACGTCAAACGCGCCACCGAATACGTCGAATCCGGCGGCTACTACTGGAACAGCGGCATGTTCCTGTTCCGCGCCAGCCGCTTCCTCGAAGAGCTGAAAAAGCACGATCCGGACATCTACGACACCTGCCTGCTGACCCTCGAGCGCAGCCTGCAGGACGCCGACACCGTCACCCTGGACGAAGCCACCTTCGCTTGCTGCCCGGACAATTCCATCGACTACTCCGTCATGGAAAAAACCCAGCGCGCCTGCGTGGTGCCGCTGAGCGCCGGCTGGAGCGATGTCGGTTGCTGGTCGTCGCTGTGGGAAGTCAACGAGAAGGATGCCAACGGCAACGTCAGCAAAGGCGACGTGGTGATCCAGGACAGCAAAAACTGCATGATCCACGGCAACGGCAAACTGGTGTCGGTGATCGGTCTGGAAAACATCGTCGTGGTCGAGACCAAGGACGCGATGATGATCGCGCACAAGGACAAGGTTCAGGGCGTCAAGCAGATGGTCAACACCCTCAACGAGCAGGGCCGTAGCGAAACCCAGAACCATTGCGAGGTCTATCGTCCGTGGGGTTCCTACGACTCGGTGGACATGGGCGGGCGTTTCCAGGTCAAGCACATCTCGGTCAAACCGGGCGCATGCCTGTCGCTGCAGATGCACCACCACCGCGCCGAGCACTGGATCGTGGTCAGCGGCACCGCCGAAGTGACCTGCGATGACAACGTGTTCCTGCTCTGCGAAAACCAGTCGACTTACATCCCGATCGCCTCGGTGCACCGCCTGCGCAACCCGGGCAAGATCCCGCTGGAAATCATCGAAGTGCAATCGGGCAGCTACCTCGGCGAAGACGATATCGAGCGTTTCGAGGACATCTACGGTCGTTCCACCCCGATCGAACGCGGCGTGTCGGTGAAAACCATCGCGCAGTGATCACCCCGCAATAAGAAGCCCCCGTCCAGCCCGCTGCGTCCCCATCCGCAGTGGGTTGGGCGGGGGCTTTTTTGGCCTGTTCACATTCATCCAACGCTTGTTCTGATAATTAACGGGGTAACATTTTTGCTTTTATCACGTATCTATGTGCCGTCCCGAATCGTGCGGTGTTATCCATGTAGGACCTTCCTTTTGGAATGTGTTGCACGGAAACTACTTTAACTTTGTTATACATTGGAAACGTTACTTCTCCCTCGGATGCATACAACCCCTCAGAAACACCTGCATGTCCAGGTTCCACCTCAAAGTGCCACATTATGGATTTACCGGACACGTAGCCCATGCCTGGGTCTTTGGATGTTGACATTATCAACTGAGAGCGGATGTTTACATTCAGTATGCTTTCTGTAGCATCGTCTCCGACGCTCTCTACAAACTCGGCAAGCCATGGGTAGCTATTCAATATGGCTGTTGTGTCTCCTCGGAAAAGCTCCTTTACATCCGCACGATGATAACTTGGCCATTCTTCATCTATTTTCCCTAAAACACCCTGAACTTCCAAAGCTTTGTCATTATCGATATTCCTGGCGGGAGGAGTCATATTTCGTCCAACTTCCCGCCATACATCTACAAACTGCTTTATATCGTCAATTGAACTATAGTGCTCAATATTGAGCTTCTGAAGAGCAATTGTGAATGAAGAATAATAAGGATATTCACCCCCTTGTTGTTTATACAATGCCGGATCTTCTTTAATGACCCATTTTTTAGTGGTCAATGGTCGGGAGGCTGCTCCCGGTAAAGGGGGAGGTATGCCTGAGACAGGTGGCGGCGGGGGGGGCAATGCTGGCGGTCCTGGAGGACCGGATTGCTCTGGAAGCTGCGGCCTGCGTCCATCTGCATCGATCAACGTACCGGGGTTATTTCTGACCATCCGGTACAGGTTCAAACCATCCACTTCCCCCGCCGGGTCCGGACTGCTCCATTTTTGCAACCAGGAGATGTAGTAGCGGTGACCGTAGTAATCAAGTCCGGTCGCATCACGCTCCTTGCCTGAATAACGGACGAATTTGTAGCTGAGTTCGCCGTTCTGCCAAGCGCTGGTACCGAACGGGTGATACTTCTCCCGACCAATCAACGTACCGTCACCGGCGGTTTCCAGACTAACCGAACCCAAGTGATCGATATGTTGGTATCGCCATCGATTGTTGACTCCCGAAGGCGGCGGGCTCTCCCAATGCTGTACTCGAGCGTTGTCGGTAACGATGATCTGCAACCGTTCGCCGGTACCGTTATCGGTGCGCAACTCCAGCCCGGGCAAATAGCGTACGTCGGCAATCAGGCTTCGGACGCCAGTTCGCAACGAACGGACCTTGCGTACCCGCTGGCTGCCACCATCGTACAGATAGACCTCATGATCATTGATACCTGAGGCACGCTCCACCGGACAGACCGTTTGCAGTTGATTGCGCAGGTTCCAGTTCAGTACCCGCCCTGACTCCAGCGTCAGCAGGTTGCCTCTGCGGTCGTAGGCAGCTTCGATTTCTGCCTCACCGGGAATGACGTCCACGTAAGGCAAAGAGCGGTTGCTATAACGCGCCGGCTGCAGTTTGCGCCCGTGGCTTTGTGCACCGACATGAATCAGGTTGCACAGGTTGCCGCCGGGATCATATTCGTAAGTCTGTTGATAGTTGCTGACCGCCCCCGGATCGATGCGGCCCATCGATTGCGGGCCACGATTGACTGCGCCGGCCTCCCAACCGGACGCCTTGGTCAACTGGTAAAGACTGTCGTAGACAAAGCGACTGACCGGGTCGATGCGCTGGTTGGCGAAGTAACGGATCGGCAGTGACTTGTCTTCGGTACTCAGGACATTGCCTACCCGGTCGTATCCATAACTCAAATGTTGCAGCACAAGACCATCAGCGTCTTCAGTCCGCTGAACCAACAGGCGATTGTCTTCGGGGCTATACGTCCGGGTGGTTTGTACACCGTTGCCGGCGGTTTCCTGCGTGACATTGCCTTGCGCGTTGTAGTGGATGTCCCTGACCAGGGTCTGCTCGGGTTCCCCCTTCAACTGCAAGCGGCGCTCGCGCAAGTGGCCATCGACGGTCAGCGCGAATGTATGCCGGTTTTCTCGGGCATCCGTCTGTTCCAGCACATCCCCCAGCGCACCATGGCGCCAGCGCGATGTCGCACCGGCGCCTGGCTCCAGCAGCCGCTGACGATCCGCCTCCGACTTAGGCCAGTCAGGTGCCAACGGATCCTGAGTGAAGTGGCGGGTGTCCTCGGTACATTCGCCGCTAATTGCAAATCGGTTGAACAGTACGCTGCCGGCCGGGTGATCATGACGGATCAGTTGACCGTAATGATTTTGCGCCAGATCGCCGCTGCCGGGATGACCGTAGGTCAATCGCTCGCCGCAACGCCGCGCCTCGCTTGCCCCTTGTTCGAATATCGCAACGGGTCGAAGCAAGGCATCGTACTCAATGTCGCGTCGCGTCTGACGGCTGTCCCAACTGAATACCGTTTGCGTGGCGAGCCCCTTCAACTCGATTTGCGTGCCGGTATCGACACTGTCCGAACGAATCACCGAGGCGCCCAAGGTAAACACTCGTGTCAGATTGGCCGGCGTCAGCGGATCGCCGACCTGCGACAGCCAAAGCCGCGGATCCCACTGTTTAACCGCATGCCCCGCCGGGTCATGAAGGATGCGGTTGATCCGGGGGTCGACAGGGCCGTCCTCGATAGCTCGACAATAGTCGACCGTGCGAACCAACAAACCGCGCGGGTCGAACACAGACACCCTCGGCGTATTGATGTGCAAGCTCATGAAAAGTCCCTCCCCGTGCGAGCGGCGTTGTTCGAACCTCCGGAATTTGAGCAGGCACAACGCATGTTCAACAACTGTCAGAAATTACAGTCCCGACCAATGGCGTCACGCTTTGCTCGGCGAATATCCATTCCTGCGCCCCTTCGGTAGGATGGTGCTCATGAGTTCAAGGAGCGTTCAAACATGTTCATCGGCGTTTTGCTGGTCATCACCTGGCTGATCCTGTTGTTGCGCTATCCGGCCAAGGCCGTGCCGGTGTCCGTCGCGGCTGCCGTTGGTCTGGGTTTGGTCGCGGTCTGGGTGGTGTGGCTGGACAACCGCGAACTCAAGCAACTGGCGCGTCTGGAGATGCGCATTGTCTATGCGCCTGAACAGTGCCCCGCGGATCGACCGCTGCAACTGAAAATGAAAAACGGCAACAACGTGCCGCTGACCGAACTGCGCTGGCGCATTGCAGCCTACGCGCCCGGTGACACGGTCAATCTGGCCGACAACCAATACACCGCCCCGCGCTATCGCGGCCCCGGCGAACTGCAGGCCGGCGGCGACTGGGAAGACTGCCTGCCGATGCCACCGCTGCGTCCCGGTTATCGCCCGCAAACCCTGGAGTTTCGCGCCGAGCGCTTGCAAGGCAGTTTCTCCGACTGATCCCCTCCCCCACTTTTTGCACAAGGAATGCGCCATGCCCGTTGCGTTGATTACCGGTTGCTCCAGCGGCATTGGCCGCGCCCTCGCCGACGCCTTCAAAGGCGCCGGTTACGAAGTCTGGGCCACTGCGCGCAAGAGTGACGACGTCGCGGCGCTGACCACCGCCGGGTTCACCGCGATCCCGCTGGACGTCAATGACAGCGTGGCGCTGGAACAACTCGCGGAACGCATCAACCAGCAACACGGTGGCCTCGACGTGCTGATCAACAACGCCGGTTATGGCGCCATGGGGCCGCTGCTCGATGGCGGCGTGCCGGCCATGCAGCGCCAGTTCGAGACCAACGTGTTCTCGATTGTCGGCGTCACTCGCGCACTGTTCCCGGTGCTGCGCCGGGCCAAGGGGCTGGTGGTGAACATCGGCAGTGTTTCGGGCGTGCTGGTGACGCCGTTCGCCGGCGCCTACTGTGCGTCGAAAGCGGCGGTGCATGCGCTGAGCGATGCCTTGCGCATGGAACTGGCGCCGTTCGGCATTCGCGTGATGGAGGTCCAGCCGGGGGCGATTCAGTCGAGCTTCGCCAAGAATGCCGGGCACGAAGCCGAGCAGTTGATCAACGAGCAGTCGCCGTGGTTTCCGTTGCGTGAGGGGATTCGCGCGCGGGCCAAGGCCTCGCAGGACAAGCCGACCCCGGCTACCGAGTTTGCGGCTGAACTGCTCAAGGCTGTGCAGCGGGACACACCGCCACGCTTGATCCGCATTGGTAACGGCAGTCGGGCGTTGCCGTTGCTGGCGACGTTGTTGCCGAAGGGGTTGCTGGAATCGACGTTGAAGAAGCGGTTCGGGTTGCGCGGGAAGCTTTGATTCAGCCTCGACAGTCACGCTCCACGCTGATTTCCAGAAGACACAAAGCCTGAGCAACGTGCGCCTCGGGCACTCACCTTACTCCCGCCCACGGCCCTTCACCACCTGTCAACTCTGACAGTAGACGCTGATTTCACAAGCAGAGCAGACTCGATGCAAGACGCTCACACTCGCGAGCATCAGTACATCAATCGGTGAAAATAATGAGTACTTTCGAGCGCAAACCTGGCGACATTGATCCGAGCTTTGGTGAAAAGGGCGTTGTGACCCTCGCGATTTTGCCGCACACAAACGGGAATGATCGACAAATCAAAGGCCTTTACCGGTTGCCCACGGGAAAACTCCTCCTCGGCATCACTGTCTCCCATGACGACGAGGCCGACGAGGCCGACGAGGCCGTACTCTACACCTCGTCCTACTATGGGCTGGCACGCCTGAATGAAGATGGCAGGCTGGATCCGACCTTTGCGAGCAAAGGCTTCACCTTCAACAAGTTCTATAAGCGGTTTGACGCATTAGGCGGCAAAGTGGCGATGCATGGGTCATGGATCTATATGCAGGGCGGAACCACTATAGATGACGACACCGAGTCTCCGCCCGTGCACCTGGTGTTGGGACGTTTCAACGAAAACGGCGTGCAGGACCTGGACTTTGCGACCCAGGGCAAACTGATCCTGCGAAATCTACCGACGGAGAATTGCCTCTCAGACACAGGCAATGTGGCAGTGCAAGTGGATGGCATGATCGTCGTCGGTGCGACCTATCACGTCATGGGCGCCCCGGAAAGAACTCATGCCGTGCTGTATCGCGTGACTGAAAAGGGACAACCGGACAAGCATTTCGCCAGCGATGGACGCCTCGACATCAAACTTCACGCTACGGTCTCCGCGACATCGATTTCGGCAATGCACCTGCTCGACTCCGGGAAGATCCTGATCGCCGGCAGCGCCACTCGTGCAGAAAGAACGCAGGGTTACTTTGCCCGTCTCAACCCTGACGGCAGCATGGATAAAAGCTACGGCAACCCCAGCACGCCCGGAGTCCACATGCTGAACCTCACACACAGCGACAGCACCGTGCAGGGTCTGGTGAAAACAGCGGAAGGAGGTTTTTTCGGTCTGGGTCACTCAAGGCGAGCCGGGCAAAGCATGCACGGGCTCCTGGTCAAAATGGATGAAAACGGCAAGCCAAACCCTCATTTCAACCGAGGCGAACCGTTACTGACCCTTCTTGAAAAGCACACAGGAGACAACTGGTGCGCAGGTTTCATCGACAGCGAGAACAGAATCACCGTAGCGGGCAGTGACCTGGAAACCCACATCGCTCGTTTTCTTGGCACTGGCGACCTTGACAAAGAATTTGGCACAAATGGCTTTCTGAGCAGGGATACGTCGGCCATGCCCGCGTCGATTTTCCTGCAACCACGCGCCGATGAGAAATTCATATTTGCCGGTAACGTCACCGGAGTCGGCGGCCCATACGGCAATCTTTGGGGATTTTTCGGTTGATCATCGATGCCCATCCTCGACATTTCGGGGATGGGCGCGTGCTCGCGATTATCAAGCCGGGTTCACGTCGGTGCGGATAGTTTGCTCCTTCCCCCCCAGCCCTTCATGAAATCAATAAACGCCCGCACCTTCAGCGGCAAATGCCGGGTATCCGGATACAGCGCGTAAACACCCTGCTGAGCAAAACGGTAATCGGCCAGCAACCGTACCAGTCGCCCGGCTGCCAGATCCTCCTGAATCAGCCATTGCGGCAAAATCGCCACGCCTTGCCCGGTCAGCGCAAACGCCCTGAGCGTCGCCGAATTGTCGGCGACGATGGCGGTGGTCCCTGGTTTTGGCTGGTAGAAATGCTCGGTCCCGGTCGGGTCGGTCACGGTCATTTCCGGGACTCGGCCGTGGCCCAGCCTCGGCATCGACTCCAGCGTCGCCAGTGTGGCAACCGGCGCGAAGCGCTCGACCAGCTGCGGCGCCGCCACCGCAAACACCTCGAACGTCGATAACTGCACCGCGCGCAGATTGGAGTCGTGCATGCGCCCCAGACGAATCGCCATGTCAAAGCGTTCAGAGATCAGATCGGCATGGGTCGAGGACGTCGACAGATGAATGTTCAGTTGCGGCTGTTGCTGACGGAACACCTCCAGCGCCGGCACCACTTGGGCCAGGGCGAATTCCACGGTGGTGGTGATGCGCAACGTGCCCTTGAGTTGCGAATGCTCGGAGCGCGCTTCCTCGATCGCCAGTCGCGCTTCGTCAAGGGTGCGCAGACAGCGTCGATAAAAACGCTCGCCGGCATCGGTCAGGGCCAGTTGCCGGGTGTTGCGGGTGAGCAAGGTGACACCCAGTTCTTCTTCCAGGCGCTTGAGATTGAAGCTCACCACCGCCCGGGTCTGGCCCAGAGTATCGGCGGCCGCGGTCAACGAGCCGGCCTCGACCACGGCTTTGAAAGTGTCAAAACGGTCCAGGCTGACCATGTCCCACGCACCCCTTGTCAAAATTATTTTGACAAACTAGCAGGCAAACCAGCGTTTTCCTAACGCCTGAAGCCCCCTACCCTGCACGTCTCATCACAGGGAAGCTGCCATGGCCTATCGCTCGAAAGTCGCGCTGGTGTATCTGTTCGGGTTTGCCCTCGACCTGCTGAACATGTTCGCCGCGAGCATCGCCTACCCGGATATCGCCCGGGAATTACAGGCATCCGTGACGCAACTGGCGTGGATCACCAACGCCTACATGCTCGGGCTGACGCTGATCATTCCGCTGAGCGTGTGGCTGGCGGCGCGGCTGGGCGAGCGGCGGCTGATTCTCGGCTCGTTGCTGGTGTTCGGCATCGCCTCCGGTCTGGTGGCCCAGGCCGGGTCGATTGAAAGCCTGATCGGCTGGCGCCTGCTGCAAGGACTCGGTGGCGGCTTGCTGTTGCCAATCGGTCAGGCCTTGGCGTATCGGCAGTATCCAGCGACACAACGCGCACACCTCACCGGCGTGGTGCTGATGGTCGCGCTGCTGGTGCCGGCCCTGTCGCCGGCGGCGGGCGGCCTGATCGTCGAGGCGTTGTCATGGCGCTGGATTTTCTACCTGAACATGCCCATGGCGCTGCTGGCTTTCGGATTGGGTCTGCTCTGGTTGAACGCGGATCAGGCCACCCTTGAACGCCCCACGCTGGATCTACTCGGTCTGCTGCTGGCCGTATCAGCCCTGAGTCTGTTGTTGATTGCCGTGAGCCTGGCGAGTGCCGCCGCTACCCGTCACCTCGCCGCCGGGGTGCTGCTGCTCGGCGTCCTGACCTTATGGCTGTACCTGCGTGACGGCTGGCACAAACCCGACGCGGTGCTCGACCTGCAACTGATCAACAGTCCGTCGCTGCGCCTGGCGATGCTGATCTACCTGTTCGTGCCCGGGGTGTTTACCGGTACCAACATGATTGCCGTGTTGTACCTGCACGACCTCGGTTTCGGCGCGGCGCAAACCGGTGCGCTGATGCTGTCCTGGGCGGCCGCCTCGGGTGTGGCGATCATGCTCGGCAAACGCAGTTTCAACCGCATCGGCCCCAAGCCGTTGCTGATCGCCGGGATGCTTTTGCAGTGCCTGGGGATTGTCATGCTGATGCGCATCGAACAACCCGCCGCCGCGCCGCTGATCATTGCCTATGCCTTGATGGGTCTGGGCGGCAGCCTGTGCAGCGTGACCGCGCAGAGCCTGGCGTTTGTCGGCATCGCGCCGGAAAAAATGGGCCACTCCAGTGCGTTGTGGAACATCAATCGCCAGCTCGGTTTCTGCCTCGGCGCGGCGCTGCTCAGTTCGCTCTTGGGCGCTTTGGGCGGCAACGGTTTCCGCTACTGCTTTCTCGCCGCCGCGCTGCTCACGCTGTTGCCGATGGTCGCGGTGCTGCGTTTCGATGCCTCCAAAGTGCTCGCCCTTTTGAGCTCACCTCCCCTTCAGGAAAAATCCACATGATTGACTACAACGAATATTTTGATGAAGTGATCCAGGCCCACCTGGTCATCGAACGCTGGTTTGCCGTGGAGCAGGATTCGGCGGAACTTGCGCGTTTGCTGAGCCGGTTCTCGGCGGATTTTTCCATGGTCACGCCGCTGGGCCGGACGCTGGATATCGAAGCCTTGCGCGCATTGTTTCAGTCGGCGGGCGGGAAGAAGGCCGGCTTCAGAATCGAGCTCAGTGAGCTGCGCGGGATTGCGCTGCATGCGCATGGCGCGACGCTGAGTTACCGCGAGCAGCAGAGCGATGCGAGCGGGTTGCGCACCGATCGCCGATCGACGGTGGTGTTTGAAAAGACCGAGGCCGGGCGGGTGCTGTGGCGGCATTTGCAGGAGACGTTTTGCCAAGGCTGATGCGATCTCTTTGTGGCGAGGGAGCTTGCTCCCGCTGGGCTGCGCAGCAGCCCCGATACCTGCCCCCAACCCTGTCAGGCACACCGCGCAGTCAGCTTTTACGACTGCTACGCAGCCGAGCGGGAGCAAGCTCCCTCGCCACAGGTTTACTCTCCTGTGTCCTGCTTCACCACCACCGTGCAAGTAATCCCCGCCGCCAACAACACACCCTCCGGCACTTCATCGATGTGAATGCGCACCGGCACCCGCTGCGCCAGTCGTACCCAGTTGAACGTCGGGTTCACGTCGGCGATCAGCTCGCGGCTTTCCGGGTTGTCGCGGTCGTAGATGCCGCGGGAAATGCTCTCCACGTGGCCCTTCAACACTTCGCCGCTCATCAGTTGCATGTCGGCCTTGTCGCCCACGCGCACGTGCGGCAGCTTGGTCTCTTCGAAGAAGCCGTAGACCCAGAACGAGTTCATGTCGACCACGGCCATTTTCGCTTCACCGATGCGCGCGTAGTCGCCGCGATGCACATTGAGGTTGGTCACGTAGCCGTCCACCGCCGCGCGCACTTCGGTGCGTTTGAGGTTGAGTTCGGCGGCTTCCAGTTGCGCTTGCGCGTGTTGGTAATCGGCCAGCGCGGCGTCGGCGATGTTGCTGGCGTCGTCGCGGTTTTCCTTGGAGATCACCAGATTGTCGAGGTCGGCGCGGCGGTGCGCGTTGACCTTGCGCATCTCCCACGTCGCCTTGCGCGAAGCCACCAGCGACTGCGCCTGCTTCACCGCGAGACGGTAATGCTCGGGGTCGATCTGCATCAGCAGGTCACCCTTCTTCACCAACTGGTTGTCGCGCACCGGTACGTCGACCACTTCCCCGGTGACGTCGGCGGCGACGTTGATGATGTCCGCCCGCACCCGGCCGTCACGGGTCCACGGGGTATTCATGTAGTGCTCCCACAGGGTCCGGCCGATCCACAGTGCCATGGCCAGCACCAGCAGGGTCGCGAGCAGGCTGAAAAACTTTTTCATCAGAACGTTCTCAACGGTAGACAGTCAGCGCCATGGCGCCGAACAGACAGGTAAACAGGCTCAGACGCAGCAGCGCCGGGTGCCAGAAAAAACGGTACAGGTCGAACCCCGACAGGAACCGGTCCAGCGCCCAGGCCAGCGCCGCAGCGACAAAGAACATCAGGGTCATGGTCGGCATGTACACGCCGTGGAAGGCGATTTCACGAGGCATGGGCAAGTCCTTCGGGCTTGGCGACGGCATAGGCAGCGAGTGGTGATTGCGGGTCGAGCAACGAGGTGCGGATGAAGTGCAGATAGCTCTTCACCCGGCGTAACGCGGACGTGTCGAAGTGCGGCGCAAACGGCTCGTCGGTCGCGGCGACCCGACTGATCGCGTGATCGACCGCCACCAGTGCGCGCTCCAGATTGCTCGGGTTCGGTTGCAGAAACAGTCGCACCAGCGCCCGACCCATCACCCGAATTGCCTGACGCCACGGCTGCGATTCGGCATAGGCCGGATGCACCGGGAGGATCGCCTGTTCCTTGCGCAACTCGATGATCGCGTGGCCGACTTCGAGCACCACGAACATCCAGCGCAGCAGGTTCTTCTGCACGGTCGGCTGCCCGGCAGCGAGACCGTAAGCCTGATGCAGCAAATCGCGGGTACGACTCTCGAAACTCGACGCCAGGCCCTTGAGTTTGCCGCTGATCGCGTAGACAACCTGGCCGCGCAGATCCTGCTCCAGGCGCTTCCACAACCAGCGGCTGTTGGGCGGCAGAATGATTGCGCCGGCAGCGGCGCAGACCAGCATGCCCATGACCATGGCGATGTAGTCGTTGATGAAGGTGTAGGGGTTGTAAATGGTCAGGTTGTCCGGCACCGAACCGGTGCTGAAGAAGATCAACAAACCGAGACCGACACCTGCGTATTGCGGTCGCGAAGCGAGGAACGAGCCGAGCACGATCACTGGCGCGAGCATCACGCACAGCAGCGGAAAACCGTCGATCCACGGGAAGATGAAAAACATCTCGACGAAGCCGATCAGCGCTCCGAGAAACGTACCGCAGGCCATTTGAAAAGCCATGCGTTTCGGGTTCGGCGTGGCGGCAGAAAGGCCCACGGTCGCGGCAGCAATCAGGGTCATGGTCGCACCGCTCGGCCACGCGGTGGCGACCCAATAGCTGCCCAGCACCATCAGGATGAACGAGGCGCGAATCCCCGAAGCCGCCGCGGCCCACCAGTTGGTTTGCGGGGTGAACGGCTCGTCCCAGCGCTCACGCTCGTGGCGGTGATCGGCCAGCGAGGCGTGGGTCTGTGCATAACTGTGCAAGTCATCGACGAAGCGATAGAGCAGTTCGTACGCGGTGTGAAAATCCAGTTGCTCGGCGTCGCTAGGGTCAGTCTCCTGAAAGGTTGCACGCAGGCTGCGCACCCGCGCCGGCAGGCCTTCCTTGTACGTCGCAAGTGCCGTCGCCAGGCGTGCGGCGTCCGGGCTGGTCAGGGCGCGGCCACTGAAGCCGTCGAGCACTTCGGCCAGATCCTGCAGGCCCGGTCTGATCGCCGCCACCACGTGTTCTTCGTCGTTCACGCGCAAGCGTTCCAGCAACTGATGCAGGGCGTTGAAGCGGGTGGTGATGCCCATGAACTCGCTGTTCAAACGACTGAGGCGACCGTTGCGCCGACGCATGTGCGGGTCTTCGAAAACGGTCACGCTGCGCAGCCCTTCGAGGCCCACGGCTTCGGCGATGAAACGCACGTTGCTCGCTTCGAACGACTCGGCTTTGCTGCGTCCGCGCAGGCCATCGGTAACGAACAACGCGAACACGCCGAAGCGCTGATACAGGGCGTTGCGCATCGCCGCGCTGGCGGTTTGCGGCAGGATCGCGGCGCTGACTACCGTCGAGCAGAGAATCCCCAGCGAGATCTCCAGCACGCGCCAGACGGCGGCCAGGAACGCACCGTCCGGATGCGCCAGCGCGGGCAACCCGACCATCGCCGCGGTGTAGCCGGCGAGGACAAAACCGTAAGCGCGAAAGTTACGGCAACGCGCCGCACCCGCCGAGCAGATGCCGACCCAGATCGCCAGAGAACCGAGGAACAGTTCGGTGTTCTGCGCGAACAGCGAGATCAGCGTAACCATCATCGCCGACCCGGCCAGGGTGCCGAGGAAACGATAGAAACTCTTGGCGAACACATGGCCGCTCTGCGGCTGCATGACGATGAACACGGTGATCATCGCCGTACGCGGCTGCGGCAACTCCAGGCGCATCGCCAGCCACAGTGTGAGGAACGCGGCGAGCAATACCTTGAAGATGTAGACCCAGGTCACGCCATCACTGCGCGCCCAGTCAAACAAACCCCGACGCCATTCCAGGGAGTAGAGCCAGCGTAGAGGTGCGGGCAAGGGAGTCATTTGGTCTTGCTCAATGATTGAGGACTTAACAATTTTTGTGATGAACACAAACTCTGTGGTGAGGGGATTTATCCCCGATGGGCTGCGAAGCGGCCCCGAAACCTGCAAGCCAATTCTGCCTGGCACACCGCATTTGCTTTTCTTGGGGCTGCTCCGCAGCCCATCGGGGATGAATCCCCTCACCACAAAGGTTTTGTGTAGTGGATTGTGTGTTCACCGCAGGAGGGCCGGGGTTTTCGGGGCTGCTGTTTGCTCGGCAGTGGGCACGTCATTGCCGGCCCCGAGGCCGCCACCCAACGCCGTCACCAACTCCGCATGCGCACTCAACCGCGCCGCCTGCACCTGCTGCTGCACTTGCTGTTGCTTGAACAGCAAGGTCTGCGCATTGAGCACGTTGAGGTAATCGGTAAGGCCACGCTGATAGGCGATCATCGCGATGTCGTAAGTCTTCTGCGCAGTGGCCACCGACTCGGCGGCGAAGGCTTGCTGCTTGTCCATCGACTCGCGGCGGATCAACTGGTCGGAGATGTTCTTCAGCGCATTGACCAGGGTCTGGTTGTAATGCGCCACGGCGATGTCATAACCGGCGGACGCTTCGCCCAACTCGCTGCGCAAACGCCCACCGTCGAAGATCGGCAGCGAGATCGCCGGGCCGACGTTGTAGTTGAGCTTCTTGCCAGTCAAAAACTCCAGCGCCCCGCCACCGGTCGCCATGTAGCCGAGGCTGCCGACCAGATCGACGTTGGGATAGAAACCGGCGTGCGCCACATCGATCCCGCGTGCCTGCGCCGCCACTTGCCAGCGACTGGCAACCACGTCCGGGCGCTGACCGAGCAACTCGGCGGGCAATGCCGACGGCAGTTTCAATGCTGCCCCCAGCGCCAGCGTCGGCCGCTGCAACTGCGCACCCGCGCCTGGGCCTTTGCCCGCCAGCGCGGCGATCTGGTTGCGGCTGAGGGCGATTGCTTCGTCCAACGCATCGAGTTGCCGATGGGTTTCCGGCAGCGGCGTTTCGGCCTGACTGACTTCGAAGTGCGTGCCGATTCCGCCGTTCAGGCGCTTCTGCGCCAGCTCGAGAATCTGCTGTTGCTGCTTCAGCGTCGCGGCGACGATGTCGCGCTGGGCGTAATGCAGCGACAGTTCGATGTAGGCGCGCACGAGGTTGTTCTGCAATTCCAGCTGCGCCAGCCGCGCTTCGGCGGCGCTCATGTGCGCCAGATCCACCGCGCGTTCGCTGGCATTGCTTTCGCGGCCCCAGAGGTCGAGGGCATAGCTGAAACCGAGCGCGGCGTTGTTGTCCCAGGTGGTGGTATTGGACAGCTCGCCCGGGCCGTAGAACGGGTCAGTCGGCCAGTTGTGGCGCTTGAGTGTCGACTCGCCATTGATCTGCAACGACTCGGCCGCTTCGGCGACACCGGCCAGCGCCTTGGCCTGCCGCACCCGAGCAGCGGCCATGGCCATGCTCGGACTGCCCTGCACGGCGAGGTCGATCCAGTGATTGAGTTGCGGGTCGCCGTAGGCTTGCCACCATTGTGCGGTGGGCCAGTTGGCGTCTTTGGCGGCGTGGGCGATGGCGTCGTCAGTGGCCAGTGCGGAGGCTTCCAATGCCTTGCTATGCGGGGCAATTCCTTGCGTTGAGATGCAGCCGCTGAGACCCAGGGTAAAAGCCAGAACACTGAGCGGCAAAAGCGCTCTGTTGATGCGACGCGGCACAGCTGCGAATTCCTGAAAAAGGGGAAGAACCGAGGCCCTGTGGGAGCGGGCTTGCTCGCGAAAGCGCTCTGTCAGAAGACGCCGCGTTGAAGATGAAATCGCTTTCGCGAGCAAGCCCGCTCCCACAACGGCGCAATTCTAGGTGGGCACCTTGGTGGCGATAAGCTGGGATTCCTGTGAATCTTTGTTACCGTTAACGAGATAATCCCTTGGTCGGGGGTCTCAGCCCCTGAAACTTCGTGTCACAATTTGCCATCTCCCTTGAGAGCACCCCATGGACACATTGCAAAACATGCGCGCCTTCAGTTGTGTGGCCGAAGCCGGCAGCTTCACCGCCGCCGCCGTGCAACTCGACACCACCACGGCCAACGTCTCGCGCGCGGTCTCCAACCTGGAAGCCCACCTGCAAACCCGCCTGCTCAATCGCACGACCCGGCGCATCGCCCTGACCGAGGCCGGCAAGCGCTACCTGCTGCGCTGCGAGCAGATCCTGGCCTATGTCGAAGAAGCCGAAGCCGAGGCCAGCGAAGCCCACGCCCGCCCCGCCGGCCAGTTGAAAGTGCACACCATGACCGGCATCGGCCAGCACTTCGTGATCGACGCCATCGCCCGCTACCGCAAGACCCACCCCGACGTGACCTTCGACCTGACCATGGCCAACCGTGTGCCGGACCTGCTCGACGAAGGCTACGACGTGTCCATCGTGCTGGCCCGCGAACTACCGGATTCGGGCTTCGTCTCGCAACGCCTGGGCATCACCTACAGCATCGTCTGCGCCTCCCCGGCCTACGTGAAAGCCAACGGCTGCGCGCAAAAACCCAGCGACCTGCTGAACCACGCCTGCCTGCGTCTGGTGAGCCCGGTGATCCCCCTGGAAAAATGGGCCTTCGACGGCCCCGAAGGCCAGGAAATGGTCACCATCAACAGCTCGCCATTCCTGGTGAACTCCGCCGACGCGATGAAAACCGCAATCATCAGCGGCATGGGCGTCGGCGTCCTGCCGGTCTACGCCGCCATCGAAGGACTGCGCAACGGCACGCTGGTGCGCGTCATGCCCAACTACCGCTCGCAGGAACTCAACCTGTATGCGATCTACCCTTCGCGGCAATACCTGGATGCGAAGATCAAGACGTGGGTCGAGTATTTGCGCGGGTCGCTGCCAGAGATATTGGCGGCGCATCAGGCGGAACTGGCGGCTTATGAATTGAGTGGGAGCCTGGCGGGTGCTCGGGTGGCGACCTGAAACTGGCGCTAGTGCCTCTGTCCAGAACGGAACCTCCACGTCTATTGATCAACGCGGAAGTCCCTCTGGACAATGGCAGTCAGCAAAGCCTGTACTGGGTAAAAACAAATCTGTTACATCTTGACATGCTTAAGACCTGAGACTTTTTTGAATGAACCATTCGCATCCAACCGTGGCTCTGATGGATCGTTTTGAACTTTCAGTTTAAATCCAAGCGCTAACGTACCTTTAACAAGGTCGAAATTCACATCTACAGTTCCACTCCCATAAACAGCCGGATACGGTCTAGATCTTGTCCCTCCCCCTGGGACCTTCTCGCTCAGTATGTAAATAATGCTCATCTCCAATTTCTCATTGTACGGATGCTCCCCATTACGGATATCAGCCTTAAACCGGCACTGCAGGCCCGCGGATCGCTCTCTAGGAAAATCCTGCTTTGCAATAACAACCACGAACTCATCATTCGTGATGAAGGTTTCAACCTTTCCATTGAATGGAAAAAGACTATAAACGAGTACATCTGCTGTACCCTCCACGCCCTCTTGTTCTTCTGAAGGTAGAAAAAATTCATTTATCATAAAAAGTTCCTTTATCAACAACTGACCATCGCAAGATTACGAAACAGAAGACTGCCGTAATCAGTCCTTCGTGACACCTGTCAGAATTAACAGGTTTATATATCTATTAGAAATAAACCGCGATATCGAAAAAGTCTTATTGTTATAAGAACATCACTCAAGAACTCTGCGCCTGCATCAGGTGGAACTGGCGGCTTATGAATGAGTGGGAGTCTGGTTGAAGTGCGAGTCGCCAACTGACCTCAGCGGCAGACGATACTGGCGATTCAGCAGATCATCATGCTGGCTGAACTGTCGGTGAAGCGGGTGCTGGATCATGTGGAAATCACCCAATCTGCGGCACACAGCTGAGCCATTGTGGGAGCGGGCTTGCTCGCGAAAGCATCAGCACATCCAACACTTGCGGTGACTGACACACCGCTTTCGCGAGCAAGCCCGCTCCCACAGTTGGATTGGGTGTGGACAGTTGGGGATTGGTCGGCTCGTAGGCCGCCATCGCCAGCAGGCTGGCTCCTACAGTTGGAATGGGTGTGTTCAGTTGGAGAGTGGTCGGCTGACAGGCCGCCATCGCCAGCAGGCTGGCTCCTACAGTTGGAATGGGTGTGGTCAGTTGGAGAGTGGTCGGCTGACAGGCCGCCGTCGCTGGCAGGCCAGTTCCCACAGTTGGAATGGGTGTGGTCAGTTGGAGATTTGGTCGGCTCGTAGGCCGCCATCGCGAGCAGGCTCACTCCTACAATTGGATTGGGTGAATCAGTTGGAGATTGGTCGGCTGTCAGGCCGCCAACGCGAGCAGGCTCACTCCTACAGAAAAGCAAAAGCCGACCACATGCTTTTCACCACTCAACAGGATGAGCGCAAGCTCGGCTGCGGCTCTTGATCTTGCCGTGCCGGCCCCATCGGCAGGCTGAGTGGAGGGATTTATCCGGGGGTGGGAGCGCAGCGACCGTTTGGCGAAGCCAAATGCATCGAGAGGAGGTGCAGCGAAGCAAACCGGAGGCGATGCCCCCGGATGAATCCCGCAGCGAAGGAACCCGAGCCTAAGCGAGGGCCGAACGCCGGGGCCAAGCCTTTTGGTTACTTTTCGGCGTCTGGAAAAGTGACTCGCCGTAAGGGCGAAACCGCCAGCCGCAACCCCCAAAGCAACGGATAAACACCCAAAACCCCAAGAGCATGGTCGGCCCAAAGGCCGCCAAGACAACCCAAAACAGAAATGTTAGCTTGCTTGGCAATAAAGCCCCGAAGCCGAGCCCATAGCGATGAAAAAAACAGTCCTGGCCTTCAGCCGCATCACCCCCCCCATGATCGAACGCCTCCAGCAAGAGTTCGACGTCATCGTCCCCAACCCCAAGAACGGCGACATCAACGCCCAATTCAACGAAGCCCTCCCCCACGCCCACGGCCTGATCGGCGTCGGCCGCAAACTCGGCAAGGCCCAACTCGAAACCGCGACAAAACTGGAAGTGGTCTCAAGCGTGTCGGTCGGCTACGACAACTACGACCTCGCCTACTTCAATGAACGCGGAATCATGCTCACCAACACCCCGGACGTGCTCACCGAAAGCACCGCCGACCTCGCCTTCGCCCTGATCATGAGCAGCGCCCGCCGCGTCGCCGAACTCGACGCCTGGACCAAGGCTGGCCAGTGGCAGGCCAGTGTCGGCGCCCCGCTGTTCGGTTGCGACGTGCACGGCAAGACCCTGGGCATCGTCGGCATGGGCAACATCGGCGCCGCCGTCGCCCGCCGCGGACGCCTGGGCTTCAACATGCCGATCCTCTACAGCGGCAACAGTCGCAAGACTGAGCTGGAACAGCAACTCGGCGCACAGTTTCGCAGCCTCGACCAACTGCTGGCCGAAGCCGACTTCGTCTGCCTGGTAGTACCGCTCAGCGACAAGACCCGCCACCTGATCAGCCACCGCGAACTGGCGCTGATGAAACCGGACGCGATCCTGGTCAACATCTCCCGTGGCCCGGTGGTCGACGAACCGGCGCTGATCGAAGCCCTGCAAAACAACCGCATCCGCGGCGCCGGTCTGGACGTCTACGAGAAAGAACCGCTGGCCGAATCGCCGCTGTTTCAGCTGAAAAACGCAGTGACATTGCCGCACATCGGCTCCGCTACGAATGAAACCCGCGAAGCCATGGCCAATCGCGCAATGGCCAACTTGCGCAGCGCTTTGCTCGGCGAGCGTCCACAGGATCTGGTGAACCCACAGGTCTGGCGCGGTTAAAAAACATCGGGCAAGTATCAAAAGATACTTGCCCGACAAGTTTTTCCCCGCACATGTTTTGAAATCCAACCCTGCACCGAAATAAAAACACCCGCTATAAACTCTCCTGACTTGTCGACTTCTCGATAAATATCATGGAGAACACTCACTTGAACACTCTGACCACGGATAAAATCATCCGCTTCAGCAAAGTCATACTGATGGGCTATATCAGTTTTTTTGGCTTGCTGGTGATGTACAGCAACTTCACTGACTATGCTTCAAACTATGAGTATGTCGGGCATGTTCTGAGCATGGACACTACCCAACACAACCTCAGCATCCGCTATCGCGCGATCACCTCCCCCATGCTTCACCATCGGATCTACTGGCTCATTATCACGCTGGAAGTGACCTACACCGCGTTTTGCCTGTTAGGCACTTATCATCTGTTGAAAAACATAAATGCTTCGAAAGAAAAATTTCACGAAGCAAAGCGGTTTTCAATCATCGGTTTATTGATCGCGCTGTTTATCTACTACTTGTGCCTGCAAGTAATCGGCGTTGAATGGTTTGACATGGATACTTCACAAACCTGGAACGCCAAGGACTGGGCCCGACACATTGTCGACGTCATATTTCCGCTGCTGATTTATATCGTCATAAGAGTCGAGCGCTGAAACAGCGCCCGACTCAATTCACCATCAGGCCAACTTTCCCTGAGCCGGCACCTGTATTGCACGAGGTCTGCGGAACACCAGAATGTTCCCGAGCATGACCAACACCAGTCCGACCAGCGCCGGCGCAGTCCATTGATACCCTTCGGCAAACGCCGAGACGTTCAACGCCACCACCGGGAACAATACCGTGCAATAGGCTGCGCGCTCCGGCCCCATGCGCCCGACCAGCGTCAGGTAGGCGGTGAAGCCAATCACCGAACCCGGGATCACCAGATACAGTAACGCCCCGACGTAACGCGGCGACCAGTCCATGTCGAACGGAATCCCTTTCACCAGGCACCACACCGACAACATCGCCGCGCCGTAGGCCATGCCCCAGGCATTGGTGGTCAACGGTTTCAGACCGGCCTTCTGCTGCAGGCTCGAGAGCATGTTGCCCGCCGAAAAACACAGGGTGCCGCACAGCGCCAGACCAAGACCGAGCAACGTTTCAGGGCTGGCGTGATGGCCGGCCAGTTCCGGCCAGAACAGCATCCCCAGACCGAACAGGCCGAGCGCGCCGCCCATCAGCACGTTACGGGCGATGCGCTGACCGAAGAATACCCGTGCATTGAGTGCGTTCCACAAAGTGGCCGTGGAAAACACCACCGCGACCAGTCCGCTGGGAATCCACTGGCTGGCCGTCAGGAAGCACATGAAGTTGACGCAAAACAGGCACAAACCCTGCGCCACGCAAATCAGATGCCCGCGCCGATTCATCGGTTGCAGTCGCCGACTGAGCAGCAGCAATACGAACAGCACCAACGCAGCGAGGCCAAAGCGATAGACGATGGACACCGGAATCGCCACCACGCCCAGTTGCCATTTCAGGGCAATCCAGGTGGTGCCCCAGATCAGCACGGTCAGCAGATACAGCGAAAGGTTCATGACGAGACTCCTGAGGACACGGGACACTCTGTGGCGAGCGAGCTTGCTCGCGCTGGGCTGCGAAGCGGCCCCGTTCATGAGTGCTGCGCACTCGGCGGGAGCAAGCTCCCTCGCCACAGGTTTTACGTTTAACAGCGATTCAGGGTGCGGCAGCAACGAACGGGGCGCTTGCAGATTCTTGCGCTTTTGTCGCCCGACAGGCTGGCAGCGCGACGTCTACGGAGTAGGATGCAAGGCGTTGGAGAGAACCGAACATGGCCGCTATCGATACCCTGCAAGTCTTTCAAGCCCTCAACCGCTCGCCGAACGCACGCCTTGTGCACAGCGCCGAGCTCGGTGACGGCTTGTCTGCGGCCCTGTGGACCAACCACCACGACGCCCAGGAATACGAAGCGCCGAGCCATCACACCCTGTCCTGCTACATCGCCGGCGGCACCGGCACTTTTCGTCGCGGGCAACCGGGGCACAAGGGTGGGCCGGACAAGCTGTGCATCCTGCCGGCGGATCACGAATCCGGCTGGGTGATCAACGGTGATATCCGCCTCGCTCACCTGTATTTCAGCGCAGAACAATTTGCCCTCGGTTGCGTGACGCTGCTTGATCGCGAGCCGAGGGAGATGCAACTGCACGAGCAGACCTTTCTGGAAGATCCGCAGCAAGCGCGACGTTTTCGCCAGTTACTGACGCTGAATTGGGAAGAGCCTGCCGAGCGCGTGCTGACCAGCAGCATTGCCCATGAATTGATCAGCCATACCTTGCTCAGCCAGGTCGGCGCCCGTCAGGGGTTGCGCCTCAAGGGTGGACTGGCGCCGCATCAGCGTCGGCAGTTGGTCGAGTTCATCGACAATCAGTTGGCCGAGCCGATCAGCCTCGGGCAACTGGCCGGATTGTGTGCGTTGTCGGAATACCACTTTGCCCGAATGTTTCGCGTGAGCTTTGGCTTGCCGCCGCATCAGTACGTGCTGGCGCGCCGCTTGAGCCGGGCGCGGGAGTTGTTGCGCGGCACGGCGTTGCCGTTGGGGGAGATTGCGCTGGCGTGCGGGTTTGCCAGTGCCAGTCATTTCACCAACCGGTTTCGGCAGGTATTGGGTGGGACGCCGGGGGAATATCGGCAGGCGTTTTTGCGTTAGAGCCGGGTTTTTATTGCCTGTTCGGGCCTCTTCGCGAGCAAGCCCGCTCCCACCAGGTCTGCGGCCGTTCAAGACATTTGTGTCTCAACCGAGAACCTGTGGGAGCGGGCTTGCTCGCGAAGAACGATGACGCGGTTGCGGATCAGAATTCCAACGTGCTCGACAACGAAATCTGCCGCGAATCGCCCATCGACACAAAGAACCGGCTCGCCGCCGAGGTGTAGTAGGTGCGGTCGAACAGGTTCTTCACGTTGAGCTGAAACTTGACCTTCTGCCCCTCAAGCTTGGTGTCATAAGTGGCGAACGCATCGGCCACGGTGTAGCTCGGCAGGTCGAAATCATTCACCGCGTTGCCCGCGCGTTCGCCGACATACCGCGCCCCGGCGCCGACCCGCAGTTGATCGCCACCGATCACGCTGCCGAAGTCATACACCGCCGACAACGAGCCGCTGTTCTTCGCCACGTTTTGCAAGCGATTGCCTTTGTAGTCCGGGTCTTCGGTGACCTCGGCATCGGTGTAGGCATAGGCGCCGATCAGGCTCCAGCGATCGGTCAACTGCCCGGTCAGGTCCAGTTCCAGACCCCGGGAACGCACTTCGCCAGCCGCGCTGTAAATGGTGGTCGGGCCTTCAGAATTTGAGACCAGCACGTTGCGCTTCTTGATGTCGAACAGCGCGATATTGCCGGTGATGCGCCCCGGCATATCCAGACGCGCACCCAGTTCCCACGACTTGGCCTCTTCCGGCGCGATGCTGCCGTCGAGCACGGTGCTGCTGCCGCTGAGCGGGGCAATGGTCGAGTTGGGTTTGAACGATTCGGTGTAGCTGCCGTAGAACGACAACTCGTCGGTGTAGCGATACACCAGACCGGCGCGAGGGACGAATTTCTGCCCATTGCTGTCGGTGTTGGCCTTGAACGGCACGCCTTTGCCGGCGTACTGGTCGTATTCCTGGAAGCGCCCGCCGGCGACCAGAATCCACTGGTCATTGAGGTGGATCGAGTCCTGCAGGAACACCGAATCGCTGCGCAGCAGATCGGTCTGCGCACTGTCCGCCGGGCTGACGGTGGTGCCTTCGACTTCGCGACCGTAGACCGGGTTGACGTAGCTGAAGGTGCTCAGGCTTTTCTGGCGGATCAGGTCGGCGCGGTAGATCTTGCGGTACTCGTCGTCGACGCCGAACACCAGGTCATGTTGCATGCCCAGCACGTTGACCTTGCCTTCAAGGCTGGCGGTGGCGAAGCGGTCAGTGCTGATCGCGCCTTGGGTGCCGTCCATGCTGCGGGTCAGCGTGCCTTTTTTGGTGTCGATGGCGGTCACGCGCACCTGGCTGGCGTCGTAGGTTTCGCGGTTCCAGCTGTAGCCGAAGTGGGCTTTCCAGTCGTCGTTGAGTTCGTGGTCGGCCTCGAAGTGGTACAGGTCGGAACGACCTTCCATGTCGTTGAACGGCTCGTCCAGACGCTCGTTGCGCGAGATGTCCAGCGGGTGGTTGGTGCGCGGATCGATCAGCGTGCCACGGTCGAACGGCGTGAGAAACTCGCGGTGTTCGTAGGAGAACAGCAGCTTGGTACGCTCGCCATACCAGGCCAGCGATGGCGCGATCAACGTCTCGCGATGGGTGCCGAAGTTGCGCCAGTAATCTTCGTCTTCGTGATCCAGCACCATGCGATAAGCGAGGCCGGAATCGCCCAGCGCACCGGTACTGTCGAAGCTGCCGCCGCTGCCATTCTTGCCGTCGCCATAGGTTGAGCCGCGCAGGGTCAAAGCGTTGTATTGGGTCAGTTCCGGCTTCTTGCTGACCAGATTGACCACGCCGCCCGGGTCCTGAATCCCGTACAGCAGTGAGGCCGGGCCCTTGAGCACTTCGACACGATCAACGGTCTCGTTCATCCCGCGACCCTGCACGATCGGCATGCCGTCGCGCATGATCGAGCCGTTGCGGTTGTCGCCAAAGCCGCGAATCATCACCGAATCCTGAGTGCTGCCCAAGGTATTGGCCTGGGTAATGCCGCTGATATTGGCCAGCGCATCGTCGAGATTGCGCGGGGTCTGATCGCGAATGACCTGAGCCGGGATCACGTTGACGGTCTGCGGGATTTCCTGCAGCGAAGCCGAGGAGCGCATCACCGAACTGGTTTGCGGCGGCTGGTAGCTCATCGAGTCGTCGCGCATCGAGGTGATAGTGGTGGCGCCGAGATTGAGGGCGCCCGCGATGGGTTGCGGCTCGAGCGCGAAGGTGTGGCTGTCGGTGCGGCGGAAGGTCATGCCGGAGCCGCTGAGCAAGCGTTGCAGCGCCTGTTCGGCACTCATCTGGCCGCTGACCGCCGGGGCGTTGAGGCCGTACGGCGCTTCATCGGTGTAGACCACGCTTTGCCCGGTGATACGGCTGAAGTCGCTCAGGGCCTGGGGCAGCGGTTTGGCGCTCAGGGAAAAACTGAACTGCTTTTGCGCCGGGCTGCTGACGGTTTCAGCGGCGAGCGCCACACTCATCGGCAGCAGCGCCAATGCGCAAAAACTCAATGCCGAAACACCCAACCACTGTTTGACCGAACCCGATTTTGCCCTGGACTTCATTGCTCAATGACCTGTGTAGAACCGCAACGGATGCGAATGACTCGCAGTTTCAGTCACTACACGGATGGGCCTGTGGTTTACCTCACCACAATTTTGAAAATATTTTTTGGTGTCTGAAAGAACGCTATCGCGAGCAGGCTCACTCCTACAGGGGGAACGCATTCCAAATGTAGGAGTGAGCCTGCTCGCGATGGCGCCGCCAGCCTCAGCGCACAATAATCAGATGCCCCAACACCTGATGCTGCTCAAACCCCATCACCCCTTGCAGCGAACTCAACACAGCCTGCGGATCCCTGCTCGGAAAACTGCCGCTGACCTTGCGCGCCGCCAGCTCATCGTTGAGTACAACGATCCGCCCCGGGTAATAGCGCCGCAAATCCTGCACCACATCGGCCAGTGACGCCTTGTAGTAATTCAGCCAGCCCTGACGCCAGGCCAGTTGCGCTTCGCTGTCCACCGCGTGCAGTTTTTCCGCAGTACCCTGCCCGTAGGCCACTTGCTGGCCGGCCGTCAGAATCTGCTGCGGCGCGCCGCGATCCGCTGTCACGCCAACGCGTCCGGACAGCACCGTGACCTGCGCACCGCGAGGTTGCAGACGCACTTCGAATTGCGTGCCGAGTACCCGCGCCTGGCCTTTCTCGGCCTCGACCACGAACGGCTCGCCGGTATGCGTGACACTGAAAAAACCGGCACCGCGACGCAGTTGCACATGCCGTTCGCCCTGGCTGAAATCCACGGCGATGGCGCTGTCGGCATCCAGCGTGACTTGCGATTGATCGGCCAGCGTCACGGTGCGGATCTCGCCCGGCGCCGAAACGTAATCGGCGCCCAGATCATCGACCCAGCGCTGCGGCTGCCAGCCCGTGCCGAGACTGATCATCAGCATCAGACACGCGGCCAGCGCCAGCGCGCCCGACCAGCGCACAAGCGCTGAGCGACGCGGGCGATCCATCGCATTGAGGTAACCCTGCAACGCAAACGCATCTTCATCGGCCAGGGTGCGCGCCGGACTTTCGCTTAGCTCCCACAGCACTTGCGCCTGCGCGTAGGCCTCGGCGTGGGCCGGGTCGGCGCGCAGCCACTGGCTGAAGGTCAGTTGATCGCCGCTGCTCGGGCGGTCATGCAGAAGACTCAGCCAAGCGAGTGCGGCCTGTTCCTGAGCCGGCGTCGGGACGATGCGGTCGGTGTGATTCACGGTGCTTTCCCTGGCAGACGTGGCGCGGGTTCGCGCAGGCTGGCCTTGCAGGCCTCGAGGGCGCGCATCATATGTTTTTCCACCGCGCTTTGGGACAAGCCCATGGCCTTGGCGATTTCTGCGTACTTGCGACCGTGGATGCGATTGAGCAGAAAGATCTGCCGAGTGCGTTCGGGCAAGGCGCGCAACGCCGCTTCGACATGGCGCAGATCATTGCCTGCTTCGAGCGCAGCTTGCGGTTCGCTGCCGTGGCTGTCCGGCGCGTCCGGTTGCCAGCCCTCATTGACTCGCACCCGCGTACCTTCGCTGCGCAAATGATCGATGGCAATGTTGCCGGCGCAACGCAAAAGATAGGTACTGAGCTCTTCGACCTGCACCAGTGGCCGCCGCCAGAAACGCAGAAACAGATCCTGCACCAGATCTGCCGCCGTGGCCCGGCAGCCGACGCGCCGGTTCACCAGTGCTTCCATCTGCGAGCGCTGCGACAGGAACACTTGGAGAAAATGCGCACGCGCGCCGTGTGGCTCGTCGTCGCGGGATTCCGGAGGATGACCGATCAGCATGTCAGCACTGCGCCCAGGCGGCGACCGGGCTTGCCAGCAGGCTCAAAGCGGCCAGCACCAAGGCCAGTTTCGGTCGATACGGCATCAGCAGTACCAACGCCAGCGCACTGCACATCAGCACCGCGAACCAGTCGACCAGACCCAAGCCCCAACCGTTGGCAGCCACGGTGGCCCAGAGTGACAGGCCCAGCATGAGCCAACCGAAGAGTTTCAGACCCCGACCACGCCGGGCTGAAGGTTTGCGCCCCAGCAGTTCGTCGTGATGCCGTGGCATCGACAGGCACAACGCGGTGAATCCGGCATAGCACAGCAACAACGCCAGCAGCATCAGTTTGTCCCCTGCTCAAGCGCGATTGGCCGAGCCCTTTCGCGGGGCGTTTTTTTCACTCGCACACTATGCCCGGCGCGCTGCATCTTCCAGGCGGCCCACGTCAGAAACAGACCGGCGCCGAGACAGGTAAGGTCAAAAGCTGCCAGCGCCCAGTCACCTTGTGCCAGCGTGACGCCGAGGTGATGCGAAGTGGTCAACGCATTGAGCAACGGCACCGTGACGAACAGCAGCGCTGCCAGCACCAGTTGTTCGACCCAAGCCTTGCGTCCAGGCCTGAGCAGTGCGTGCACCACGCTCAAGCCCCAGGCGATGAAGAAGGCGTTCACCTCCCAATCGGCCCGCTCGCCGAGACTCGGCGGCAACAGACGATTGCTCCAGAAGAACACCGCCACCGCGTTGACCAATCCCGCCATGCTGGCAATGTTCAGCACTTCGACCAGCCGTAACTCGAACGGCATCACGCCACTTTTTGCGTGTTTGAGCTGGCGCTTGCCAAGCCAGATCACCAGCCCGGTGCCGATCATCGCCGTACCGGCCAGGCCGCAGAGGAAGTACAGCCAGCGCAGTACCGGGCCGGCGAACCGGCCGATATGCAAACCGTAAAAACTCCCGGCAATCGCCATCGGCAGCGGCTTGTCCGCTGTGGCGCCGAGCAACTGCCCGGTCACGCCATTGAAGGTCACATCGCTACCGTACTCGTAGGTGATCTTGTCGGAACTGGCACGGGAAAACTGCACAGAGGCATTGGCATCGCCGGGGTTAGTGACCGTCACCCGTGTCGCGTGGCCGCCGCCCCAGTGCTCACTGGCGCGCGTCATTAGCGCAGCCAGCGGCGGCAAAGTCGCTGGCTGGCCGGCGCGCTCCGGCAACGGCGTTTCTGGAAACACCTCATCATAGAACGCACCGAGGTTGTTGCCGTAAGTCGCCAGAATGCTCGCCGGCATAACCATCGCCATGAAAATCACCAGGCTGCTGTAGGTGATCATCAGGTGGAACGGCAAAACCAGCACACCCACGGCGTTGTGGCCGTCGAGCCAGGTGCGCTGGCCCTTGCGCGGGCGGAAGGTGAAGAAATCCTTGAAGATTTTCTTGTGGGTGATGATGCCGGTGATCAACGCGATGAACATCACCATCGCCGCGCTGGTCGCCAGCCAGCGGCCCCACGGATAGGGCATTTGCAGTTGGAAATGGAAACGGTAGAAAAATTCACCGCCCATGCTTTCCCGGGGTTCTACTTCGGCTCCGGTTTGCGCGTCGAGCGTCTTTTCAGTGAACTTGCCGCGCTTGCCAGGGCTGGCTTGAGTGTCTTGCCAACTGACGGATAGGCCGGGGTCGCGGGCGCTGGGCAGGCCGATCCGCCAGCGTGAAGCATTCGGCGCCCGTTGTTGCAGATAGTTTTGCGCCAGCGTCAGGCTCGCTTCGGCGTTGAGCGGGCGCAAAGGGATTTCCGGCTGCATCCAGTGCGTGGTTTCGTCCTTGAAATAGGCCAGTGTCCCGGTCAGGAAAATCGCGAACAGCAGCCAGCCGAACACCAGTCCGGCCCAGGTGTGCAGCCAGGCCATCGACTGGCGAAAGCCCTCTTTCATGCGTAGCCCAAACCACGTGCGGCCCCGGACACCGTCGCCAGAATCACGCTCGGCACCAGCAATCCGACCCACGCCGACCATGCCGTGCGGCAAGCGAAACACCACAGCACCGCAACCAGATAGACCAGAAAGGAAATGGTCATGCCAGTCACTACAGCTTCGGCGCGGCTCAACGGTAACCACATCGTCAGGGCCACGCTGGCCAGCGCCGCGACCAGATAGCCGCCGAACACCGCCGCCAGCACCCGCGAGGTGACGGCCAGACGATAGGACATGGGAAGTGAGGCGAGTTTGCCTTTCATGTTTCGACCCTGAAACGAAAAAACGTCCGACCGACGAGGCCGGACCAACAGGCGAGCAATATTAATGATAAATATTCTCATACGCAAAAGCATCTGATTGCCGGACACCCTCGCCCGCCCCTACAATGCGAACAGTTCTTGTTCTCTAACGCATCCATCATGCGCCCGGAGTAATACCGTTGCCGTCCGCCCATCCCGTCGAATCGCTCTACCAAGACCACCACAGCTGGCTCACCGGCTGGTTGCGGCGCAAACTCGGCTGCCCGGACAGCGCAGCGGATCTGGCGCAAGACACGTTCATTCGCGTGCTCAGCGCCCGCGAACCCGCGGTGATCATCGAACCGCGCGCCTTTCTCACCACCCTCGCCAAACGCGTGCTGTTCAATCATTACCGTCGTCAGGATCTGGAACGCGCCTACCTCGACACCCTGGCGCAGATGCCGGAAATGCTCGCGCCATCGGAAGAAGACAAAGCGATCATCCTGCAAACCCTGATCGAACTGGACCAATTGCTCGATGGTTTGCCACGACCGGTCAAACGCGCGTTTTTGCTGGCGCAGGTCGATGGCCTGACCTATCCGCAGATTGCCGCCGAGCTGGGCATTTCGGTGGCCACCGTCAAACGTCATCTGCAAAAAGCCGCCCTGCGCTGCTACTTCGCCCTGTGAACCGCGTTCCGGATTTCTCTGCGCAAGTGGCCGAACAGGCCGTGTACTGGCTGATGGAAATGCAGCAAGGCACGCTCTCCCCGCGTCAGCAACAGGCCTGGCAACACTGGCTGGACGCCCACAGCGAACATCGTCGGGCGTGGGAGCACATGCAGCGGGTCAACCAGCGCTTGCGCGGTGTGGCTTCGCCATTGGCGCATGCCGCGTTGAACGGACCGAAGTCTTCCAGCCGCCGTCAGGCGCTCAAATTGCTGCTGCTTCTCGGTGCCGGTTCCGCCGTCACCTGGGGCATGCGCGAGCACAATCCGCTGCCGACGCTGCTCGCCGACTACCGCAGCCCGGTGGGCCAACGCCGCAAAATTGCGCTGGGCGCAGACAGCCAGTTGCAGCTCAACACCGCGAGTGCGGCGGATGTGGACAGTGCACAACGGCTGATCCGTTTGCTGGAAGGCGAGATCCTCCTCAGCAGCGCGCAGGCGTTCGAAGTGCGCACAGCACAAGGTGTGCTGAAAACCAGCGCGGCCCGGCTCAACGTGCGGCAATTTGCCAATCGCACGCAGGTGGCGTTGTTCGAAGGCCAGGTCGAATTGATCACCCACGGACGCGCCCCGATGTGGTTGCCGGTTGCCCGGCAGTTGAGTTTCAGCACCACCTCGATCAGCGCAGCCCAGCCACTGGACGCCAACAGCGGCGCCTGGGCCGACGGCATGCTGATCGCTGCGCACATGCGCTTGGGCGACTTTCTTGATGAGCTCGGCCGTTACCGTCGCGGGCAGTTGCATTGCGATGCGAAAGTGGCCGATTTGCTGATCTCCGGGACTTATCCACTGGACGACAGTGAGCGGATTTTTGATCTGCTGCAAATCAGTCTGCCGGTGAAAGTGCGGCGCTTTACCCGCTATTGGGTGAGCGTCGAGGCGCGGGCTTAGAAGCAAAATCAAAAGATCGCAGCCTGCGGCAGCTCCTACAGGATGTACACCGAGTCAATGTAGGAGCTGCCGCAGGCTGCGATCTTTTGCTCTCGAAAAATAAATGAGCCGTTTTTCAGATCTGGCGTGACAGAGAAGGAAAGCCCCCTTGATTCAACCTTCTCAGGATCAACCTTCATGCACCCCACTCGCCTCACGCCGCTGGCCCGCAGTCTGCGCAACCTCGTACTGGGCGCCAGCCTGAGCTTCAGCGCCCTGCCGGTCATGGCCGCCGAAACCAAGGTTTACCACATCGCCCCGTCGTCGCTGGAAAACGCCCTCAACCAGTTTGGTCGTGAGGCCGGCGTGCTGATTTCCTTCGGCTCACAAATCACCAGCGGTGTGCAAAGCCGTGGCCTCGAAGGCAGCTACAGCGCCGAACAAGGTCTCGATGCGCTGCTCGAAGGCACCGGCCTGCAAGCCCGCGCCGAGGGCAACAATGCCTTCAGCCTGCAACCGGTCGGCGACACGGCGCTGGAGCTGGACACCTCGAAAGTCGTCGGTGACTGGCTCGGTGATGCAGCGCAGGTCAACGTGTTCGAACACCCGGGTGCCCGCGACGTGATCCGCCGCGAAGATTTTGAACGGCAGGGCGCGACTCAGGCGCGCGATGTGCTCAACCGCATCCCCGGGGTCAACGCTCCGGAAAACAACGGCACCGGCAGTCACGACATGGCGCTGAACTTCGGTATTCGCGGCCTCAATCCGCGCCTGGCCGCGCGCTCGACCGTGCTGATGGACGGCATTCCCGTACCGTTCGCACCCTACGGCCAACCGCAGTTGTCGTTCGCGCCGATCAGCATGGGCAACATGGATGCCGTGGACGTGGTGCGTGGCGGCGGCGCCGTGCGTTACGGCCCGCAGAACGTCGGTGGCGTGGTCAACTTCGTGACCCGCGCCATTCCCGACGCGCCGACGGTCAAGGGTGGTTTCCAGACGGAAACCAGTCCGTCGTCGAGCCATGACGGCTTCAAGACCAGCGCCAACCTGCTGGCCGGCGGCACCAACGAAAATGGTCTGGGCGGTGCGCTGCTGTACTCCGGCACCCGTGGCGGCGACTGGCGTGAACACAGCGACAGCGAAATCGACGACCTGATCCTCAAGGGCAAATACCAGCTCGACGAGGCCAACAGCTTCAACGCCATGGCCCAGTATTACGAAGGCAAGGCCGACATGCCCGGCGGCCTCAGCGTTGCCGATTACGACGCCGATCCGTATCAGTCGACACGCCTGAAAGATCAGTTCTGGGGCCGTCGGACGATGTTCAACTTCGGCTATCGCTATCAGGAAGATCGCCGCGAATTCACCGCCAACACCTTCTTCACCAAAACCCTGCGCAGCGGTTATCTGGATCAGGGCTCGTTCCTCTCGCTGTCACCACGCGAGTATTGGGTGCGCGGTTTCGAAACCCGTTTCGCCCAAGGCTTCGACCTCGGCCCGACCAGCCACGAAGTCGGCGTCGGCTACCGCTACATCAATGAGGCTGGCCACGAATTGCGCTATCGCACGCCGATCAGCAGCAACCAATACCCATCCACCGACAGCCGCAACGACCGTGACACCCGCGGCGGCACCGAAGCCAATGCGTTCTTCGTCGACGATCGCATCGACATCGGCAAATGGACCATCACCCCGGGCGTGCGCTACGAGATGATCGAGTCGCAGCAGACCAACAACCTGACCGACGTCAAATACAAGGGCGACTACAACACCGCGCTGCCGGCACTGAACGTGCTGTATCACCTGAGCGACAGCTGGAATCTGTACGCCAACACCGAAGGTTCGTTCGGCAGCGTGCAGTACAGTCAGATGCCCAACCGCGTGAGCAGCGGCGAGGTGAAACCGGAGAAGGCGCGCACCTGGGAACTCGGCACCCGTTATGACAACGGCGCACTGCGCGCGGAGATCGGCGCGTTCCTGATCAACTTCGACAACCAGTACGAAAGCAACCAGACCAACGACTCGGTGATCGCCCGTGGCGAGACCCGTCATCAGGGCATCGAGACCAGCGTCAACTACACACTGGATGACTTGAGCCCGGCACTGGCCGGTTTCGATGTGTACGCCACTTATGCCTATGTCGACGCGATCATCCGCGAAGACGGACCGAACAAGGGCAATCGCGTGCCGTTTTCCTCGAAACACAAAGGCACAATTGGCGTCGGTTACACCGAAGGGCCGTGGAAACTCAACGTCGACAGCAGCTTCCAGAGCGACCAGTTCGCCGACAACGCCAACACCTCGAAAGAAAGCGCCGACGGCAGCACCGGCAAGATCCCCGGCTACATGCTGTTCAGCAGCCGCGCCGGTTACGACTTCGGCCCGCAATTGTCGGATCTGAACGTGGCGGTGGGGGTGAAGAACATCTTCAACACCCAGTACTTCACCCGCTCGTTCGATGACAACAACAAGGGCAAGTACGTGGGTGAACCACGTACGGTGTATGTACAAACCTCTGTAGCTTTCTAAAAAAACTGTGGCGAGGGAGCTTGCTCCCTCGCCACACTGTTCAGCAACACAAACAAAAACGGGCCTGCTTGCGCAGGCCCGTTCTCATGGGGTGGCTTGAAAAATCAGCGCATCAACTGTTGATCGCTGCCTGTTCGTTCTCCAGAAACTCTTCTTCCAGCAGTGCGTCATTCGCCTTGCTGAATGGCACGATGGCGGCGCGTGGTTTGCCCCGCAGTTTGCCAAACAAGTGCTCCAGCGCGTGTTCCAGTTTTTCGGCTGCACCATCGATCGCCTGTTCCAGCGAATCGGCTTTATGGGTGACGGAAATCGGTTGATGGCCTTTTGGCCGCGCTTCCAGTTGGCAACGCATGTCATGAGGACCTGGTTTGTCGCCGTTCTCGTCGCTCAGGTGGACTTCGACACGGGTCAGGTCTTCTTCATAACGGTCGAGCGTGCTCTCAATAGTTGTACGTACCCACTCCTCCAGTCGTTTACTGCTTTGAATATGGTTATCGCTGTTGACTTGGATTTGCATAGTTCATCCCTTATTTCAGCTAGCTCGCGAGAGGCCTCGAATTGAATTTCCTGACCTCTTGGTTACAACAATCGGCCCGACCGCCGAACATTTCAACCCCTGAAAAAAGATAAATATTCATTCGCAAAAAAAGCCGGACAACCGGGCAAGTCACTGGTAAGGTCGGGAGTTGGGTTGCCTCGCTACCCCGCAAGATTTGGTCACAATTGCCCGTCATTCAACGGGTGCAAGCTGCGGAAAATCCCCGCCTCCTCCACCAGCCAGTCATGCACCGCGCGCACGCCCGGATGGCTCAACGCCCCCGGCGCATACAGCAGCACGTAGCGTTTGTGGTTGGGCACCGACAGGCCGAACGGCACAATCAACGTCCCGCGCTCCAGCTCATCGTTGAGCAGCGTGCGCCGGGCAATTGCCACACCCATACCGGCGATCGCCGCTTCGATGGTCAAGTGATTGCGATTGAACGTGTGCCCACGCCGCACGTCGGCGCCCTCGAAGCCAATCGCATTCAGATAGAACTCCCATTCCGCATATTCATAACTGCCGCGCCACGCGGTGATGTCGTGCAACAACGGAAAATGCACCAGATCCACCGGCCCATGCAGTGGCGGACGTCCACGCAACAGGCTCGGCGCGCACACCGGGAAAATCTGTTCGTCGAGCAAGGCTGTGGATAACAGCCCCGGATAGCTGCCGTCATTCAGGTCAATCGCCAGATCAAAGTCGCCCTCATGCAACGGCACGCTGCTGTCCTCGGCCACCAGACGCAACTGGATGTCCGGATAGCGCTGTTGCAGACGCGGCAGACGCGGGGTCAGCCATTTGCTGAGGAACGATGGAATCGAACGCACCCGCAAAATCCCGCTGATCATCCCGGCATCCAGACGACGCAATTCAGCATCGATGCTGCCATAGGCCTCGTTGACCGTGATGGCCAGTCGCTGGCCTTCCGCACTCAACTCGACACCCCGCGCTCGTCGGTGGAACAGGCGAAAACCCAGTCGCTCTTCCAATTGGCGAATCTGCTGGCTGACCGCCCCCGGAGTGATGTGCAGCTCTTCCGCACAACGGGTGAACGACAGGTGCCGCGCGGCACAGGAAAACACCTGCAGCCAGACGTAGGTCTGGGCATGCAATTGACGACTCATCGTTTAGTCCTGCTAAAGGCTTTCTTAGGAAGTTTCGTTGGTCACGTAGGACCGAGGTAGGCAGTATCGCCGACATTGCGCTTGTCCTACAAAAAATGGCAGCGATTCCTACTCCATTGCTTGTAAGGGTTTAGCATGGCTATCAGTGTTTTCGATCTATTCAAAGTCGGCATCGGTCCGTCCAGTTCCCACACCGTCGGCCCGATGCGCGCCGCCGCAACCTTCGCCCGGGCGCTGATCGACCAACGGTTGCTCAACGATGTGCGTCGCGTGGAAATCCGCTTGTACGGTTCGCTGTCGGCCACCGGTGTCGGCCACGCCACCGACCGCGCCACGGTCATGGGCCTGATGGGCGAATGGCCGGACAGCATTGATCCGGCGACCATCGACCCACGCATCCAGCAACTGCGCGAAACTGGTCTGCTGTCTCTGGCCGGTCACAGAGAAATTTCCTTCAACTGGCAGAGTGATCTCCTGCTGCTGGACGAAAGCCTGCCCTACCACCCCAACGCCATGTCGCTGACAGCCTTCGGCGAAAGCGCCGAGCTGTTCACGCAGACGTACTACTCGATTGGCGGCGGTTTCATCATCGAAGCCGCGGAAGCCGAGTCCGGTGTGGCACCGGCCGGCGACGTGGTGCTGCCGTACGATTTTTCCAGCGCTGCCGAACTGCTGAGCCTGTGCAAGCAGCACAACTTGCGCGTGTCGGAACTGATGATGGCCAACGAACGCGCCTGGCGCAGCGACGCTGAAATCCGTAACGGCTTGCTGCACATCTGGTCGGTGATGCGCGAGTGTGTCGAGCAAGGCCTGCGTCACGAAGGCATCCTGCCCGGCGGGCTGAACGTGCCGCGCCGCGCCGCGAAATTGCACCGCAGCCTGCTGGAAATCGGCAAGCCGAATGTCATCAGTTCGACGCTGTCGGCGATGGAGTGGGTCAACCTGTTCGCCCTCGCCGTCAACGAAGAGAACGCTGCCGGCGGACGCATGGTCACCGCGCCGACCAATGGCGCGGCCGGGATCATTCCGGCGGTGCTGCACTACTACATGAAATTCAATCCGGACGCGTCTGACGATGATGTCGTCGCGTTCTTCATGGGCGCCGCCGCCGTCGGCATTCTGTGTAAGAAAAATGCCTCGATCTCCGGCGCCGAAGTCGGCTGCCAGGGCGAAGTCGGTTCGGCCTGCGCCATGGCCGCGGCAGGCCTCGCTGAAGTGCTCGGCGCGACCCCGGAGCAACTGGAAAACGCCGCTGAAATCGGCCTGGAACACAACCTCGGCCTGACCTGCGACCCGGTCGGCGGCCTGGTGCAGGTGCCGTGTATCGAGCGCAACGCCATCGCCGCCGTGAAGGCGATCAACGCCACGCAAATGGCCCTGCGCGGCGACGGCAAACACTTCATTTCTCTCGACCGGGTGATCCGCACCATGCGCGATACCGGCGCCGACATGCACGACAAATACAAAGAGACTTCACGGGGCGGCCTGGCCGTGAGCTGGGTGGAATGCTGACGCGCATTCCCTGAGCGCCCCGGCAGGCCGACACCCGCGACCTGCCAACCGTGAGCCCGAGCAAAAATAATAACGAGGCAAAAACGATGACCGATGTACGTACACCTGCTGCCGAAAATCCCGCTGTAGATCGCACACGCAACACCGAAGTTGCCCACAAGGGCTGGAGCAAATCCGACACCACCTGGATGCTCGGTCTGTACGGCACTGCCATCGGTGCCGGCACCTTGTTCCTGCCGATCAATGCCGGTGTCGGCGGTTTCTGGCCGTTGCTGATTCTGGCGCTGCTGGCGTTCCCGATGACTTTCTTCGCCCACCGCGGCCTGACCCGCTTCGTGCTGTCCGGGCGTTCGGGCGACATCACCGAAGTCGTCGAAGAACACTTCGGCATCGTTGCCGGCAAGCTGATCACCCTGCTGTACTTCTTCGCGATCTTCCCGATTCTGCTGGTGTACAGCGTGGCGCTGACCAACACCCTGAGCAGTTTTCTCGAACACCAATTGCACATCGCCCCGCCACCCCGGGCGATTCTGTCGCTGGCGCTGATCCTCGGCCTGATGGCCATCGTCCGTTGCGGGCAGAACGTGATCGTCAAAGCCATGAGCGTGCTGGTCTATCCCTTCGTCGCCGCGCTGCTGTTGCTCGGCCTCAGCCTGATCCCGAACTGGAACGGTGCGTTCTTCGCCAGTGCCAAGGAGGCGATGCCGCTGTCGACGTTCCTCAAGACGATGTGGCTGGCGATCCCGGTGATGGTGTTCTCGTTCAACCACTCGCCAATCATCTCTGCGTTCGCGGTTGACCAGAAGCAACGCTACGGCGCCGAGGCCGAACGCAAAAGCAGCGGTATCCTCGCCATGGCCCACGGGATGATGGTGGTGACGGTGATGTTCTTCTGCTTCAGCTGCGTGCTGGCGCTGTCGCCGGCGGATCTGGCGGCCGCGAAAGCGCAGAACATTTCGATCCTGTCGTAACTGGCCAACCACTTCCAGACCCCGGTCATCGCTTACGCCGCGCCGCTGATCGCGCTGGTGGCGATCACCAAATCCTTCCTCGGCCACTACATCGGCGCCAGCGAAGGCTTTCAGGGCATGATCGTCAAGAGCCTGCGCGGTCGTGGCAAGGTGATGTCGGCGAGCTGGCTGAACCGTGCGACCGCGCTGTTCATGATCCTCAGTTGCTGGGCCGTTGCGACCTTCAACCCGAGCATTCTGGGCATGATCGAAACCCTCGGCGGACCGGTGATTGCCTGCCTGTTGTTCCTGATGCCGATGTACGCCATCCGCCGCGTGCCAGCCTTGCGCCAGTATTCGGGTCAGGCGTCCAACGTGTTCGTGGTGCTGATCGGCCTGATTGCACTGTCGGCGATCATCTATTCGGTTCTGCCCTGAAACGGGCCACAAATGACAAAGGCGAGCCGTGTGCTCGCCTTTTTTGTGCCGTATCCATTGTCCAACAATTTTCCCGGCACAGCCCTTGCTATGACCTGTGCAGGAGCTGTGTAGGAGCTGTCGAGTGCAACGAGGCTGCGATCTTTTGATCTTCATGACCGAAGTCAAAACAGCGCAGATCAAAACATCGCAGCCTTCGGCAGCTCCTACAAAACGCAACACCACAGGCCACGGAATGGCCGATGGTCCGGTATGGCGAACCAACCCGATCACGGCCGGTCAACAACTGCACGTTCAATCAGGCGGTGACGCATCATGGACAACCCTTTTCAGATCATTACCGATGCCTTCGCGCCGGACTATCAGATCAACCTGAGCATTCAGGGACTGGACGGCAGCATCATGCTGACCCTGTCCAACAACGGCCGGATCGTCGCCAAACGAATGATCAGCGCCGAACAGCGCAACGATCCGGTAAGGCTCAAACGGCTGGTGCAAAGCATTCAGTTCGGCATCGCCATCGAACAGGGCCACAGCGCCATGGCGATCCTTGAAGCGATGACCAGCGGCGACGGGCTGCCCCCGCCACCGCAACAGAGCACCGGCCAGCCTCGGCCGTCGCTGGGACTTTAAAGCTCGCCCTTCTCGATCTCGGGGTGCTCACCGGAACCGGCGCCGAGCTTGCGTTGCGGTTTCTCGATCTTCACCGACGGAAATTGCGACGAAGCGTAACGCACCACCAGGATCGAGAACGCCAGCAGCAGAATGCCTCCGCACAGGTAGATGATGCCCATGTCCGGCGGGTTATGGTGCGAGACGTTGGAGATCAGCAGACGCGTCAACGCAGTGATCGCCACGTAGATCAGGAAGCGCACCGGCATGTGGTTGGTCTTGAAATAAATCCCGACCATCGCCCCCAGTTCCAGATAGATGAACAGCAACAGAATGTCATCGATCTTGATGTGGCCTTCTTCGAGCATGCCGAGAAATTCCATCACCGCCGCCCACGCGGTCACCGCACCAATGGCAAACAGCGCCAGATAGTGGAAGGTCTCGACGAACAGGTTGCCCAGGGACTCGGCCAGTTGATGCACGTTTTGCCGCAGTTTCTCGGCCCAGTTTATTTTCACGATGATGTTCCTTAGCCCGACTCGGGCGGATGATGCGTGTTGGACGTGACGGTTTTCTGCACGTCTTGAGTTACATGCAGAAAAGAGGCCACGCCATCATGGCGAGCCAGCACCAAACCCGCGCCGTGGCGTTTGGTCGCAGACCCGAGCAATTGTGGCAGCGAGCCTGCTCGCGAATGGCCGCACTGCGATCCCACTGACAAATCCCGAATCCGGTCTACATTGAAAAGCCACTACCCAAAGCGCAGGGATTCGCTTATCCTTTCGCTGTATATAAATACAGTAGTCGCTAAGACAACTAAATGTGAAGGCATGTGAGGTGGTGAATGGCCGTCGAAGTGGTATACCGCAGCAGCCGAGATCTGGAGCGCTTGTTCATGGATAAAGCCGAAGCTGACCGTCATGACAAAATGCTCGAACTGGCCGAGATGCTGTCCGAAGTGTTGCAAAAAGCCGTTCCGTCGCTGAACGAGCAGCAGGTTGAAGAAGTCGGGATCTACATGGCGAAGAACCGCGATGTATTTGCCAAGGCGTTCAAGAGCCAGCCTGATGCGCTGTCGGAGCTGATCAATGCACCGGCAGAAGTCGTCGAAAAAGCCGAAGTGGCCGAGCCGGAAGAGGCTCCAGTGAAGCCGGTTAAAGCGGCGAAAGCTGCCAAGTAACAACGTTTGAATCGAAAAGATCGCAGCCTGCGCCAGCTCCTGCATTGGAATACGTTTCCTGTAGGGGCTGGCGCAGGCTGCGATCTTTTGCTTTTCAGCGATACAAGACTTTCTCTGCCAACTCATCCGCTACCCGCGCCGGCGAACGCTTCTCGGCCTGCGCATGGGCGAATACTTCGGTCAGCCGCGAACTGATCTTCGACAGGTGCGCAGTAATCGTCCCCAACTCTTCGCCGCGATGCTTGAGCGAGACATAAATCAACCCGCCCGCGTTGATCACGTAATCTGGTGCATAGAGAATCCCGCGCCGCTCCAGTTGATCGGCCACGTCCAGATGCGTCAGTTGATTGTTGGCCGAGCCAGCCACCGCCGAGCAGCGAAGTTGCGTCACCGTATGGCTGTTGAGCACGCCACCGAGCCCGCACGGCGCAAGGATGTCGCAGGGTGTGCTGAGCAACGCGTCGTTGGCGATCGGATGCGCGTTGAGTTGCTCCATCGCCAGTTGCACCTTGCCGTGATCGATATCACTGACCAGCAATTCGGCCCCTGCCGCATGCAGCTGCTCGGCCAGTGCATAACCGACGTTGCCCAGACCTTGAATCGCCACGCGCAAACCTTCGAGGTTGTCGCTGCCCAGCCGCGCCATGGCGGTAGCGCGAATCCCGGTAAACACGCCCATCGCCGCATGCGGTGCCGGATCGCCGGCCGAGGTGGTGCTGGTGACATGCTGCGTCTGTTGGGCGATGCAATCCATGTCCGCCACTGAGGTACCGCTGTCGATGGCGGTGATGTAGCGACCGTCGAGCTGATCGATGCAACGGCCAAACGCTTCGAACAGCGCGGCACGGTTTTCCACATGCGCCGGGCGCACGATCACCGCCACTCCGCCGCCCTGATCGAGCCCGGCCAGTGCCGCCTTGTAGCTCATGCCCTGCGCCAGGCGAATGGCGTCCTCGACCGCGGATTCGTCGTTGGGATAGGCAAGATAACGGCATCCGCCCAGGGCAGGGCCGAGGCGACTGTTATGAATGGCAATGACCGCCTTCAACCCGGTGACCGGGTCAACGCTGAGGTGCAGCGATTCCAGGCGAGTGCTTTGCATGAGAGCGAACATCGGCAGGCTCCCGAATCACTTCTGGTAGACGCCAGTATAGGCTTGCGCCCAAAAATTGCTGAAGCGCACCGGAATAAGCGCCAGCGGCAACGGTGACTTTGCGGCATAACCTGACCGGTACTGGACGAATGGCGCGGACGGGGCTAAAACGAGGCATTCCCCGGAGATTGCAATGAGCCCGCGCCAACGTTTTTTCGAGTGTCTGCACCGTTCACCGCCCGCGCTGTTCGACGCGGCGCTGTGGATGGCTGCCGAGCACGAAAAAGGCCTCGATGTCGAAGCGCTGCAGCAAGACTTCAAGGAGCTGCAGCAACGCGTCAGCTACGGCTTGCCGATGCTGCCGGTCAGCGAACTGGCGCAGCCATTGCTGCGGCGGATGAATGATCTGGGGTTCGCCCAGGACGATTTTCTGCCGCTACGCCCGCAGGTCGCGTTGTTGCACAAAGTGTTGCAGACCCGTCGCGGCCAGCCACTGACCCTGTCCTTGATTGCTCTGGAACTGGCGCGCGGTCTGGAAATCCCGCTGGTCGGGGTCAACTTCCCCGGGCATTTCCTGCTGCGGGTGCCCGGTGCCGATCATCTGCTCGACCCGTGTGGTGGCCGGCGTCTGTATCCCAACGATTGTCGCGAGTTGTTGCAGCGTCAGTACGGCGCGCATCTCAAACTCAAAGCCGATCATCTCGCCACCGCCACCCCGCAGCAGATGCTCCAGCGCCTGTCACGCAATCTGCGTCAGTTGCATCTGGCCCATGAGGATTACATCGCCGCATTGATCGACGCTGAACGCGTACTGGAACTGGGCACCGCCAGCGCTGCCGATTATCTGGCCCGCGCCAGCCTGTACCAACGCCTCGACTGCCCGAACGCCGAGCGCTTCGATCTGGAGCATGCGCTGCTGCTCAGTGACGATCCGGTCCAGCGCCTGCGCCTGACTGAACGGCTTGGGCACCTGCCCCCAAACTCCGTAGTGCACTAAACGCTTTTTTGTTGGAGTGAGCCTGCTCGCGATACAGGCGCCGCCGTTTTTTCTGTCAGACCGCGTTATCGTTCTTCGCGAGCAAGCCCGCTCCCACAGGGGGATGTGTGGCGTCCGAGGGTGAGCGCACCTGGATGATCAGCAGTGCCGCGATGACCGCCGGAATCGCGCAGAAGAAGAAAATCTGCGCCACCGGGATGTGCATCGCCAGCAGCATGCTGCCGAACAGCGGCCCGAGGATCGAACCGAAGCGCCCTACCCCCAACGCCCAGCCAGTGCCTGTGGCCCGCACATGGGCCGGGTAGAAGTTACTGGCGAAGGCGTTCAGCGTCAGTTGACCGCCGATGATGCAGAACCCGGCGGCAAACACGCAGGCCACCAGATAGCGTGGATTGTCGTGGTTCAAACCCAACAGAATCGTGCACAGCGCCGCCCCGGCCAACACCGCGCAGAGCAAGCGCACCTTGCGTTGCAAACGGTCGGCAAACCAGGCCATGCACACCGCGCCCAAGGTGCCGGCGAACAGGAACATCGAAGTCACCAGGTTGGCTTCATTGAGTTTCAGGCCGCTTTCCAGCAACAGCGTCGGCAGCCAGCTGATCATGAAATACAGCAGAATCAGGCTGACAAAAAACGTCGCCCAGATCAGCAGGGTCGGTCGCGCATAACCGTTGCGGAACAACTCGACCACCGTCAGTTTGCTGCCCTGCTCGCGCTCGTTCTGTTCGACCGAAGCGGCGGGCGGTTGCCAGTCCGGCAGCATCCGCGCGGTGACTTTACGCAGCCGCGCATAGGGCGCAGGGTCGCGCAGCAGACGCGGCAGCGATTCGGGCAGCATCCACCACAGGAACGGGAACAGCAGCAGCGGCGTGACGCCACCGGCGAGGAACACCGCTTGCCAGCCAAAGCGGTCGATGAAGCCTGCGGCGACAAAACCACCCGCCGCACCGCCAAACGAAAACCCACAAGCGGCCAGTGTCACCATCAATGTGCGCAGACGCGGCGGTGAGTATTCCGACATCAAGGCCATGGCACTGGGCATCGCCCCGCCCATGCCGATGCCGCAGATGAAGCGCGCGATCATCAGGGTATTCAGCGAATCGGCGAACACCATCAGCACCGTGAGGCTGGCGTAGATCAACACGCAGGCGAGCAGGATTCGCCGCACACCGAAGCGGTCGGCCAGTGGTGTCACGGCCAGCGAACCAAGGGTCAGGCCCAACAGGTTGGCACTGAAAACAGGCCCGAACGCGGCTTTTTCCAGGCCCCAGTCCTGGGCCAGGGCCGGCACCACGTAACCGAGCACCTGGGCGTCGTAACCGTCGGTGACCAGCAGCAAGGCGAGCAGGATCAAGAGCAACCACTGATAGCGGGACACAGGACGGGCGTCGAGTGCCGCGCGGAAGCTGGCAATCTGGTTGTGCATCGCAAGGTACCTGTTTTGTTTTTATGATTTTTTAGGTGCAACACGGACTACAGGTGGGAGCGGGCTTGCTCGCGAAAGCGGTGTGTCAGTCAACATCCCCGTAGCTGACACTTCGCTTTCGCGAGCAAGCCCGCTCCCACAGGGTCTTACGGTGTATCCGGCTGGTTGGCCGGATGCGCCTTGATGAACGCCGGATGCTCAGCCGCCAACCCCGCCACCCGCCGAATCCGCGGATAAGCCTCAAGACTCACGCCGAACCGCTCGGCCGCATACAACTGCGGAATCAGATAAACGTCAGCCACACACGGCCACTCGCCGAAACAGAAACCGCTGTCACCGATCAATTGCTCGACGGTCGCCAGCCCCTGACTGATCCAGTGCGCGATCCACTCCACCACCTGCGGCTCTTCGTGGCCCAACTGGCGCAGGCGATTGAGCACGCTGACGTTATGCAGCGGATGCACATCGCAGCCGATCACCGCCGCCACGCCGCGCACATGGGCACGGGCGGCAAGGTCTTCGGGCAGCAGTGGCAACTGTGGATAACGCTCTTCCAGGTACTCGATGATCGCCGGCGACTGAATCAGCAACTCGCCGTCATCGGTGCGCAAGGCCGGCACCCGGCCCTGCGGATTGATCGCCAGATACGCCGCCTGCCGATGCTCGCCCCCGGACGGCGCGATCAGGTTGACCGGCAACGCGGTGTAGTCGAGCCCTTTCAGCGCCAGAGCAATGCGCACCCGGTATGACGAGGTCGAGCGGTAATAGGTGTAGAGATCCATGATCCGCTCCTGTCAGCGCGCCGCCAGCACTTTGCCGCGGCATTCACCGAAGCCGATCGAGGCGAAACCGTCACGGGCGCAGCGCGCACGCAGAATGATTTCGTCGCCGTCCTCAAGGAATTTGCGCACTTCGCCGGAGGCCAGTTCGATCGGCTTTTTACCGCCTTCGGTGATTTCCAGCAGGCTGCCGAACTGACCGCTTTGCGGGCCGGACAAAGTCCCCGAACCGAACAGGTCACCGGCCTGCAACTGGCAGCCGTTGACGCTGTGATGCGCGACCATTTGCGCGACGGTCCAGTACATGTAGCGGGTGTTGCTCAGAGTCAGGCGATGGGCCGGCAGATTCTGCTCGCGCATGGCTTCGGTGAGCAGCAGCACTTCCAGTTCAATATCGAATGCGCCAGCGTCCTGATCGCGTTTGTCGAACAGGTATGGCAGCGGCTGTGGATCACCTTCCGGGCGCGCAGGTTGTCGGGTGCGGAATGGCTCCAGTGCTTCGGCCGTCACCACCCACGGCGACACACTGGTGATGAAGCTCTTGGAGAGGAACGGGCCGAGCGGCTGGTATTCCCAAGCCTGGATATCGCGGGCCGACCAGTCATTGAGCAGGCAGAAACCGGCGATGTGTTCGGCGGCATCACCGATGGCAATTGGCTCGCCCATTTCGTTGCCCTGGCCGATCCAGATGCCCAGCTCCAGTTCGTAGTCCAGACGTGCGCAAGGGCCGAAGGTTGGCTCGCTCGCACCGGCCGTCAGGGTCTGGCCTTTCGGACGACGCACGTCGGTGCCGGAGGCGCGCACCGTGGAGGCGCGACCGTGATAACCGATCGGTACGTATTTGTAGTTTGGCAGCAGCGGGTTGTCCGGACGGAACAGTTTGCCGACGTTCTGCGCGTGCTCGATGCCCACGTAGAAGTCGGTGTAATCGCTGATGCGCGCCGGCAGGTGCAACTGGCAATCGGCAGCCAGTGGCAGCAGTTTTGCGCCTTGGGCTTCGATGGCGCCGCGATGGCTGCTGCCCTCGCTGAACAATTCCAGCAAGCGGCTGCGCAAGGCTACGCGAGCTTCGCGACCGAGCTCGAAGAAGGCGTTCAGCAGACCGCCGTGCATGGCTTCGACCGCGCTGCGTGCCGCGCCGTCGAACAGCCCGGCTTCGAGCGCCACTTGCAGATCGAAAATGTGCTCGCCGATCGCCACGCCTGCGCGCGGCGCCGCGCCATTGAGGCTGAACACCCCCAGCGGCAGGTTCTGCAACGGGAAATCCGCGTGGCCGTTGGCCGAAGCAACCCAACTGCGGGTGATGGAAGTCTGAGTCATGGGTTATCTCCGTGTCGGGTCGAACGTGGCGGGCAGCGTGGCCCAGCAGGCGTCGTAATTGGATTGCAGTTGCGGGCAGTCGAGGGCGAAGCGGCTTGGGCGCAGCACCTGACTGGTCTCGAACATGAAGGCCATGGTGTTGTCGATCTTCGCAGGCTTGAGGTCGGCGTTGATCGCTTTGGTGCAGGTTTCGCCATCCGGGCCGTGGGCGCTCATGCAGCTGTGCAGGGACGCACCGCCGGGCACGAAACCTTCAGCCTTGGCGTCGTACTCGCCCTGGATCAGGCCCATGAATTCGTTCATCAGATTGCGGTGGAACCACGGTGGACGGAAGGTGTTCTCGGCGACCATCCAGCGTGGCGGGAAGATCACGAAGTCGAGGTTGGCCAGACCGTGCACGCTGGTCGGCGAAGTCAGCACGGTGAAGATCGACGGATCCGGGTGATCGAAGCTCACGGTGCCGATGGTATTGAAACGGCGCAGGTCGTATTTGTACGGCACGTTGTTGCCGTGCCAGGCCACCACGTTCAACGGCGAATGATCGAGCTCGGTGCCCCACAACTGACCGAGGAATTTCTGCACCAGCGTGGTCGGCTGCTGCAGGTTTTCGTAGGCGGCGACCGGGGCGAGGAAGTCCCGCGGATTGGCCAGACCGTTGCTGCCGATCGGCCCCAGATCCGGCAGGCGCAGCGGCGCGCCGTGGTTCTCGGCAACGTACCCGCGCGCTTGCGGATCAAGCAGCTCGACGCGGAATTTCAGGCCACGCGGCAGCACGGCGATTTCCAGCGGCGCGACTTCGAGCACACCGAGTTCGGTGGCAATCCGCAGCCGCCCGAGTTGCGGCACCAGCAGCAGTTCGCCGTCGGCGTTGTAGAACACCCGCTCCATCGAACGGTTGGCGGTGTAGTGATAGATGCTGATGCCGGCAGGTTTTTCCGCCGCCGAATTGGCGACCATGCCGACCAGACCGTCGATGAAATCGGTCGGCTCGGCGGGGATCTGCAGCGGATTCCAGCGCAGGCGATTGGGCGTCACTTCACCCAGCGGACCGCCGGCCAGTTGCCGCTCCAGTTTGACGAACGCCGGGTGATTGGCCGACGGCTGAATGCGATACATCCAGGTGCGCCGGGCTTCACTGCGGGTCATGGTGAATGCGGTGCCGGAGAGCAATTCGGTGTAGAGGCCGTAGGGGGCTTTTTGCGGGGAGTTCTGGCCGATGGGCAAGGCGCCGGGCAACGCTTCACTGCTGAATTCGTTGCCGAAACCGGACTGGTACGCCAGCTCCGACGCGTTTGAATCGAGGTTCATGGAGCCTCCTGAACAGGGAGTCGGCAGTGGCCCATCGCTCTGGCTCAGAGGTTTGCGCACGCCGGGGTTGTTATTATCGTAATTCGATTACGCATAACGTAATTTGCTCGCTATCCAGCGTCAAGCTATAAAGACGCCCATTCGTTTCGGAACCCGGCCGCACCATGGAAAAAACCAGCGACAGTAACGGCAAACAGAAAGTCCGCTCCGCCGAGGTCGGCACCGACATTCTCAAGGCTTTGGCCGAGTTGTCGCCGTCCACCTCGCTGTCGCGTCTGGCCGAACATGTGCAGATGCCGGCCAGCAAGGTGCACCGCTATCTCCAGGCCCTGATCGCCAGCGGCTTCGCCGAGCAAAACGCCGCCACCAACCATTACGGCCTTGGTCGTGAAGCGTTGCGCGTGGGCCTTGCAGCCCTGAACAGTATGGACGTACTCAAAGTCGCCGCCCTGCCCCTGTCCGAGTTGCGCGACGAACTGAACGAAACCTGTTTTCTCGCGGTGTGGGGCAATCAGGGCGCGACCGTGGTGCACATCGAGCCGGCGGTGCGCGCGGTGACGGTGGTGACGCAGTTGGGTTCGGTATTACCGCTGCTCAGTTCGTCCACCGGGCTGGTGTTCAGCGCCTACCTGCCACATCGCGAAACCGATGAATTGCGCGAGCAGGAAACCGCCGTCGCCAATCATCCGCTGGCCGATGGAAAAACCTATTCGGATCTGTGCGAACAGATCCGCGCGCGCAGCCTGCATCATGTGCATGGCTTGCTGATGCCCGGTGTGGACGCGCTGTCGGCGCCGGTGTTCAACGCGGTCGGGCAGATCGCCGCCGTGCTCACCATCGTCGGCCCGACTTCGCTGTTCCACGCCGATGAAAACGGCCCGGCTGCCCAGCGTTTGCTGGCGGCAGCGCGAGCCGTCAGTTGGCGAATGGGCTATCAGGCCGACGACCTCCATCCCTGAAGCGCCGCCGGCCATGCCTCGCAATCAGGCGAGGGTGGTTTTGCTGGTGGTGCTCTGCGGGTCATCAAGGATCTCTTGAATCACCTCCAGCAAGCGTTTGGGCAATCGAGTCTGACCGGACGCTTCGGCCACCAGCTTCTCGATCACGTAAGCATCGCCTATCAGCCCGATGACGTTTTTCTGCACTTGGGTCACCGACGCCTTGGTGAACCCGGCCTTGCCCAGGGATGCCAACTCGATCAGCGCGTCCTTGAAATGCCCGATGGCGCGCGCCCGGTCGCCCAACCCATAAGCCTCGAACCCTTGCACCATCGCTTTGGTGAACAGCACGGCCGTGAGGGCGATGCCGACGGGCGCGAACACAATACTGATGGCTCCCGCCGCCGCGACCACCGCGTCGAACAGCAGACCGCCGATGATTTCCTTGAGGCTTCGGGTCTTCTCATCCACATCGGCAATCACCTTGTGCAGAACGCTTTCGTAACACTCGTTGAAATCGGTGATGTGAATCCTGCCATTGAGCGTTGGGGCCTGCGTGGCTCTGGACGATTCTTCAAGCTCACGCAGATAGCTCCCCACCTGCAGCTGATGCTTCACGTAGAGCCGCTGATGCAGGTAGTCGCCCAGGCCTTGTGTCTTGACCGCGCTGACAAACTCGTTGAACGGTCGCAACTCGCGGCCATCCGGAGCGTCGGGGGTAAACAGGTATTCGACGACCTGCCCCTGCAGACGCAGCCTGAACACATAGACCCCCACTACCGGCCGCAACAACAGATGCAACTGATGCAGAACACTGTGCCCGACGTTGCCGAAGGCGTCGGCCTGCCGAGTGATCTGTCGCGGATCATTTTCGACGTACAGGTTGACTACCCCGAGCAAGGCCTCAACGTGCGCCTGCGGCAGTTGCCCGTTGAACTGTCCCTGCATGATCGCCACCCGCATCCGTCGTTGCAGGATGGCCAGTGCAATGCCTCGCTTGAGCAGCCCCTCGGAATTGGCTGGATTGAGGTCAACGGCGCGTAGCTGACCGATGTATTGTTCCCCCGGACGCAAGGTTCTCGACCAACTGGCGATGTCACGGATGTCCAGCCCAGTGAACGGCGGGTGCCCGTCCAGCAGCACGAAACGCGGGTATAGCGGCTGCCCCGTTTGATCGGCATAAAACGCGACCTCACCCACGATCAACTCATGCAAGGTCATCCTCTGTCGCTCGTCGATCTGCACCTCGATCAGGTCCGGGTCGATGGCAACCTGCTGGCCCCGTTGCAACAAGACTTCTTCTACCCGCGCCTTGATCAGATCACGGCAAAACTTTTCATAGGATGCAAAACCGCACTGGCGTATCTGGATGGTCTGCAGCGCCTTGAGTTCGCAGTTGATCCGGGTGAAGCCCTGACGCAACGTTTCATCCGCCGTGCGGTAGCCGTATGGCGTCTGACCTTCTTCCTGCGACACCCGCCAGGCGCGCTCGGTGAAAACCAGAGGATCGAGCACTGCGGCACCGCCAGAGTGCGCGGGCGCGAGCGTCAGGCCGATCCAGGCATCGCCGCGCTGAGAAGCCTGCTTGAGGTAACCAGTGATTTGCTGGCGATCCAGGGCATGGGACTGCCAGGTCAGATAGTCACGTCCACGCTCGGTGGCCGCCCAGGCCGCTACTTCAAGATTGAGGATTCGGAAGGTGTGTTTCTCATACCAGTCCCGACCGTCGGGCGACCCCGGGGCATACAGCAGCCAGCTATCCTCGCCCGCGCCGCGACTGCCGACGGCCACCAGATCCTTGAGCGCGCGGACGTCCGCACGCAGCTGCAAAGGGGCAATCGTCAGCGCCGCGTCCCCGGCGACGGCTCTTTGAATCCGCTGCAAGTTGGCGTCACTCAAATGTCCCTGACACTTCGCGGCAAAAGCACTCAGCAGCAATTGATCTCGGATGAGACTGTTCAAGGCTGCCAGCACGCCCTGGCGTTCGTACGCCTTGCGCAAGCGGACACCGTATTCGGCGCGAACACTGCTGGTGACGATTTTTTCCAGCCATGGCTGGTTCAGACCCGCGGGCAGTCCGTCCCCGGAAAAGCTGATTCGCCCGCGCATGCCCGGCTCATGCAGGCCTTGCAGCAACAGATCCGTCAACGAGCGCCTGTCCTCCTGAATCACCGTGCGCCCCGCCGCCTGGAATACATAACGGCTGTGAGTGACGATCAAATCGGGATCCAGTGGGTTGCCGAAGTCCTGCTCCAACTCCCGACTCATCAGTGAACGGGCGAAAGCGCGCAAACTTGCGGCGTCCTCCAATTGCCGATCCAGCTCGACCTGGCTATCGACCCACTGCTGTTCCAGCTCGCAGTACTTAAGTTTCTCTTCCGCCCCTACACGGCTCAGCCATGTCGGCGCAGTGCTGTCTTGAGTGGAAATATGTGTGTTCATGACGTTCATTGAAATGCCCTTATGAGAAGTCGATCAACCAATTCCAAAAATTGGCAACCCAATCTAAATAAGGACAAACCAACTCCCAACCTCACAACCAATACCAAAATCCAGAGAACATGACCGCATATGACACAGCGTTAATGTCGAAACATAAATGTGATTTGACCCACACCGCACTCGACTGACGTCTAGTGCCTCTGCCCTGTATTGGTTATTCAGCCATCCCATTGAATCGATGCGCCAGGGTCGACAACTTCACATCGTGCAAAAGAAACAGCATTGCTGCGGCAATATATTGATCAAAATAAGCGTCGGCCCCTCAGTGGTGCCACGACATGGACTGCACGCGGATGCCCTCTGACGAAGGGGCAGTGCCCTCAATGAGTCTTTGGACTGTTGCATGCCCCGTAACAGTGCATGTCCGGAATCGCTATTTTTCCTTCGGATCGAACCCCTTATTCTGAGCGGGCTTTCACGGCAGGCGCCGTGAAGCAGGAAGCCTTGGCTGCTGAGCCCCTCGCGCCATCGCTGACCGTTTTCAGATCAATCGAATCTTCGGATTGATTGCCCCGGTGTTCACTGACGTTGATTTGTAGCTCCTTGATCCAACGTCTTACCTTGGCCGCTGCGTTTGCAGCGGCCTTTTTTATGCCTGACAAAAAGCAAGCGTACCCTCCTGAAAGAAAGCTCCGAAAAACCCATCGAACACTTCTTATTGCGTAGAAGTACGCAACCCTGCGATTAAAGAAAATTCGAAAGCGCACTCAATCAAACAAGCTTTAATTTATGGAGTGTTCAGACTTTGAATTCAGGCCTTGTCGTAACTTGAACGACTCAAGCATCGCCTGGCGACAAGGATCGTATTGCCGACCGTCAAGGCACGGCGTGCTGCCAATGGAAAGCCCGGATTCAAACTTATAAATAAAAAAACGAGCAAACACTTTGTGCCTGCTCGTTATTTTTCCTGTTAAAGCGAATACTTCTGCAAATTCCCCATCATCTCCTTCAACGCTTCAATATTGTCCTTCGGATGCGCCGCGCCCTCGAAATCGCAGATCTGTTGCCAGTGCGCCGCGACATCTTCCGGGGAGAAGCCGCTGCAGGGATCGAACCCGGCGCCGAGGCTGCGTTCCCAGCGCACCTTGCCCATCCAGCCGCCACCGACTTCAAACAGGCCGGAGGTCTCCTGGCACTGCTCGCTGGCCAGGTACACCACCAGCGGGCTGACCAGTTCCGGTTTGAGCTGTTCGAACACTTGCGGCGGGATCAGGCCTTCGGTCATGCGCGTGCCACCGGTGGGGGCGATGGCGTTGACCAGAATGTTGTTCTTGCGTCCTTCGATGGCCAGGGTTCGGGTCAGCCCGTAGAGGCCAAGTTTGGCCATGCCATAGTTGGACTGGCCGAAGTTGCCATAGATGCCCGAAGTCGAAGCCGTGAAGATCACTCGACCGTAGCTTTGCTCGCGCAGGTGCGGCCAGGCGGCGCGGGTGACTTTATAGGCGCCCTCGACGTGGACGCGATAGACCAGATCCCAGTCGGCGTCGTCCATCTTGTGAAAGGTCTTGTCGCGCAGGATCCCGGCGTTGTTCACCACCACGTCGACACGGCCAAAGACATCGAGGGCGTTTTGCACCAGTTTGTCGCCGTCAGTGACCGAATCGTGGTTGGCCTCGGCGATGCCGCCGGCTTCGCGAATTTCCGCCACCACACGGTCGGCGGCGGAAGCGTTGGCACCTTCTCCCTGGGTCGAGCCGCCGAGGTCGTTGACCAGCACTCTGGCGCCGTGCCGGGCGAACAGCAAAGCGTGCGCCCGACCGAGGCCACCACCGGCCCCAGTGACGATCACGACTTTATCTTCGAAACGTACGGACTCATTCATCGCGGGAACTCCAGCTGGCCTGAGGGACAATAATCCCGAGTGTCAGGCACGGGGCGTTAGGTCACAACGAACAGGGCTGGGGCTGAATGGTGGGCGATAAGGCTGGGGGATGATGAACAGCAAAATCAAAAGATCGCAGCCTGCGGCAGCTCCTACAGAAGATCGGTGCAGGAACTGGCGCAGGCTGCGATCTCTTGATCTTTCAGGAACACGCGACCTTGCGCGGCGGCAACTCCAGGCGCTCACGAAACGCCAGATAATGTTTGAGCACCTGCACCGGCGCTTCGATCTGCGGATAGTGGCCGATGCCCGGCAACAGTACGGTGTCGGCATCGGTAATCAGCTTGCGGTAACGCTCGACCATGTGCGCACCGGAGATCGGATCGACTTCGCCATCGATCACTCGCAACGGCACCTCACCACGTTGCATCGCCGACACCCAGCGGTCACGTTGCACCCGACGCTCCGGGATATAGCCGATCAATTTGTGCAGGATGCGCGGGCCGCGATGGGTCTCGATCAGACTCCAGAAATCATCCAGTTCGCTTTCGCTGGGCCGGGTCTGCGGGCCGAAAATCTGCCGAAAACTTTTCACCAATGCATCACGGGTAAACGCACGCCCGATCATCCAGCCCACCGGACTGAGCAGCAGCTTTTGCATCAACACCGGTCTATGGGTTTCCGGGAACAGGCCGCCATTGAGAAAGACACAACTGGCGACCTCGATACGATTTTCGTAATGCCGGGCGAGCAGTTCCTGGGCAACGCTGTCGCCATAATCGTGGGCCAGCAGGTGCACCGGTTGCTCGACCTGAAGATGCGCCAACAGCGCCTGTTGCAGATCGGCCTGTTCCAGCAGGCTGTAGCTGTGATTCAGCGGTTTGGCCGAATCACCGAAACCGAGCATGTCGCAGGCGATCACTCGGTAACGCTGGGCCAGCGGCTGCCACAGGTAGTGCCAGTCCCAACTGGCCGTCGGGAAACCGTGGATCATCAGCAGCGGCTCACCCTGCCCCGCCGTCCAGTAACGGATCGACTGGCCGCGAAAGACAAACGTCCGGCTGCGTTTGCGCCAGACACACAGAGGAATCTCGGCAAGAGGCATTAGAGTTTATATCCGGGGTCTTGTTTATCGAGTTTGCGCAGCAGTGCCGGCCAAGCCAGCGCGCCGCCCATGCCTTGAGCACTTTTGGTCACGCCGGCGATCATCGCCTTGGCGCCCGCGAGGATTTGCGGTTCGATGGCGATCAGTTCAGCACCGCCGGTTTGCGCCATGACCTGAATGTCGCAGGCGCGCTGGAAGGTGAACATCATCAGAAAGGTGTCGGCGATGGTGCCGCCACAGGTCAACAGACCATGGTTGTGCAGCATCAGGAAATTGTTATCGCCCAGGTCGGCCTGCAAGCGCGCCTTCTCTTCGTGATTCAGCGCCACGCCTTCGTAGGCGTGATAGGCCAGGCTCGACAGCACGAACAGCGACTGCTGGCTGATCGGCAACACACCCTGTTTTTGCGCGGAAACGGCTACACCGGACGCGGTGTGCGTATGCAGCACACAAACCACATCGTGCCGTACCTCGTGCACGGCGCTGTGAATGGTGTAACCGGCGGGATTGATTTCGTAGGGACTGTCCATGAGCTTGTTGCCGGCCTGATCGACTTTGACCAGGCTCGAGGCGGTGATCTCATGGAACATCAACCCGAACGGGTTGATCAGGAAGTCTTCGGTGCCCGGAACCTTGGCGGAAATGTGGGTGAAGATCAGGTCATCCCAGCCATGCAGCGCCACCAGTCGATAGCAGGCGGCCAGATCGACCCGGGTCTGCCATTCCGCGGCACTGACCTGGTCTTTGACATCAAGGGACGATTGGACGGGGGCTACGCTCACTGTATGCACCTCTGCGTTCTTATTGTTTTGCACGTGTCAGCAGTCTAGTCAGCTCCCACAATTCACGTAGTTGCATTGCCAGCCAGCTTGATGACTGAGCGGGTCAGCAATGCAAACAGCTTGGATCCATGTCAAAGCAACGACGCCAACAAAGGCGCGGCGAACAGATTGAGCAGCCCGGTCAGCACCATCACCAGCCCCGCCACCGAGCCTTCCTCACCGCCCACTTCATGCGCCCGACTGACCCCGGCCCCATGCGCGCCAACCCCAAACAACGCACCACGCGCCAGCGCACTGCGCAGCGGCAACCACTTGAGCAACACGCCGCCGAGCATCGCGCCGAACACGCCAGTGAACATCACGAACACCGCGGTGAGCTCGGGCACACCGCCCAGATCCTGCGCCAACGGCATGGCGAATGGCGTGGTGATCGAGCGCGGCACCAGCGACATCGTGACTGAGGTGTCCAGCGCCAGCGCCCTGGCCAGTCCGAACGAGGTGGCGATCGACGCCGCGCTGCCGGCGAGCATACCCAGCAACAGCGCTGACCAGTGCCGCACCAACAAGCGCCGCTGTTGCCAGATCGGCACGGCGAAGGCGACCGTCACCGGCCCGAGCACCAGCATCAACCAATGGGTGTTGCTCGAATATTCGGCATACGCGGTGTGCAGCGGCACGGCGAGCGCCAGCAGCAGTGCCGGCACCAGAATCAGTGGCGACAGCAGATAGCGCCCGGTGCGCCGATAAATCCAGCGACTGAACAGGTACGCCAGCAGAGTGAAGGCGAGCCAGAACATCGGCATCCATTCAAGCTTCATGGGACCGCCTCAGACGCACAGCCAGCTCTACGGTGAACGCAGTCACCAGCATCACCATCAGGGTACTGGCGCCGATCACCAACAGAATTCGCCAGCCGTCATTGCGTAACAGCGCGCCGTAGTCGAGCAGGCTCATCAACGCTGGAATAAAGAACAGCAGCATCTCGGCCATCAGCAATCCGGCCCCCAGTTGCAGCGCCGCCGGTTTGACCCAGCCGAATGCGAACGCCAGCAGCAACAAGGCCATGCCGATGACTCCGCCGGGAATAGGCCAAGCCAGCAACGCGGCGATCTGGCAGCCGAGCAGGTAGAGACCGAGCAACACGGCCAGCTCGGCGAATAGACGGGAAAGATACTTGAGGGATGCGGCTTTCATGATGGGCTCCTGACAGGGGCTTATTTTACGAAGCGGCCTGTCATCCCAGAAGCGAATTGTTAGACTCAGCACTATTCCAAAACGGAATCAGATCATGGAATTCAAACAGCTGCGCAGTTTTGTCGAAGTCATGCATCAAGGTGGCTTCACCCAGGCGGCGAAAACCCTGCACATCAGCCAGTCGGCGGTGAGCAAGCAAGTCGCGCAACTGGAGCAGAGCCTCGGCACGCCGCTGCTCGAACGGCTCGGCTCGCAACTGCGCCTGACCGCCGCGGGCAGCGTGGTGCTGCAGCGGGCCGAAGGCATGTTGCGTTTGCGCAATGAGTTGCTGAGTGAGCTGGATGATCTGAGCCAACTGGCGCGCGGCGAATTGCGCCTCGGTCTGCCGCTGCTGGGCAGTGATGCGTTATTCGCCGGACTGTTCGCCGAGTATCGGCGGCGCTATCCGAACATCAGCATTCAATTGCTTGAAGGCGGCAGTCGCAACGTCGAGCAGGCGGTACTCAGCGGCGAACTGGAGTTGGGCGGCAGCCTGTTGCCGAAAGATCCGCAGTTCGACTTTCAGCCGTTCTGCGACGAGAAACTCGATGCGTTGCTGCCGGTGGATCATCCGTTGGCGGCTCGCGGCGAGATTGCTCTTGAGGAGTTGGCCGACACGCCGTTCCTGCTGTACCAGCGCAGTTTCGTGCTCAATGACCGGTTATTGCAGGCCTGCCAGCAAATGGGTTTCACCCCTAAAGAGGGTGGGCGCAGCGGCCAGGCGGACTTTCTCGTGGCACTGGTTGCCGCCGGGCAAGGCGTGGTGCTGCTGCCCAGCGTGGTCGCCAGGGCACTGGAGCGTCCGGGCGTGGTGCGCCTGACGTTGCGCGCACCGGATTATCTGCGCTGGGACATCGCGTTCATCTGGCGTCAGGGCGCCTACCTGTCGAAAGCCGCGCAGGCCTGGCTGGCCTTGCTGCGCGAGCGCGCGATCAGCCCCTGAGCGTGGCGATCAGTTGCGCCAGCCATGGCTCGGCATCGGCTTCCGGAGTCACGCTTTCGCTGGCGTCCAGACGCAGCATGTCCTGCACTTCGCGCACGCCCAGCTCGGCGAACAACTCGCGCATCAGTTCGCCGCCGCCGCAGAACGTATCGCCGTAACTGGCATCGCCCAAACCGATCACCGCGCCGGGCAAGCCGCGCCAGGCCATTGGCAATTGATCGCGAATTGTCGAATACAGCGGCATGAGGTTATCCGGCAACTCGCCCATGCCAGTGGTCGAGGTCACCGCGAGAAAGGCTTCAGGGCCAAACGCCTGGATATCGGCCAGGCTGGCGCGCGGGTTGTAGAAGGTTTCAAAACCGGCTTCTTTCAGCAGATTCTGGGCGTGGCGGGCGACTTCTTCGGCGGTGCCGTAAACCGAACCGGAGAGGATGGCGACTTTCATCAATCTGATCCTGAAACTGAAAAAAAGAGCGGCGATAGTAACAGCCCGGGCGATGAAGTTGCGATTGGCTCTCAACGGACACTGATGGCCTATAGACAGCGCCGATTGATCTTCTAGAATGCGAGCCATCGACAATGCTGAAAGGATTCACAGATGATCAATGCCAGTCTGCTGCAAATGGTGATCAACGCGTCGAACGATGGAATTGTGGTGGCAGAGAAAGAAGGCGAGCAGGACAACATCCTGATCTATGTAAACCCGGCCTTCGAACGCCTGAGCGGCTACACCAGCGAAGAAATCCTCTATCAGGACTGCCGTTTTCTGCAGGCCGGAGACCGCGATCAGGCGAGCCTGGCGCGGATTCGCGAGGTGCTCCGCAACGGTGGATCGTGTCGGGAAACACTGCGCAACTACCGCAAGGACGGCACGCCGTTCTGGAATGAACTGTCACTGTCGACGGTGAAAAACGCGGATGACGGGCTGACTTACTTCGTCGGCGTACAGAAGGATGTGACCGTTCAGGTCAAGGCCCAGCAACGTGTGACACAGCTGGAAGCCGAGGTCGCCGCACTGCAGGCGGAGCTGGCAGCTTTGAAAGCGACGAACGGCGCAAACAAAACTGCGAACTAAGTGTCATTAACTACAATCACCAATGACTTTGTAACTATTTCTTTCGAGCCAGGCCATGCAACGCGACGCACTCCTGACCCAGGATGAGCTGGATTTCATCCAGACCATGCAGCATAACCCGCAGCTTAATGTGCGGGATGCGACGTCGAGCCTGTTGGTCAACGGTGGTTCGCAAATCCGCGATCTGCTCACGCGCCTCGCTGCTCACGAACAAGTGACCATTCAGGCGAACTTCGAAAACCAGCAAATGACCTTCCCGCTGCATCTGGTGGAGGACGAATTCCACGCGCTGCATCTGCGTCTCGGTGTACCCAGCATTTACGAAGACGGCCCGATGATCCGGCCATGGCGCCTGACGCTCGAGGAACCTGTGGCACTGGAAAACGCCAAGGGCCAGCCGGGGGCGATGTGGGTTCACGAGGTATCGCACAAAGGCCTGCTGCTGGAGATGCGCAACAAAACCAAACCGCCGAGGCATTTCGCCCTGTGGTTCAGCCCGTCAGGTTATGAGCGGATCTCCCTGCGTGGCAACTTCGAGCGAGAGACCGAGCAGGGTTTCTTTGCCTATGAACTCAGCCAGACCGATGCCGACGAAACCGAACGCCTGCGCCAGTTCATCCTGCAGCAACATCGCCTGACCCACCCTGCTCTGCACACCTGAAATTCACGTATCCAGTTTGCCCGCGAGAAACTGCGTCATGCGCTGACGCATTGTCGCCCCTTCGTTGCCCAGACAACCAATCGAAGAACCCGCCAGGCTGTCCTGCGCCAGATCCGCGGTATCACCGGCCAGCATCACCTGACAATCGAGGCTCAAAGCCAGACGGTTCAACCGTCGCGGCAAATCGGCTGTCGGAGCGTGATTGGAAAACAGCACCAGCGCCTGCGGCTTGATCCGCTCGCACACCAGCGCCAACTCATCGAATGGCTGACCGGTGGTCAGCACCCGCACCCCGGCGTCATTGCCACTGAGAAACAACGCGGCGACCAGCAACTCGAGCTCCCGGCACTGACCGGCCAGCGCGCTGACGACCACTTTGCGCGGCTGCGTGCCGCGCAGCGCGACGATGCGCTGCAAGACCCGCGCCCGCAGAAATCCATCGAAAAACAGCCACTCGCTGGTCTGGCCGAAGGCGTCCTGGCGCTGCAGCATCTGCAGCCACAAAGGCATGAGGATGTCGTGAAACACCACCGGCAACGCGTAGGACGAGAAGATCTGGTTGTAGACCTGATCCAGCGCCCGGTCGTCAAATGAACTGACGGCGAGTTGCACCTGCTGCTGCCACTGCGCGTAATCAGCCTGTACCAGATCATCGGAAATGATATGGGCCAAGGCTTTCAACGGCTCGGTCCTGGCGAGGATCTTGCCGACCTTGCTCACGGCCACGCCGCGATCAATCCAGTCGACAATGCTGCGCACACGCTCGATTTCGGTCATCGAATACAGACGATGCCCGCTTTCGGTGCGCGTTGGTTGAATCAACCCGTAGCGACGCTCCCATGCACGTAGGGTGACGGGATTCACGCCCGTCAGCCGCGAAACCTCACGAATGGGAAACAGCTCTTCACGCTCGAGCGCGACAGAGGCCTGCGAGGCAGGGTGAATGTCCGTTTTGACAGGCATTGTCCGATCAATGTCCTTGATGGTTCTTGGATCCCATTCTATATCCGATGCCCCATCAGCGTTCAAGCAATGATCTGCGACGAATGTCTCTGGTTTAATCACGAAAATCAGGAATAATCCTTGCTTGTTGAAAAGCGCAGGCTCCTACCCCCGCCTGCGTATTGCGAAGTTCCTACCCGGAGCGACGCACTCGGAATACGGAGATACATAATGTCTACTTCCCCCGTCACGCTGATGGTTGCGCGTCGCGTCGCCGACGGCCGCTATCAGGACCTGATGACCTGGCTGCGCGAAGGCGAACAACTGGCCACAGACTTTCCCGGTTACCTGGGTTCCGGCGTGCTCGCTCCGCCACCCGGTGACAACGAATTCCAGATCATTTTCCGCTTCGTCGACGAGCAGACCCTGCACGCCTGGGAGCACTCGGCCTCGCGTACCGCGTGGCTGGCCCGTGGCAGCGATCTGTTTGCACACCCCAAAGAACACCGCGTCAGCGGCATCGAAGGCTGGTTCGGCGCGGCCGGTCAACGGCCACCGCGCTGGAAACAGGCCGTGGCGATCTGGCTGGCGTTCTTCCCAGTGTCACTGCTGTTCAACTTTGTCCTCGGGCCGCTGCTGGGCGAGATGAGCCTGCTGCCGCGGGTGTTGATCAGCACGGCGTGCCTGACGCCATTGATGGTGTATTTCTTTATCCCGTTGTCGACGCGGTTGCTGGCCAACTGGTTGAACAGTGTTCCAGCACCTCGACTGCCTGTTGAACCAGTGTCTCAAAACCGCTGAGAGCCCATGTGGGAGCGGGCTTGTTCGCGAAAGCGTCGTGTCAGTTGATGCATCCGTGCCTGGCACACCGCCTTCGCGAGCAAGCCCGGCTCCCACAAAAGCACAGCACCCGTCTTGCGATAGGTGGGGACCCCGCGTCACTGTTATAGTTTTTACTCCCACCGCGACGCGAGCCGTTCATGACCACTTCTTCCGCCCCGATCCTCATCACCGGTGCCGGCCAGCGTGTCGGTCTGCACTGCGCGCAGCGTTTGCTTGAGGACGGCCATCGGGTCATCTTTACCTACCGCAGCGAACGTCCCGGCGTGCAAACCCTGCAGGATCTGGGCGCTATCGGCGTGTTCGCGGACTTTTCCAGCGAAGCTGCCATCCTTGCCTTCATCGATGAACTGAAGACCCGCACCGATAGCCTGCGCGCCATCGTGCACAACGCCTCCGAATGGCTGGCGGAAACCCCGGGCAGTGAAGCCGAAGCCTTCTCGCGCATGCTCAATGTGCACATGCTCGCGCCGTACCTGATCAATCTGCACTGCGCCGACCTGCTCAAGCGCTCTACCCCGGCCGACATCATCCACATCAGCGACGATGTCACGCACAAGGGCAGCAGCAAACACATCGGTTATTGTGCCAGCAAGGCCGGGCTCGACAGCCTGACCCTGTCCTTCGCCGCGCGCTATGCGCCGGCAATCAAGGTCAACGGCATCGCACCGGCCCTGCTATTGTTCAATCCCGACGACGACGCGGCGTACCGCGCCAAGGCGCTGGCCAAATCCGCGCTGGGCATCGAGCCCGGCAGCGAAGTGATCTACCAGAGCCTGCGCTATCTGCTCGACAACCCCTATGTCACCGGCACGACCCTGACCGTCAACGGCGGACGTCACGTCAAATAAGTTGCTGCGCGAGGATCTGCCATGACCCGTTCCCTGCCCGAGAATTACCGCGAGATCCTCATCGGCCTCGGCGAAGATCCCGACCGCGAAGGCTTGCTCGACACGCCGCTGCGCGCGGCGAAAGCCATGCAGTATCTGTGTCACGGCTACGAACAGAGTGTGGATAAGATCGTCAATGGCGCGCTGTTCGCTTCCGACAGCGACGAGATGATCATCGTCGCCGACATCGAGCTCTACTCGTTATGCGAACATCACCTGCTGCCCTTCATCGGCAAGGCCCATGTGGCTTATATTCCGACAGGCAAGGTGCTGGGGCTGTCGAAGATCGCGCGGCTGGTGGACATGTTCGCCCGGCGCCTGCAGATTCAGGAAAACCTCACCCGGCAGATTGCCGATGCGGTGCAACAGGTCACCGATGCCGCCGGCGTCGCGGTGGTCATCGAGGCCCGGCACATGTGCATGATGATGCGCGGTGTCGAGAAACAGAATTCGACCATGAACACCTCGGTCATGCTCGGCGCCTTTCGCGAGTCGAGCAACACCCGCCAGGAGTTCCTGCAATTGATTGGACGGAGCAAGTAAATGTCACAACTTCAACCGGGAATGGCGCGCATCCGGGTCAAGGATCTGCGCTTGCGCACCTTTATCGGGATCAACGAGGACGAGATCCTCAACAAGCAGGATGTGCTGATCAACCTCACCATCCAGTACGCCGCGCAGGAAGCGGTGCGCGACAACGACATCGACCACGCGCTGAACTATCGCACCATCACCAAGGCGATCATCGCCCACGTCGAGGGCAATCGCTTTGCGCTGCTCGAACGCCTGACCCAGGAATTGCTGGACCTGGTGATGACCAATACCGCGGTGCTGTACGCCGAAGTCGAAGTCGACAAGCCGCATGCGCTGCGGTTTGCCGAGTCGGTGTCGATCACCCTCGCCGCCAGCCGCTGAGCATGTCTGGCGCATCGCGCGCCAGACTTTTATCATCCGCGCCACGAATAGACTGCACAGAGCCCATCATGACCGAGCAACAACGCCTCGAACTCGAAGCCGCCGCCTTCCGCCGGCTGGTCGCTCACCTGGACAGCCGCAAGGACGTGCAGAACATCGACCTGATGAACCTCGCCGGGTTCTGCCGCAACTGCCTGTCCAAGTGGTACAAGGCTGCCGCCGATGAGCAGCAGATCGAGGTCAGCCTCGATGACGCACGCGAAGTGGTTTACGGCATGCCTTACGCCGAGTGGAAAGCCCAATATCAGCAAGAAGCCAGCGCCGAGCAACAAGCGGCGTTCGCCAAAGGAAAACCCAATGAGTGATCTGAACACCCTGCGCGCCAGCCTCAAAAGCGGCGAACACGCTTTCGCCGACACCCTGGCGTTCATCGCCGCTGGTTACGACTATCAGCCTCAAGCGTTCAACAACGGTGGCGTGGAAAACGCCGCCGGGCAGAATGAAGGTTCGTGCAAGACCTTGGGCCTGGCACTGCTGGAAGGCCTGAGCGATGAAGAAGCGCTGCTGGCATTCGGCGAGCATTATCGCTCGGTGGTGGCGACGCCTGAAGGCAGCGACCACGGCAATATTCGCGCGCTGATCAAGCACGGTATGGCCGGCGTGAAGTTCGAAACGCAGCCCCTGACCCGTCGCTGATTCCCATAGACAACGCCATCCCCTGTGGGAGCGGGCTTGCTCGCGAAGGCGCCGTGCCAAGCGACTTTTCTTTGTCTGGCACACCGCTTTCGCGAGCAAGCCCGCTCCCACAGGGTTATGCGGTGTAGCGGAAATACGGGCATAAAAAAAACCGGCCGAAGCCGGTTTTTTTGTGTCTGCAATTTAGAACGAAGCGTTCTGCAGACCGTCCAGGTAACGCTCGGTGTCCAGTGCCGCCATGCAGCCGGCGCCAGCCGAGGTGATGGCCTGACGGTAAACGTGGTCGGCCACGTCACCAGCAGCGAAGATGCCTTCGACGCTGGTTGCAGTCGCGTTGCCGTCACGGCCGCCCTGCACCACCAGGTAACCGTCTTTCAGGGTCAACTGGCCTTCGAACAGCGAAGTGTTCGGAGTGTGGCCGATCGCGATGAATACGCCGTCGACCTTGATTTCGTCGAAGCTGCCGTCGTTGTTCTTCAGACGCGCACCGGTCACGCCCATGTTGTCGCCCAGCACTTCGTCGAGGTTGGCGTTCAACTTGAGGATGATCTTGCCTTCGGCCACACGGGCGTTGAGCTTGTCGATCAGGATCTTTTCGGCGCGGAAGGTTTCCCGACGGTGGATCAGGGTCACGGTGCTGGCGATATTGGCCAGGTACAGTGCTTCCTCAACAGCGGTGTTGCCACCGCCGACCACAGCCACTGGCTTGTTGCGGTAGAAGAAACCGTCGCAGGTCGCGCAGGCCGAAACGCCTTTGCCCATGAACGCTTCTTCCGACGGCAGGCCCAGGTAACGAGCGCTGGCGCCGGTGGCGATGATCAGGGCGTCGCAGGTGTAAGTCGCGCTGTCGCCGGTCAGGGTGTATGGCTTGGCAGCGAAGTCCACGGCGTTGATGTGATCGAAAACGATCTCGGTTTCAAAGCGCTCGGCGTGCTCGCGCATCCGCTCCATCAGCGCCGGACCGGTCAGGCCGTGAACGTCGCCTGGCCAGTTGTCGACTTCGGTGGTGGTGGTCAATTGACCGCCAGCCTGCATGCCGGTGATCAGCAGTGGCTTGAGGTTGGCACGGGCGGCGTAGACCGCGGCGCTGTAACCGGCAGGGCCGGAACCGAGAATAATCACTCGCGAATGACGGACTTCAGACATGACCTGCTCCTGTTGACCGAGCCGAAAGACTGGCGCGGAACGCCGGACTGCCGGCGGGAATAAAAAAGGACTGTGGATAACCTTGGGGAAGGCATGAGCTCGACAGTCCTGTAAAAAGTTGGGTGCAGCGTATCGAGGGGGGCAAGATTAAGGAAATACGGTTTAACAATCCAGCTCATAGGTGGTCTCTATGCGCAGACTCCGACCAGATCGACGTCTTTGTTACAGTGAATGTCGATCGCTCTGCCGCGCTTTCGCACGCAGTGCAAAGCCGGTAAGGTCGGCGCGTTTTCCCTTGCTCGGAGCACCTTATGCCCGCACCTGTTCTGTCCGGCCCGCAATACCTGCGCGAAGGCCTCAAACTGGTTCTCAGCCCCGGCCTGCGCCTGTTCGTGTTGCTGCCACTGGCAATCAACCTGGTGCTGTTCGTCGGATTGATCTATCTGGCCGGCCATCAGTTCAGCCTGTGGGTCGACAGCCTGATGCCATCGCTGCCCGACTGGTTGAGTTTCCTCAGCTACATCCTCTGGCCGCTGTTCGTGGTGCTGGTGGCGTTGATGGTGTTCTTCACCTTCACCATGCTCGCTAACGTGATCGCCGCGCCGTTCAACGGTTTCCTCGCGGAAAAAGTCGAAGTGGTGGTGCGCGGCACCGACGACTTCCCGGCCTTCAGCTGGGGCGAACTGATCGCGATGATCCCGCGTACCCTCGCCCGGGAAATGCGCAAACTTGGCTACTTCCTGCCCCGGGCGATCGGCCTGTTCATCCTCTCGTTCATCCCGGTGGTGAACATCGTCGCCGCGCCGCTGTGGCTGCTGTTCGGCGTGTGGATGATGGCGATCCAGTACATCGACTACCCTGCGGACAACCACAAGCTCGGCTGGAACGAGATGCTCGCCTGGCTGCGACAGAAGCGCTGGCAGAGCATGAGTTTTGGCGGGATCGTCTATCTGGCGCTGCTGATTCCAGTGGTCAACATTCTGATGATGCCGGCCGCTGTGGCCGGGGCAACATTGTTCTGGGTGCGTGAACGGGGTGCGGAGAACCTCGTCACGCAGCGCTAGGCCGCTCCCAGACAGCCAGTCACAAATCCATCATCCGAACGTCACAAGCACGACATGGCCTCAGCCGACACTGAGGTCATGACGACAGCTCTGCATATCACCCTGATCAGCGAAACCTTCCCACCGGAAATCAACGGGGTGGCCAATACCCTTGGCCGCTTGTGCGATGGCTTGCGCGCGCGTGGGCATCAGGTGGAGCTGGTGCGCCCGCGTCAGGCGGGCGATCCGCAGCGCGTCGAGGACGATGCCTTGCTGTTGTGCCGGGGCTGGCCATTGCCGGGTTATCCCGGTCTGCAATGGGGTCAGTCGTCGATGCACAAGCTGCTGCGGCGCTGGAAACGCCAGCGCCCGGATGTGCTGTACATCGCCACCGAAGGGCCGCTCGGTTTGTCGGCCTTGCGCGCGGCGCGACGTCTGGGGATCTCGGTGGTCAGTGGCTTTCACACCAATTTTCAACAGTACACCAATCAGTACGGGCTGAGTTTGCTGACGCGCTTGCTCACGCATTATCTGCGCTGGTTTCACAACCGCTCGGCGATGACCCTGGTGCCCAGTGTCAGTCAGCGCCTGGAACTGGAGCGTCGGCATTTCGATCGCCTCGCCCTGCTGTCCCGTGGCGTGGACAGCCAGTTGTTTCACCCGGCCAAGCGCCTGAACGGCTTGCGTGAACAATGGGGTTTGTCCGAGCAGGACATCGCGGTGATTCACGTCGGACGTCTGGCCCCGGAGAAGAACCTCGGCCTGCTCAAGCGCTGCTTCGACACCCTGTGCAGCACTTATCCACAGCGCAATCTGAAGCTGATCGTGGTCGGCGACGGACCGCAACGTCTGGCGCTGGAACAGCAAATCCCGCAGGCGATCTTCTGTGGTTCACAACGCGGCGAAGCGCTGGCGGCGCACTATGCGTCCGGCGATATCTTTCTGTTTCCGAGCATGACCGAAACCTTCGGCAACGTGGTGCTTGAAGCACTGGCGTCCGGTCTGGGGGTGGTGGCTTACGATCAGGCTGCGGCGGCGCAGCACATCCGTCACGGCTACAACGGCGTGCTGGCGATGCCCGGTGATGAGGAAGCGTTCTGCGATGCGGCGGCGTGGTTATTGGAAGAGGACGAGCGCTTGCGCTGTGTGCGTCTGAATGCGCGGCAGCATGCCAGTCGCCAGGGCTGGGCAGCGATCATCGAGCAGTTTGAAAAGCATTTGCGTGGGGCGTGTGTGCGGGAGCAGGTGTTGCCGAATGCGCAGACATTGCCTTAGATAATCGTCGACTCTGATGCCCTCTTCGCGAGCAAGCCCGCTCCCACATTTGGAATGCATTTCAAAATGTGGGAGCAGGTGGTGCCGAATGCGCAGGCATTGCCTTAGATATCGTCGACTCTGATGCCCTCTTCGCGAGCAAGCCCGCTCCCACATTTGGAATGCATTTCAAAATGTGGGAGCGGGCTTGCTCGCGAAGGGGTCGGTAATGGCGACGCTTAAACCAGGGTCATCAACGCCTCACGGCTGAACGGCAGAATATCCTGCTCACGCCCTTCACGGACTTTCAGCGCCCAGTCCGGATCCACCAGCAGCGCACGGCCTACCGCCACCAGATCGAATTCGTCGTTGTTCAGACGCTCCAGCAGTTTCTCCAGGCTCGCCGGTTGCGCGACTTTATCGGTGTTGACCATGAACTGCAGGAACTCGCCGTCCAGACCGACGCTGCCCACGGTGATGGTCGGTTTGCCGGTCAGCTTGCGCGTCCAGCCCGCCAGGTTCAGCTCGGAACCATCAAATTCAGGCTCCCAAAAACGCCGCGTCGAGCAGTGGAAAATGTCCACCCCAGCGTCGGCCAACGGCTTGAGGAATTCGCCCAGCGCCTCCGGGGTCTGCACCAGACGCGCGGTGTAATCCTGCTGCTTCCACTGCGAAAAACGGAAGATGATCGGGAAGCCTTCACCGACTGCCGCGCGCACCGCTTGAATCAACTCGATGGCGAACCGCGAACGGTTGGCCAGGCTGCCGCCGTATTCATCGGTGCGCTGGTTGCTGCCTTCCCAGAAGAACTGGTCGATCAGATAGCCGTGGGCGCCGTGGATTTCCACGCCGTCCATGCCGATGCTTTGCGCATCCTTCGCCGCTTGGGCGAAAGCACCGATCACGTCTTGAATGTCCTGTTTGGTCATGCCGTGCACCACGACCTGACCATCCTTGAGTTTTTCCGTCGGGCCGTAAGCCGGGACGCTGGCGTCCGGCTCGGTGCCGATGCGGCGCACGCTGCCGACATGCCACAGTTGCGGAACGATCTTGCCGCCCTCAGCGTGTACCGCATCAACCACCTTCTTCCAGCCGGCCAGTGGCGCTTCGCCGAAGAACTGCGGCACATTCGGGTAACCGTTGGAAGCCTTGTGACCGACGGTGGTGCCTTCGGTGATGATCAGACCAACACCGGCCGCAGCGCGGCGACGGTAGTACTCGATCACTTTGGAATTAGGCACGCCACCTGGGGAAAACGAGCGGGTCATCGGCGCCATGACCACACGGGTCGGCAGTTCGAGGGCACCGAGGTGGAACGGTTTGAACAGGGCTTGAACCGGCATTGGAAGGCTCCACAGGTAATGACTTTATGACGGCGATAATATGAACAGTCAGCGCCTTTGAACAGCACTATTGATCTGAATGATTAAGGGTCAAAAGTCAGGCAAAAAAAATCGCAGCTCGATGGCTGCGATTTTTGTGTTTCAGCCCAGCGCTTTTTCAATCGCGTGGACAATGGTCGGATCATCCGGCGGCGTGCGCGGCGAGAATCGCGCCAATACCCGGCCATCCTTGCCGAGCAGGAATTTCTCGAAGTTCCAGGTGATATCCCCCGGAAACTCTGCGCCCTCGCCCGCCAGCAAGCGGTACAGCTGATGACGATCATGGCCGTTGACTTCAAGCTTGCTCGACAACGGAAACGTCACACCATAGTTCAGGCTGCAGAACTCCTGGATTTGCTGTTCGGTACCTGGCTCCTGACCGGCAAACTGATTGCACGGCAGGCCCAGCACACTGAAGCCTTTGTCTTTGAATTGCTGATAGAGGTTTTCCAGTGCCGCGTACTGTGGGGTCAAGCCGCATTTGGAGGCGACGTTGACCACCAGCACGACTCGGCCCTTGAAAGGCGCCAGCGGTAGCTCCTGACCATCCAGGGCTGTCAACTTAAGGTCGTGAAAAGCACTCATGACGTACTCCAGGGATTCCCGTGTTCTACTCGAAACAGCCACTTGGCGAGGCCACCAAGGACAGCCGCGGACTAAAAAGGCGCCCGCAGGCGCCTCTCCAGTACTCGAAGCTTAGCGCAGAAAATCAGTGGTGATGGCCACCTTCGCCATGGACGTGGCCATGAGCGACTTCTTCCTGGCTGGCATCACGAACGGCAACAACCTTCACTTTGAAGTTCAGGCGCTGACCGGCCAGTGGGTGGTTACCGTCGACGGTGACGTCGTCGCCGTCCAGGTCACGGATGGTCACGATCTGCATCTGGCCGTCCGGCGCCGAAGCGTGGAACTGCATGCCGACTTCCAGCTCGTCAACGCCTTCGAACATGCTGCGGCTCAGGGTGCTGACCAGTTCAGCAGCGTATTCGCCGTAAGCGTCTTCCGGCTCAACGGAAACTTCCAGCTCGTCACCAACAGCTTTGCCTTCCAGAGCTTTTTCCAGGCCCGGGATGATGTTGCCTGCGCCTTGCAGGTAGACCAGCGGAGCGCCGCCGGCGGAGCTGTCGATGACCTCACCAGCGTCGTTGGTCAGGGTATAGTCGATGGAGACAGCCTTATTGGCGGCGATCAGCATGGGGCGAGACCTTTTGCATAAGAATATAGAAAGGCCAAGTTTAGCGAAGCAATCGCGCGAAAGCGAACACAACCCGGACAAACGGGATTCGACGCTCACCGGCTTCCATCAGGATGAAGACGGTCACTGGGTGGCCGAGCTTTCCTGTGGCCACACCCAGCACCTGCGTCACCAGCCGCCGTGGCAATCACGAGCCTGGGTTCTCGATCCGGCGCAACGTATTGAAAAAATAGGCCAACCCTTTGCCTGCGGTTGGTGCGCACAAGGCTCGGTTAGCGATAACCTTGGCGACTGAATTGCGGTAGGCGGTCACGTATAGATCGCCACCATTGCCATGCACCCTTAGAGAATCCGCATGCAAACTTTTTTTATCGCGCCCACCGATTTTGGCGTGGGTCTGACCTCCATCAGCCTCGGGCTGGTGCGTACCCTGGAGCGGGCCGGTCTGAAAGTCGGCTTCTTCAAACCGATTGCCCAGCCGCATCCGGGCGATACCGGCCCTGAGCGTTCCACCGAACTGGTGGCGCGCACCCACGGCCTGAAACCGCCGCAGCCACTGGGCCTGGCCCACGTCGAGCGGATGCTCGGCGACGGCCAGCTCGATGAGTTGCTCGAAGAAATCATCGCCCTTTATCAGCAAGCCGCCATCGGTAAAGACGTGCTGGTGGTCGAAGGCATGGTACCGACCCGCAGCGCCAGTTACGCAGCGCGGGTCAACCTGCACCTGGCCAAGAGCCTGGATGCCGAGGTGATTCTGGTCTCGGCGCCGGAAAACGAAGTGCTCGCCGAACTCTCCGGCCGCGTCGAATTGCAGGCGCAGCTGTTCGGCGGCCCGAAAGACCCGAAAGTCCTCGGCGTGATCCTCAACAAGGTCAAGACCGATGAAAGCATGGACGCCTTCGCCACACGTCTGAAGGAGCATTCGCCGCTGTTGCGCAGCGGTGATTTCCGCCTGCTCGGCTGCATTCCGTTCCAGCCCGAACTCAACGCACCGCGCACCCGTGACGTCGCCGACCTGATGGGCGCGCAGGTGCTCAACGCCGGCGATTACGAAACCCGGCGCATGACCAAAATCATCATCTGCGCCCGTACCATGCGCAACACCGTGGAACTGCTCAAACCCGGCGTGCTGGTGGTGACCCCGGGTGACCGCGACGACATCATTCTCGCGGTCAGCCTCGCGGCGTTGAACGGCGTACCGTTGGCCGGGCTGTTGCTGACCAGCGACACCCTGCCCGATCCGCGCATCATGGACTTGTGCCGTGGCGCGTTGCAGGCCGGTCTGCCAGTGTTGTCGGTGAGCACCGGCTCCTACGACACCGCCAACCTGCTCAATGGCCTGAACAAGGAAATCCCCATTGATGACCGCGAGCGCGCGGAGATCATCACCGACTTCGTCGCCAGCCACCTCGACGCCAAGTGGCTGCATCAACGCTGCGGCACGCCGCGGGAAATGCGCCTGTCACCCGCGGTATTCCGCTATCAACTGATTCAACGGGCGCAGTCGGCGAACAAACGTATCGTCCTGCCCGAAGGCAGCGAGCCGCTCACCGTGCAAGCGGCAGCAATCTGCCAGGAGCGCGGCATCGCCCGTTGCGTGTTGCTGGCCAAACCCGAGGACGTCGAGGCGGTGGCCCGCGCGCAAGGTATCGAGTTGCCGCCGGGGCTGGAGATTCTCGATCCGGATCTGATCCGCGAGCGCTACATCGAGCCGATGGTCGCCCTGCGCAAAAGCAAAAGTCTCAACGCACCGATGGCCGAACAGCAACTGGAAGACACCGTGGTGATCGGCACCATGATGCTCGCGCTGGATGAGGTCGACGGTCTGGTCTCGGGCGTGATCAACACCACCGCCAACACCATCCGCCCGGCCCTGCAACTGATCAAGACCGCACCGGGCTGCACGCTGGTGTCGTCGGTGTTCTTCATGCTGTTCCCCGAAGAAGTGCTGGTCTACGGCGACTGCGTGATGAACCCGCACCCGAGCGCAACAGAACTGGCCGAGATCGCCCTGCAAAGCGCCGACTCGGCTGCCGCATTCGGCATCACCCCGCGCGTGGCGATGATCAGTTACTCCAGCGGCGAATCGGCCAGCGGCGAAGAAGTCGAGAAAGTCCGCGAAGCCACCCTGCTCGCCCACGAGCAACAGCATTCGCTGCTGATCGACGGCCCGCTGCAATACGACGCCGCTGCCAACGCAGACGTCGCCCGGCAACTGGCACCGAACAGCCAGGTGGCCGGTCGCGCCACGGTGTTCGTGTTCCCCGACCTGAACACCGGCAACACCACCCACAAAGCCGTGCAGCGCAGCGCCGACTGCGTCAGCCTCGGCCCGATGCTGCAAGGCCTGCGCAAACCGGTGAACGATCTGCCGCGCGGCGCGCAGGTCGACGACATCGTCTACACCATCGCCCTGACCGCGATCCAAGCCGCCAACCGACCTATGGATGTGTAAATGCTGGACTTCCTGCCCGCCCCGATTCGCGGCTTGATCGCCGCGCTGCTGTTGGCGCTCAATACGATTCTGCTGTGCTCGTTCCTGTTCTGCGTGGCGCTGATCAAAGTGCTGCCCTTCGACCTCGCCCGCCGCGCCTCACTGTGGCTGATGAGCCACACCCACGAAGCGTGGATCAGCAACAACAAAGCCTGGATGAACCTGGTGCGCCGCACGCGCTGGCACATCAGCGGCCTGCAAGGTCTGGACTACCAACACTCGTACCTGATCACCAGCAACCACCAGAGCTGGGTCGACATCCTGGTGCTGCAATACGTACTCAACCGCCGTATCCAGCCACTGAAATTCTTCCTCAAGCAGGAGCTGATCTGGGTCCCGGTGATCGGTCTGGCGTGGTGGGCGCTGGGCTTCCCGTTCATGAAGCGCTACTCCAAGGCCTACCTGGAAAAGCACCCGGAAAAGAAAGGCAAAGACCTCGAAACCACGCGCAAGACCTGCGCGAAATTCCGCAACAACCCGGTGGGGATTTTCAACTTCGTCGAAGGCACACGCTTCACCGAAGGCAAACATGCGCAACAGCAGTCACCGTTCAAATACCTGCTCAAACCCAAGGCCGGCGGCATCGCGTTTGTGCTCGATGCCATGGGCGAACAGTTGGAGTCGATCGTCAACGTGACCATTCACTACCCGGGCGGGCGCCCGGGTTTCTGGGATCTGCTGTGCGGCAACGTGCGCGACGTGGTGGTGCACTTTGAAGAACTGAAAATCCCCCCGGCATTCATCGGCAAGAACTACGACCAGGACGGCGAATATCGCCTGCAATTCCAGGGCTGGATCAACCAGCTGTGGCAGGACAAGGATGCGCTGCTGGAACAGATGCACCGAGAATTCGCAGGCAAACGCTAATCCCCTGTAGGAGTGAGCCTGCTCGCGATAGCGGTGGATCAGCCACTCCCAATGTTGAATGACACACCGCTATCGCGAGCAGGCTCACTCCTACAGTTGGATCGGGTGTGGTCAGTTGGAGACTGGTCGGCTGTCAGGCCGCCATCGCTGGCAAGCCAGCTCCCACAAAATCAAGATCAAAAGATCGCAGCCTGCGGCAGCTCCTACAGGGAAGATAAGTACAACCCGCACGCGGCGCATGCCGCCCCACTCCAGGATGAGCGCAAGCTCGGCTGTCGCTCTTGATCTTGATCTTGATCCACAGGCGACGTCGGAAGGCTGAGCGGAGGGATTGATCCGGGGGTGGGAGCGCAGCGACCGTTTGGCGCAGCCAAACACAGCGAGAGGAGGTGCAGCGAAGCAAACCGTAGGCGCTGCGCCCGGATCAATCCCGCAGCGAAGGCACCCCGAGCCCCAGCGAGCGGGCCGAACGCAGGAGCAAGCCTTTTTGGTTACTTTTTCGGCGTCTGGAAAAAGTGACCCGCCGTAAGGGCGGAACCCCAAGCAGCCGTTACCGCAGCAACGGATATACCCCCAAAACCCAAGAGCATGGTCGGCCCAAAGGCCGCCACCGCCAAAAACCAAATACCCCCCAATAAAAAAGCCCGCCGATGATCACTCATCCACGGGCTCTTCATTTCCAGCTAACGCTTAAATCGCGCCACGCTGACGCAGCAGATCCAGCACTTGCTTAACGCTTTCTTCCAACGACAGCGACTGCGTGTCGATCACCAGATCAGCATTCAGCGGCACGTCATATGGGAACGACTCACCCGGAATATTATCGCCACCCGCAGCATACAAGCCCTGCGGATCACGCTCGGCACACACCGCCGGCGAAGCCTGCACATAAACCGTCAGCAGACGCTCCTTACCGATCAGATCCTTGGCCTGTTCGCGACCTTCAGCACTCGGCGCAACAAACGCCGCCAGGGTCAACAGACCAGCCTCGTTGAACTGACGCGCCACATGCGCAGCACGCCGCCAGTTCTCAGTACGGCCAGCACGATCCTGCGGCAGCCCCTTGTTCAGGTCGTGACGCAGATTCTGACCATCCAGCACAAACACCGCACGGCCCATGTCGAACAGCTTGCGCTCGACCGCATAGGCCAGCGTGCTCTTGCCCGCGCCCGACAGGCCGCTGAACAACACGGTAGCCGGCTGCTGGCCGAAGCGCTGGGCACGTTCCTCAGTGGCAACGTGAGCCAGTTTGCCGTGGTGCGAGGCAGTCCCGTGAGCCACTGGCTGAGCGATGATCATGCCGGCGCCGACGGTGCCATTGGTCAGACGATCGATGACGATGAACGCGCCAGTGGTGCGGTTGCTGTCGTAACCGTCGAGGGCGATCGGCGCGTCGAGCGCGATCTTCACCTTGCCGATTTCGTTGAGCTGCAACGCGCTCGCCGGGCCTTCTTCGAGGGTGTTCACGTCGACCTTGTTGACGATGCTGGCGATCGAGCCCGGCACATAACTGGTCGCACGTTTGATGTCGTATTTCTTGCCCGGCAGCATCGGCTCTTCAGCCATCCACACCAGCATCGCTTCGAAGCTGTCGGTGACCGGCGGCACGTTGTCGGCATGCACCAGCAGGTCGCCGCGGGAGATGTCGATTTCGTCTTCCATGGTCAGCGTCACCGCTTGACCCGGGCCGGCCTGCTCCAGCTCACCTTCGAAGGTGACGATGGATTTGACGCGGCTGCTCTTGCCCGACGGCAGAACCACCACTTCGTCGCCCTTGTGCACGATGCCGCTGGCGAGGGTGCCAGCGAAACCGCGGAAGTTCAGGTTCGGACGGTTGACGTACTGCACCGGGAAACGCAGATCGGTGAAGTTGCGGTCGCCCGCCACTTCCACGGTCTCGAGGATTTCCATCAGCGACTGGCCTTTGTACCAAGGCGAGCGCTCGGACTTGTTCACCACGTTGTCGCCCTTGAGGGCAGACATCGGCACGAAGTGCATGCTGGTCGGCTTCATCTTCAAGCCTTCGGCGAACTTCAGGTAGTCGGCCTTGATCGACTCGAACACGCCTTCATCGAAGTCTTTCAGGTCCATCTTGTTGATGGCGACGACGATGTGCTTGATGCCGAGCAACGAGGCGATGAAGCTGTGGCGACGGGTCTGGGTCTGCACGCCGTAACGGGCGTCGACCAGGATGATCGCCAGGTCACAGGTGGACGCACCGGTGGCCATGTTGCGGGTGTACTGCTCATGGCCAGGGGTGTCGGCGATGATGAATTTGCGTTTGGCGGTGGAAAAATAGCGGTAGGCAACATCGATGGTGATGCCCTGTTCACGCTCGGCCTGCAGGCCGTCGACCAGCAATGCCAGGTCGATGTCGTCACCGGTGGTGCCGACTTTCTTCGAATCGCGGGTGATGGCTTCCAGGTGATCTTCGTAGATCATCTTGGAGTCGTGCAGCAGGCGCCCGATCAGGGTGCTCTTGCCGTCATCGACATTACCGCAGGTCAAAAAGCGCAGCAGCTCTTTACGCTCGTGCTGGCCCAGGTAGGCGAGGATGTCCTCGCTGATCAAATCAGATTGGTGCGACATGACAACCCCTTAGAAATAACCCTGACGTTTCTTGTCTTCCATCGAGCCTGCGCCATCGTGGTCGATGACCCGGCCCTGGCGCTCGGAAGTTCGCGTCAGGAGCATTTCCTGAATGATGTCCGTGAGGGTTTCAGCCTCGGACTCCACCGCGCCCGTCAACGGGTAGCAGCCAAGGGTACGGAAACGCACTTTCTTTTTGACGATGCGTGCCTTGTCCTCGTCGGACAGGTGTTCGAGGATACGGTCGTCGTCGATCATGATCAGCGTGCCGTTCTTCTCGATCACTTCACGCTCGGCGGCGAAGTACAGCGGCACGATCGGGATGCCTTCGAGGTAGATGTACTGCCAGATGTCCAGTTCGGTCCAGTTCGACAACGGGAATACACGAATGGATTCGCCCTTGTTGACCTTGCCGTTGTAGACGTTCCACAGCTCCGGACGCTGATTCTTCGGGTCCCAGCGATGCTTGCTGTCGCGGAACGAGTACACACGCTCCTTGGCGCGGGACTTCTCCTCATCGCGACGGGCACCGCCGAACGCGGCGTCGAAACCATGCTTGTCGAGTGCCTGTTTCAGGCCCTCGGTCTTCATGATGTCGGTGTGCTTGGCGCTGCCGTGGGTGAACGGGTTGATGTTCTGCGCCACGCCATCGGGGTTGATGTGAGTGATCAGGTCCAGGCCCAGCTCTTCGACCATCTTGTCGCGGAACTTGTACATCTCCTGGAATTTCCAGCGAGTGTCGACGTGCATCACCGGAAACGGCAGTTTGCCCGGGAAGAACGCCTTGCGTGCCAGATGCAGCATCACGGCGGAGTCTTTACCGATGGAGTACAGCATCACCGGGTTGTCGAACTCGGCGGCCACCTCGCGGATGATGTGGATGCTTTCCGCCTCCAGCTGTTTCAGATGCGTCAGTTTGTCGACCATGGCTACTCACGAAAGCTTTCTTATGAACGGCCAGCGGGCCGTGTTCGAGCGGGGAATCCTAGCACAGCGACCTCTTCTAATCAGGACGCCTACTAGATCGAAAGGGCATATGAATATGCCCACCAGTTCGGCCGTGAAACGCTGTTCCTGTGGGAGCGGGCTTGCTCGCGAAGGCGGAGGATCAGTCAAAATCATTGTTGAATGACACACCGCTTTCGGGAGCAAGCCCCCTCCCACACTGGACAGATGTTTAGTCTCAGATCGGGTTCGGGCAGTCGATGAAGATGTGTTCAAGGGCAAAACGCTTCGCCAGATAATCGCCCAGCGCCTGCACGCCATAACGCTCGGTGGCATGGTGGCCGGCGGCGATAAAGCTGATGTCGTTTTCCCGAGCGCTGTGGAAGGTCTGCTCGGAGGCTTCACCACTGAGGAACAGATCAACACCCGCCGCCACGCCCTGGTCGATATAGCCCTGCCCGCCACCGGTGCACCAGCCAACCCGGCGGATCATCGCACTGCCTTCGACCAGCAGCGGTTCGCGGCCCATGACCTCTTGAACCTTGCGCGCGAAATCACGCGGGGTCATCGGCTCATTCAACGAGCCAACCAGCCCGACAATCTTCAGATTGTCCGGGTCCAGCGGCCCTTCGACGGTGATGTCCAACTGCCGCGCCAGTTGCACGTTGTTGCCGACTTCCGGATGCAGGTCCAGCGGCAGGTGATAGGCGAGCAGACTGATGTCGTGCTTGAGCAGCGTCTTCAGGCGCCGCTGCTTCATGCCGGTGATGCACGGGTTCTCGCCCTTCCAGAAATAGCCGTGATGCACCAGCACCAGATCGGCCTCGGCTTCCACCGCGGCATCGAGCAACGCCTGACTGGCAGTCACGCCGCTGACGATACGCATCACCTGCGGACGGCCTTCGACCTGCAGGCCGTTGGGGCAGTAATCGGCGATTTTCGCACTGCCGAGGTAACGGTCGGCTTCTTCGACCAGGGTGCTGAGGGCGACGGCCATGAAAGACTCCTAAATATCCCGTTCAGAGGCACGCGCGGCCTCGTATAATGCGCGACATTATGGGCGGTCTGACCCCGCCTGCAACTTTTCCAGGACGTGCTTAATGCTCAAGGCGCTGCGTTTTTTCGGCTGGCCGCTGTTGGCCGGTGTGCTTATCGCTCTGTTGATTATTCAACGTTACCCGCAGTGGGTCGGGCTTCCGAGCCTCGACGTCAACCTGCAACAGGCCCCGCAAACCACCAGCGTGCAGCAGGGGCCGGTGTCCTATGCGGACGCAGTGGTCATCGCCGCACCGTCGGTGGTCAACCTCTACACCACCAAGGTCATCGCCAAACCGGCGCATCCGCTGTTTGAGGATCCGCAGTTCCGGCGTTTCTTCGGTGACAACTCGCCGAAGCAGAAACGCATGGAATCGAGCCTCGGCTCCGGCGTGATCATGAGCCCGGAAGGCTACATTCTGACCAACAACCACGTGACGACGGGCGCCGACCAGATCGTGGTGGCGCTCAAGGACGGTCGTGAAACCCTCGCCCGCGTCATCGGCAGCGACCCGGAAACCGACCTCGCGGTACTGAAGATCGACTTGAAAAACCTGCCGGCAATCACCGTCGGCCGCTCCGACAGTATTCGCATCGGCGACGTCGCGCTGGCCATCGGCAACCCGTTCGGCGTCGGCCAGACCGTGACCATGGGCATCATCAGCGCCACCGGGCGCAACCAGCTGGGCCTGAACAACTACGAAGACTTCATCCAGACCGACGCGGCGATCAACCCGGGCAACTCCGGCGGCGCACTGGTCGATGCCAACGGCAACCTCACCGGGATCAACACCGCGATCTTCTCCAAGTCCGGCGGCTCGCAGGGCATCGGTTTTGCGATCCCGGTGAAACTGGCGATGGAAGTGATGAAGTCGATCATCGAGCACGGTCAGGTGATTCGTGGCTGGCTCGGTATTGAAGTGCAGCCGCTGACCCAGGAACTGGCCGAGTCGTTTGGCCTGTCCGGGCGTCCGGGAATTGTCGTGGCGGGGATCTTCCGCGATGGCCCGGCACAGAAGGCCGGCCTGCAACTGGGTGACGTGATTCTGAGTATCGACGGCGAACCGGCCGGTGATGGCCGCAAGTCAATGAACCAGGTGGCGCGGATCAAGCCGACCGACAAGGTGACCATCCAGGTCATGCGCAACGGCAAGGAACTGAAGCTGACCGCTGAAATCGGCCTGCGTCCGCCGCCGGCGCCGGTCAAAGAAGAAGAGTAAGCCGCCAGTACAAATCAATGTGGGAGCGAGCCTGCTCGCGAAGAGGTCGTCACAGTCAACCATGATGTTGAATGACCAACCGCTTTCGCGAGCAGGCTCGCTCCCACAGGTTCAGCAGTGCTTTCAGAGGTCGCCGAGGCCGTCGATCAGCGCCTGGTTCTGCTCCGGCGTACCGATCGAAATCCGCAGGAACTGGGCAATCCGCTCCTGCTTGAAGTGACGCACGATCACACCCTGCTCGCGCAGTTTGGCTGCCAGTCCTGCTGCATCGTGTTGCGGGTGACGGGCGAAGATGAAGTTCGCCGCCGACGGCAGCACTTCAAAGCCTTTGGCCTGCAACTGCGCGATGACCCACTCACGACTTTCGATGACCAGACGGCAGGTCTTGTCGAAATACTCGCGATCCTCGAACGCCGCCGCCGCACCGACAATCGCCAGGCGATCCAGCGGATAGGAGTTGAAGCTGTTCTTGATTCGCTCCAGCGCTTCGATCAGATCCGGATGACCCACCGCCAGACCAACGCGCAGCCCTGCCAGCGAGCGCGACTTGGACAGCGTCTGGGTCACCAGCAGGTTCGGGTAACGATCCACCAGGCTGATCGCGGTTTCGCCGCCGAAGTCGATGTACGCCTCATCCACGACCACCACCGAATCCGGACTGGCCTGGAGAATCTGCTCGACCGCTTCCAGTGCCAGCAGGCAACCGGTCGGTGCGTTCGGATTGGGGAAAATGATCCCGCCGTTCGGTTTGGCGTAGTCCGCCGGGTTGATCTGGAACTGCGCGTCCAGCGGCACGGCATCGAACTGGATGCCGTACAGACCGCAATACACCGGATAGAAGCTGTAGCTGATGTCCGGGAACAGCAGCGGCTGCTCGTGTTGCAGCAGACCGTGGAAGATGTGCGCCAGCACTTCGTCCGAACCGTTGCCGAGGAACACCTGATTGCTCTGCACGCCGTAGTAGTGGGCGACAGCGGTTTTCAGCAGATCGCTGTTCGGGTCCGGGTACAGGCGCAGGTTGTCGTTGAGCTCGGTCTGCATCGCTGCCAGTGCTTTGGGCGACGGGCCGTAGGGGTTTTCGTTGGTATTGAGCTTGACCAGTTTGGTCAGCTTCGGCTGTTCGCCCGGCACATACGGCACCAGATCCTTGACGAACGGGCTCCAGAATTTACTCATGCTCACTCCCCCTGCCCTTGCAGAAAGTCTGCATCTTTAATGCGATATTCGGCGCTGCGTGCGTGCGCGCTGAGGGATTCGCCGCGCGCCAGCACCGAAGCGGTCTTGCCCAGCTCGGAAGCGCCGGCCTCGGAGCAGAAGATGATCGACGAACGTTTCTGGAAGTCGTACACACCCAGTGGCGAGGAGAACCGCGCAGTGCCGGAGGTCGGCAGCACGTGGTTCGGGCCGGCGCAGTAGTCGCCCAGTGCCTCGGAGGTGTGGCGGCCCATGAAGATCGCGCCGGCGTGACGGATCTGCGGCAACCACGCTTGCGGGTCGGCGACCGACAGCTCCAGGTGTTCCGGGGCGATGCGGTTGGCGACTTCGATGGCTTGCGCCATGTCACGCACGTGGATCAGCGCACCACGGCCATTGATCGAGGTTTCGATGATGGTTGCGCGGTCCATGGTCGGCAGCAACTTGTCGATGCTGGCGGCGACCTTGTCGAGGAACTCGGCGTCGGGGCTGACCAGAATCGCCTGGGCGTCTTCGTCGTGTTCGGCCTGGGAGAACAGGTCCATGGCGATCCAGTCCGGATCGGTCTGGCCATCGCAGACCACGAGGATTTCCGACGGGCCGGCGATCATGTCGATGCCGACCTGACCGAAAACGTGACGCTTGGCGGTGGCGACATAGATATTGCCCGGGCCGACCACCTTGTCCACCTGCGGCACGCTTTCGGTGCCGTAAGCCAACGCGGCAACCGCTTGCGCGCCGCCGATGGTGAACACCCGGTCAACGCCGGCAATGCAGGCCGCCGCCAGCACCAGCTCATTGATTTCACCGCGCGGGGTCGGCACGACCATGACCACTTCGGTCACGCCAGCGACCTTGGCCGGAATCGCGTTCATCAACACCGAAGACGGGTACGACGCCTTGCCGCCTGGCACATACAGGCCGGCGCGATCCAGCGGCGTGACCTTCTGCCCGAGCACAGTGCCGTCGGCCTCGGTGTAGCTCCAGGAATCCTGTTTCTGTTTTTCGTGATAGCTGCGCACCCGCGCCGCGGCTTTTTCCAGCGCCTCGCGCTGTGCCACGGTGATGCGAGTCAGGGCCAGTTCCAGACGCTCGCGCGGCAGGATCAGGTCAGCCATCGACGCCACTTCGAGGCCGTCGAACTTCTGGGTGAACTCGACCAAAGCCGCGTCACCACGCTCGCGCACAGCCTTGATGATGTCCAGCACGCGCTGATTGACCGAGTCGTCAGACACACTTTCCCAGCTCAGCAGATGATCCAGATGATGCGCGAAATCCGGGTCAGCAGCGTTGAGTCGGCGAATTGCAGTCGGTGCGGTCATAGCGAGAGCCTCATAGGAATGGCAAAAACTCAGGCGCCCTAACTTAGCAGTCGTTTCCGCTTGGGCACCTGAGATTCTGGCTATGAGGCGGATAGACGGGCGCGACTCAAGGTCGCGCAGGTACATCAGCCGCGGTGTCGCGATTCCACTGCCTTGCGCAGGGTATCGATCAACGCCTGGATTCGGGCGTGTTGCATTTTCATCGAAGCCTTGTTGACCACCAGGCGCGAGCTGATCGTGGCGATCAGTTCCTGAGGTTCCAGGCCGTTGGCGCGCAGGGTGTTACCGGTGTCGACCACGTCGATGATCTTGTCGGCCAGGCCGATCAGCGGCGCCAGTTCCATCGAGCCGTAGAGCTTGATGATGTCGACCTGACGGCCCTGCTCGGCGTAGTAACGCTTGGCGACGTTGACGAACTTGGTCGCCACGCGTAAACGGCCCTTGGGCTCGGCCGCGCCGATCTTGCCGGCGGTCATCAGCTTGCACTGGGCAATCTGCAGATCCAGCGGCTCGTACAGGCCCTGGCCGGTGTATTCCATCAACACGTCTTTACCGGCGACGCCGAGGTCGGCTGCGCCATGCTCGACATAGGTCGGCACGTCGGTGGCACGCACGATCAACAGACGTACGTCATCCTGAGTGGTAGGGATGATCAGCTTGCGGCTCTTGTCCGGATTCTCGGTCGGCACGATGCCCGCTTCAGCGAGAAGCGGCAGGGTGTCGTCAAGGATGCGGCCCTTGGACAGTGCGATGGTCAACATGGGAAACGTCAGTCCTTATCAAGGTACTCATGTCCGGTCGCAATCGGCGCCGGACACACATCGAGCCGGATACCGGCTCGACTCGAAACGAATTCAGTGGACACTTCCCTGTGCCCAGTGCAGCTACTAGCCCGGAACGCGACGGATCTTGGCGCCCAGCATCTGCAGTTTTTCTTCGATGCACTCGTAACCACGGTCGATGTGGTAGATGCGGTCGATCAGGGTGTCGCCTTCGGCCACCAGTGCCGAGATCACCAGGCTGGCCGAAGCACGCAGGTCGGTGGCCATCACTGGCGCGCCCTTCAGGACTTCAGTACCGGTGACGATCGCAGTGTTGCCTTCGACCTGGATCTTGGCGCCCATGCGGTGCAGTTCGTAAACGTGCATGAAACGGTTTTCGAAGATCGTCTCGATCACTGCGCCGGTGCCTTCGGCAATGGCGTTGAGCGAGATGAACTGTGCCTGCATGTCGGTCGGGAACGCCGGGTACGGCGCGGTGCGCACGTTGACCGCTTTCGGGCGCTTGCCGTGCATGTTCAGCTCGATCCAGTCTTCACCGCTGGTGACTTCAGCGCCGGCTTCACGGAGCTTTTCCAGAACGGCTTCGAGGATGGTCGGATCGGTGTCCTTGACCTTCACGCGGCCACCGGTGACCGCAGCGGCCACCAGGTAGGTGCCGGTTTCGATACGGTCAGGCATGACCTTGTAGAAGCACGAACCCAGACGCTCGACGCCATCGATGGTGATGGTGTCGGTGCCGGCGCCGGAAACCTTGGCGCCCATGGCGTTGAGGAAGTTCGCCAGGTCAACCACTTCAGGCTCGCGCGCGGCGTTCTGCAGGACGCTGCGGCCCTTGGCCAGGGCAGCTGCCATCATGATGTTTTCGGTACCGGTCACACTGACGGTATCGAAGAAGAAGCTGGCGCCGCGCAGGCCGCCTTCAGGCGCCTTGGCCTTGATGTAGCCGCCTTCGACGTCGATCACCGCGCCCATGGCTTCGAGGCCACGGATGTGCAGGTCGACCGGACGCGAACCGATGGCGCAACCGCCAGGCAGGGCGACTTCGGCTTCGCCGAAACGCGCAACCATCGGGCCCAGTACCAGGATCGAGGCACGCATGGTTTTCACCAGTTCGTACGGTGCGATCAGGGTCTTGATGGTGCGTGGATCGATTTCGACGCTGAGTTTCTCGTCGATTACAGGCTCGATGCCCATGCGACCGAACAGCTCGATCATGGTGGTGATGTCGTGCAGGTGCGGCAGGTTGCCAACGGTCACCGGGCCATCGCACAGCAGGGTGGCAGCCAGAATCGGCAGGGCGGAGTTCTTCGCCCCGGAGATACGGATTTCGCCATCAAGACGAACGCCACCGGTAATAATCAATTTATCCATAAGAATCTCGACGCCCTTGGGCTCAGGTGCGCTCGGCCCAGGCCGCGCGGCTGAAAAATTTCATAGTGACCGCATGGATGCTGCCATCGGCGATCCACGGGTTCAAATGGGCATAGATGCTCTGCTGACGCTTGACCGGGCTTAACGCCGCCAGTTCATCGCTAATCACGTTCAGCTGAAAGTTGCAGCCTTCGCCTTCAACTTCCACCTGCGTTCCTGGCAGCTTCCCTTCAAGGAAGCTCTTCACTTCTACGGCCTGCATGCTCAACCTCAATCGGCGCCCTGTGCGCACGGGTCGGACATCATACAAAAAAGCCCCGCGCCTGCGAACCCCGCATTGGCAGGACTCTGACGGGGGGCTTTTTTATCGATGCGGGTTCAGGGGTGCGCCAGCAACTCGGTCAGCTCACTGACCTGAGCGATTTCGCGCATGTCTTCCGGCATCGCGCGGATGCTGACAACCTTGCCGGCCGCCTGGGCATCGCGCATGAAGCACAGCAGCAGGGACAAGCCGACGCTGCTGGACTTCTTCACTGCCGAGCAATCGATGACCAGCGACGTCGCCTTGCTGGACTTGATCAGCGCCTGGCCTTCCTTGCGCAGGTCGGGACCTGTGCGGTAATCCAGTATTCCGCTGAGCAATAGCTCGTCGACGTCACTCATACGTATTGCCGCCTCACTCATTGCGCTGGCTTCGCGGCAGCTTTGTCGGTTTCTTCCTTGGCCTTGGCCACTTCACCGGCCCAACCATTGATGGTCTTGTCCAGATCGTTGCCATTGCGCTGCATCGCATCGGCGAACTGGTCACGGAACAGCTTGCCAATGTTGATGCCGTTGATGATCACGTTGCGCAGCTTCCACTCGCCGTTGATCTTCTCCAGCGTGTATTGCACTGGATAGACCGCGCCGTTGTTGCCCTTGACGGTCATGCCGACGCTGGTGCGATCGCCGGACTCATCCTTGGCAGGATCAACGGTAATGCCCTGGTTGTTGTACTCGAGCAAAGCGTTGCCATAGAACTGGAACAGACCGCGCTTGAAGTTTTCCTGGAACGTCTGCATCTGCGCAGGCGTGGCCTTGCGCGAATACTTGACGGTCATGATGCTCTTGGAAATGCCCTCGGCATCCACCACGGGACCGACAATGGTGTTCAGCGCCGTGTAGAAGTCCTGCGGATCCTTCTTGTACTTCTCTTTATTGGCCGACAGGTCGGCCAGCATCCGGCTCGTGGTGTCCTGAACCAGATCGTGCGCCGACTGTCCAGGCGCAGCGTTAGCCAGCAGTGGCAGTGTCGCGAGCAACACCAACAGGCCACGTCGCAAGGTAGAGATCATTCAAAAGCTCCTCATTTGGCGTCTTTGCTAACGGTATTGAGCAGGAATTTACCGATCAGGTCTTCCAGTACCAGAGACGACTGCGTGTCGTGGATGGTTCCACCATCCTTCAGACGGGTGTCTTCCCCGCCCACGCTGATACCGATGTACTTCTCGCCCAACAGGCCAGCGGTCAGGATAGACGCTGTGGAGTCGGTCGGCAGGTTGTCGACCTTTTTATCCACTTGCAGGGTTACCCGCCCGGTGAAGCTGTCGCGATCCAGATCGATGGCCGTGACCTTGCCGATGGTCACACCGGCCATGGTCACTTTGGCTCTGACCGTCAAACCGGCGATATTGTCGAAGTAGGCATACAGTTTATAGGTGTCGGTGGTCGAAGTCGGAGACAGGCCACTGACCCGCAGGGCAAGCAGCAACAAGGCCAGGATCCCTGCCAGCAGGAACAGGCCGACACCGATTTCCAGGGTGCGGTTTTGCATCAGAAATCTCCAAACATCAAAGCGGTCAGAATAAAGTCCAGGCCCAGTACCGCCAGCGAGGCGAATACCACGGTCTTGGTGGTGGCGCGACTGATGCCCTCGGAAGTGGGCTCACAGTCATAGCCTTGGAATACGGCGATCCAGGTCACGACGAAGGCGAAAACGATACTTTTGATGACGCCGTTGAGCACATCGCTGGTGAAGTTCACGCTGTTCTGCATGTTCGCCCAGTAGGAGCCTTCATACACGCCAAGCCAGTCGACAGCCACCCACGAACCGCCCCAGATTCCCACCACGCTGAAAATCATCGCCAGCACCGGCAGGGAAATGAAACCGGCCCACAGACGCGGGGCAATAATGTATTTGAGCGGATCGACACCGATCATTTCCAGGCTGGAAAGCTGTTCGGTGGACTTCATGTTGCCAATTTCTGCGGTCAGCGCCGAACCGGCACGCCCGGCAAACAGCAACGCCGTCACGACTGGCCCCAGTTCACGCAGCAACGTCAGGGCCACCATCTGCCCCACCGCCTGCTCCGAACCGTAGCTCGACAGAATACTGAAGCCCTGCAGCGCCAGCACCATGCCGATGAAAATCCCGGACACGACGATGATCACCAGCGACATCACGCCAACCGAATGCAGCTGCTTGACCAACAGGCCAAAACCGCCGCTGATGCCGCCACGACCGAGCAGGGCGTGGAACAGGAACAGGGTCGCACGCCCAAACACCGCAACGGCGTCGATCGCCGCCTCGCCGAAACGGCGTACGCGTTCTATTAATGAAATTCTGCGCATCAGCGCTTCCCCAGAAGATCTGCGCGGTAATCCGTCGCTGGAAAATGATACGGCACCGGGCCATCGGGGTTGCCGGTCATGAACTGGCGAATACGCGGCTCATCCGAATTCATCAACTCGTCCGGCGTGCCCTGCCCCAGCACCTGACCATCACCCACTACATAGATGTAGTCAGCGATGCTCGCGGTTTCGGCCAGATCGTGGGAGACCACGATACTGGTGATCCCCAGCGCATCGTTGAGCAGACGGATCAGGCGTACCAGCACGCCCATGGCGATCGGGTCCTGACCGACGAAAGGCTCGTCGTACATTAGAATCTGCGGATCGAGCGCAATTGCCCGGGCCAGCGCCACGCGACGCTTCATGCCGCCGGACAGTTCGTCGGGCATCAGCTCGATGGCGCCGCGCAGACCGACCGCCTGCAATTTGAGCAGAACGATGTCGCGGATCATTTCATCCGGCAATTGGGTATGAACGCGCAGGGGGAAAGCGACGTTCTCGAAGACATCGAGATCGGTAAACAGCGCGCCGCTCTGAAACAGCACGCCCATGTGCTTGCGCGCATCGAACAGATCACTGCGCGACAGCGTCGGCAGGTTCTGGCCGTTGACCCAGACTTCGCCGCTGGAAGGACGCAACTGTGCACCCATCAAGCGCAACAAAGTGGTCTTGCCGCACCCGGAAGGTCCCATGATGCCGGTAACCTTGCCACGCGGGATGCGAATATCGACGTTATTGAAAATGCTGCGCGCACCGCGCTTGAAGGAGACTCCCTTCAGCTCGACCGCGTAGGCGTTATCGGCACTCATCTAAACTCCTTGCGATGCAGCCTCTCACTCGGACGCCTGGCTTTCCGCAGAAAGCACATACCTCCCGGGCAGGCCGAACTGGCGGCGAACTATATCACTGCAAAGGCCAAGCGCCCAAGGCCCATGCCCCCCTGTGTTCAGCGATATGACAGGCGCGGCCGCGCTTTTTCAGGGTTTTGGTTACGAGGAATGACAAAGCACAACGAACTTGCGTGAGGCTTTTCAACATAACCGCTATAATCGCCGCCTTTTCATCGGGCTATACGATTTCTGACATGAGCCAATCCAGCGACCTGATTCAATCGGCACAACGCACCATCCGCCTCGAAGTGGAAGCCGTACAAGGCTTATTGCCCCATATCGACGCCGATTTCGTACGCGCTTGCGAGATGATTCTGGCCAGCAAAGGCCGTGTGGTCGTGGTCGGCATGGGCAAATCCGGGCACGTCGGCAACAAGATTGCCGCGACCCTGGCCAGCACCGGCACCCCGGCATTTTTCGTCCACCCGGCCGAAGCCAGTCATGGCGACATGGGCATGATCACCCGCGACGACGTGATTCTCGCCCTCTCCAACTCCGGCTCGACCAACGAAATCGTCACCTTGCTGCCCCTGATCAAGCGCCTGGGTATCCAGTTGATCAGCCTGACCGGCAATCCCCTGTCGCCGCTGGCCAAGGCTGCCGAAGTCAATCTCAATGTTCACGTCGAGCACGAAGCCTGCCCGCTGAACCTGGCGCCGACTTCCTCGACCACCGCTGCGCTGGTCATGGGCGATGCCCTGGCCGTGGCGCTGCTGGAAGCGCGTGGTTTCACCGCCGAAGATTTTGCTTTTTCCCACCCGGGCGGTGCCCTGGGTCGACGCCTGCTGTTGAAAGTGGAAAACGTCATGCACGCCGGGCAAGAGCTGCCGCAGGTACAACGCGGCACCCTGCTCAAGGACGCGCTCATGGAAATGACCCGCAAGGGTCTGGGGATGACCGTCATCCTTGAAGCCGATGGCAAGCTGGCCGGGATCTTCACCGACGGCGACCTGCGCCGCACCCTGGATCGCAGCATCGACATCCGCAGCGCCACCATCGACCAGGTCATGACCGCACACGGCAAGACCGCACGGCCCGAGATGCTCGCCGCCGAAGCGCTGAAAATCATGGAAGACCACCGAATCAACGCACTAGTGGTCGTGGACGAAGAAGATCGCCCGATTGGCGCCTTCAACCTCTCCGATCTGCTGCGTGCAGGAGTGATGTAATGACAAGCGATCTGCTGCAACGCGGCAAAGCGATCAAACTGGCGGTGTTCGACGTCGACGGCGTCCTCACCGACGGGCGCCTGTACTTCCTTGAAGACGGCAGCGAATTCAAGACGTTCAACACCCTCGACGGCCAAGGCATCAAGATGCTGATGAATGCCGGTGTCGAGACGGCCATCATCAGTGGCCGCAAGACGCCGGTGGTTGAGCGCCGGGCGAAGAACCTCGGCATCCCGCATCTGTTTCAGGGCCGCGAAGACAAATTGGTGGTTCTGGACGGTCTTCTGCAGCAACTGGGCCTAAGCTATGAACAGGTCGCCTACCTCGGTGACGACTTGCCTGACCTGCCGGTGATCCGCCGCGTAGGCCTGGGCATGGCCGTCGCCAATGCTGCCGATTTCGTGCGCGAACACGCCCATGGCGTCACTCGGGCCCGTGGTGGCGAAGGTGCCGCCCGCGAATTCTGCGAATTGATCCTGCGCGCCCAGGGCCGCCTCGATGCGGCCAACGCCGCGTACCTGTGAGCCAAATCATGTTTAGCAAAAAATTTCGCAACTTCCTGCTGTTCGGCTGTATCGCTGCCATGTTTGCAGCGGTCGGCTACTGGAATATCAGTCCGGAACGCTTCCTCGACAAGCCTGCAGCCAAGGCCGAAGACACTGCCATCGACTGGTACGCCACCAATACACACACCTTTCAGTACCTCCCGGACGGCAAGCTGCAATACGAGATGACGTCGGACAAGGCCGAGCACCTGAAAGCGACGGATGTGACGCTTGTCACCAAACCCGACCTGAACATGTTCCGCGGCACCGAGTTTCCGTGGCACGTGACCAGCGAGCGCGGTGAAGTGAATTCGGGCGGCACCGAGGTCGAACTGATCGATTCCGTACGCGTCAAGCGTACTGACGAAAAGAACCGCGACACCTTGATCACCAGCACACGCATGACAGTGTTCCCGCAGCAGCAATATGCGCAGACCGCGCAACCCGTTAGAATCGACGGCGCTGGCGGTGTATCGACTGGCGTGGGAATGAAGGCGTATTTGAAGGAAAGCAGGATACACCTGCTATCGAACGTAAGAGGACAGTATGAGGCTCGTTAAAACCCTCCCTATTTTGCTCAGTCTGGGCGCAGCACTGGGAAGCGTGAGCGCCTGGGCTCTGCCGAACGATCAGCAGCAACCTATCCGCATTCAGGCCGACGACGCCCAACTGGACGACAAGAACGGCATCGCCACCTATAAAGGTGACGTGATCATTACCCAGGGTTCGATGATCGTTAAGGGTAATACGGTGACCATCACCCGTACCCCGACCGGCGATATCGACGTGGTGACCTCGGTGGGCAACCTTGCCTACTTCGAGCAACTGCAAACCCAGGGCGACACCAAGCCTGTACAGGGCTGGGGCGTGACGATCCAGTACCACGCTGCGCAAAACCGCGTCGTGCTGATCGACAAGGCCAAGGTTGTCGACAAGGACAACAACACCACTCAGGGCGAAAAAATCGTCTATGACACGGTGAAAAAACTGGCCAGCGCCGGCCGCGCTACCGGCAGTAAAGTCACCGAGGCGCGTCCGCGCATCGACATGGTGATCCAGCCGAAGAAGAAAACCGACGAGAAAACCCAGTAATGGCAACTCTGAAAGCTCAACACCTGGCCAAGGCCTATAAAAGCCGCCAGGTTGTGCGCGACGTCAGCCTGTCGATCGACAGTGGCCAGATCGTTGGCCTGCTCGGCCCGAACGGCGCCGGCAAGACGACCTGCTTCTATATGATCGTCGGCCTGGTGCAGGCCGATCAGGGCCGCGTGTTGATCGATGATCTGGACGTCAGCCATCAGCCGATGCACGGCCGCGCCAAGGCCGGTATCGGCTATCTGCCGCAAGAAGCGTCGATCTTCCGCAAACTGTCGGTGGCCGATAACATCATGGCCATCCTCGAAACCCGCGCGGAACTCGACAAGGCCGGTCGTCGCAAGGAACTGGAAAGCCTGCTGCAGGAATTCCACATCAGCCACATCCGCGACAACCTCGGCATGAGCCTGTCCGGTGGTGAACGCCGTCGGGTGGAAATCGCCCGTGCACTGGCGACCGCACCGAAATTCATCCTGCTCGACGAACCGTTCGCCGGTGTCGACCCGATCTCGGTCGGCGACATCAAGCAGATCATCCACCACCTCAAGGCCAAGGGCATCGGTGTTCTGATCACCGACCACAACGTGCGTGAGACTCTGGATATCTGCGAAACCGCCTACATCGTCAACGACGGTCAACTGATTGCCGAAGGCGATGCTGCGACCATCCTTGCCAACGATCTGGTGAAGGAAGTGTATCTGGGCCACGAGTTCCGCCTGTAAGCACCAAGGCACTTGGCCAGCCTCCGGGTGCTGTATCGATGAAGCAGGCTTTTATACGCTTTTATTGTTACAGCGCTCTAGGCAAACACGACAGTTTCAGGCATATAATTTGCTTAAGTTTGGCGCTTCGGCGCCCTGTAGTGGATGGCGCATGCGCGCCGGCGAATAAGGTGTTAAGCCCCTGCCATGAAACCATCGCTAGTCTTGAGAATGGGCCAGCAGCTGACGATGACACCGCAGCTGCAACAGGCCATCCGCCTGCTCCAATTGTCGACCCTGGACCTGCAACAGGAAATCCAGGAGGCCCTGGAATCCAATCCGATGCTCGAACGCCAGGAAGAAGGCGACGACTTCGACAACTCCGATCCTTTGGCCGACAACGCCGAACAAAAGCCCAACACCGACATTCAGGAACCGTCATATCAGGAAACCGCCCCGACGGTGGACAACCTGGAGGAAGGTGAATGGAACGAGCGCATTCCCAACGAGCTGCCAGTCGACACTGCCTGGGAAGATGTCTACCAGACCAGCGCCAGCAGCCTGCCCAGCAGCGATGACGACGAGTGGGACTTCACCACCCGCACCTCTGCCGGGGAAAGCCTGCAGAGCCATTTGCTCTGGCAATTGAACCTGGCGCCGATGTCCGACACCGACCGCCTGATCGCCGTGACCCTGATCGATTGCATCAACAATCAGGGCTACCTCGACGAAACCCTCGAAGAAATTCTCGACGCCTTTGATCCGGAACTCGACATCGAGCTGGACGAAATCGAAGCCGTCCTGCACCGCATCCAGCAGTTCGAACCCGCCGGCATCGGCGCCCGCAACCTTGGCGAATGCCTGTTGCTGCAACTGCGCCAGCTCCCGGCCAAGACTCCGTGGCTGAACGAAGCCAAGCGTCTGGTCAGCGATTACATCGATCTGCTCGGCAGTCGCGACTACAGCCAGCTGATGCGGCGCATGAAGCTCAAGGAAGACGAGCTGCGTCAGGTCATCGAACTGGTGCAGAGTCTGAATCCGCGCCCGGGCTCGCAGATCGAATCGACTGAAGCCGAGTACGTGGTGCCGGACGTCATTGTGCGCAAGGACAACGAACGCTGGCTGGTCGAGCTGAATCAGGAGTCGGTGCCCCGTCTGCGGGTCAACGCACAGTACGCCGGTTTCGTCCGTCGCGCCGATACCAGCGCCGACAACACCTTCATGCGCAATCAGTTGCAGGAAGCGCGCTGGTTCATCAAGAGCCTGCAAAGCCGCAACGAAACCCTGATGAAAGTGGCGACCCAGATCGTCGAGCATCAGCGCGGTTTCCTGGAGTACGGCGACGAAGCCATGAAGCCGTTGGTCCTGCACGACATCGCCGAGGCGGTCGGCATGCACGAATCGACGATTTCCCGCGTCACTACCCAGAAATTCATGCATACCCCACGGGGTATTTATGAACTGAAATATTTTTTCTCCAGCCACGTCAGCACCTCCGAAGGCGGCGAATGCTCGTCCACGGCGATTCGCGCGATCATCAAGAAACTGGTTGCGGCGGAAAATCAGAAAAAGCCGTTGAGTGACAGCAAGATCGCTGGTTTACTGGAGGCACAAGGCATTCAGGTGGCTCGCCGCACCGTCGCCAAGTACCGCGAATCCCTCGGGATCGCGCCTTCGAGCGAACGCAAGCGGTTGATGTAAGCCACGTTACAGCGTTCCAGTGGCAGGCTCTTCGGCCTGCCGCTTTATGCACTGGCAACGAAGGAGAAGCTGTATGCAAGTCAACATCAGTGGACACCAACTGGAAGTGACCCAACCTCTGCGTTCCTATATCGAGGAAAAACTCCAACGACTGGAGCGCCATTTCGACAAGATCACCAACGTGCAGGTCACGATGTGCGTCGAAAAGCTGAAGCAGAAAATCGAAGCCACCTTGCATATTCCCGGCAGCGAAGTGGTCGCCAACGCAGAAGATACCGACATGTACGCTGCGATCGACGCACTGACCGACAAGCTGGATCGCCAACTCAAAAAGCATAAGGAAAAGACCCAGAGCCTCCTCCAGGGCGCGACAGGTCGTTAACACCCCCAACCCATGATCCGACTTGAAAGTATCCTGACCCCCGGCCGTTCCCTGGTGAACGTGCCGGGCGGCAGTAAAAAGAAAGCCCTCGAACAGATTGCCAACCTGATCGCCCGCGAAGTGCCGGGTCTGGAGATGCAAGATGTCTTCGAGGCGCTGATCGCCCGTGAGAAACTCGGCTCCACCGGTTTCGGCAACGGCATCGCCATTCCCCACTGTCGCCTCAAAGGCTGTGAAGCGCCTGTCAGCGCTTTGATGCACCTTGATGCGCCTATCGATTTCGATGCCATCGACGGTGCGCCGGTTGACCTGCTGTTTGTCCTGCTGGTCCCGGAAGCTGCCACCGATGCCCACCTGGAATTACTGCGCCAGATCGCCAGCATGCTCGATCGCAAGGAAGTGCGCGAAAAACTGCGCAGCGCACCGAGCAACGAAGCCTTGTATCAGGTCGTCCTGAGCGAGCAAAACGGGCATTAATCATGCGCTTGATCATCGTCAGCGGCCGCTCCGGCTCGGGTAAAAGCACTGCCCTGGATGTCCTTGAGGACAACGGCTACTACTGCATCGACAACCTGCCGGCCGGTCTGCTGCCGGAACTGGCCGAACGCGCGCTGATCCACACCGAACTGGCGCAGCCGCTGGTAGCTGTGTCGATTGATGCGCGCAACCTGCCGAGCCACCTGTCGCGTTTCCCCGAGTTGCTGGAAGAAGTCCGCGCCCGGCACATCCAGTGCGATGTGCTGTATCTGGATGCCGACGAAGAAACCCTGCTCAAGCGCTTTTCGGAAACCCGCCGTCGTCACCCGCTAAGCACGGCCAACCGCTCGCTGGCCGAAGCGATCAACGACGAGACCGCCCTGCTCGGGCCGATTGCCGACCTGGCCGACCTCAAGGTCAACACCACCAATCTGAACCTGTACCAGTTGCGCGACACCATCAAGCTACGCCTGCTGAACCAGCCGGAGCCGGGCACGGCCTTCCTGGTCGAGTCGTTCGGCTTCAAGCGCGGCATGCCGGTGGATGCGGATCTGGTGTTCGACGTGCGCTGCCTGCCCAATCCGTACTGGAAGCCTGAATTGCGCGCACAATCCGGTCTCGATGCACCGGTCGCCGAATATCTGGCGGCGCAGCCGGAGGTTGAGGAGATGTTTCAAGACATCTACGGCTACCTGAATAAATGGCTGCCGCGTTTTGCCGCGAGCAACCGCGCCTACGTCACCATTGCCATTGGCTGCACTGGCGGGCATCACCGCTCCGTTTACCTGACCGAACGCCTGGGTCAGGCCCTGCAGAAAACCCTGAAGAACGTCCAGGTTCGCCACCGCGACCTCACTTAAAGGATTCACACCGCGATGCCTGCTCTGGAAATCGAAATCATCAATAAGCTGGGCCTGCATGCCCGAGCGTCGGCCAAATTCGTCGGGGTAGCGGGCCAGTTCCCGGATTGCACGATCAGAGTGGGGCGTACACCCGAAACCACGGTCGATGGCAAAAGCATCATGGCGATGATGATGCTGGCCGCCGGCAAAGGCACCAAGATCTATCTGAGTACCGAAGGCCATCAGGAGCAGGAAGCGCTGGATGCGCTGGTGGCATTGATCAACAACTACTTCGATGAAGGTGGTTGATCCTGCATGGAGGGGGAGCTTGCTCCCTCTCTGCCAATCAGCCCAGCGCCGTATCCATCACCATCATCAGACAGAACCCGATCAGCAAGCCAAGACTGGCCAGCTTGTCATGACCATTGCGTCGCGACTCGGGGATCACTTCATGCGTCACCACCAGCAACATCGCCCCCGCCGCCAGCGCCAGCCCCAACGGCAACAACAGCTCCGCCAGACTGACCAGCCACGCACAGAGCAGCGCAAACACTGGCTCGACCAGCCCTGAAGCCGCCCCGATCAAGAACGCCCTGACCCGCGACATCCCCGCCCCGGCCAGCACCAGCGCAATCACCAATCCCTCTGGCACATCCTGCAAGGCAATGCCCATCGCCAGACTGTCGGCGTCCGGCATGCCACCACCTGCAGAGACACCCACCGCCATGCCTTCCGGGATGTTGTGGGCAATGATGGCGAAGACGAACAGCCAGATCCGCGGCGCAATCACCGGGTGCTCAGGGGTACCGACGAGCATTTCCGGTGAGGCGCCGGACAGTTTCAGGTCCACCAGATACAAGCCGAATGCACCGAGCATGATGCCGAAGCAGATCAGCCCGCTGGCCGCCCACGGTGTCAGGCCCAGAGTTTCGGCGGCACCAATGCCCGGCACGATCAGCGAAAACGCAGTCGCTGCCAGCATCACGCCGGCGCCGAAACCCAGCAGCGTATCGCTGAGCATCTGCGGCATGCGCCGGATCACCAACACCGGCACCGCGCCGAGCGCCGTGCCGAGGGCGCAGATCGCCCCACCCTGCAAGGCCCGCGACAGCTTCGGCTGCAGATCCAGCCATTCCAGGCCGTGCGCCGCAAGCAGAGTCATGCCCGCCAGCAGCAACAGCGACCCGACCGCGTAACGAAACATGCGCCCACCGCCAATCGACAGTGTTTCAGTGCCCATAGTCAGCCCTGGATTGTTTTTATAGATGGCTTAAACCAGTGCGGCCTGATAACGCGCGGCGACTTCAGGCCAATTGATCACGTTGTAGAACGCGTTGATGTATTCCGGACGGCGGTTCTGATAACGCAGGTAGTAAGCGTGTTCCCAGACGTCCAGACCGAGAATCGGCGTATTGCCATTCATCAGCGGGCTGTCCTGATTGCCGCTGCTTTCCACGATCAGTTTTTTCTCCGGGGTCACGCTGAGCCAGGCCCAGCCACTGCCGAAACGGGTCAGTGCGGCTTTGGTGAAGGCGTCCTTGAAACTGTCGAGGCCGCCCAGTTGCTCATCGATCGCCTTGGCCAACGCGCCATCTGGCTTGCCACCGCCATTGGGCACCATGACTTCCCAGAACAGCGAGTGGTTGGCGTGGCCGCCACCTTGGTTGATCACCGCTGCGCGGAGTTTTTCCGGCAACTGCTGGACGCTGGCGACCAGTTTTTCCACCGGCCACTCGGCGTACTCAGTGCCTTCGACGGCGGCATTGAGGTTGTTGATGTAAGTCTGGTGGTGCTTGGTGTAGTGAATCTCCATGGTTTGCGCATCAATGTGCGGTTCCAGAGCGTCGTAGGCGTACGGCAAGGCAGGCAAGGTAAAAGCCATTTCAGTGGACTCCATGGTGATGTGAGGCAGGCGCGCGACGCGCATTGCCGGTATCCGGATGCAGCAGGCGCTGGGTGCGCGGGTATTCGCCGTGCTCGCTGATGAAATTCAGCAGTTCGACGTAGGTCTTGCTGCTCTGGCGCAGTGCGGCTTCACGCAGGGCCGGACGCAGGCGCTCGTCCTGCATGGTTTGCAACAGCCGTTGATGAATCGCGCAGAGGTACTCGGCGCTCTCCTCCGGCTGATTCAGGCGCAGGTGCAGATCCGCCAGGTTGTGGTGGGAGATGACGCAGGCCGCCACCGCTTCGTCGGCATCGGCCCAGCGCTCGAACAGCACTTGCGCCAGGGCCAGGGCTTGCAGATAAGCTTCACGGGCATCAATCAGCTCGCCCAACATGAAGCAGCGATTGGCCCGTTCGATCGTGCGTTTCCAGTGCTCCATGGTGAACCTCCAAAGCGGTTGCGGGATTTACACGCCGCCGGCGGTGAGTTTCTCGGGGTTGAGCAACTCTTCCAGTTGGCTGCGCGACAGATCGGTGTGTTCCAGCGCGACGTCGATCACCGGACGCCCCTGTTTGTAGGCCTGCTTGGCGATTTCGGCGGCCTTCTGATAGCCGATGATCGGGTTGAGCGCGGTGACCAGAATCGGGTTGCGCGACAGCGCTTCCTTGAGCCGCGACTCATTGACCTTGAAGCTGGCGATGGCCTTGTCGCCGAGCAGACGACTGGCATTGGCCAGCAGTTCGATGCTGCTGAGCAGGTTCTGGGCGATGATCGGCAGCATCACGTTCAGTTCGAAATTGCCCGACTGGCCGGCGATGGTGATCACCGAGTCGTTGCCGATCACTTGCGCGGCGACCATCGCAGTGGCTTCCGGAATCACCGGATTGACCTTGCCCGGCATGATCGACGAACCCGGTTGCAGCCCTTCGAGCTCGATCTCGCCGAGACCGGCAAGCGGCCCTGAGTTCATCCAGCGCAGGTCGTTGGCGATTTTCATCAGCGACACCGCGGTGGCCTTGAGCTGGCCGGAGACGGCGACGGCGGTGTCCTGCGAGCCGATCAGCGCAAACAGATCCTTGCTCGGAGTGAATTGCACATGGGTCAGCTGGCTCAGTTGGCGGCTGAAACGTGCGGCGAACTCAGGATGCGCATTGATCCCGGTACCAACCGCCGTACCGCCCTGTGCCAGCGATTGCAGGCTCGGCAGCAAATCCTGCAGGTGAGCGATGTTGGCCTTGAGCTGTTGCGCCCAGCCATTGAGCACTTGGCTCATGCGCACCGGCATCGCGTCCATCAAATGGGTGCGACCGGTTTTGACGTGGTGATGCACCTGTTCGGCTTTGTTTTCGATCACCTGCACCAGGTGCAGCAACGCCGGCAACAGCTGTTCGTGCAAAGCCAGGGCAGCGCTGACGTGGATGGTGGTCGGAATGATGTCGTTGCTGCTCTGGCCGCAGTTGACGTGATCGTTCGGGTTGACCGGCTCGTCGAGCAGACGGCTGGCGAGGGTCGCGATCACTTCGTTGGCGTTCATGTTGGAGCTGGTGCCGGAGCCGGTCTGGAAGATATCCACCGGAAAATGCTGCATGAAGTCGCCTTCGAGCAGGCCTTGGGCCGCATCGCTGATGGCTTTGCCCTGTGCGGCGCTGATCTGGTTGAGTTCGACGTTGGCCCGGGCGGCAGCGGCTTTGGCGAGGATCAGCGCACGGATGAATTGCCTCGGCATCGGTTGTCCGCTGATCGGGAAGTTATCCACTGCACGCTGGGTCTGCGCGCCGTAGAGAGCGCCCACCGGCACCTGCAATTCGCCCATGCTGTCGCGCTCAATACGTGTCTTGTTCATCTGAAAATCCTTGCACCAGTTCAATGAGAGGAATCGAGGGAAGCAACTCGCAGGTCGCCAGTTGCCAGGTGTAGCGCTGCCAGCGCTGGAGCCGGCAGTTGCACAGCGAGAGGCGCTCCATTTCACGCAGCGGGCGCCAGGCTTGATCGAGACACAGGCTGCGCCAGTGCCACGGCAACGCGATGTCGGTGGCTGTGTCTATCAGCAGACGGAAGGAGGTTTCAGCGATGGTCCACGGGGAAGTCGCCGTACAGCAGGCCAGATAACGGCCTTCGGCCAGGTAATGTTCGATCAGGCGCGGTTCGTCAGGATCCATTGCGCAACGGATCTGGCGACTCATCCAGCGCCAGCTTTCGAGGTACGGCTGCTCGTGCAAGGCAGAACTCATGATCCGGGACTCGTTCGTAGATGAGATTCATTATTAGATGATAATGAGAACCAAAACAAGAGTACCTGATTACACAGACTCCATTGTGGGAGCGAGCCTGCTCGCGAAGGCGTCGTGTCAATCGCCGCTGCGGTCGGCTGTGAAATCGCTTTCGCGAGCAGGCTCGCTCCCACAGGGTTTTGTGAGGAGCCAAGAAAAAAGGCGCGCCACCCGATGAGGTGGCGCGCCTTTCTTGTCTGACTGCTGGGGCTTAACTGCCCGCGACAGTCATTCGCTCGATCAACACCGAGCCCGTGCGAATATTGCTGCGCAGCTCCAGATCATTCCCGACTGCGACGATCTGCTTGAACATGTCGCGCATGTTGCCAGCGATGGTCACCTCCTGCACCGCGAACTGGATTTCGCCGTTTTCGACCCAGAAACCCGCCGCCCCGCGCGAATAATCGCCTGTAACCATGTTCAAGCCATGGCCCATCAATTCGGTAACCAGCAGCCCACGGCCCATGCGCTTCAACAGCGCCGCCTGGTCTTCGTCACCGTGAGTGACGAACAGGTTGTGCACGCCACCCGCGTTGGCGGTGCTCGGCATGCCGAGTTTGCGCCCGGAGTACGTGCCGAGGATGTACGACACCAGTTCGCCCTTCTCGACGAACGGCTTGGCGTAAGTGGCCAGACCATCGCCGTCGTAGGACGCACTGCCCATGGCGCGCATCAGGTGCGGACGCTCGTCGATGGTCAGCCATTCCGGAAACAGTTTCTGCCCCAAAGTGCCTTCGAGAAACGACGATTTGCGGTACAGGCTGCCGCCGGACACCGCCGACAGGAAACTGCCGAACAATCCGCCCGCCAGCTCGGCGGAAAACAGCACCGGCACTTCGCAGGTCGGCACCGGACGCGCGCCCAGACGGCTCGCGGCGCGTTGCGCGGCACGCTGGCCGATGCTCACCGGATCCGCCAGCAAACTGCCCTGACGGTTCACGTCATACCAGTAATCGCGCTGCATCTGGCCATCGGCTTCGGCGATCATCACGCAGCTCAGGCTGTGCCGGGTCGACGCGTAACCGCCGATGAAACCGTGGCTGTTGCCATACACACGGCAGCCCTGATGCGTGCTGAGGGTAGTGCCGTCGGCGTTCTTGATCCGCGCATCGGCGTCGAACGCGGCCGCTTCACAGATCAGCGCCTTCTCGATGGCCTGCTCGGGGGTGATGTCCCACTCGTGAAACAGATCGAAATCCTGCTGATCCTTGGCCATCAGCGCCGCATCAGCGAGGCCCGAAGCTTCGTCTTCAGAGGTGTGTTTGGCGATGGCCAGTGCAGCGGCAACGGTTTCGCGAATCGCGTCAGGGCCGGTGGCGGAAGTGCTGGCCGAGCCTTTGCGCTGGCCAACATACAAGGTGATGCCAAAACCCTGATCGCGATTGAACTCGACCGTCTCGACCTCACGCTGGCGTACCGACGTCGACAAACCCTGCTCCAGCGACACCGCGACTTCGCAGGCGCTGGCGCCCTGACGCTTGGCTTCGGCGATGATCTGCTCGACCTGTTCCTGCAGTGCCGGCAATGCCTGCGGGCCGACGCTTTGAACTGCACTCATGCTCATCTCCACTCAAATTCTGCTTTCGGCTGGGGTCATCGAGCGACCGGGCCGGACAAGCGGCCCCCGACTGGTTATCATGGCGGCGTTTCTTTGCGGACTGCCACCATGGTTGATTCTTACGACGACTCCCTCGATACGGGAGAAAAAAGCAAATCTCAGGTCAAACGCGAGCTGCATGCTCTGGTTGACCTTGGCGAGCGCCTTACAACACTCAAGCCCGACTTGCAGGCAAAACTGCCATTGACCGACGCTTTGCGCCGGGCCCTGGCCGATGCGCCCAAGCACACCGCGAACATCGCGCGTAAACGGCACCTGCAGTTCATCGGCAAACTGATGCGCGATCAGGACACTGACGCGATTCTGGTACTGCTCGATCAACTCGATGCCTCCACCCGTCAGTACAACGAGCGTTTCCACAACCTCGAACGCTGGCGTGACCGCCTGATCGCCGGTGACGATGCCGTGCTGGAGAAATTCGTCGTCGAGTACCCGGACGCCGATCGCCAACAACTGCGTTCCCTGATCCGTCAGGCTCAGCACGAGGTTGCGCAAAACAAACCTCCTGCTTCCAGCCGCAAGATCTTCAAGTACATCCGTGAGCTGGACGATACGCAACGCGGCCTGCGTTGATAGTCGTCAGCGGGTGGCCGCAATGCGCGCCACCCGAAGCTCCACCTCTTCTTATGCGCCCGTGCCACCCACGGTGATCGCATCGATTTTCAGCGTCGGCTGACCGACACCCACCGGCACCGACTGCCCGTCCTTGCCGCACGTACCCACACCGCTGTCCAGCGCCAGATCGTTACCGACCATCGACACCCGGCTCATCGCCTCGGGACCGTTGCCGATCAACGTCGCGCCCTTGACCGGCGCAGTGATCTTGCCGTCCTCGATCAGGTACGCCTCGCTGGTGGAGAACACGAACTTGCCGCTGGTGATGTCGACCTGACCGCCGCCAAGGTTGGCGCAGTAGATGCCTTTCTTCACCGACGCGATGATTTCCGCCGGATCGCTCTCGCCGCCCAACATGTAGGTGTTGGTCATGCGCGGCATCGGTAAATGTGCATAAGACTCGCGACGACCGTTACCGGTACGGGCCACGCCCATCAGGCGCGCATTGAGCTTGTCCTGCATGTAGCCCTTGAGCACGCCGTTTTCGATCAGCGTGGTGCACTCGGTCGGGGTGCCTTCGTCGTCGACGCTCAGCGAGCCGCGACGACCGCTCAACGTGCCGTCATCGACAATGGTGCAGAGCTTGGAAGCGACCATTTCGCCCATCCGCCCGCTGTAGGCCGAACTGCCCTTGCGGTTGAAGTCGCCTTCCAGACCGTGACCGACCGCTTCGTGCAGGAGCACGCCGGACCAGCCCGAACCGAGGACGACAGGCAAGGTGCCGGCCGGTGCCGGAATCGCTTCGAGGTTCACCAGGGCCTGACGCAGCGCTTCACGGGCATAACCCATGGCACGGTCTTCGGCGAGGAAATAACGGTAGTCGGTACGCCCGCCGCCGCCATGCCCGCCGCGCTCGCGACGACCATTCTGCTCGACGATCACGCTGACGTTGAAACGCACCAGCGGTCGCACATCAGCGGCCAGGCCTCCGTCGGTGGACGCTACCAGAATCCGCTCCCAGACCCCGGCCATGCTCACGCTGACCTGCTGAATCCGTGGGTCGAGGGCGCGGGTAGCGACGTCGATGCGCTTGAGCAGCTCGACTTTCTCGGCGCGGCTCAACACTTCCAGCGGATTGTCCGGCGCATACAGCTGCGCGACATCCTGAGTGCTGAACGCCTGCACCGTGCCATTCTGCCCGGCACGGGAGATCGAACGCGCGGCACGAGCCGCAGCGCCCAGCGCTTCAAGGGTGATCGCGTTGCTGTAGGCAAAACCGGTCTTCTCACCGGACTGCGCACGCACGCCAACCCCCTGATCGAGGTTGAAGCTGCCTTCCTTGACGATGCCGTCTTCCAGCGACCACGACTCGGAGATCTGACCCTGGAAATACAGGTCGGCAGCATCGATGCCCGGGCCTGCCAGATCGCCGAGCACGCCTTGCAGGCTCTCGATCGTCACGCCGCCGGGCGCCAACAGGTGATCACTGACTGAGGACAACAACTCGCTCATAGGTTTACGCCTTAAATTCATGTTCTGAAGCAGGCCGCTGTGCGCCCTGCGAGAAAAACCGCCGATGACTCGTCACCGGCATTCGCGCCCTGATGGACGCTTGTTCATCACTGTCGCGTTCGGCCAACAGCACCGCTTCGCCTTGATCCTGATGCGCCAGCACACGGCCCCACGGGTCGACAATCGCCGCATGACCGAAGGTTTCTCGCGGCCCCGGATGGGTTCCGCCCTGCGCTGCCGCCAACACATAACACTGGGTCTCGATGGCCCGGGCGCGAATCAGCACGTCCCAATGCGCCGCACCGGTCACCGCGGTAAAGGCCGATGGAGCGGTGATCAACTCGGCACCGGCGGCGCGCAGTTCACTGTACAGCTCCGGGAAGCGCAAGTCGTAACACACGCTCAGACCGACGCGGCCGACCGGCGTGTCCGCCACCACCACGCCACTGCCATAAGCATAGTCATCGGATTCGCGATAACGCCCGCGATTGTCCGCCACATCGACATCGAACAGGTGCAGCTTGTCATACCGCGCGACGGTTTCACCCTGATCGTTGACCAGCAGCGAACAGGCGTGGGACTTGGCCTGCGGTTGCCCGAGCGGCGGCAACGGCAAGGTACCGGCCACTATCCATAACTTGAGGTCACGGGCGGTCTGTTTCAACCACGGCAGGATCGGCCCTTCGCCGAGCGCTTCGGCGCGGCCGATGTCGGCGATATCGCGACGGCCCATGGCGGCGAAGTTTTCCGGCAGCACCGCCAGCTTCGCGCCGCCGGCCGCGGCCTGTTCGAGCAGGCGTCGAGCCTGCGCCAGATTGGCCAGCACATCACTCTGGCTGACCATTTGAATCACCGCTAAAGACATGGCGCGCTCCGCAACAGGTATGCGGCCATGCTACTCCATAGGCTTGGGATATGGCTGTTCAAAAAGGCTTGTCGAAGGTGATTTTCGGTTCTTTCCACGGGCCTTTGACGGTGTACTTGACGCTGGCGAAGCGTGCCACACGGTCACCGATCAGCTTGTCGATCAGGAACAACGCCCCGCCCACCGCCGGCGCGCCGACAATCAACGCGGCAATCGGCAGGTTGTTGGTCACCGGCAAGGTCACCAGCAATTTCGCATCGACCTGCTCACGCACCAGATCCAGCGTACCGTTGAGTTCCAGATTGCTCGACGGCCCGGTCAGGCGAATCGGCTCGCGAGTGTCATAGACACCGGCGTTGGCCACCAGCAGGCCCTTGACCCGGTCGTAACTCAGGCCCTTGCCGAACAAGTCGGAGAAATCCAGGCGCAGGCGGCGGCCGATGGAGTTGAAGTTGAGCAGACCGAACACCCGCAACGCCTGCGCGCCGCCCTCCACTTCAACGAACTGACCTTTATTGAGCGAGGCATCCAGCGTGCCCGAGAAACGCTTGGTCGCCAGCCATGCCGGCGAACCGGGCCAGCGGCCATCGACGTCCATGTGAAACTCTTCACTGGTCACGCTCGGTGCAAAGCCCCAGCCCTTGAGCACATCGGCGAGGTTCTTGCCGCTGATCCGGCCCTTGAACCAACTGTTGGTCGCCCCCGGTGTACCTTCCCAGCCACCATTACCCTGCAACAGGATGCCCTTGAGGCCCATGTCCATATTGTTCAGGGCAATGCCTTTGGCCGTTGGCCGCACCTTGAGCGACCAGCCGCCCACCAGATCCGGGCCGAGGTACAACTGATTGATGGTGATATCCAGCGCAGGAATCTTCGTCGGGTCGACCGAAACCAGCGGGTCGGGCGAGTTCTCGTCAGCCTGCACCGTCGGATCCGGCGCCGGCAGGCGCACGAATTGCAGATTGACCCCAATCGGTGCGCCCTTGGCATCAGGCAGGCTGGCCGAGCCCTTGGCCTGCTGACTGTCGAGCGACAGATTCCAGGCCCACGGTTTGCGGTTGACCTGCACTGCAGCCTGATCGAGCGTGGTGCCGAAAGCGGTGAGCTTGCCCACCTTGAAGTCGGCACTGTTGAGCAGTTGCTTGGCGCTGCCACCCGGGTCGTTGCCGGCGTATTTGCTGACCAGATCCTGCCACGGTGCGACGTCCAGCTCCGACAGCACACCACGAATGCGCAAACCCTTGGCCTCCGGCAGAACCGCATCGCCCGTACCGAGGAACAGCTCGCCGCGGCCATCGGCGAAATTGCTCGGTGGCGCCGCGAAAGTGAAACTGGCCAGCTGATCGTAGCTGACCCAGTAGCGCCGCTCCGGACCTTGCAGGGTCATGCGGAATACCGTGTCCCGGCCCTGCTGGGCCGACATGCCGAACGGTGCTGGCAGATCCACCGCCACACCTTTCATGTTGGAACTGACCGTCAACTGACTGTCGCTGCCGTCGAGGTTGACCTGCAACTGATAGGGAATGGTCCCGGACACCGGCAATGGCTGAGTGACGCCCAGCCAGTCAGTGAGTTTCTTCACCTCGACCTGCCCGGAGGCGGCGACCCGGGTCTTGATCTTGTTGGCGCTGCCATCGGCAAAAATCTGCGCGGTGACTGGCTTGTCGAACGCCTGCGCCGCGATGTTCTGCCCGCTCAGCCCCTTGGCGCTGTCAAAACGGAAATCGCCTTTGAGCTGGCTCAGTTCAAGCTTCGGCTCCGCCAGTTTCAGGCGCGCATTGGCAGTCTTGAAGTCGACGACAATCTTCGGCTGATCACCCTTTTCCAGCGGAATATCGAGTTTGACCTTGCCCTGCAGATCGCCCTCGCCTTCCCAGCCGGCGAAGGTTTCGCCGGTGCCGATCGGCGCGGTCTGCAGTATTTTCAGCCCGTCGCCCAGCCCACCGGAAAAACCGCCGTCGAGAAACAGATGGGTATGTTGTCCGGCCTGCACATGGGGAATGTTGACGAAGACGTCACTGACCTGCGTGTCGAGCAACTGGCCCTTGTCGGCCACGATGCGCACGCCGCTGTCCTCGATGAACACGTCGCCGCTGACCTTGCTCACATGCGGCCAGCCCGGCTGGAACGCCAGTTCGGCGTCATGCACCTTGAAGAACAGGCTGATACTGCGATCGACATCCTTGGCGTTCTTGTTCAACGAGCCCTGGTACTGGAAGAACCCCTGGTCCACGGCGCCTTTGAGGATCGCCGTGCGCAGCCACTCGTCGAGGGCCGGGCTCAAGACTTCGGGCAGGTACTTGGCGGTGTAACGACCGTCACCATCGACCAGTCCGACGCGCAGATCCATGTAGTCTTCCTGGCTATGGTCGAAGTGCAGGCGGATCAGGAAGTCGCCGGCAATCTTGCCCTCTTCGCCCAGCACTTTCAGGTAAGGCGCGATCAGGGTGAAACCGTCTTTGTCGAGTTTCCAGGTCAAACGGGCGTTGGCCTGAATGTATTGCCATGGCTTGGCGAAGATAGGGTCGAGGTGCAGGACGAAATCCTTGCTGTCCATGCGCAGTTCACCGCCGTCGAGGTTGCCGCTGAGGCTGCCACTGACGTTTCGCGCCGCCGGGGCACCGTGATAGGCATCGAAACCGACATTATCGAGGTTGGCAGCGAAGCCGAATTTCGAGCCGTCGGTGGCGTTCGGGCGAAAATCCAGCAGCACGTTGCGCAGTCCGCCCGTCACCTTCAGGTGGTCGACGACCGTGGCGACGCTTTCGGGCAACGGCCCCAGCGCATTGAGCAACGGCGTGAGCGGTGTCAGATCAAGGCGATCGGCCTGCAAGTGCCACAGCTCATCGGTTTTATCGGTGGCCACCGTCTGCTTGAGCTGCACATGGGATTCCCAGCGGGTCTCGCCGAAATTCATCGCCAACGAATCGAGGGTAACGATCGCGCCCTCGTCATCCCGCTGGTAGTAACCGTTGAGCGCCAGATTGCTGATCTTGATCGGTTTGCGCTCGGCATAAGCGCCGGTCACCTGCGGCGCATTCAAACGCACGGCGGCGCTTTGCAGGGCGCCGTCGTTCCAGTTCACCCACAGCTCGCCGCCGGCCTTGATCTGGGAAAAATTCCACTGCTGGGTCAAACGCTCGGGCAGCCACTTTGACCAATCGCTTTGCGGCAGGCTGACATAACCCTCCACCGAACTGTCGGGCAATTGAGAGGGGCGAATCCGCGTACGCAGGCTCATCGCCACCGGCTGCCCGTCGGGCAAGGTCAGACGGGCGTCGAGACGCTGACGGCTACTGCCGGTTTTCAGATTGAGGCCGACGTAGGTAAAGGTCATCGGCGCCTGATCCAGCGGCTGCACGGTCACCTGACTGTCGAGCACCGACAGTTGCTGAATAATCTGCGAGCGATTGAACAATTGTTCGGGATCAAGCGGCTGGTCGTTCTGCACCGGCAGGCCTTCCAATGCCCAGGTGCCGTCCTGCGCTTGCTTGACGCTGATCTTCAGGCCGTTCAGTTCCAGATGGGCGATGCGTACTTCGCGCGCCAGCACACTGGCCCAAAGATCAGGCACCACGCGCACCCGATCCAGACGCAAGGCATTGGCGCCGTCACCGACCATCACATCGTGGGCCAGCAGAATCGGCGCGAATCCGCTCCAGTTGCCCTCCAGTTCGCCGATCTCCAATGGCATGCCGAGCGCGGCCGTGGCCTTGTCTTCGATATCGGTGCGGTATTCCGCCACCAGCGGCGTCAGTTCCCGACCGAGGCTGACGTACAACGCCATCAGCACCAGAACCAACGCGCACAGGCCCAGCCCCCAGCGGGTCAGTGCGGCCAAAATGCGTGTCAGACGCTCCATGTCAGTTGGCTCCCATGGCAATAAAACTACTAAAAGCTGAGGCCAGCCGTTGTGGATTAAATGTGCTGCAGGGGTTCAGAGCAGCACCACGTCATATTGTTCCTGGGAATACATGGTTTCGACCTGAAAGCGTATGGTGCGGCCGATGAACCCTTCAAGCTCGGCGACGTTACCGGATTCTTCGTCGAGTAGCCGATCCACCACTTTCTGGTTCGCCAATACCCGATAACCCTCAGCCTGATAGGCCCGGGCTTCACGCAGAATCTCGCGGAAAATCTCGTAACAGATGGTTTCCGGAGTCTTCAACTTGCCACGCCCCTGGCAACTGCTGCATGGCTCGCAGAGCACTTGTTCAAGACTTTCGCGGGTGCGCTTGCGGGTCATCTGCACCAGGCCCAACTCGGTGATGCCGATGATGTTGGTCTTGGCGTGATCACGTTCGAGCTGTTTTTCCAGGGTGCGCAGCACCTGACGCTGATGCTCTTCATCTTCCATGTCGATGAAGTCGATGATGATGATTCCGCCCAGATTGCGCAGGCGCATCTGCCGGGCAATCGCGGTGGCCGCTTCGAGGTTGGTCTTGAAGATGGTTTCTTCGAGATTGCGATGACCGACGAACGCGCCGGTGTTGACGTCGATGGTGGTCATGGCTTCCGCCGGATCGACCACCAGATAACCGCCGGACTTGAGCGGCACTTTGCGCTCGAGGGCTTTCTGGATTTCGTCTTCGACGCCATACAGGTCGAAAATCGGCCGCTCGCCCGGATAGTGTTCCAGACGATCGGCGATTTCCGGCATCAGTTCGGCGACGAACTGCGTGGTTTTCTGGAAGGTTTCCCGGGAGTCGATACGGATCTTCTCGATCTTCGGGCTGACCAGGTCGCGCAAGGTGCGCAGGGCCAGACCGAGGTCTTCGTAGATCACGCTCGGCGCGCCAATGGTCTTGATCTGCTCGCTGATCTGATCCCACAGACGGCGCAGATAGCGGATGTCCATGAGGATTTCATCGGCCCCGGCCCCCTCGGCGGCGGTACGCAGGATGAAGCCACCGGCCTCCTTGATCCCTTCCTTGGCCACACAATCGCTGACCACCTGCTTGAGGCGTTCGCGCTCGGCTTCGTCTTCGATTTTCAGAGAAATGCCGACGTGGGCGGTGCGCGGCATGTACACCAGATAACGCGACGGAATCGACAGCTGAGTCGTCAGTCGTGCACCTTTCGACCCGATCGGGTCCTTGGTCACCTGCACCACCAGACTCTGGCCTTCGTGCACCAGTGAACTGATGCTTTCCACCGCCGGGCCTTCGCGCAGGGAGATTTCCGAAGCGTGAATGAAGGCCGCACGATCCAGACCGATGTCGACGAATGCCGCCTGCATACCCGGCAGCACCCGGACAATCTTGCCTTTATAGATGTTGCCGACGATCCCGCGCTTTTGCGTGCGCTCAACGTGGACTTCTTGCAGCACACCGTTTTCGACCACCGCCACGCGCGATTCCATCGGCGTGATGTTGATCAGAATCTCTTCACTCATGGCAGGGTCTCGTTCAGGCATGTTCACGATAATGGCCGCATCTTGATTCGTACGACGCTCATTGCGCGTTCAGGTTTTGCCAACAGGGTATGCCGAAATGGCCCAACAGTTCTGCGGTTTCGCAAACCGGCAGCCCGACCACCGCCGAATAGCTGCCATTGAGCCCGGCGACAAACACCGCGCCGAGGCCCTGAATGCCATAACCGCCGGCCTTGTCCCGAGGTTCACCGCTGGCCCAGTAGGCCGCCGCTTCTTCACGGCTGATCGAGCGGAACCGCACCAGACTGCGCACCACTCGCGACTCGCAACGCTGGCCTTCCAGCACCGCGACGGCGGTCAGCACTTCATGCTCCTTGCCGGACAACATCATCAGCATGGCGCATGCGTCGGCTTCGTCCACCGGTTTGCCAAGAATTTTGCCGTCGAGCACCACCGCGGTGTCCGCGCCCAGAACGCAAAACGCCGCCTCGGACACCCGCGTGCGTCGACCGGCCTCGGCCTTGCCACGAGCGAGGCGTTCGACGTAGGCCGAGGGCGATTCTTCGGGAAGCGGGGTTTCATCGATGTCCGCACTGATGGCGGCGAACGGCACGCCGATCTGCGTGAGCAACTCACGCCGACGCGGCGAACCAGAGGCGAGGTAAAGCGGCTTCATCAAGACATCTCCCTTGTCGAGGTGCGGGCACATGCCTGACCGAATCAGTTGATTTTGTAGCGGCGGCGCAATCCACGCAAAGCAAAGCTGACCCAAGGCCAGAGCAAGGCGCTGGTCAAGGCTGGCAGCACCAGCGCCAGAGTTGGCTGGCGGTTGCCGGTCAGGGCACTGAGCCACAATTGAACCAGTTGAGCGAGGCCGAAGATCACCAGGATCACCAGGCATTGCTGCCACATCGGGAACATCCGCAGGCGTTGTTGCAAGGACAGCACCAGGAAGGTGATCAGGGTCAGGATCAAGGCGTTCTGCCCAAGCAGCGTGCCGTACAGCACATCTTCGGCCAACCCCAGGCAAAACGCCGTGACCATGCCCACGGTTTGCGGCAAGGCCAACGCCCAGAATGCCAGCAGCAGCGCCAGCCAGAGCGGACGCAGGATTTCCATGAATTGCGGCATCGGCGACACGCTGAGCAGCAGACCGATGAGAAATGTCAGCCAGACCATCCAGCCGTTACGGGAAGCAGTAGCCCCAACCATTATTCTTGTCTCCCGGTATTGGCCGGCGCGGTGACCGGCGGTTTCGCCGCCGGACGCGCAGCAGGCTGGGACGCCGGCGGTTTACTCGCTGCCGCAGGCTTGGTCGCAGGCGGTTTGCTCGCTACCGGTTTGGCCGGCGTAGTGCTGGCCGCGGCGGCAGGTGCTGCGGGGGCGGTTGTTGCTGCAGCGGCAGCCGGGCTGTTGACGATTTTCGGCACTGTGGCCGGAAGCACCGGGCCACCGCCCTGCGCATCAAGATTTTCCTGGGCCTGCGCCGCATCGTTGGCGCGCTCTTCGGCGGTGCGGTTGTCGCTGAACACCAGCAGCAGATAACGGCTGCGGTTCAGCGCAGCGGTCGGCACCGCGCGGACAATCGCGAAAGGCTGGCCGGAATCGTGGATGACTTCCTTGACCGTCGCCACCGGATAACCGGCCGGGAAGCGCTGACCGAGGCCGGAGCTGACCAGCAGGTCGCCTTCCTTGATGTCGGCGGTGTCGGCAACGTGCCGCAGTTCCAGGCGTTCCGGATTGCCGGTGCCGCTGGCAATCGCCCGCAGACCGTTACGGTTCACCTGTACAGGAATGCTGTGAGTGGTGTCGGTCAGCAGCAGCACACGGGAGGTGTACGGCATCAACTCGACCACCTGGCCCATCAGACCGCGTGCATCGAGCACCGGCTGACCGAGCACCACGCCATCGCGCTCACCTTTATTGATGATGATGCGATGGGTGAAGGGATTGGGGTCCATGCCGATCAACTCGGCCACTTCGACCTTTTCGTTGACCAGTGCGGAGGAATTGAGCAACTCGCGCAGCCGCACGTTCTGCTCGGTGAGGGCGGCAAGCTTTTGCATGCGGCCCTGCAACAGCAGGTTTTCGGTCTTGAGTTTTTCGTTTTCGGCGACAAGCTCGGTGCGACTGCCGAACTGACTGGCGACCCCTTCCCACAGCCGTCCGGGCAGGTCGGTGATCCAGTAGGCGTCCATCAACACCAGCGACGCTTGTTTGCGCGCGGGTTTGAGCAGGTCGAAGCGGGCATCGACCACCATCAGTGCGACCGACAGCACGGCCAACACCAACAGGCGCACACCCAACGAAGGGCCTTTGGCGAAAAGCGGTTTAATAAGCCGCTCCTCCCAGGCAAATGTTCTGTTTATTCATACGGCATCAAACCGGCCTGGATGAAGACTGACAGAAGATAAACGCCAACAGGCAGCACTGCAAAGTGCTGCCTGTGCGCTCACCCACGTATTGCAACCCAGCGCTTATTCGCTGGAGAGCAGGTCCATGGTGTGCTTGTCCATCATTTCCAATGCACGGCCACCGCCGCGAGCAACACAGGTCAGCGGATCTTCGGCAACGATCACCGGCAGACCGGTTTCCTGCGCCAGCAGCTTGTCGAGGTCACGCAGCAGCGCGCCACCACCGGTCAGCACCAGGCCACGCTCGGCGATGTCGGAAGCCAGTTCCGGCGGCGATTGCTCCAGCGCGCTTTTCACCGCCTGAACGATAGTAGCCAGCGACTCTTGCAGAGCTTCCAGCACTTCGTTGGAGTTCAGGGTGAATGCGCGTGGAACGCCTTCGGCCAGGTTGCGACCGCGAACGTCGACTTCGCGCACTTCGCCGCCCGGGTAGGCCGTACCGATTTCCTGCTTGATGCGCTCGGCAGTCGATTCACCGATCAGGCTGCCGTAGTTGCGGCGCACGTAGGTGATGATCGCTTCGTCGAAGCGGTCGCCGCCGACGCGGACGGATTCGGCGTAGACCACACCGTTCAGGGAGATCAGCGCGATTTCAGTGGTACCACCACCGATATCGACGACCATCGAACCGCGTGCTTCTTCAACCGGCAGGCCGGCACCGATCGCAGCAGCCATTGGCTCTTCGATCAGGAACACTTCACGGGCACCGGCACCAAGGGCCGATTCACGGATGGCACGACGCTCGACCTGGGTGGATTTGCATGGAACGCAGATCAGCACACGAGGGCTGGGCTGCAGAAAGCTGTTTTCGTGAACCTTGTTGATAAAGTATTGCAGCATCTTTTCGCAGACGCTGAAGTCGGCGATCACGCCGTCCTTCATCGGACGAATGGCAGCAATGTTGCCCGGCGTACGACCGAGCATGCGCTTGGCTTCGGTGCCGACAGCTACGACACTTTTCTGGTTACCGTGTGTCCGAATGGCCACAACCGATGGCTCATTCAGGACGATACCGCGCTCGCGCACGTAAATAAGGGTGTTGGCAGTGCCCAGGTCAATGGAAAGATCGCTGGAAAACATGCCACGCAGTTTCTTGAACATGGGAAAGGGACCCTAGGCAACGCGTGGGTAAAAAAGTGCGGCAAACTCTAACAACGACAGGGATTTTGGGCAAGGCGCCAATATGTTAAATTGGCCGCTTTTCTGTGCACCAAGCCCCACAATCGCGGCCTTATGACCGTAGAAGTGCGGTAGTGTTCCGACAATCTAACACACGGACGCCGTCCGTTCTGTTTTCCACTGGAGAATCCCGATGGCGCTAGAACGCTCCGACGTGGAAAAAATCGCACATCTGGCCTGCCTTGGCCTGAATGATGCCGATCTTCCGCACATTACTTCCGCCCTCAACAGCATTCTCGGGCTGGTCGACGAAATGCAGGCCGTTGATACCGACGGTATCGAGCCTTTGGCCCACCCGCTGGAAGCCAGTCAGCGCCTGCGCGCCGACGTCGTGACCGAGACCAATCACCGCGAGGCCTATCAGTCCATCGCACCAGCGGTCGAAAACGGCCTGTATCTGGTTCCGAAAGTCATCGACTAAAGGGAAAGAGCCTGCAATGCATCAAATGACTCTGGCCGAGATCGCCCGCGGTCTCGCCGATAAAAAGTTTTCCTCCGAAGAGCTGACCAAAGTCCTGCTGGCGCGTATTACCCAGCTCGATCCGCAGCTCAACAGTTTCATCAGCCTCACCGAAGAGCTGGCACTCGAGCAGGCGAAAGCCGCCGATGCACGCCGGGCCAACGGTGAGAGCGGCGCCCTGCTCGGTGCGCCGATCGCCCACAAGGACCTGTTCTGCACCCAGGGCATCCGCACCAGCTGCGGCTCGAAGATGCTCGACAACTTCAAGGCCCCGTACGACGCCACCGTGGTCGCGAAACTGGCCGCTGCCGGTGCCGTGACGCTGGGCAAGACCAACATGGACGAATTCGCCATGGGTTCGGCCAACGAGTCGAGCTGGTACGGCGCGGTGAAAAACCCGTGGAACCTGGAACACGTGCCGGGCGGTTCGTCCGGTGGTTCGGCAGCGGCAGTTGCCGCTCGCCTGTTGCCGGCGGCCACGGCCACCGACACCGGTGGTTCGATTCGTCAGCCAGCTGCATTCACCAACCTCACCGGCCTGAAACCGACCTACGGTCGTGTTTCGCGCTGGGGCATGATCGCTTACGCCTCCAGCCTCGATCAGGGCGGCCCGTTGGCGCGCACTGCCGAAGACTGCGCGATTTTGTTGCAAGGTATGGCCGGGTTCGATCAGAACGACTCCACCAGCATCGATGAGCCGGTTCCGGATTACTCCGCCAGCCTCAACACTTCGCTGCAGGGCCTGCGCATCGGCGTGCCGAAGGAATACTTCAGCGCCGGTCTCGACCCGCGCATCGCCGACCTGATCCAGAACAGCATCAAAGAGCTGCAGAAGCTCGGTGCCGTGATCAAGGAAATCAGCCTGCCGAACATGCAGCACGCGATTCCTGCGTACTACGTGATCGCCCCGGCCGAAGCTTCCTCGAACCTGTCGCGTTTCGACGGCGTGCGTTTCGGCCATCGCTGCGAGAACCCGGAAAACCTGATCGACCTGTACAAGCGCTCGCGTGGCGAAGGCTTCGGGCCGGAAGTGCAGCGCCGGATCATGGTCGGTGCCTACGCGCTGTCCGCCGGTTACTACGACGCCTACTACCTGAAAGCGCAGAAGATCCGTCGCCTGGTGAAGAACGACTTCATGGCGGCCTTTAATGAAGTCGACATCATCCTCGGCCCGACCACGCCGAACCCGGCCTGGAAACTCGGCGCCAAGAACAGCGACCCGGTCGCTGCCTATCTGGAAGACGTCTACACCATCACCGCCAACCTCGCGGGCCTGCCGGGCCTGTCGATGCCGGCCGGTTTTGTCGACGGTCTGCCGGTGGGCGTGCAGTTGCTTGCGCCGTATTTCCAGGAAGGTCGCCTGTTGAACGTTGCCCATCAGTATCAGTTGAACACTGACTGGCACACCCGCACCCCAACCGGCTTCTGAGGAGACACACATGCAATGGGAAGTCGTGATCGGGCTGGAGATTCACACTCAGCTCACTACCCGGTCGAAAATCTTTTCCGGTAGTTCCACCCAGTTCGGCTCCGAGCCGAACACCCAGGCCAGCCTGATCGACCTGGGCATGCCCGGCGTATTGCCGGTGCTGAACCAGGAAGCGGTGCGCATGGCGGTGATGTTCGGTCTGGCGATTGACGCCGAGATCGGTCAGCACAACGTGTTCGCCCGCAAAAACTACTTCTACCCGGATCTGCCGAAGGGCTACCAGATCAGCCAGATGGAATTGCCGATCGTCGGCAAGGGCCACCTGGACATCGCGCTGGAAGACGGCACCGTCAAACGTGTCGGCATCACCCGCGCGCACCTGGAAGAAGACGCCGGCAAGAGCCTGCACGAAGAATTCAACGGCGCCACCGGCATCGACCTGAACCGTGCCGGCACGCCTCTGCTGGAAATCGTTTCCGAGCCTGACATGCGCAGTGCCAAGGAAGCCGTGGCTTACGTCAAGGCGATCCACGCGCTGGTGCGTTACCTGGGCATCTGCGACGGCAACATGGCCGAAGGTTCGCTGCGTTGCGACTGCAACGTGTCGGTACGTCCGAAAGGCCAGGTCGAGTTCGGCACCCGCTGCGAGATCAAGAACGTCAACTCGTTCCGCTTCATCGAGAAGGCGATCAACTCCGAGATCCAGCGTCAGATCGAGCTGATCGAAGACGGCGGCAAAGTGATCCAGCAGACCCGTCTGTACGATCCGAACAAGGACGAGACCCGTCCGATGCGCTCCAAAGAGGAAGCCAACGACTACCGTTACTTCCCCGACCCGGACCTGCTGCCAGTGGTCATCGAAGAGTCGTTCCTCGGCGAGGTGCGTGCCACCCTGCCGGAATTGCCACCGCAAAAACGCGAGCGCTTCCAGAGCCAGTTCGGTCTGTCGGCCTACGACGCCAACGTGCTGGCCACCAGCCGTGAGCAAGCGGACTACTTCGAGAAAGTCGCCGCCATCGGCGGCGACGCCAAACTGGCGGCGAACTGGGTGATGGTCGAGTTGGGCAGCCTGCTCAACAAGCAAGGCCTGGACATCGACGAGTCGCCGGTGTCTGCTGAACTGTTGGGCGGCATGCTGCAGCGCATCAAGGACAACACCATCTCCGGCAAGATCGCCAAAGTGGTGTTCGAAGCGATGGCCAACGGCGAAGGCACGGCAGACGAGATCATCGACAAGCGCGGTCTCAAGCAAGTGACCGACACCGGCGCCATCTCGGCGGTGCTGGACGAAATGCTCGCGGCCAACGCCGAGCAGGTCGAGCAATACCGCGCGGCAGATGAAGCCAAACGCGGCAAGATGTTCGGCTTCTTCGTCGGTCAGGCCATGAAGGCTTCGAAAGGCAAGGCCAACCCGCAGCAAGTGAACGAACTGCTGAAAAGCAAGCTCGAAGGCTGATGCAAATGGGGCCAGACCTGAAGCCTGGCTCCATCCCCTGTGGGAACAATCCATGGCTGAAGGGGTTTTGTGGTGAGGGGATTTATCCCCGATGGGCTGCGAAGCGGCCCCAATTCTTCTGTATCTGGAATTTGGGGGTGCTGCGCGCCCCATCGGGGATAAATCCCCTCGCCACAGAAGCTGATCTCCACATTGGGTTGTTTCCACATTTGTTTTGTGGAGCTTTCGAATGAAACGCCTGCTCGGCGCCTGCGCCCTGCTCTCCTTGCTCGCCGGTTGCGCCAGCAACGACATCATCGACCCGCACGGTTACGACCAGACCGGGGTCGCCTCCTACTACGGCGCCCAGCACCACGGTAAACGCACCGCCAGCGGCGAAGCGTTCAACCAGCATTCCCTGACCGCCGCCCATCGCCAACTGCCATTCGGTACGCGAGTGAAGGTCACCAACCTGAAAAATGACAAATCCTGCGTGGTGCGCATCAACGACCGCGGACCGCATACCCGTGGCCGTCTGATTGATGTTTCACGCGAAGCCGCCGAACAACTCGGTATGCTCGGCAGCGGTACGGCACGGGTTCGCGTGCAGGCCCTCGACGACTGATGGAGCACCCGCCATTTTCGCGCTAGCCGATTTACCGCTGATCAACGTGATCGAACTGCTCAGTGGCCTGGTACTGCTGATCCTCGGCGCCGAACTGATGGTGCGCGCCGCCGTGCGTCTCGCCGCACGCTTGCATGTGCGACCACTGATCATCGGCCTGACCATCGTCGCCCTCGGCAGCAGTGCCCCGCAGATGGCAGTCAGCCTGCAAGCGACCCTCGCGCACAATCCCGACATCGCCGTCGGCAGCGTGATCGGCAGCAGCATCTTCAACATCCTCGTGACCCTCGGCCTGTCGGCACTGATCATTCCGTTACGGGTTTCGCGACAACTGGTGCGTCTGGATATTCCGCTGATGATCGGCGCCAGTCTGCTGGTGTTCGTCCTCGCCTGGAATGAACAGATCAGCCGCTTCGACGGCGTCCTGCTGCTCGCCGTGCTGGCGTTGTATCTGGGCTTGCTGCTGCGCCAGTCGCGGCACTCGGCGCGCCCGCATTCGGAAGTGCCGCAAACCCCGAAGGCGCCGTGGTTCAGCAGTCTGCTGATGATCGCTGTCGGGCTGGCGCTGCTGGTGTTCGCCGGGCATTTGCTGCTCCGCGCCGCCGTGGCGGTGGCGACCGATCTGGGCTTCTCCGAGCGGGTGATCGGCCTGACCGTGGTCGCGGTCGGCACCTCGCTGCCGGAACTCGCCACCTCATTGATAGCGGCACTGCGCGGGCAACGCGATATCGCCGTGGGCAACGTGATCGGCGCCAACCTGTTCAATCTGCTGGGAGTGCTCGGTATCACTGCGTTGATCGCGCCGACGCCGTTGTCGGTCTCGCCCAACGCGCTGGATTTCGACTTGCCGGTGATGCTCGGCGTCGCCGCGCTGTGCCTGCCAGTGTTCTATTCCGGCTACCGTGTGACCCGTGCCGAAGGTTTGTTACTGCTCGGTTTGTACCTGGCTTACGGGCTGCACGTGGTGTCGTTCACCACCGGCATGCCGCTGGCCGGCAAACTGGAAAAGCTGATGCTGTTTTACGTGCTGCCGACGCTGCTGGCGTTCCTGTTGTTCACGTCCGTACGCGCCTGGCGCCGCCAACACCACAAGAGGGATGTGCCATGACCGATTCGCAGAAAACCGGGGTTGAAATCCGCCGTCAGGTAATGGGCGATGCGTTCGTTGATCGCGCGCTGGGCAACGCCACCGAATTCACTCAGCCGTTGCAGGAATTCGTCAATGAGCACGCCTGGGGCGGCGTGTGGAATCGCGAAGGTCTGCCACTGAAAACCCGCAGCCTGATCACCCTCGCCGCGCTGACCGCGTTGAAGTGTCCGCAGGAATTGAAGGGCCACGTGCGGGGTGCGCTGAACAATGGCTGCACGGTCGAGGAGATTCGTGAAGCGTTGCTGCATTGCGCGGTGTACGCCGGGGTGCCGGCGGCGATTGATGCGTTTCGGGCGGCGCAGGAAGTGATCGACAGTTACCAGAAACCTGAGTGATGCACTGGAAGTCGGGAAGTCTGATCTGACGCCTTCGCGAGCAAGCCCGCTCCCACAGGGTTCTTTGGTGTTGTTGAAATCTGATTAACAACACAAATACCTGTGGGAGCGGGCTTGCTCGCGAAGAGGCCCGCGGGAGCAACCCGAGTCTCAGGCTAGATCCACCCACCCCACTGCAACAGAAAGATCCCGATATTGGTGGTCACCGCCGCCATCAGCGTGGTCATGACAATAATCGCCGCCGCGAGCTCATGATTGCCCTGCGCCGCGCGGGCCATGACGAAACTGGCTGCCGCCGTCGGGCTGCCGAAGTACAGAAACAGAATCCCCAGTTCCGCCCCCCGAAAACCCCACAGCCACGCGCCGAGCGTCGCCAGCAGCGGCAGGCCGATCATCTTCACCAGGCTCGAACTCAGCGCCATGCTGCCGCTCTTGCGCAGCGCCGCCAGTGACAACGTGCCGCCAATGCAGATCAGCGCCAACGGCAAGGTGGTTTGTGCCAGATACTGCCCGGAAGTTTCCAGCCAGCCCGGCAGACTGAGCTTGAACCAGGCAAACGGCGCCGCCGCGATCACGCTGATGATCAACGGATTGCTGAACACGCTTTTGCAGATGCTCCACGGATCGGACTTGATCACCGGGCTGTACACCGCGAGCACGATGGTCGACAGCGTGTTGTAGAACAGGATCACCAGCGCCGCGAGAATCGCCCCGAGGGAAATCCCGTAGTCGCCGTACATGCTCGCCGCCAGCGCCAGACCAATCACCCCGTTGTTACCGCGAAACGCGCCCTGGGTGTAGATGCCGCGATCTTCACGCGGGCACTTGATGATCGCCCAGCCCCAGGCCAGGGCAAAACTCGCCAGCGTGGCGAGCGCAAAATAGATCAGCAGCGCCGGTTGCAGCGCGGCGTGCAGATCCGCATGCAGAATCCCCAGAAACAGCAGCGCCGGCATGCTCACGTTGAACACCAGCGCCGAGGCCGTGTGGATAAAGTTGTCGTTGATCCACTCGATACGCTTGAGCAACACCCCGAGGAACAGCATGGCGAACACCGGCGCGGTGATATTCAGGGTGTCGAGGAAGATTGCCAGCATGCCGGGGGGAGCCTTTGGGTGAGCGTCGTCAGGGCTTAATGATAAGCCAAAAGCTTGAAAAGCCCCTCACCCTAACCCTCTCCCGGAGGGAGAGGGGACTGACTGAGGTGTGGTGCGTCATACATCGACCTGCAATACCGAGTCGACTATGGATTCGGCAAAGCATTTTCAGGTCGGTGTATTACTAAAATATTCGCAGATCGGCCCCCTCTCCCTCCGGGAGAGGGTTGGGGTGAGGGTAGCTTTTGCCTCACAAACCATCAGGTAATCGGCGCCGGATTGAACAAGGTGATGTCGTTATGCAGCTTGTGCTTCTCCGCCCAGGTCTGCTGCTTGCCGCTCGCCACATCCAGGTAGTAGTGGAACAACTCCCAGCCCAATTCCTCGATGGTCGCGCGCCCGGTAGCAATCCGCCCGGCATCGATGTCGATCAGATCCGGCCAGCGCTGCGCCAGTTCGGTCCGGGTCGAGACCTTGACCACCGGCGCCATCGCCAGGCCATACGGCGTGCCACGCCCGGTGGTGAACACATGCAGGTTCATCCCCGCCGCCAGTTGCAGCGTGCCGCAGACAAAATCACTCGCCGGCGTCGCGCAGAAGATCAGGCCCTTGCGCTTGAAACGCTCGCCCGGGCCGAGCACGCCGTTGATCGCGCTGCTGCCGGATTTGACGATCGAACCCAGGGACTTCTCGACAATGTTCGACAACCCGCCCTTCTTGTTACCCGGCGTGGTGTTGGCGCTGCGGTCCGCTTCGCCCTTGGCCAGATAGCGGTCGTACCAGTCCATCTCGCGCACCAGTTCCTGCGCCACGGTCTTGGTCTCGGCACGGGAGGTCAGCAGATAGATCGCATCGCGCACTTCGGTGACTTCGGAAAACATCACCGTCGCTCCTGCGCGCAGCAGCAGATCCGAGGCATACCCCAGCGCCGGGTTGGCGGTGATTCCGGAGAACGCATCGCTGCCGCCGCACTGCATGCCGAGGATCAGCTCGGAGGCCGGCACGGTTTCGCGACGGCGCTGGTCGAGCTTCTTCAGACGGACTTCAGCCAGCGCCATGATCTGCTCGATCATCTCGGTAAAACCGTGGCTGGAATCCTGCAAGCGATACAGCCACGGCTCGCTGAGATCTACCGAGGCATCGTCCTCGTGCATCACCTGCCCGGCCTGCAATTTCTCGCAGCCGAGGCTGATCACCAACGCTTCGCCGCCGAGGTTCGGGTTGCGTGCCAGATTGCGCACGGTGCGGATCGGGATGTACGCATCGGTGGCGGTGATCGCCACGCCACAACCGTAACTGTGGGTCAGCGCCACCACGTCATCGACTTGCGGGTACTTCGGCAGCAGTTCGTCCTTGATGCGTTTCACCGCGTGATCGAGCACACCGGTCACGCACTGCACCGTGGTGGTGATCCCGAGAATATTGCGCGTACCGACGGTGCCGTCGGCGTTGCGGTAACCCTCAAAGGTGAAACCTTCCAGCGGGGCCTGTGCGGCCGGTACTTCGGTGGACAGCGGCAGGCTGTCCAGCGGCGGCGCGGTCGGCATGCGCAGTTGATCTTCCTTGACCCAACTGCCGCGTGGAATCGGCTGCAACGCGTAGCCGATGGTCTGACCGTAGCGAATCACCTGACCGCCCTCGGGAATGTCTTCGAGGGTGACCTTGTGGCTCTGCGGCACAAAATCCACGGTCACCAGACCGTCCGGGAATTCGGTGCCGGCCGGTACGCCCTGGTCGTTGACCACAATCACTACGTTGTCCCGCTCGTGCAGGCGGATGTAGCGCGGCGAGTCGGAATGTTCAATCAACTGCATGACGCCGCTCCTCAGGAATGCGCTTGAGACAATTTGCCGGTGATTTCAGAACCACCGTTGGTTGGCGGCTCTTTGAGCACCACACGTTTGATCGGACCGACGATCACCAGGTAGCTGAACACCGCGACCAGTGCGTTGGCGCCGACGAACACCAGTGCCCACTTGAACGAACCGGTGGAGCTGATGATGTAGCCAATCACGATCGGTGTGGTGATCGACGCGATGTTGCCGAACATGTTGAACAAGCCACCACTGAGGCCGGCGATCTGTTTCGGCGAAGTGTCGGAGACCACTGCCCAGCCCAGCGCACCCACGCCTTTGCCGAAGAACGCCAGGGCCATGAAGCCGACCACCATCCATTCGATGTCCACGTAATTGCAGGCGACGATGCTGCTCGACACCAGCAGACCGCCGATGATCGGTGCCTTGCGGGCGAAGGTCAGCGAATGCCCTTTGCGCAGCAGGTAATCGGAAATCACCCCGCCGAGTACGCCGCCGATGAAGCCGCAGATCGCCGGCAACGAGGCGATGAAACCCGCCTTGAGAATGGTCATGCCGCGCTCCTGCACCAGGTACACCGGGAACCAGGTCAGGAAGAAATAAGTGATGCCATTGATGCAGTACTGGCCCAGGTAAACGCCGAGCATCATGCGGTTGGTCAGCAACTGGCGGATGTAATCCCACTTCGGCCCGTCCGACTTTTTGCCTTGCTTCTGATCCATGTCGACCATGCCGCCGTTGTCGGCGATGAACTGCACTTCGGCGTCGTTGGCCATCGGGTGCTGGCGCGGGCTGTGGATAACCTTGAGCCAGATCAGCGAGAAGACAATGCCGAAACCGCCCATGACGATGAACACGTGTTCCCAGCCAAAGGTATAGACAATCCAGCCCATCAGCGGCGCGAACAGCACCGTGGCGAAGTATTGCGCCGAGTTGAAAATCGCCGAAGCGGTGCCACGTTCAGCAGTCGGGAACCACGCAGCGACAATTCGAGCGTTGCCGGGGAACGACGGCGCTTCGGCCAGGCCCACCAGAAAGCGCAGCATGAACAGCGCAACAATCGCCGTGGACATGCCGAACTCACCGACAAAGCCCTGCAGCACGGTGAACAGCGACCAGCAGAAGATGCTCAGGGCATAGACTTTTTTCGAGCCGAAGCGATCGAGCAGCCAGCCACCGGGGATCTGCCCGGCCACGTAGGCCCAACCGAAGGCGGAGAAGATATAACCGAGAGTGACCGCGTCGATGCCGAGGTCTTTTTGCAGGCTGGAACCGGCGATGGCGATGGTCGCGCGGTCGGCGTAGTTGATCGTGGTCACCAGGAACAACATGAGCAGGATCAAATAGCGGACGTGAGTCGGCTTGGACGGTTGCATGTAGATGTACTCCCACTGATTATTTTTATGCGCGGGTGAATCTGTTGTGCTGCATGTATTCCCTGTAGGAGCTGCCGCAGGCTGCGATCTTTTGATCTTGCTTTGAAGATCAGGATCAAAAGATCGCAGCCTTCGGCAGCTCCTACAGGGGTGCGGTGTCAGGGTCGACACCGCATGTTCCTTCAGGAACCGATGTAGCTGGTCTTCACGACCGTGTAGAACTCTTGTGCATAGCGGCCTTGCTCACGTGAGCCATAGGATGAACCCTTACGGCCACCGAACGGAACGTGATAATCGACACCGGCGGTCGGCAGGTTGACCATGACCATCCCGGCTTGCGAATGACGCTTGAAGTGGTTGGCGTACTTCAGCGAGGTGGTGGCGATACCGGCGGACAGGCCGAACTCGGTGTCGTTGGCCATCGCCAGCGCCGCCTCGTAATCGGCCACGCGAACGATGTTGGCCACCGGGCCGAAGATCTCTTCACGGCTGATGCGCATCGACGCTTCGCTGTCGGCAAACAGCGTTGGCGCGAGGAAATAGCCTTCGGTGTCGCAGGTCACCAGACCACCACCGCTGACCAGACGTGCACCTTCGCTCTGGCCGATGTCGATGTACTTCAGGTCCTGTTCCAGCTGCGCCTGCGACACCACCGGACCGATGTCAGTGCCAGATTTCAGCGCGTGGCCGACCTTGATCGACTTCATGCGTTCGGCCATCGCCTCGACGAATTTGTCGTGAATCCCGGCGGTGACGATCAAGCGGCTCGACGCCGTGCAACGCTGGCCGGTGGAGTAGAACGCGCTCTGCACCGACAGCTCGACCGCTTGTTTGAGGTCGGCGTCGTCGAGAATGATCTGCGGGTTCTTGCCACCCATTTCCAGCTGCACCTTGGCTTGGCGCGACACGCAATTAACGGCGATCTGCCGACCCACGCCGACCGAACCGGTGAAGCTGATGCCATCGACTTTCGGGCTGTTGACCAGCGCTTCGCCGACTACCCGGCCGCTGCCCATCACCAGGTTGAACACGCCGGCCGGGAAGCCTGCGCGGGAGATGATTTCCGCCAGCGCCCAGGCGCAGCCCGGCACCAGGTCCGCCGGTTTCAAGACCACGCAGTTGCCGTAGGCCAGGGCCGGGGCGATCTTCCATGCAGGGATGGCAATCGGGAAGTTCCACGGGGTGATCAGACCGACCACGCCGAGGGCTTCGCGGGTCACTTCGACGTTGACGCCCGGGCGCACCGACGGCACGTAGTCGCCGGACAGCCGCAGACATTCACCGGCGAAGAACTTGAAGATGTTGCCGGCGCGGGTCACTTCGCCGATGGCTTCGGGCAGGGTCTTGCCCTCTTCCCGGGCCAGCAGGGTGCCGAGTTCTTCGCGACGGGCGAGGATTTCCGTGCCGACTTTATCCAGCGCATCGTGACGGGCCTGAATACCGGACGTCGACCACGCCGGGAACGCGGCACGGGCGGCATCGATGGCGGCGTGAACCTGAGTCAGGTCAGCCTTGGCGTAGTCGCCGATGGTGTCGCTCAACTCGGACGGGTTGATGTTCGCCGAGTAATCGGCACCGGCGACCCATTCACCGTTGATGTAGTTGTCGTAACGCTTGGAATCAGCCACAGAAAATTCTCCTCTCTACGCAAAAGCCGCTGATTGCTCAGCGGCCTTGTGGGTCGGTGTTTATTGCGCGCCTTGCTTGTCGATCAGTGCGGCGAGCATTTCGAATTCTTCGCCGGTCAGGTCGGTCAGCGGCGCCCGTACCGGGCCTGCGTCATAGCCGGCAATCTTGGCCCCGGCCTTGACGATGCTCACGGCGTAACCGGCTTTGCGGTTGCGGATGTCGAGGTACGGCAGGAAGAAGTCGTCGATGATCTTGCCGACGGTGGCGTGATCGTCGCGGGCAATCGCGTGGTAGAAATCCATCGCGGTTTTCGGAATGAAGTTGAACACCGCCGACGAGTAAACCGGCACGCCCAGCGCCTTGTAGGCGGCGGCGTAGACTTCAGCGGTCGGCAGGCCGCCGAGGTAGCTGAAGCGATCGCCGAGGCGACGACGGATCGACACCATCAACTCGATATCGCCCAGACCGTCCTTGTAGCCGATCAGGTTCGGGCAGCGCTCGGCCAGACGTTCCAGCAGTGGCGCGGTCAGGCGGCAGACGTTGCGGTTGTAGACCACCACGCCGATGTTCACCGATTTGCACACGGCTTCAACGTGGGCGGCGACGCCGTCCTGGCTGGCTTCGGTCAGGTAATGCGGCAGCAGCAACAGGCCTTTGGCGCCCAGACGCTCGGCTTCCTGAGCGTACTCGATGGCTTGACGGGTCGAACCGCCGACACCGGCCAGAATCGGCACGCTGGTGGCGCAGGTGTCGACCGCGGTCTTGATGATTTCCGAGTATTCGCTGGCTGCCAGGGAGAAGAACTCACCGGTGCCACCGGCGGCGAACAGTGCCGAAGCGCCATACGGGGCCAGCCATTCCAGACGCTTGATATAGCTGGCGGGGTTGAAATCGCCCTGGGCGTTGAAATCGGTGACCGGGAACGACAACAGACCGGCGGAGAGGATGGACTTCAGTTCTTGTGGATTCATTTTTCGAACACCCTGGGTAGCAACATTTTTTGTGAGTTTTATGATTCAGCCAGCGCTGAAGTTGTAGGTCATCGTACAACCTAAAAGACAACCGTCAACTGCATTTCATCGTTGCCCCACGCTTTTTGTCGGACAAGATCCCTTCTTGACGTAGGAAAAATCTGGTCTAGGCTCGATTAGACTGTATATCCATACAGTTAAAAATAAATCCACCGACGGCATATCAAGGAGCAAGAAATGTCCGGACCGCACCCAAAACCACAGGAAAGACCCAAACCGCTGATCGCTCGTTTCGATGATCTTTTCACGGAAAACGGCATCCACTTCAGCGCCGACAATCCGCATCTGGTGTTGCACATCGCCGACGCCCACAGCGATGTCGAACCGCTAAGCGCCCTGCCCGGCAACACCCTCAAAGGCAAGCCCAAACTGCGCTTCGAAGGTGGCGAACACACGGCCATCGGCAACAACACCCTGCTGCGCCTTGCTGAAAACGCTGAACCGATCCGCGCGCAAAACGTGCCGTTGCACCTGCCCAACGGCCTCGCGCTCACCTATGGTCAGGTGCTGGCGCTGGGCGGTGATTTCTACGGCGTGGTTGATCGACCGATCAACGAAGGTGCGACCCCGGCCGATCGCCTGAACCGGTTCAATGCCGCCTTCGACTCCCTCGCAATACTGCCGGCCTCGCGCGCCGAGGCCACGCAGATTCTCGCGGTCATGCAAAAAGAGATCGACGCGGTTAAACAAGCGATCCAGGACGGTAAACCGGCGCACGAAGCCTACGACGCACTGGGAGATACGTTGTCCGAAGAGTGGAACAAGATCACTGGTGGCGGCAGTTTCGTCTCCGCGCTGATCCCGCTCGGGCGTTATCTGAAACTGGCGGCGAACAACGCCGACCACTTCGGCGAATGGGCGAGACTGGCCTATATCGCCGGTCACACCGCCGCCCTGCAAACCGCCATCGCCGCCCGCGCCAGTCAGGATAAACAGCAACTGGAGCGCGCCTACGCGATGAACGCGTTTGCCGACCACTTCCTCACCGACCTGTTCTCATCCGGCCACTTGCGAGTACCGCGCAAGGAGCTTGCCGCGGTGGTGACCCCGAGCGATCTGGGTTCACTGATCACCCGTTTCATGCACGACGAGGACAGCAAATTCGGCCTCAAGGTGGGTAACGCCCATGGCGATCAATGGCGCGCATACGGCGACAAGCGCTACTTCGAAGCCAGCGACGCGGACAACCGCACCCAGGTCAATCTGGCGGTGCAGGCCTCGGCGGATGAGGTGTTTGCCGCTTACTTGAGCGGCACGCTGCCCGCCCCGTCCACATTCGCCGCACTGCAACGCGTGCCCGACCTGACGGCGGTGCTGAATATTTCCAATAACTTCGCGCCGCTGTTCCGCGTCGAGGGCGGCAAAGTCTTGCGCCGCAAAGATGTGAACAACCTCAACGATACCGCCACCGTCGACAACTGGTGGGGCTGGAGCACCTACCTGCTGCTCAAGGACTATCACCCGAGCGGCAACGTCAATTAAGGAGAATGGGCATGACGATCAAATTGAAACTGGAACTGGCGTCGGGGCAATCGCTGCAAGGTGCGCCGCTGGAGTTGCTGGCCGATGGCAAGCCGATTGCGCGGGGGGTTGTGGATCAATCAGGCGAGGTGGCGTTTGCTGCCAAGCCGGGTAAAGCGAAACTGGCGGTGAGGGTGGATCGCTCGATATTGCCGCGCTGAATTCACGGGCCCCTTCGCGAGCAAGCCCGCTCCCACAGTTGAAATGCATTCCAGAGTGGGCGCGGGCTTGCTCGCGATGGCAGTTTTTCCGATAGCGCAAACCTCGAGTGATTACGACCGTTCGTCGAGACTGGTATTTCTTACAGGTGCCGGCGTAATCCGCTTCCGGCTTCAATGTTCAAGGAGTTAACGAACCGGCTCTGCCAGGTAACGCCGTAATCAGCGTGCCTTGAACGGTTTGATGGATATTGAAACGGAGTTTGATCATGACTGCACAAGCTAAAGCTTTGGCTGCGCCAAGTCTCAGGGAAGCAGAAGACGGAAAACTTTATGTTGGCAAACTGACGGGAGATGCCCACGGAGAAGTGCCGCCCTACCCTCATGCATCTGTCGGTGACGAAATTACTTTTTATGTCGTGACCACCTCCGGTAACACGTGGCAAGACCATCACGTACTGACTGCGCCCGAGTTAGGAATGCAAATCACTTTCTCAATCCCCAAAGATGTTTTTGAAAAGAAACTGACTCCCGAAGCGACTGCCGATCTCCACTACATCACTAAACGTCTCAATCAGGCGCCTGAGAAATCACCGACTCTGCACATTAAACTGGAGCTGTAACCTTTCACCCCTGCGCCTGCGCCTCTTCATGGGCCTGGCGCAGTCTCTCGCGGCTGTTGGTCAAATGCAGACGCATCGCCGCCCGCGCCGCATCGGCATCCTGGCGGGCAATCGCTTCGTAGATTTCCTCGTGTTCCCGGCTCAGGCGGTTCATGTAGTGCTGCTGATCGTCATGGGCCAGGCGCGCAGAATTCAGCCGCGTACGCGGAATGATGCTGGTGCCCAGGTGGGTCATGATGTCGGTGAAGTAGCGGTTGCCGGTGGACAGGGCGATTTCCAGATGGAAAGCGAAGTCCGAGGCCACCGCATCGCTGGCGTGGGCCACGCTGTCGTTCAGCGCATCGAGGGCGGCGCGCATGGTTGCAAGTTGTTCGGGGCTGCGGCGTTGCGCGGCGAGGCCGGCGGACTCCACTTCCAGGCTGATGCGCAATTCGAGAATCGCCAGCACATCACGCAACGTGACAACCGTCGCCGGGTCGATGCGAAAACCGCTCGGGCTCGGGGTGTCCAGCACAAACGTGCCGATGCCATGGCGGGTTTCCACCTGGCCAGCGGCCTGCAAGCGGGAAATCGCCTCACGCACCACGGTGCGGCTGACGCCATGTTCCTGCATGATCGCCGACTCGGTGGGCAGCTTGTCGCCGCGCTTGAGCAGACCGTCGCGGATCTGCTCGGTCAGCACCGTCACCAGCTCCTGGGCGAGGCTGCGGCGCTTGCGCGGGAGGCGTGGGGTGTCGATCGGGTTTTCCATGGTCTACGTCTTGTCTCGAAATTTCGGCTTGGTGGGCATCATAGCGCAGGCGGGTTGTACGATCACTTACCACGCGTACCCCCTGTGGGAGCGGGCTTGCTCGCGAAGGCGGTGTGTCAGGCAACCGATTTGTCGACTGAATGGACGCCTTCGCGAGCAAGCCCGCTCCCACAGGGTAATGGTGGTGATCAGGCGGTCACGGCCTGCTCCACCAGATGCCCGCTGTCGATGCGCACATGGCGTGGATGGAAGCGTTTGAGGCTGCTGCGGTGGCCGACACTGACGATGCTCAGCCCCGGCAATTGATCGATCAGCGCCTGATACAGCGTCGCTTCATCCTCTTCATCCATCGCCGACGTCGCTTCGTCCATATACAGCCATTGCGGTGTGTACAGCATGGCGCGGGCGAAGGCCAGACGTTGCTGTTCACCCGGTGACAGCATGCGCTGCCAGTGATTGGCTTCATCCAGACGAGCGACCAGATGCGGCAGACGGCAGATTTCCAGCACCTCGACGTAGCGCTCCGGCGCGTAGGTGTCGCCCGGTTGTGGATAACTCAACGCCTCGCGCAGGGTGCCGATCGGCAGATACGGTTTCTGCGGCAGGAACAGATAACGCGCCGCCGGCAAGCGGATGTTGCCGTGGCCCGCCGGCCACAAGTGCCCCATCGCCCGCAGCAAGGTCGATTTACCGCTGCCGGAGCGGCCGCTGAGCATCACCCGGTCACCCGGTTCGACAGTCATGTCGGCATTCGTCAGCAGGTGACGGCCATCGGCCAGATCCAGACCGAGGTTGTGCACTTTCAACTCACGGCCCTGATTCTGCACGTCGATGGCCGGGGTGCGCTGTTCGTTATCGGTCATGGCCTGCCGGAAACTCAGCAGACGATCACAGGTGGCGCGCCAGGACGCGAGGCTCTGGTAAGCGCTGATGAACCAGCTGAAGCTCTCCTGGACGTTGCCGAATGCCGAGCTGATCTGCATCAGTTCACCGAGCTCGATCTTGCCGGCGAGGTAACGCGGCGAGGCCACGATGAACGGGAAGATGATGGCCGCCTGGCTGTAACCGGCGGTGAAGAATGTCAGGCGCTTGGACACTTTCATGATGTCCCAGAAGTTGTGCCAGACATTGCCGAAACGGCCGCTCAAGCGACGATTTTCATTCGGTTCGCCGTTGTACAACGCAATGCTCTCAGCATTTTCGCGAATCCGCACCATGGAAAAACGCAGGTCGGCTTCAAAGCGTTGTTGTTGGTTGTTCAGGCCGATCAAGCGACGACCGATCAAGTGCGTCAGCCAGCTGCCCACCACGGCGTAGACCAGCACGCACCAGAACATGTAGCCGGGAATGGTGATGCCATAGACTTCGATGCTGCCCGACACGCCCCACAAAATGATCGAGAACGACACCAGGCTGACGATATTGCGCAGCAGGCCGATCCCCAGCTCAAGGGTATTGGAGGTGAAGTTGTTGAGGTCTTCGGAAATCCGCTGGTCCGGGTTGTCGGTGTAACCGCCCTGCTCCAGCTGGTAGTAATTCTTGTCGGCGAGCCAACGGGAGAAATGCTTTTCGGTGAGCCAGGCCCGCCAGCGAATCGTCAGCATCTGGGTCAGATAAAGCCTGTACACAGCACCGATAATCGCCACCGCCGCAATCGCACAGAAATACAGAATAAGCTGCCAGAACGCCGCTTCATCCTTCTTTTGCAACGCGTTGTAGAAGTCCTTGTACCAGGTGTTGAACCACACCGAGATGCCCACACTCAGCAGCGAGAGTGCGATCACCGCAATCAGCAACGTCCAGGCCTTGCCTTTCTCTTCGCTGCGCCAATAAGGCGTGATGATTCCCCACACCTTGCGAAAAAACTGCCCGCGCACAGCATCGTTGACCGCGGAATATTCAGCGTTCTGATTCATGGAAAAGGCTCGATAAAGAAAAGAACAGACACGCACCGATCATAGTTGATCGGCGCGCGTTATCGCGAGAGCTGGCGATGGCCGTTCAGCGCAGGTTCAGCGACGAACCGGACGCTTCTGCAGTTTGCGCTGCAGGGTGCGGCGGTGCATGCCCAGGGCGCGGGCAGTGGCGGAGATGTTGCCTTCGTGCTCGGTCAGCACACGCTGGATGTGCTCCCACTGCAGACGGTCAACCGACATCGGGTTTTCCGGCACCAGGCTGTCGAGGTCGGCGTGCTCGGAGAGCAGCGCGGCCAGTACGTCGTCGGCGTCGGCCGGTTTGCACAGGTAGTTGCAGGCGCCGCGCTTGATCGCTTCGACCGCGGTGGCAATGCTCGAATAACCGGTGAGGATCACCACGCGCATTTCCGGGTCCAGCTCCAGCAGCTTGGGCAGCAGCACCAGGCCGGAGTCGCCGTCCATTTTCAGGTCGAGCGCGGCGTAGTCCGGCAGGTCGGCCTGGGCGATGGTCAGGCCTTCCTCGGCGGAACCGGCGGTGCTGACGCGAAAGCCACGACGGGCCATGGCACGGGCCATCACTCGGGTGAAGGTCGCGTCGTCGTCGACCAGCAGCAAATGCGGCAGTTCTTCGCCTTCGACTTGGATTTCGTCACTCATGTTGGTCTCCTCGGGCGCCGTGGGGCAGACGCAGCTCGGTGAGCGTGCCGCCTTCCTCATGACTATAGAGTTTCACTGAGCCGCCGGCGCGTGTCACGCTGGCCTTGCTCAAAAACAGGCCCAGGCCGAAACCTTTGCCCTTGGTGGTAAAAAACGGTTTGCCGATCTGCTCGGCGATGGCCAGCGGCACACCGGCGCCGTGGTCACGAATACTGATGGTCACGGTTTCCGCGTCCCAGTCCAGGGTGACCTGGAGGTTTTCCGGGCAAGCGTCGGCGGCATTGTTCAGCAGGTTGAGCAGCGCCTGGGTCAGATCCGGCGGCGGCGCCATGCGCGGCACCGTGCCCTGGCCGAGACGCTGGAAACGGTAACTGGCCTCCGGACGCATCAGGTGCCAGCGGTTCAGCGCTTCGTCGAGCCATTGGGTGACGTCCTGCATCTCCACGGCCATACGGCGGTTGGCCTCGGCGGCGCGCACCAATTGCTGCAGGGTCTCTTTGCACAGTTTGACCTGATCCTGCAGCACCTTCAGATCGTCCTGCAACATCGCGTCGGGATGATCCTGCTGCATCTCCTTGAGCAACACGCTCATGGTCGCCAGCGGCGTGCCGAGTTCATGTGCGGCGCCCGCAGCCTGGGTGGCGACAGCCAGCAACTGCTGATCGCGCAGGCCTTCTTCGCGGCGAATCGCCCGCAACTCTTCCTGACGACGCAGCTCTTCAGCCATGCGCGCAGCGAAGAAGGTGATCACCGCAGCGGCCAGCGCGAAGCTCAGCCACATGCCGTAGATCTGCAGGTTCTCGCGAGCCACCGGCAGGGTTTCCAACGGATAGAAACGCGTGAGCATCACGGTGTACAGCGCCAGCGCGATACCCGACAGAATCACCGAATAACGCCACGGCAGCGTCACCGCCGCGATGGTCAGCGGCACCAGATAATAGGAAACGAACGGGTTGGTCGAACCGCCGGAGAAATACAGCAACGCACTGTGGATCACCAGATCGCAGGCCAGTTGCAGGGCGTATTCGAGTTCAGTCACCGGCCATGAAGTACGCAGGCGCACGGCGGTGAACACACACAGCAGAATCGAGCAGCCAAGGGTCATCGCCAGTTGCACCCACGGCAACGGCAGCAGTTGCAGCCAGTAGGCCAGGCCTACGGAGCCGGCCTGCGCGGCGAGCACCAGGGTGCGGATGAAAGTCAGCCGCCAGAGGTTCTGGCGAGTGGCGGAAGTCAGTTGTACGGGGGCGAGCATGAGCTCTCCTGATGAGCGCTCCAGGCGGATCGCACGGAGTATAACCAAGCCACGGCTTTGAGAGGCGAAAGTGCGGCAAATGACCACATGGCGTTGCCGAAAAATTGGTCTACCCCGCATGGCTGCCACAGATCAACTGTGGCGAGGGAGCTTGCTCCCACTCGGCTGCGAAGCAGTCGTAAATCCGGTATCTCCAGTATTCTGGCAGATCACGGTTGCCGGTTTTGGGACTGCTTCGCAGTCCAGCGGGAGCAAGCTCCCTCGCCACAAGAGCGCACTCGACTCAGGATCTGCGGTGATCCCGGCCATCTGTATAGAAGTTGTAACTGGGCGAACCGGATCATAAAAGCTAGAGTCTGATGGTTTCACGCAGGCCCCCCCGATCCAGCACCTGCGCCCTCATCAAGGAGCTTTCATGCACACATTTCGCCGCAGCGCCGCCCTTCTCGCCCTGACCGTCGGCAGCGTCGCCAGCCTTCCGGCGCTGGCCGCCGATGAGCTGCACTACAACCAGATCTCCCTGCGCGCCGAAGTCAGCCAGGAAGTGGCCCGCGACCTGATGATCGTGACGCTCTACACCGAAGAGCAAAACACCGACCCGGCCAAACTCGCCGCCGACGTCAGCACCACCATGAACAAGGCACTGGCCCAGGCCAAGCAAGTCAAAGACATCACCCTGCGCCAGGGCAGCCGCAACAGCTACCCGATCTACGACACCAAGGGCCAGAAAATCACCGGCTGGCGTGAACGCGCCGAACTGCGCCTGGAAAGCGCCGACTTCGCCGCCCTGTCCAAACTCACCGGCGAACTGCTGACCGACCTGAAAATGGGCGGCATGGACTTCGCCATCGCCGAGCCGACCCGCAAGGCCAGCGAAGACAAGTTGCTGAAAGAAGCCGTCAGCGCCTTCAAGGCCCGCGCGCAACTGGCCACCGATGCACTGGGCGGCAAGGGCTACAAAATCGTCAACCTGAACCTCAACAGCAACGGCTACCCACAACCGTACATGCGCGCCCCGATGATGATGAAAGCCGCCGGCATGGCGGATTCGGCACCGGTGACACCTGAAGTTGAAGCCGGCACCAGCCAGGTCAGCCTGACCGCCGATGGCTCGATTGAAGTGCTGATGCAGTGAGTTGATGTGGGCTGAATGAGAAGCCGGCGATCAGAGGATGATCGCCGGTTTTTTTGTGCCTGGATTTTGTGGTGAATGTTCCGCCGCCATCGCGAGCAGGCTCACTCCTACAATTTGGAATGCGTTCCCCTGTGGGAGCGAGCCTGCTCGCGAAGAACGATAACGCGGTCTCAGGCTTGCGGATCCACCCGATCCAGCGCCCGGTTCACCGCCAGTTCAGCCAGCATGATGATCTGCTGAATCGCCAGCGCCGTATTGCGCTGCGGGCGACTGAGCTGATCGGCGAAATCACTGGCCATGGTATTGGCCGAGGCTAGGGATTCACAGGCATGCGCCAGCAGACTTTCCGTATCGATGCCCGGATGGACGAGGAACATCGAACTGGGCGTACGCGGTTTTGCGGCTTCGGGGCTGAGGTAGAAATCGAGGGCGCGTTTGATCGCTTCGCGGTTTTTCGCGAGGTCTTCGGCGTGGAGGGCTTCGGAGAGTGGGGTTGTTTCTGGGGGTGGATCGGGGACAGGCTTGGACATGCATTTCACCTATGACGTTGGACCACCTCAAGCCGTTTCTCACACGACGAAGAGGTGGCAGCTATGTGCGGGGTGAGAAACCGGTCATAGGCACCCGGCCAGACAAAAGTCTGCCCGCACAGAGCCGCCATAACGTAATTGCATACAGCGTATTGGCCGGCGGCAATTATGCGGGTATGGGCACTGAATGACTATGAACTGCCGGGTTCTCACGCCCGATCGCTGAGTTTTCAGCGACAGTTCAAGGCTAGAGAGCTGACGTCCGAGGGACAACCTGAAAACCTTGTGGGAAGGTTCTGGTTATTTGAAACGACTTTAAACAGGCCAAGGTTATTGGGTGACTGGACGGGCCTCTTCGCGAGCAAGCCCGCTCCCACAGTGGATGGCGTGCAGGCAGTTAGAGATTGGTCGGCTGTCAGGCCGTCATCACTTAGCCAGTCGCCGCACCCGCTTTTCACCACTCACACGATGAGCGTTAGCTCGAGTACCGCTTTTGATCTGAGGGCCCGTCGGCAGGCTGAGTGGAGGGGTTTATCCGGGGGTGGGAGCGCAGCGACCGTTTGGCGCAGCCAAACACAGCGAGAGGAGGTGCAGCGAAGCAAACCGTAGGCGCTGCCCCCGGATGAATCCCGGAGCGAAGGAACCCGAGCCTAGGCGAGGGCCGAACGTCAGGGTAAAGCCCTTTGGTTACTTTGGGGCTTTTGCCAAAGTGACCCGCCGTCAGGGCGGAACCCTAAGCAGCCGTTACCGCAGCAACGGATATGTACTCGACGAAAGCCGCCACATATACCGAGATAGACATCTCAACAGAAAAAACGATATTTCCGAACACACCCAAATCCCCGCTAACCTGAAAAAACAACCACCTCCAAATCCCGGGGACTCCATGGAAAGATTCACCCTCAAGCCACTACTAATCACCCTCGCACTAACAGCCATAGCCCCCATAGCCAACGCAGCCACCACCCTGGTCTACTGCTCCGAAGCCAGCCCCGCAGGCTTCGACCCCAGCCAATACACCAGCGGCACCGACTTCGACGCCTCAGCCGAAACCGTCTTCAACCGCCTCACCCAATTCAAACGCGGCGGCACCGAAGTCGAACCCGGCCTGGCAACAAACTGGGACGTAAGCTCGGACGGCCTCCAGTACACCTTCCACCTGCGCCAAAACGTAAAATTCCACACCACCGACTACTTCAAACCCACCCGCGATTTCAACGCCGACGACGTGCTGTTCACCTTCCAGCGCCTGCTCGACCCGGACAACGCCTTTCGCAAGGCCTACCCCGCCGAGTCCCCGTACTTCACCGACATGGGCCTGAACACCACGATCAAATCGGTGGAAAAACTCGACGAGCAGACCGTGCGCTTCAACCTCAACAACGTCGACGCCGCGTTCGTGCAAAACCTCGCCATGAGCTTCGCCTCGGTGCAATCGGCCGAATACGCTGCCCAGCTATTAAAGGAAGGCAAAGCCGCCGACCTCAACCAGAAACCGGTGGGCACCGGCCCGTTCGTGTTCAAGCGCTACCAGAAAGACTCACAAATCCGCTACGCCGCGAACAAGGCCTACTGGAAACCCGAAGACGTAAAAATCGACAACCTGATCTTCTCGATCACCCCCGACGCAGCCGTACGCCTGCAAAAACTCAAGACCGGCGAATGCCAGGTCAGCGGCTATCCGCGCCCGGCGGACATCGAAGTGATGGAACAAGACCCGAACCTGCGCGTACTGAAGCAGGCCGGTTTCAACCTCGGCTTCCTCGCCTACAACACCACTCACCCGCCACTGGATCAGCTCAAGGTGCGACAGGCGCTGGACATGGCCATCGACAAACCGGCGATCATCAAAGCCGTCTACCAGAGTGCCGGCCAACTGGCGCAGAACGCCTTGCCGCCAGCGCAGTGGTCGTATGACCCGAACATCAAGGACGCGCCGTACGACCCGGTGAAAGCCAAGGCGCTACTCAAAGAAGCCGGGGTTGCACCGGGCACCACCATCAACCTGTGGGCGATGACCGTGCAGCGCGCCTCCAACCCGAACGCGCGGATGTCGGCGCAGATGATCCAGCAGGATTGGGAGAAGATCGGGATCAAGGCCAACATCGTCAGCTATGAATGGGGCGAGTACATCAAGCGCGCGAAAAATGGCGAACACGACGCCATGATCTATGGTTGGACAGGTGACAACGGTGACCCGGACAACTGGCTCGGCGTGCTCTACAGCTGCGCGGCGGTCAAGGGCAGTAACTACGCCAAGTGGTGCGATCCGGCCTACGACAAACTGGTGCAGCAGGCCAAGGTGACCACCGACAAGGCGCAACGGGTAAAACTGTATCAACAGGCGCAACTGATCCTTAAACAGCAGGTGCCGATCACCCCGATTGCCAACTCGACCGTGTTCCAGCCGCTGCGCAAAGAAGTGACCGGCTTCAAGATCAGCCCGTTCGGCCTGACGCCCTTCTACGGCGTGGGTATAAATAAGTAACACCGAGCCCCAGAGCGGCGCACACAACGTGACCAGCGCACCGTTTTGGGGCTTCGTTTGCACCGTAAAAAACGGCCGCAAACGGTCAAATGCGTCAACTCTTATACAAATGCGACATTAAGGTACGTTCGTGCCACGCTTTGAGGCCGGCAGTCGCTCTGGATCTTGCATTGGGTATGGCCCCTGCATAAGTATCCGCAGGCACGACTCACGAGGTCGTACCTCAATATTAAAAAATGACAACAAATCATGAGGCCAACATGCTTAAACACGCGGTCATTCCGTTTTTAGTCGGCGCAGGCTTGTTAGCCTCCGCACCATTCGCATCCGCTGCGACTAACCTGGTGTTCTGCTCCGAAGGGAGCCCGGCCGGTTTCGACCCGGGCCAGTACACCACCGGAACCGACTTCGACGCCTCAGCAGAAACCATGTTCAACCGTCTGAGCCAGTTCGAGCGCGGCGGTACCGCTGTTGTTCCTGGCCTGGCCACCAGTTGGGACATTTCCCCGGACGGCCTGAACTACACCTTCCACCTGCGTGAAGGCGTCAAGTTCCACACCACCCCGTATTTCAAGCCGACTCGTGAGTTCAACGCCGACGACGTGCTGTTCACCTTCAATCGCATGATTAACAAGGATGATCCGTTCCGTAAGGCGTACCCGACCGAATTCCCGTACTTCACCGACATGGGGATGGATACCAACATCACCAAGATCGATAAAGTCGACGACCACACCGTCAAGTTCACCCTGAAAGAAGTCGACGCCGCGTTCATCCAGAACATGGCCATGAGCTTCGCCTCGATCCAGTCCGCCGAGTACGCTGCCCAGCTGCTCAAGGAAGGCAAGGCTGCCGACATCAACCAGAAGCCGATCGGCACCGGCCCGTTCGTGTTCAAGAGTTACCAGAAAGACTCCAACATCCGCTACACCGGGAACAAGGACTACTGGAAGCCTGAAGACGTGAAGATCGACAACCTGATCTTCGCCATCACCACCGACCCGTCGGTACGTATTCAGAAGCTGAAAAAGAACGAGTGCCAGGTCACCCTGTTCCCGCGTCCGGCGGATCTCGCGGCGCTCAAGGCCGACAAGACCCTGAAGATGCCTGACCAGGCCGGTTTCAACCTGGGCTACATCGCCTACAACGTGATGGACAAGGTCAAGGGCAGCAACGAGCCTAACCCGCTGGCTGACCTGCGTGTGCGTCAGGCGCTGGACATGGCGGTGAACAAGCCGCAGATCATCGATTCGGTTTACCAGGGCGCCGGCCAACTGGCCGTCAATGCCATGCCGCCGACCCAGTGGTCCTACGACACCACCATCAAGGACGCCAAGTACGATCCTGAAAAAGCCAAGCAACTGCTCAAGGAAGCTGGCGTCAAGGAAGGTACCGAGATCGTTCTGTGGGCGATGCCGGTTCAGCGTCCGTACAACCCGAACGCCAAGCTGATGGCTGAAATGCTCCAGTCCGACTGGAAGAAGATCGGCCTGAACGTGAAGATCACCAGCTACGAGTGGGGCGAGTACATCAAGCGTTCCAAAGGTGGCGAGAACCAGGCCATGCTGATTGGCTGGAGCGGTGACAATGGTGATCCGGACAACTGGCTGAACGTGCTGTTCGGCTGCGACTCGCTCAACGGCAACAACTTCTCCAAGTGGTGCGACAAGAAGTACGACGGTCTCGTCAAGGATGCCAAACGCACCACCGACCAGGCCAAGCGCACCGAACTGTACAAACAGGCGCAACACGTCCTTAAAGATGCTGTTCCATACACACCTATCGCTCACTCGACGGTGTTCCAACCCATGCGCGCCAACGTGCAGGATTTCAAGATCAGCCCATTCGGCTTGAATTCCTTCTACGGCGTCAGCGTCAGCAATTAAGCCATTGCAACGGCGGCGTTCATGACGTCGCCGTTGCTTTCGCTGCCGGGAAGTCAGGAATTTGCCTACAGCCAATTCCGCTGCGGATGACTGCAGCGGCAGAGGACGCGTCGACTTTTCCTACGAGTTTTCAGGCAATTACGCATTTACTGCCAGACCCACGGCCCCTACCGTCGGGCTCTGACCAGTTTCTGTGTGGGCCACCGGCTTGCTGTACATACTGGATTGAGCTCAATGCAACCTCAACTTCCCTGGACGGGATCGCGGTGCATTGAACAACACTAAAAAAAGAGGGAGCGTCATGCGCCATACCTTGGTTTTTTCCGCATTGCTGGGCGCCGGCCTGTTGGCCGTCACGTCGGCCAGTTACGCCGCCAGCGACAGTCTGGTGTTCTGCTCCGAAGGCAGCCCGGCGGGTTTCGATACCGCGCAATACACGACGGCAACCGATAACGACGCCGCCGAGCCGCTGTACAACCGTCTGGTCGAGTTCGAAAAAGGCGCGACCAACGTCGTACCGGGTCTGGCAACCAAGTGGGATATTTCCGAGGATGGTCTCAAGTACACCTTTCACCTGCGTGAAGGTGTGAAGTTTCATACAACGCCGTACTTCAAACCGACGCGCGATTTCAACGCCGACGACGTGCTGTTCACGTTTAACCGCATGCTCGATCCCGCGCAGCCATTCCGTAAGGCTTATCCGACCGAGTTCCCGTACTTCAACGGGATGAGCCTGAACAAGAACATCGCCAAGGTCGAAAAGGCCGGGCCGCTGACCGTGGAGTTCACGCTCAACAGCGTCGACGCCGCGTTCATCCAGAACATCGCCATGAGCTTCGCTGCCATCCTGTCCGCCGAATACGCCGACAAGCTGCTGGCCGAAGGCAAGCCGAGCGACATCAACCAGAAGCCGGTCGGCACCGGGCCGTTCGTGTTCAAGAGCTATCAGAAAGACTCGAACATCCGTTACACCGGCAACGAGCATTACTGGGACCCGAGCCGGGTCAAGCTGAAGAACCTGATTTTCGCGATCAACACCGACGCCTCGGTACGCGTGCAGAAACTCAAGGCCGGCGAATGCCAGATCACCCTGCATCCGCGCCCGGCTGATGTTGAAGCGCTGAAGAACGATCCAAAACTGCAGCTGATTTCCAAGCCCGGTTTCAACCTCGGCTACATCGCCTACAACGTCCGTCACAAACCGTTCGACCAGCTCGAAGTGCGGCAGGCGCTGGACATGGCGGTGAATAAACAAGGGATTCTCAACGCCGTTTATCAAGGCGCCGGACAGCTGGCGGTCAACGCCATGCCGCCGACCCAGTGGTCCTACGACGACAGCATCAAGGACGCCGCCTACAACCCGGAAAAAGCCCGCGAGTTGCTCAAGGCTGCCGGCGTCAAGGAAGGCACCGAGATCACCCTGTGGGCGATGCCGGTACAGCGTCCGTACAACCCGAATGCCAAATTGATGGCCGAAATGCTCCAGGCTGACTGGGCCAAGATCGGTCTGAAAGTGAAGATCGTCAGCTACGAATGGGGCGAGTACATCAAGCGCACCAAGAATGGCGAGCACGACATCAGCCTGATCGGCTGGACCGGCGACAACGGTGACCCGGACAACTGGCTGGGCACCCTGTACAGCTGCGACGCGATTGGCGGCAACAACTACTCCATGTGGTGCGACCCGGCTTACGACAAGCTGATCAAAGAGGCCAAGGTCGTCACCGACCGCGACCAGCGCACCGTGCTCTACAAACAGGCGCAGCAGTTGCTCAAGCAGCAAGTGCCGATCACGCCTGTCGCCCACTCGACGGTCAACCAGCCGTTAAGCGCCAGGGTTGAAGGCTTCAAGGTCAGCCCCTTCGGTCGCAATGTGTTCTCGGGCGTCAGTATCGATTAACCCAACCGATTAGCCGCAACGCTGAGGGGGCTGTCTATCCCCCTCACGCAAGCGCTTTGCCGAAATTCGCCAATCAGGCCTTTTGCAAACGTTTGCGATGTGTGAATGAGTTCTAAACCAATAACCGGCCAACCCAAAAAAGCCGGCATAAAAAGAAAGTAAAGGAGCTTCACCCATGAAACTGAGCAGCACTGCGATACTGGCTTTGGCCATCAGCAGCATCACCGCTACGGCGTATGCGGAACCTGTTAGTCAGGAATTCGTACCGACCACTCTGGCCGGCAGCAGCGCCCAAAGCGAGGCCAAAGGCTTTGTCGATGGACAAAGTCTGGGCGGCACCACGCGTAACTGGTATGCCAACGAACTGAAGCGTCGCGATGACACCTTCAGCTACGTGAAAAACAGTGACAAGAACACTTCGCCCGTGGTCAAAACACCGACCGCACGTCGTATCAACTGGGTTCAAGGCACAATCGTCAACTACACCTCGGGCTTCACCCAAGGCACCGTTGGCGTCAGCACCGAAGTCGCGGCCTACAACGCCATCGCTCTCGACCGTGACCGCAAGGACATCGCCGGCGGTTCCAACCGTACCCTGGCGCACTCCGACGGTGACGCTGTCGACCAGTGGAGCAAACTGGGTCTGGCCAACGTCAAGTTCCGTGTTTCCAACACTACGCTGACCGCAGGCCGCCAGAATTTCAGCACCCCGATCGTCGACGTCATCGGCAACCGTCCGCTGCCTTCGAGCTTCGAAGGTATCAGCCTGCACAGCGAAGAATTCAACAACCTGTCGTTCGACCTGGCCGGTTTCGACCGCGTCTCGCCTCGTACCGAGCAAAGCCTGTCGAAGTTCCGCAGCGAATACGGTGCCAACGGCGCGGAAACCGACAAGGTCTACACCGCCGGCGTCAACTATCAGCCGCTCAAAAGCCTGAAAACCAGCCTCTACGTGGCCAACGTCGAAGACTTCTGGAACCAGTACTACTTCGGCGGCACCCATGAACTGGGTGACAGCCAGGTGCTGAGCCTGACCACCGGTCTGAACTACTACAAGACCGTAGATGAAGGCAAAAAACTGATGGGCAAAATCGACAACGACACCTACTCGCTGTCGTTCGGCCTGACCCACCAGGCGCACAGCCTGACCTTCTCGTACCAGCAAGTGAACGGTGACGAGTACTTCGACTACCTGCACGAAACCAACGGCATCTACCTGGCCAACTCCCTGCTGTCGGACTTCAACGGCCCGAACGAGAAATCCTTCCAGATCGCCTATGGCATCAACATGGCCGAATACGGCGTCCCAGGCCTGAAGTTCAACATCTACCAGGCTCGCGGCTGGGGCATCGACGGTACTCACTACACCGGCACCGCCTACACCGATCCGGGCGCCAAGCGCGGCGACCTGAGCCTGATGGACGGCGAAAGCCACTACGAATACGGCATCGGCGCCTCTTACGCCGTGCAGAGTGGCCCTCTGAAGGCCACCGCGATTCGCGCGACTTACACCACTCACCGCGCGAGCGAGCACCAGGCTGACGGCAACATCAACGAGTTCCGTCTCGTGACCACGATTCCATTCAACATCCTGTAAAAACCACCGACCGACGGCTGACTCATGACGAGTCGGCCGTTCGGTTTTTTGTCTTCAACCGATTGCAGAGGGTTATCGATGAAAATGCTTCCCCTACGTGCGGCCGTCGCTGCCGCGTTGTTGAGCGCCGCCATCGGCGTCTCGGCCAAACCCTTGGTGGTCTGCACCGAAGCCAGCCCGGAAGGCTTCGATATGGTCCAGTACACAACTGCAGTCACTGCCGATGCGGTGGCCGAAACGATCTTCAACCGTCTGGCCGACTTCAAGCCCGGCACCACCGAAGTGATCCCGGCGCTCGCCGAGTCCTGGGACATCAGTGACGACGGCCTGACCTACACGTTCCACCTGCGCAAAGGCGTCAAGTTTCACACCACCGAATATTTCAAGCCGACCCGCGACATGAACGCCGACGACGTGGTCTGGAGCTTCCAGCGCCAGCTGGACCCGAATCACCCGTGGCACAAACTGTCGAGCGTGGGCTTCCCGTACTTTGAAAGCATGGGCTTCAAGGAACTGCTCAAAAGCGTAGAGAAAATCGACGACAACACGGTCAAGTTCACCCTGACCCGCCGCGAAGCGCCGTTCCTGGCCGACATCGCCATGGCGTTCTCCTCGATCTACCCGGCCGAATACGCCGACCAGTTGCTCAAGTCTGGCAAAACTGCCGACCTGAACAGCAAGCCGATCGGTACCGGACCGTTCATCTTCCAGCGCTACGCCAAGGACGCCCAGGTACGCTTCAAGGCCAACCCGGACTACTTCCGTGGCAAGGCCCCGGCCGACGCGCTGATTCTGGCGATCGCCACCGACAACAACGTGCGTCTGCAGAAACTCAAGGCCAACGAGTGCCAGATCGCGCTGTATCCGAAGCCGGATGACATCCCGAGCATCAAGAAAGACAGCAACCTGAAGGTCGACGAGATGGACGCGATGACCGTCTCGTACATCGCCATGAACACCCAGCACAAATACATCAGCGACGTGCGAGTGCGCAAAGCGATCGACATCGCCTTCGACAAGGAAGCCTACGTCAACGCGCTCTTCGGCAAAGGCAACGCCTCGGTCGCGGTCAACCCGTACCCGCCGACGCTGCTGGGCTACAACCACGACCTGAAGAACCCGCCACGTGACCTCGACAAGGCGCGCGCCCTGCTCAAGGAAGCCGGGGTTCCGGAAGGCACCGTGTTTACCCTGTTTACCCGTAACGGTGGTGGCCCGACCAACCCGAACCCGATGCTCGGCGCGCAGATGATGCAGGCTGACCTGGCGAAAGTCGGGATCAAGATCGACATCCGCGTCATGGAGTGGGGCGAAATGCTCAAACGCGCCAAGGCCGGCGAGCACGACATGGTGTCGGCCGGATGGGCGGGCGACAACGGCGACCCGGATAACTTCCTGACGCCTATGCTCAGTTGCGAAGCGGCCAAGAACGGCGAAAACTACGCTCGCTGGTGCAACGAGAAATTCCAGGCACTGCTCGACGAAGCACGGGCTAAAGTAGATCCGGCCGAACGCGCCAAACTCTACGAGCAGGCCCAGGTGCTGTTTAATCAGGACCAACCGTGGATCAGCATGGCCCACACCCGTATGTTTACCGCAATGCGCAACAACGTAGAGGGTTATCACATCAGCCCTCTCACCACTAATAACTTCGCCACCACCCAGGTGAAGTAGATAAGAAACTCCCGGCCTCCCTGACCCCAGGGTCGCCGGGCACGCCTAACCGGCTGATGAGGTACCACACAAGATGTTTAGTTTTATTGCCCGCCGACTGGGGTTGTTGATCCCCACGTTTTTCGGCATCACCCTGCTGACTTTCGCGTTGATTCGCATGATTCCTGGCGACCCCGTGGAAGTGATGATGGGCGAACGTCGGGTCGACCCCGAAATGCACGCTCAGGCAATGGAACGCCTAGGTCTGAACAAACCGCTGTATGCCCAGTATCTGGACTACATCGGCAAACTGGCCCACGGCGATCTCGGCGAATCCCTGCGTACGCGTGAAAGCGTATGGACCGAGTTCACCTCTCTCTTCCCGGCGACCCTGGAACTGTCCATGGCCGCCCTGCTGTTCGCCGGCATCCTGGGCCTGCTGGCCGGGGTGATTGCGGCCCTCAAGCGAGGATCCCTGTTCGACCACGGGGTGATGGGCATCTCCCTGGCGGGGTATTCGATGCCGATCTTCTGGTGGGGCCTGATCCTGATCATGTTTTTCTCGGTGAGCCTGGGCTGGACCCCGGTCTCCGGACGGATCGACCTGCTCTACGACATCGAGCCGCGCACCGGTTTCATGCTGATCGACACGCTGCTGGCCGATGACATGGGCGCGTTCCTCGATGCCCTGCATCACCTGATCCTGCCGGCCATCGTGCTCGGCACCATTCCGCTGGCGGTGATCGCGCGGATGACCCGTTCGTCGATGCTGGAAGTGCTGCGCGAAGACTACATCCGTACCGCCCGGGCCAAAGGCCTGTCGCCGGCGCGCGTGGTGTTCGTGCACGGCCTGCGCAACGCGCTGATTCCGGTGCTGACCGTGGTCGGTCTGCAAGTCGGCACCCTGCTGGCCGGTGCAGTCCTGACCGAAACCATCTTCTCCTGGCCCGGCATCGGTAAATGGCTGATCGAAGCCATCGGCGCCCGGGACTACCCGGTTGTGCAAAACGGCATCCTGTTAATCGCCTGCCTGGTGATTCTGGTCAACTTCGTAGTGGACATCCTCTACGGCTTTGCCAACCCACGCATCCGTCATCAGCGCTGAGGTCCATACCATGAGCACTCCAACATCCTCAGTAGCCAATGCCGCCCCAAGCGCGGATCAAAGCCTGCTGTACCCGTCGCCGTACAAAGAATTCTGGCAAGCCTTCTCCAAGAACAAGGGCGCGGTTGCCGGCCTGCTGTTCATGCTGCTGGTGATTTTCTGCGCGATCTTCGCGCCGTGGGTCGCGCCGCATAACCCGAGCGAGCAATACCGTGACTTCCTGCTGACGCCACCGGCCTGGCTTGAAGGCGGGCAGATGCAGTTCCTGCTCGGTACCGATGAACTGGGGCGTGACCTGCTGTCGCGCCTGATCCAGGGTTCGCGCCTGTCGCTGCTGATCGGTCTGTCGTCGGTGGTGATGTCGCTGATCCCGGGAATCCTGCTGGGTCTGTTCGCCGGTTTCTTCCCGAAAATGATCGGCCCGACCATCATGCGTCTGATGGACATCATGCTGGCCCTGCCGTCGCTGCTGCTGGCTGTGGCGATCGTCGCCATCCTCGGCCCTGGCCTGATCAACACCGTGATCGCTATCGCTGTGGTGTCCTTGCCGTCCTACGTGCGTCTGACCCGTGCTGCGGTGATGGGCGAACTGAACCGCGACTACGTGACCGCCGCGCGCCTGGCCGGTGCCGGTCTGCCACGCCTGATGTTCATCACCGTGCTGCCCAACTGCATGGCGCCACTGATCGTGCAGGCGACCCTGAGTTTCTCTTCTGCGATTCTCGATGCTGCGGCACTGGGCTTCCTTGGCCTTGGCGTACAACCGCCAACCCCCGAATGGGGCACCATGCTGGCCTCGGCCCGCGACTACATCGAACGCGCCTGGTGGGTCGTCAGTCTGCCTGGTTTGACCATTTTGCTCAGCGTGCTGGCAATCAACTTGATGGGCGACGGCCTGCGCGATGCGCTGGACCCGAAACTCAAGAACGCCGCCTGAGGAGATTCCCATGTCACTGCTAGAAATCAAGAATCTCAACGTTCGCTTCGGCGACAAGAACGCCGTTCCAGTAGTCGACGGCCTCGACCTGAAAGTCGACAAGGGCGAAGTCCTGGCGATCGTTGGCGAATCGGGTTCGGGTAAATCCGTGACCATGATGGCGCTGATGGGCCTGATCGAGCACCCCGGGATCGTCACTGCCGATGCCCTGAGCTTTGACGGCAAAGACATGCTCAAGCTGAGCAATCGTCAGCGTCGGCAAATCGTCGGCAAAGACCTGGCGATGGTGTTCCAGGACCCGATGACCGCGCTCAACCCGAGCTACACCGTCGGTTTCCAGATCGAAGAAGTGCTGCGCCTGCACCTGAAAATGTCCGGCAAGCAAGCGCGCAAACGTGCCATCGAACTGCTGGAAAAAGTTGAAATCCCGGGCGCCGCCAGCCGTATGGACGCCTACCCGCACCAACTGTCCGGCGGTATGAGCCAGCGTGTCGCGATTGCCATGGCGATTGCCGGCGAGCCAAAACTGCTGATCGCCGACGAGCCGACCACCGCACTCGACGTGACGATTCAGGCACAGATCATGGATCTGCTGCTGGCGTTGCAGAAAGAACAGAACATGGGCCTGGTGCTGATCACCCACGACCTCGCGGTCGTGGCTGAAACCGCCCAGCGCGTGTGCGTGATGTACGCCGGCCAAGCGGTTGAAGTCGGTCAGGTGCCGCAACTGTTCGACATCCCGGCGCACCCGTACAGCGAAGCGCTGCTCAAAGCGATTCCCGAACACAGCCTCGGCGCCTCACGCCTGTCGACCCTGCCGGGTATCGTTCCGGGCCGCTACGACCGTCCGCAGGGTTGCCTGCTGTCGCCGCGCTGCCCGTACGTGCAGGACAGCTGCCGCGCGCAGCGTCCGGCCCTTGATCCGAAAAGCAACAGCCTCGCGCGCTGCTTCTTCCCGCTGAACCAGGAGGTGGCGTAATGGCCGTCGTACTTACCGCCCGCGACCTGACCCGTCACTACGAAGTCTCCCGTGGCCTGTTCAAGGGCCACGCGACCGTGCGCGCCCTCAACGGTGTGTCGTTCGAACTGGAAGCCGGCAAGACCCTCGCCGTGGTGGGCGAATCGGGCTGCGGCAAATCAACCCTGGCCCGTGCCCTGACCCTGATCGAAGAGCCGTCGTCCGGCTCGCTGAAAATCGCCGGCCAGGAAGTCGCCGGCGCCGACAAGGCCCAGCGCAAGCAACTGCGCAAAGACGTGCAGATGGTGTTCCAGAGCCCGTACGCGTCGTTGAACCCACGGCAGAAAATCGGTGATCAACTGGCCGAGCCGCTGCTGATCAACACCAACCTGTCGGCCACCGAACGTCGCGAGAAAGTCCAGGCGATGATGAAGCAGGTCGGCTTGCGTCCAGAGCACTACCAGCGTTATCCGCACATGTTCTCCGGCGGTCAGCGCCAGCGGATCGCCCTCGCACGGGCGATGATGCTGCAACCGAAAGTGCTGGTGGCGGATGAACCGACCTCGGCGCTGGACGTGTCGATTCAGGCGCAGGTGCTGAACCTGTTCATGGATCTGCAGCAGGAATTCAACACCGCCTACGTGTTCATCTCGCACAACCTGGCAGTGGTGCGTCACGTCGCTGATTCGGTGCTGGTGATGTACCTCGGCCGGCCGGTGGAAATGGGCCCGAAAGAGGACATCTACACCCGTCCTCTGCACCCGTACACCCAAGCCTTGTTGTCGGCGACGCCAACGATCCACCCGGATCCGGACAAGCCGAAAATCAAGATCGTCGGCGAACTGCCCAACCCGCTGAACCCGCCACCGGGCTGCGCGTTCCACAAGCGCTGCCCGTACGCGACCGAACGTTGCAGCAGCGAAGAGCCGGCCTTGCGCCAGCTCGACAATCGGCAGGTGGCTTGCCACTACGCCGAGCAGTTCCTCGACGGCGCCGCGTAAGCAAAACCGAAGACCGACACAAAACCTGTAGGAGCTGTCGAGTGAAACGAGGCTGCGATCTGTTGATTTTCAGCATCAAGATCAAAAGATCGCAGCGTGCCGCAGCTCCTACAGGGATCGTGTTTATCCGGAGATAACGTGTTAACCAAACCCCTTCTCCTCCGATTGCGCATCAGTCGGGGAAGAAGGGGTTTTCTTTTGCCGGCGATTTACGACTGGCTGTCGCCGTCATCATCGTCAGTGTCCGGCTCGTCAGTGGTCGAGTCGTCATCGTCCTTGCTGCCGCCCTGGTCCTGATCACCCGGTTCGGATTCCGACTTGGCCAGCATGACCACACCGGCTTGTCCGTGGGCTGCATTAAAACCTTGTTGTGGCGTGGCGGAACTCGCCCACGCTGCCGTGGTGCCAAGCGTCAACATCACCAAAACCTTAAGCAACAGCACAACGCGTTGAAAAATGCTCATAGCCATTTCCATCCTTTCGTGGTTGAAGCCTGGGGTGCCAATCCGGCGCTGAATGAAATCTAGTTCCGATCAGTCCGGTTCACCAGATAGGACGCTAACGAGACCTCGGAAATGCCCCGGTTTGGCAGATCACTTCTGAATAACCTCTATAACCGAATCAGCTAAGCGAGGTGGCATGCCTGGTGGCGACCAGCGCCTTGGCCTGGGTCAATGAGCGTGTTGCAAGGCAGATCAACGGCAGGGTCAGAAGCGCCAGCGTCGCGCTCGAAAGCCATACCCTGTGGCCGCCGAAGCGACCATACAACTGCCCACTGAATACCGGGGACAGCAATGCACTGGCGCTCCAGCTCATGAAAAACAGACCAAAATACTGGCCGTTTTTGCCACCCTGCGCGTGCCGCATGACCAGCACATTCATCGGCGGCATGAAAAAAGCTTCACCCAATGTCCAGATCACCGTCGACAGAAACACCAACGGTCAGCACGCCGCTTGTCGCGCTCAAGAACATCGAGATCTCAAAATACGGAGTCGCCCTACAATCCCTGCAGGAGCTGCCGTAGGCTGCGATCTTTTGACTTCGCTTTTTTGAGTCCAAAAGATCGCAGCCTTCGGGCGCTCAGTTCGATTAGAAAATAGTCGGTTGTAAAACCGCCTTCGCGAGCAAGCCCGCTCCCACAGTGGGATTGGGTGTGGTCTGTTGGAGATTGGTCGGCTGTCAGGCCGCCATCGCCAGCAGGCTAGCTCCTACAGTGGGATTGGGTGCAGGCAGTTGGAGAATGGTCGGCTGTGAAACCGCCTTCGCGAGCAAGCCCGCTCCCACAGTGGGATTGGGTGTGGTCTGTTGGAGATTGGTCGGCTCGGAGGCCGCCATCGCCAGCAGGCTGGCTCCTACAGTGGGATTGAGTGCAGGCAGTTGGAGATTGGTCGGCTGTCAGGTCGCCATCGCTGGCAAGCCAGCTCCCACATTGGGATGGGTGTGGTCTGTTGGAGATTGGTCGGCTGTCAGGCCGCCATCGCCAGCAGGCTGGCTCCTACAGTGGGATTGGGTGCAGGCAGTTGGAGAATGGTCGGTTGTGAAACCGCCTTCGCGAGCAAGCCCGCTCCCACAGTGAGATTGGGTGTGGTCTGTTGGAGATTGGTCGGCTCGGAGGCCGCCATCGCTGGCAAGCCAGCTCCCACATTGGGATGGGTGTGGTCTTTTGGAGATTGGTCGGCTGTCAGGCCGCCATCGCCAGCAGGCTGGCTCCTACAGGAAAGCAAAAGCCTAGCGCATGCTCTTCACCACTCAAATGGCCGAGTGTCAGCTCGCCGAAAGCTCTTGATCTTGATCTTGATCCACGGGCGACGTCGGAAGGCTGAGTGGAGGGATTGATCAGGGGGTGGGAGCGTAGCGACCGTTTGGCGCAGCCAAACACAGCGAGAGGAGGTGCAGCGAAGCAAACCGTAGGCGCTGCCCCCGGATCGGTCCCGGAGCGAAGGAACCCCGAGCCCCAGCGAGCGGGCCGAACGCAGGAGCAAGCCTTTTTGGTTACTTTTTCGGCGTCTGGAAAAAGTGACCCGCCGTAAGGGCGGACCCCTAATCCGCCATCACCAAAAAAACGGATATACACCCAAACCACCCGAAGCCTGGTCGGCCCAAAGGCCGCCAAGACAAAGCCCAAAAAAAAGCCCCCAAGGCCTACACCTCAGGGGCTCCAGACAACTCAGCTCAACGCTTAATGATGCTCACGCGTCGCACGGAATTTCACATCCGGCCACCGCTCTTCCATCAACGCCAGGTTAACCCGCGTCGGCGCCAGGTAGGTCAGGTGCCCACCGCCATCCAGTGCGAGGTTCTCCACAGCCTTGTTGGAAAACTCCTCAAGCTTCTTCTTGTCGCTGCATTCAATCCAGCGCGCGGAGTAAACGGTGATCGGCTCATACGAGCACTCAACCTTGTATTCCTCCTTCAAGCGGCTGGCGACCACATCAAACTGCAGCACACCGACGGCGCCAAGAATGATGTCGTTGCTACGCTCCGGGAAGAACACCTGAGTCGCGCCCTCTTCAGCCAGCTGTTGCAGGCCCTGACGCAACTGCTTGGACTTCAACGGATCACGCAAACGCACGCGACGGAACAGTTCCGGGGCGAAGTGCGGGATGCCGGTGAAACCAAGGACTTCGCCTTCGCTGAAGGTGTCGCCGATCTGGATGGTGCCGTGGTTATGCAGACCGATGATGTCGCCGGCGTACGCTTCTTCCAGCTGTTCACGCTCGGAGGAGAAGAACGTCAGGGCGTCGCCGATGCGCACGTCCTTGCCGGTACGCACGTGGCGCATCTTCATGCCTTTCTCGTACTTGCCGGAGCAGATACGCATGAAGGCGATGCGGTCACGGTGTTTCGGGTCCATGTTCGCCTGGATCTTGAAGATGAAGCCCGAGAACTTCTCTTCCACCGGCTCGACGGTGCGCTCGTTGGCGACACGGGCCAGCGGACGCGGTGCCCAATCAACCACAGCATCAAGCACGTGGTCGACACCAAAGTTGCCCAATGCAGTACCGAAGAACACCGGGGTCAGTTGACCGTCGAGGAACTCCTGCTGGTTGAACTCGTGGCAGGCGCCCTGGACCAATTCCAGCTGTTCGAGGAAGCGATCGTACTCGTCGCCCAGGTGCGCGCGCGCCTCGTCGGAGTCGAGTTTCTCGATGATCTTGGTTTCGGTGCGTTCGTGACCGTGACCGGCGGTGTAGACAATGATGTAGTCGTCGGCGAGGTGGTACACGCCCTTGAAGTCGCGGTAGCAACCGATCGGCCAAGTGATCGGCGCAGCCTTGATCTTGAGGACGGCTTCGATCTCGTCGAGCAGTTCGATCGGGTCGCGGATGTCGCGGTCGAGTTTGTTGATGAAGCTGACGATCGGCGTGTCACGCAGACGGCAGACGTCCATCAGCGCGATGGTCCGTGGCTCAACGCCTTTACCGCCGTCGAGCACCATCAGCGCCGAGTCGACCGCCGTCAGGGTGCGGTAGGTGTCTTCGGAGAAGTCTTCGTGGCCCGGGGTGTCGAGCAGGTTGATCATGTGTTCGCGATACGGGAACTGCATGACCGACGTGGTAATGGAAATACCCCGTTGCTTCTCCATCTCCATCCAGTCGGATGTCGCATGGCGATCGGATTTACGGGATTTCACCGTGCCGGCCACTGCAATCGCCTTGCCCATCAACAGGAGCTTTTCGGTGATCGTGGTTTTACCGGCATCGGGGTGGGAAATAATGGCGAAAGTGCGGCGTTTCGCGACTTCGGCGGCCTGGTTGGTCATGGGAAATCGCCTGGCGGTGATTCAAAAAAGGGCCGCGATTATAGCCCAACTCGATGCAATAACCGAACCGTTGAGCACATTAAGGGTGGCCAAATGCTGCCCCGGATGGGAACCTTTTAAAGCACGGAGACGTCCATCCCCTGTTACGACATTTCGTCAGGGGCTGAAAAATCAGCAAGTTAGCCTGACGAGGCTGCGCTCATGGCTCGCTTTCAGACCGCTTTTTGCCGGTGCTGAGGGAGCTGCTTCTCGCGAACGTTTATTCCCGGCAGCCAGGCATGGCATGCCACTCGGGACGGCGTTCGCCGACTACAAGAAAAGGAGTCCGCCTGTGGCTATCCGCTATGGCAAAGGGCTGATGGGAGGTGCGGTGGTTATCGCGCTCCTGGCCCTGCTGGTCCACTGGATCGGCATCAACACGATCGAACACTACCGCGACGATTTGTTGTTTTACCTGCAAGCTCATCTGATTCTCGTCCTCGCTTCAATGCTGGCCGCCCTTGTCGTGGGCATCCCCGCCGGTATCTTCCTCAGTCGCCCGACCATGGTCGGCCGCGCTGAACGCTTCATGCAGATCTTCAATATCGGCAACACCGTGCCACCGCTGGCCGTACTGGCGATTGCCCTGGGGATTCTCGGCATCGGCAGTGGCCCGGCAATCTTCGCTTTGTTCCTCGCCTCCCTGTTGCCGATTGTGCGCAACACCTACGAAGGCCTGAAAAACGTCCAGGGTTCGCTGAAAGAAGCCGCCGTCGGCATCGGCATGACCCCGCGCCAGGTGCTGTGGAAAGTTGAATTGCCCAACGCCGTGCCGATCATCATCGGTGGCGTGCGCGTGGCCCTGGCGATCAACGTCGGCACCGCGCCGCTGGCATTCCTGATCGGCGCCAACAGCCTCGGCAGCCTGATCTTTCCCGGCATCGCCCTGAACAATCAGCCGCAACTGCTGCTCGGCGCCGCGTGCACCGCGCTGCTGGCATTGCTGCTCGATGGCGTGGTCACCCTCGCCAGCCGTCTCTGGCTGGAACGCGGTTTGCGCCCGTCTTAAGGCTCTTGCGAAGGAATATTTATGAAACGATTTAGCTTGATCTTGAGCTGCCTCCTGCTGTTTGCAGGATTGGCCCAAGCCGCCGAAAAACCGGTGATTCGCCTCGGCGCCCGGGTGTTCACCGAGCAGACCCTGCTCGCGGAAATCACCGCGCAATACCTGCGCAGCAAAGGTTACGACGCGCAGATCACCGGCGGTCTGGGCAGCAACCTCGCCCGCAGCGCTCACGAAAGCGGGCAACTGGACATGCTCTGGGAATACACCGGCGTATCGCTGGTGGCCTACAACCATGTCACCGAAAAACTCGACAGCGAACAGTCCTACGCCCGAGTCAAAGAACTCGACGCGAAAAAAGGCCTGGTCTGGCTTACCCCGTCGAAATTCAGCAACACCTACGCCCTCGCCCTGCCGAAAAAAGTCGCCGAGGAGTACCCGCAGATCAACACCATCAGCGACCTGAACAAGGTGTTGCGCGATGAAGCCAAGACTAATCATCTGGTGGCGCTGGACACCGAGTTCGCCAACCGCTCCGACGGTCTCGACGGCATGGTCAAGCTCTACGACATGAACCTCACCCGTAAGAACATCCGGCAGATGGACGCGGGGCTGGTCTACACCGCGCTGCGCAACGGCCAGGTGTTTGCCGGTCTGGTCTACACCACCGACGGCCGCCTGAATGCCTTCGGCCTGAAGTTGCTGGAAGACGACAAGCACTACTTCCCCGACTACACCGCCGCGCCGGTGGTGCGTCAGGCCTACCTTGATGCGCACCCGCAACTGGCCGAGCAACTCAAGCCGCTGGCAGAACTGTTCGATGACGAAACCATGCGCCAGCTCAACGCGCGGGTCGACGTCGATCACGAAAGCCCATCGAAAGTGGCCGCCGACTTTCTGCGCCAGCACCCACTCAACTAAGGAGGAAAAGTCATGGAATTTCTGAACGCCTTTTCCCACCTCGACTGGCAGCAGGTGATGCACCTGACCTGGCAGCACATCACCCTGGTTGGCATCGCGGTAACGCTGGCGATTTTCATTGGTGTGCCGCTGGGCATTCTGATGACGCGCTTCCCGAGCCTCGCCGGTCCCTTGCAGGCCAGCGCCACAGTGCTGCTGACCGTGCCGTCGATTGCGCTGTTCGGCCTGCTGCTGCCGTTCTACTCCAAGTTCGGCCAGGGCCTCGGGCCGATGCCAGCGATCACCGCGGTGTTCCTTTATTCGCTGCTGCCGATCATGCGTAACACCTACCTCGCCCTGACCGGCGTCGAGCCGGGCATCCGTGAAGCCGCACGCGGCATCGGCATGACCTTCGGCCAGCGCCTGCGCATGGTCGAGCTGCCAATTGCGGTGCCGGTGATCCTCGCCGGGGTGCGCACCGCGGTGGTGATGAACATCGGTGTGATGACCATCGCCGCGACCATCGGCGCCGGTGGCCTCGGTGTGCTGATCCTCGCCTCCATCAGCCGCAGCGACATGTCGATGCTGATCGTCGGCGCGCTGCTGGTCAGTCTTCTGGCGATCTTCGCCGACCTTCTCCTGCAGTGGCTGCAACGTACGCTGACTCCAAAAGGACTCCTCAAATGATCGAACTTCAAAACCTCAGCAAGACCTTCCAGAGCAACGGCAAAGATGTCAAAGCCGTGGACTCGGTGAGCCTGACCGTCAATGAAGGCGAAATCTGTGTGTTCCTCGGGCCATCGGGTTGCGGCAAAAGCACCACGCTGAAAATGATCAACCGCCTGATCAAGCCGACCTCGGGCAAGATCCTGATCAACGGCGAAGACACCACCGACCTCGACGAAGTGACCCTGCGCCGCAACATCGGCTACGTGATCCAGCAGATCGGCCTGTTCCCCAACATGACCATCGAAGAGAACATCGTCGTGGTACCGAAACTGCTCGGCTGGGACAAACAGAAATGCCACGACCGCGCCCGCGAACTGATGAGCATGATCAAACTGGAACCCAAACAGTATCTGCACCGCTATCCGCGTGAACTGTCCGGTGGCCAGCAACAGCGCATCGGTGTGATCCGCGCATTGGCCGCCGATGCGCCGCTGTTGCTGATGGACGAACCGTTCGGTGCGGTCGACCCGATCAACCGCGAGATGATCCAGAACGAGTTTTTCGAGATGCAGCGGGCGCTGAACAAGACCGTGATCATGGTCAGCCACGACATCGATGAAGCGATCAAACTCGGCGACAAGATCGCGATTTTCCGCGCCGGCAAACTGCTGCAGATCGACCATCCGGACACCCTGCTCGCGCATCCGGCAGACGATTTTGTCAGCAACTTCGTTGGCCAGGACAGCACCCTCAAGCGTCTGCTGCTGGTGAAGGCTGAAGATGCAGCCGACAACGCGCCATCGGTCAGTCCGGAAACCCCGGTGGCCGATGCGCTGGAATTGATGGACGAACATGACCGCCGCTACGTGGTGGTCACCTGTGCCGAGAACAAGGCGCTGGGTTATGTGCGTCGTCGCGACCTGCATCGCCAGACCGGCACCTGCGCGCAGTATCTGCGCGAGTTCAACGCCACCGCGGCGTACGACGAGCATCTGCGCATCCTGTTGTCGCGCATGTACGAGTTCAACCGTTCGTGGCTACCGGTGATGGATGCCGAGCGGGTGTTCCTGGGAGAGGTGACGCAGGAGTCGATTGCGGCTTACCTGAGCTCGGGGCGTTCGCGCGGGATGAAGACCAATATCGTCTCGCCGGCTGAGGCCGTGGTCGCCTGATCGATTAAAAGGTCGCACATCTAACCTGTGGCGAGGGAGCTTGCTCCCGCTGGGTCGCGCAGCGGCCCCTCTTTTCAAAAAAAGCGGGGGACTGCTTCGCAGTCCAGCGGGAGCAAGCTCCCTCACCACAGGTTTTTCTGTGTTTGCAAAGGCTGGAAAAAAATATCAACACCGAGGTGGGTTCTGACACTGCTAAACCACCCGCCACCTTTATCAAAATCCCCCTCACACCCTCCTCTCGCCGCCAACGTCGCCGATGTTGCGCCTATCGCACTTACCCACGACTTAGCCGACAAAAGCATCGAACGTGCAGGTATTTTTAACACATGAAAATTCTCGGGGAACATCTGTCCGTCATCTCGGTCGGCTACAAAGAGTGATATCCGCGACGTACGTCAGAAGCGTGCAAAAACGCGACATTTTTAGTTGATCTCAGGCCCCTCACGCCCTAAAGTTCGCGCCGAACGTCCATGCTGGAAACGATCCATCCGGCTCAAGTACTGACGACGAGACAGCAAGGCCAAGGGCAGTTACGCCCATGGCCTTTTTGCTTTCGGCGACATGCCTTGGGAAGTAGGCGAACCAAAGTGGGGATACGGAGGGCGTTCATTTGCACCCATTGATTAACTTAGTTTGCCAGTAGGAGTTCCCAGCATGTCGATCCAGGTCGAAGACTATTTCGCGCGCGAAACCTTTCAGAAAATGAAGGCGTTCGCCGACAAACAGGAAACCCCGTTCGTGGTGATCGACACCGCGATGATCAGCCAGGCCTACGATGACCTGCGCGCCGGTTTCGAATTTGCCAAGGTCTACTACGCGGTCAAGGCCAACCCGGCCGTCGAGATCATCGACCTGCTCAAAGAGAAAGGCTCGAGCTTCGACATCGCCTCCATCTATGAGCTGGACAAAGTGCTGAGCCGTGGCGTCAGCCCGGACCAGATCAGCTACGGCAACACCATCAAGAAATCCAAGGACATCCGCTACTTCTTCGAGAAGGGCGTGCGCCTGTACGCCACCGACTCCGAAGCCGACCTGCGCAACATCGCCAAGGCTGCGCCGGGTTCGAAAGTCTATGTGCGTATCCTCACCGAAGGCTCGACCACCGCAGACTGGCCACTGTCGCGCAAGTTCGGCTGCCAGACCGACATGGCCATGGACCTGCTGATCCTCGCCCGTGACCTGGGCCTGGTGCCTTACGGCATCTCGTTCCACGTGGGCTCGCAGCAGCGTGATATCAGCGTCTGGGACGCGGCCATCGCCAAGGTCAAAGTGATCTTCGAACGCCTGAAAGAAGAAGACGGCATTCATCTGAAGCTGATCAACATGGGCGGTGGCTTCCCGGCCAACTACATCACCCGCACCAACAGCCTGGAAACCTACGCCGAAGAGATCATCCGTTTCCTCAAGGAAGACTTCGGTGACGATCTGCCGGAAATCATTCTGGAACCGGGCCGTTCGCTGATTGCCAACGCCGGTATTCTGGTCAGCGAAGTGGTACTGGTTGCACGTAAATCCCGCACCGCCGTCGAGCGTTGGGTGTATACCGATGTGGGCAAGTTCTCCGGCCTTATCGAAACCATGGATGAAGCGATCAAGTTCCCGATCTGGACCGAGAAGAAAGGCGAGATGGAAGAAGTTGTCATCGCCGGCCCAACCTGCGACAGCGCCGACATCATGTACGAGAACTACAAGTACGGTCTGCCGCTGAACCTGGCCATCGGTGATCGTCTGTACTGGCTGTCGACCGGTGCGTACACCACCAGTTACAGCGCCGTCGAATTCAACGGCTTCCCGCCGCTGAAATCGTTCTACGTGTAATCGACACCTCAGAGTAAAAAAGGCCCATTGAATGGGCCTTTTTTATTTTTTCAGCCAGTTTTCGAAGTGCGTCAACATCTGCAAAATCTCATCAGCGCCCTCCAGAGCCGATTCGATCTTGAAATTCAGCAGCCCCATGGTGGTCATATTTTCGGTTTGTGTGAGGGCAGTGCCCAAGCCTCTCGCACGCTCAGATACGTTTCTGAGGAACACGCCCATCTGAATATTCAGCGGTACGAACTCATTGAAGAGTTTAGCGATATCGGCCTGAAACTCGGCAGCCCTGATCGTGGGGTCTGAAGAAGAGTAAGCAATGTCCCAGGGAGGCGTTGTCGCAGAATTCCTGAACAACTCTTGCGCGACAGTCGGTTGTGGATGACAGGCACACGACTGCCAACCCATTATCTTGATAAATGCCGCGTTCAATCCAAATGATGCCTCGCCCAGCATGTCAATCTGGCCCTCAATCGGATTGATTACTCCGCTCAAGCTCCAGAAACAATTACCCAACTGGTGAACCAATCCTCTGGGGCTGGTCGGTGGAGACCGTCCCCAGTCCGTCGAGCGATACAGACTGTAACTTGTTACGTCAACCTGACTGACAGGTGCGCGTTTCGATGTTCTCTGTGTTATTTCCAAAGATTCACCTCCAAACGTATCCAGGTCACTCAAATACCGACTGGTCAAACTCCGCAGGTCTCTAATTCGCTCCCAGCTACCTTGCAGATATTGTTCATAAAAGTTAACGCGGTTCAGGCGCGTATCCCAGGACAGGTCTGCGCGTTGATGACCACTTTTTCGTCGCGCCTCAAATACAACTGGCGTGCTGTCGTAGGTCGGTATCAACAGACCCAGCCAACGGGTATAGCGATTCAGCACCTCGCGCTGCGGCGCCGAAAACTCATAACTCACTGAATTCATATTTCCTGTGCAGGAAGTGGGCGAGGGTTCGCCCACTTCCTCACCTCCTTGTTATTGGGAAATTGATTTCAGAACGTTAACGGCTTCGGCAATCCGGGCAATTGCAGAGTCTGCGCGGCCGTCCACCGGCACCGAAGTGTCCTGGGTAAACTCAGTAGAGAGCAGATCAAAGTAGTTGATCAGGCTGGCAAACTCATTGGCGTACTTCGAACGTTCGTCGTCCTGCTCGTCCAGCGTAGTGACCAGTTCGATACGCCCAACAATCCGAGTGCCATCGTTGAGGTGCCTGCGCAACTGAGCGCGCATTTCAGCTGCTTTGTCGCTGAGTCGACGGTACGCAGCCAGCATGTTGAGATAAGAAATCGCCTCACCAATACCAGAAATCAATTTTTTCAGGGTATCAATAGCTAACATGGCGATTTGAACTTGCGGAGGCGCCAGACCCAACGCCTTCAGATTTTCAAGCGATAACTGGGCTTCCTGGCCAATTTTTTCGATACCCGCCTTGGTGATCAGATCAATCGCATCGGAAATAGACTTTATCTCAGCAGTGAAGGCTGCAATTTTCTCTTCGGATTGGGTCTTGAGTTCCTCGTTACTGACACGCTCTTCTTCCAGCTTGACGATCCACTCCGCCGACGCCTTGCGGTCATAGACTGCGCCAATGCTGTTGTGGATATTTTTCAAGTCTCGAGTTTGCGCAGAGACTTTAGCGAAAATATCTTTCAGCTCCACCTCCATGTCCTCGCGCACCTCTTCCGCATCCTCCGGAGAACTCAATTCTTCCTGATAGGATTTTAAATTCCTCTCGGACAGCACCAGACTGATGCTTAGTCTCTGCGCCTTATCGCGCAATTCAAAAGTTGCCTTATTCAAAGCCAGTGCCACACCGTTCATGGCCCCGACAGTGCCGGGCATGTAATCGAATTGCTCAAAGAGCATTTGCGCAGTAGTGTTCAGTTGCTGCACGGACGCATTGTGTTCGCGCAGTTTTTGCATATTGAACGCTGGTTCTGCAGCATTGATCGAAAAATTTTGCATTGCAGCTCTACTCCGAATCGCGACATTATTGTTTTGGTATTCTTTATCGGCTTCCGCAAACACCGCCAACAACTGATCGGCCTTGGATTGTATTTGCTCCCACGGAGCGATGATTTGAATTATCTGATTCTTGAAAGCGCGCAACGTCACGGACTCGTCGATTTCATTGACTTTATTAATAGAGGCAATGACATAATCACCGAGCGCGTTCCAAACCAGCATGAGGTTTTGGGTTGCTACATCGGCCTCGATCGCAACGTAACTAAGGTTTTGCACATCATCACGAACTTTATTCAGCGAACTCAGCGTCTGGTTCTTGCTGGCCATTTTTTGATTATCGGCCTGCTGCAGTTGCTTCAACGCATTACGTTCACGGCGTATTTTTTCAGCTTTGACACCCTGATAGATAGCCATGACCAGTCCACCAATGTTAAGACCCGCCGCATCTCTGATCGCATCTTGAACCAACTTTTCATATTGTTTGTTCAGCTCATCAATCTCAGCGGAACGCTGATCCATTTGACCTTGCAACTCTTTGATATCAGATGCGTACGTATTCCTGGAAACGAACTCCAGTCGCAGCTTGATTTCCGGCAGAACAGACTCTCGCATATCGGTGCCGAAACGATCCAGTTCCCCGCGTACGTGTTCGGCTTTTTGATGACAAAGCCTGATTGCTGACAGCAAGTCATTCAAATAACTTCGAATATCGGCGATATCGCCAGGGGCAAGATCAAGATCTGGTAGCCCTGGCATTTGCCGTTGAAGCTTCAGATATTGTTCAACAGTAGTAATATCATGCTCTTCCAGATATTTAGAAGCCCTCAGATCGTTATACACTTCAACAATGGCATCACCCGTTCCGATGATGCTGCCAGCAAATATCTTCAGATCATTTCCCGTCAGCATTATTTTCTCGCGCAGAGGCGACCAGCGTCGAGCATGCTGATAGGTCGTGGTAAAAGTTCGCAAAAAATCCCGAGCAGTGCGTCCCACACCACCGTCATCACCGGATCCATAGTTAAGATAGGCAATGACGTCGTCCAATTGAATCGGCAGGGACAAGCCTAGCGCCTCATACCTCCTCAAATTGTTTATTTGCTCTTTGGTCACATGGAGACCGGTGTCCCGATTGTATTCTTCGCCCTCACCCAACGAAGCGTTCACAAAAAGCAATGGGGCTTTCGCGGCGGCCTCAACCATCTTGTCATTTAAATTCTGTTCCATCGGAGACTCCTTGTCTTCTTCGGATATTAATATTGATTATTCACTTATAGCGTTGGCGCGCTCATCCGGAGCGCAATCAAATCAACGCCACCCCTCAACTTAGATCGACAAAACCAGCGCATGCAACCAATCAAATATTAAAATTGAATACACAAACATCGTCTTGCGACTGACAACCAGCCACCCATGCAAAAAATTACAAAAAACGACAAATCATAACCAACAACAAGTCACAATCAATACATGTACTCAACAGCAAATCCGGATTTAACCTAAGGACTCAAACAACACTTCAAAGGAATTGAAAGTGCAACCCATCTCAAAACCGCTCATCACCAAAGATGACATTCGAAAAATAAAAAACTACATTTCCGCCGCCAAGGCATTGCCGCGCGATATCGAAGATGTCGAAAGGCAATTGAAAACAAAACGCACCGACATCATCGGTCTGGAGTTAACCGACATTGTCGAACTCAATCACACGATGATTAACAATGCCAATTCCTGGACAGATATCGAATATTCGATGAGGCACGTGGCCGGCAGCCTCGCTACCTTCTCGGAAGACCTGGAAAGTTTCGGTCAGGACATTATCGACGCGATCGTGACCATGCCGGGCTACATCAACTTCATTGGCACTATCAACTCGCTGAGTGAAGAAGAGATAAACAGTCTGCCGCCGCTGGAAATCGGTCGGGAAGAAAAGAACCGATTCGGTTCCATCCAGGAATCACTGGCGTTCATTGCACGGTCGATCGAGGACAAAAAGCTCAGCAGCCGGGACATCAATGAGCGCCTGAAATACTTCAAGGCGGAGCTCAACGACAAGGTCGCCGTCAGAATTGGCGAAAAACTGAAACTGGCCGGCGATGCGCAAATCAACCGACAGCTTACCGAGTTGAATGCCGCCATTGATCTTGCCGAGCAGCGTATTGCCGAGAAGACCAGAGAGTCCAATGCTGATTTTTTCGACTACATCTTCGGCACCATCGTGGTTTACACCGGTGGCGGACCCGCCTGGCATCGGCACGTCAACCTGGAGCAGGCAATCCACTTGCGTCCGCTGATCGAGCAACGAGATTTGCTGGCCGAGCAGGTCAAGCAAAAAAACATTCTTGCCGGCACGCTCATGGAGTTTCAGTCGAGCTTGAGCAGTATGTCGATCTATGTCGAGGGCGCCGTCAATAGCACCTCACAACTTGAGCAGCTGTGGAGCGAAATTACTCAGTACATCAACGCCTCGCAAAACACAGTAATGGGCATGCATGAATTCCTGACCCTCAGAACTTTTGTCGCGAGTTTCAAGGTTGTTCTCAAGAACTGGAAAACCGTCCAGAACAACTCGAACCTGCTTATCAGCGCTTTCGACTAACGCCATCCATCCAAGCGAGAATAATTTCCCATGACAACCATTGCTTACGCCCTGCCCGATCTTGGCCGCCTTAACGAAAGCCGCGAGGCGATTCGTTACCAGGCGATCATCGGCTCCGCCAATCTGTACATCAAAGCCCTGAGCGATGAATTGCTCAGCTTGAATACCGCCATCAGCGATCTGGATCTCGTGGCTGCCAACGCCATCACCACGGCAATCTCTGTACTGGAGACAGACGAACTGAGCGAGAACCTGCAGGCCCTGGCCAGCCTCGGCGAGGCTGAATCCACCCCTCAGGCTGCAAACGCACGCAAGCTTTATTCGCAGGCTGTTACAGGATTGATCAGGCTGTGTATCGATCAAATGACCACGCTGCACTTGTCACTGCACAACGGTGTATTCGGTGTGCAGAGCATCGCCATCAGCAACAACCGTTTCCGACTCGAGGAACTGGCCACCGCCAAAGTCGATCTGGACCGTGAATACATCGCCGAGAAAATCCCGCTGGCTCAATTGAAAGACGATGAGGCGGTTCTGAATCTGGCCATTGCGGAGTTTGAAAAACTGACAGTCATCGACCGAATCAAACCGCTGTTCGAGCAACTCAAGGCGATGTTCAGCGGCAAACCCAAAAGCCCCGAAGCCCTGGCGCTGGAAGCTGGACTGCTCGTCGCCACCAAGTTTCTTGACGAAGGCAACGAGTTGATCAAATACAAGGACCTGCTCAGAGCGCGACAGATCCTGCAGACGCGCCTCGACCAGCGCGAGGAGCGTGTGGCCTCGCTGGCCAAACAGCTGCGGGACAACGATGACAAGAGCCGTCAGTTGACTGACACTCAGAAGGTCCTGCCCCACCGGCAAACCTATGTCAGCGAAACCGGCAAATTGACCGAAGCGCTGTCAGCGTTTCTCAGTGCTGTCACTGCTTCACCCAACGACAATATCCTGCTGCGCGGCGAGCGAGTGCTCGAGCACAGCCAGGCCCTGCGCAATTATCTGTATCCGCTGCAGGGACGCTGGTTGCGTGGCTGATTGATCGCGCCTGCCTTTCACGCCTGATGAAGGGCAGGCGCTCCGCCAGCGAGGACCGACAAACGCTGGCGGTACGCCTCGCCCATGGCGCGCATCTGCGGATGCGCGGACGTCAGCAGCGACTCGCTGCTGACCTGTAAGAATTTCATGTTGCCGATCACCAGGGCTTTCTCAAGCCATTGCAATGCGTCATCGAGGCGCCCTGCTTCCGCCAGGATCGCGGCATGACTGAACTGCCCACGAAAATCCCCGGCCTCGGCCGAACGTCGATACCAGTCGTGCGCTGCTGCCGGATCGGCCTGGCAGGCCTGGCCCTCTTCCAGATAACGTCCCAGCAGGTTCATCGATTTGGCGTGGCCGGCTTCGGCGGCACGCTGATACAGCGCCAGCGCCTGAGCATGATCCACCGCCACACCACGCCCGGTCGCGAGCAGATTGGCCAGGTTGTACATCGCCCAGTCCAGGCCGGCATCCGCGGCCATTCGATAATGCTGCGCGGCACTCGCCGCATCCACCGCACAGCCCCAGCCATGTTCATGGCAGCGACCGAGCATGTTGCGCGCCATTAAATGCCCCTGGCCGGCAGCGATAGCAAACCAGCGTAGCGCCAACGGTTGATCCTGAGCGATGCCACGGCCGTCGAGCAGGATCTGCCCGAGCAGTGCCTGCGCTTCGACAATGCCCTGACCGGCCGCGAGCAGAATCGCCTGCGCGGCACGGGCCGGACTTTCTTCGAGCATGGCGCTGAGCTGTGCACCGTCGAGCACTTCCTCGCGCCGCAGTTGAAAACTCATACCTCTACCCAGCGCCGCAGCAGATTGTGATAGGTGCCGGTGAGGCGGATCAGCGACGGGTGATCGGGCATGTCTTGAGTCAGTTGCTGGATCGCCCCGTCCATCTCGAACAGCAAGGCGCGCTGGCTGTCTTCGCGTACCAGACTTTGCGTCCAGAAGAACGACGCATAACGCGTACCGCGCGTGACGGCATTGACCTTGTGCAGGCTGGTGCCGGGGTACAGCACCATGTCGCCGGCGGGCAGTTTCACCCGCTGGGTACCGAAGGTGTCCTGGATCTCCAGCTCGCCACCGTCGTAGTCCTCGGGCTCGCTGAAAAACAGCGTGGCCGAGAGATCGGTGCGCACCCGTTCGATGCTGCCCTTGGGCTGGCGTACAGCGTTGTCGATGTGAAAATCGAAACTGCCGCCCGCCGTGTAGCAGTTGAGTAACGGCGGGAATACTTTGTGCGGCAGCGCGGCAGACATGAACAGTGGGTTTTTCCACAGCCGTTCGAGCATCGCCGCACCGACTTCCTTGGCCAGTGGATGACCTTCAGGCAGTTGCAGATTGTGCTTGGCCTTGGCCGACTGATAACCGGCGGTGATCTTGCCATCGGCCCAGTCAGCCTGCTCCAGCGCCTCGCGGATGCGCTGCACTTCGTCTTTGGCGAACAGGCCGGGAATGTGCAGCAGCATGACGAACGTACCTGATGGCAAAGGGGTGCCAATGGTATTGATTCTTATTGACCGTGTAAAACCCGTGTGACGAATGAATCGGCAAAAACCGTAAGGTCAAACTGTAAAGAATGTAAATTCGTCGCGAATAACAATATTTCGCAATTGATACGAATACCTGTTTACCCTATATTCCGCCGCCTCAAATCCTTGGGGAGGGGAATAAAAATGTCACGTCAACACGCACAATTGCCGGTCAGTTCACCACGTCTGCTGGCGTCGGCCATTGGTGTCGCCATTACTGCCGGTTCCGCTGGGCACATGGTATTTGCAGCCCAGCTAACCGATGAAAAAGCCTCTGGCAATGCGATTGCACTGGATGCCACCAGCGTTGTTGGCGAGCAGCAGGACACCTCCTACAAAACCGATGCATCGCAATCGAAGAAATACACTGCACCGCTGCGCGAAACGCCAAAAAGCGTGACCGTCATCCCGCAGCAGGTTATCCGTGACACCGGCGCCACCAGCCTGGTCGACGCGCTGCGTACGACGCCCGGCATCACCTTCGGTGCCGGCGAAGGCGGCAACCCGGCCGGTGACCGCCCAATCATTCGTGGCTTCAATGCCGAAAGCGACGTGTTCATCGACGGCATGCGCGACCCGGCCTCGCAAAGTCGCGAAATCTTCGACGTGGAATCGGTCGAAGTCAGCAAGGGCCCAGGCTCGGCCTTCACCGGCGCCGGCTCCACCGGTGGCAGCCTGAACCTGGTGAGCAAGACCGCCAAACTGGGCAGTTTCTACAACGGTGGTTTCACCTGGGGTTCAGACCAGACCAAACGCACCACGCTCGACCTGAACCAGCAGATGACCGACACCTCGGCCTTCCGCCTGAACCTGATGAAGCATGAAGCCAACGTTGCCGGACGTGATGGCGTGGACGTCAGCCGCTGGGGCGTGGCGCCGACCTTCTCGTTCGGCCTGGGTACCGATACCCGGGTAATCGTCGGTTACTATCACAACGAAACCGACGACATTCCGGACTACGGCATCCCGCTGACCTCCAGTTCGAATCGCAGCAAATACCACGTCGACAAACCGGCCAACGTCAACCGCGACAACTTCTACGGCCTCACCAGCCGTGACTATCGCCAGACCAGCGACGACAGCGGCACCTTCAAGATCGAACACGACCTGAACGATGACCTGACCGTCTCCAACAGCTTCCGCATGTCGCGCTCGACCTTGGACTACATCGTCAGCAACCCGGACGACAGCAAGGGTAACGTGGCCAATGGCAGCGTCTATCGTGGCGCCAAGAGCCGCAACTCGACGTCCAGCGGCTGGGTCAACCAGACCGACCTGAGCGCCAAATTCAACACGGCCGGCATCGAACACAGTCTGGTCACCGGGCTGGAGTTCTCCTATCAGGACACCCACAACCGGCCGTACGTCCTGACCTCGTCCGCCAGCGGCACCACGTGCAACGCTGCGCTGTTCCGCTCCGGCGACTGCACCAACCTGTACAAGCCCACCCCTGGGGATAATTGGGCGGGCAAAATCACTGACAGTGCCGCATACACCGATACCGACACCAAAACCGCAGCGGCCTACGTGTTCGACACCCTGAAGTTCAACGAGCAATGGTCGTTGAACCTGGGCCTGCGCTACGACAACTATCAGACCGAATCCAGCGGTTACAGCACCGGCGGTCGCGGCGCGGTGGCGGGCAACTTCTCCCGCGAGAACACCAGCGACCTGCTCAACTACCAGATCGGCGTGGTCTACAACCCGCTGCCTAATGGCAGTGTCTACGCGGCCTACTCCACCTCCAGCAACCCGGCCGGCGAAACCAGCGGCAACGGCAGCCTGGAACTGGCGGCGAACAACAGCGACCTGGACCCGGAAAAAAACCGCAACTACGAGATCGGCACCAAGTGGGACTTCTTCGGTGACGACCTGTCGCTGACCGCTGCGCTGTTCCGCACCGAGAAAACCAACGCACGCATCGACGATCCGGACGGCGCCACCACCCAGGTGCTCGACGGCGAGCAGGTCGTCAATGGTCTGGAACTGACCTACAGCGGCAAGCTGACACGCAACTGGAAAGTCTTCGGCGGCTACACCTACATGGACAGCGAAGTGGTCAAGACCACGCTCGCCGCCGACAAAGGCAACCACATGCCGAGCACACCGCGAAACAACTTCACGCTGTGGTCGACCTATGACCTGATCCCGGAAAAACTGACCATTGGCGGCGGCGCCACCTTCGTCGACTCGCAGTTCGGCAACGTCGCCAACTCGGTGGAGATCCCGTCCTACTGGCGCTACGACGCCATGGCCAGCTATGCCCTGACCAAGAACGTCGACCTGCAACTCAACGTGCAGAACCTGACCGACAAGCGTTATTTCGACCAGGTGTTCCAGACCCACTACGCCCACGTGGCGGCGGGTCGGACAGCATTGCTGAGTGCCAACTTCCACTTCTGACCAACGCTGTAAATGTGGGAGAACCTGTAGGAGTGCGCCTGCTCGCGATGAGGTCGTGTCTGCCAGCGAATGGATTGACTGATCCACCGCTATCGCGAGCAGGCTCACTCCTGCAAAGGTATGCGCCACAAGATCATGGCCCCGTTCATTCCATTGAACGGGGCCTTTGTGCGTAATGAAGAACGCTTCTCGACAACCCACGGCATAATGCGCGCCGTGATGACAATTTTTCGAACGGACAAGGCGAGCGACGTGTTGAAGAAAACCCTGTTCCAGTTGCACTGGTTTTTCGGCATCACTGCCGGGCTGGTGCTGGCCCTGATGGGCATTACCGGTGCCGCCTATTCGTTCCAGGACGAAATCCTGCGGGCGCTGAACCCGTCGGTGTTGCAGGTGGAAAAACAGGTCGCTGGCGTCCTGCCTCCGGTCGAGTTGGTGGAGCACATCGAAGCGAACTCCGGCAAGAAAGTCGGGATGCTCTGGGTCGAGACCGACAGCGGCAACGCGGCGCGCGTCTACTTCACCCCGCCCAAAGGCGAACGCCGTGGCGAGATGCGCTACTTCGATCCCTACACCGGCGAGTTCATGGGCGACGCGGTGGGCCAGGACTTCTTCGGCCTGATGCTGCAACTGCACCGTTTCCTCGCCATGGGCGATACTGGACGCAACATCACCGGCGCCTGCACCCTGATCCTGTTGTTCTTCTGCCTGTCCGGGCTGTACCTGCGCTGGCCGCGACAGTGGAACAGCTGGCGCGTGTGGCTGACCCTCGACTGGAAGAAAAAGGGCCGCAGCTTCAACTGGGACCTGCACTCGGTGGCCGGCACCTGGTGTTTGCTGGTGTATCTGCTGCTGGCCTTGACCGGGTTGTCGTGGTCCTACGAGTGGTACAACAAGGGCCTGACCAAACTGCTTTCCGACGCGCCGCAAAACGAGCGCGTGCGCGGTGGTCGCGGCCCGGCGCCGGAAGGTCCGGCTCCGACCGCCGATTACGCGGCAATGTGGAGCAGCATCTACAGCGCCGCGGGCCCGGGTTTGTCGGCCTACAACATCCGCATGCCGCCAGTGGCCGGGCAACCGGCGACCGTGTTCTATCTGCTCGACAGCTCGCCGCATGATCGCGCGCTGAACCAGATCACCCTCGACCCGGCCACCGGCATCGTCAAACGCGTTGATCGCTACGCCGACAAGAGCTTCAAGGCGCAGCTGTTGACCAGCATTTACGCGCTGCACGTCGGCAGCTATTTCGGCCTCGTCGGACGTATCATCATCACCCTCGCCGCCGTGTGCATGCCGCTGTTTTTCATCACTGGCTGGCTGCTGTATCTGGATCGCCGACGCAAGAAAAAGCAGATTCAGGACGCGCGCAAAGGTCTTGAACAACCAACCGGCAATGCCTCTGGATGGCTGATCGGTTTTGCCAGCCAAAGTGGTTTTGCCGAACAACTGGCCTGGCAGACCGCCGGGCAACTGCAAGCCGCCGGGTTGCCGGTGAAGGTGCAGCCGCTGGCGAATGTCAGCGCAGAGGATCTGCGCGAATCGAACCACGCGCTGTTCGTGGTCAGCACCTTCGGCGACGGCGAAGCACCGGACAGCGCGCGCGGTTTCGAGCGCAAAGTGCTGCGCAACGCCGCGCACATCGATGGCCTGAACTACGCGGTGCTGGGACTCGGCGACCGTCAGTACGCGCACTTCTGCGGCTTCGCCCGACGCCTGCATCAGTGGCTCGGCGAACACGGCGGCAAGACCCTGTTCGCCCCGGTCGAAGTCGACAACGGCGATCCGTACGCCCTGCGTCACTGGCAGACTCAACTCGGCCTGATCACCGGACAAGCGCCGGTCGACACCTGGCAAGCGCCGAGCTACGACAACTGGACACTGCTGCGCCGCGAACTGATGAACCCGGACAGCAGCGGTTCGCCGGTGTACCTGTTGGGCCTGAAGGCGCCGAGCACCAGCAGCTGGCTGGCCGGCGATCTGGTGGAAGTGCTGCCGCGCAACTGTGCGTGGGCGATCGAGCACTTCCTCGACGGCCTCGGCATTCGTGGCGAAACACCCGTGAAGATCAACGGCCTCGAAGAACCGCTGGAAGTCGCCCTCGCCAGCCGCCAGTTGCCGGAACATCGTGCGCATCTGGTCGGCCTGCATGCGCAGGCGCTGGTGGATGCGATGGTGCCGCTGGCGATGCGCGAATACTCGATCGCCTCGATTGCCGCCGACGGCGTGCTGGAACTGATCGTGCGTCAGGAACAACACGCCGATGGCAGCCTGGGCATCGCTTCCGGCTGGCTGACCGAGCATGCGCCGGTTGGCGGCAGCATCAGCCTGCGCGTGCGGCGCAACAGCGGGTTCCATCTGCCGAATGAACCGCTGCCGATGATTCTGCTGGGCAACGGCACCGGCCTCGCCGGGCTGCGCAGCCTGCTCAAGGCGCGCATCGCCGACGGTCAGCAGCGCCACTGGCTGCTGTTTGGCGAGCGCAATCGCGAGCATGATTTCCTCTGCCGGGCGGAGCTGGAAGAGTGGCTGATCAATGGCGATCTGGCGCGCCTGGACCTGGCGTTTTCACGGGATCAGGCGCAAAAGATTTACGTCCAGGATCGCCTGCGCGAATCCGCTGACGAGCTGAAAAAGTGGCTGGCTGACGGTGCGGTGATCTACATCTGCGGCAGCCTGCAGGGTATGGCCTCTGGCGTCGATCAAGTGCTCAACGACGTGTTGGGTGCAGCCGAAGTCGAGCGCCTGATCGAACAGGGCCGTTACCGCCGCGACGTGTACTGACACCCATCATTCCCCTGTGGGAGCGGGCTTGCTCGCGAAGGCAGCGTGCCAGTCGATATCAACTTCGCTGACACACCGTCTTCGCGAGCAAGCCCGCTCCCACAGGTTCCGCAGCGTCTAGACGGGCTGCAGCTTCTGCTCAAACACCGCCACCCCATTCAAATCCCGCAATACCACACTCATCTCCCCGCTCTGCCCTTCGATATTCACCTCGCCAAAGAACTGAAACCCGGCAAATGGTGAAGCGTTCTGCGTCGGCGGTGCCTTCTGGAATACCACTTCCGGGCCGAAGGTCTTGTCCAGCGGATTAGGCCCGAAGCTCCCGGCATTCAGCGGCCCGGCGACAAACTCCCAGAACGGCTCGAAATCCTGAAACGCCGCGCGCTCCGGGTGATAGTGATGCGCCGCGCAGTAATGCACATCGGCGGTCAGAAACACGAAATTGCGCACCTGTTGCGCACGCAGGAAACCCAGCAACTCGGCGACTTCCAGCTCCCGCCCCTGAGCCGGGCCGGGATCGCCGTTGGCCACCGCCTCCCAGCGCGCCACGCCCGGGCTGACTTCACCGTCGGGCACACCGAGGCCGATCGGCATGTCGGCGGCGATCACCTTCCACTGCGCCTTGGAGTGCTTCAAGCCGCGCTTGAGCCAATCCAGCTGCTCACGCCCCAGAAACGGTTTCGCCGCGCCGAGATTGTCGTCGTTGGCCCCGCGATAACTGCGCATGTCGAGCACGAACACGTCGAGCATCGGCCCGTAGCTGAGCTTGCGATAGATCCGTCCACCGCCATCGGCCGCCTGCAAACGCATCGGCGAATATTCCAGCCAGGCCTTGCGCGCACGGCCGACCAGGGTGTGGATATCTTTTTCCTGATAGCGCTCGTCGAGCTGCTTGCCCGGCGACCAGTTATTGACCACTTCGTGGTCGTCCCACTGCCAGATCTGCGGGACTTCGGCGTTGAAGCGGCGGATGTTTTCGTCCATCAGGTTGTAGCGATAGTTGCCGCGATAATCGTCGAGGGTCTGCGCGACTTTGCTCTTGGCTTCGGTGGTGAGGTTGCGCCAGATCCGCCCGCCTTCGGTGGTCAGTTGCGCCGGCACCGGGCCGTCGGCGTAGATGGTGTCGCCGCTGTGGATAAAAAAGTCCGGCAAGCGCAGACGCATGGATTCGTAGATGCGCATGCCGCCGATGTCCGGGTTGATGCCGAAGCCTTGGCCGACGGTGTCACCGCTCCACACAAAACGAATATTGCGCCGCGCCGTCGGTGCGCTGCGCAGGTGGCCGAGCCACGGCTCGCTGGCGACGCCGGTTTGTGCGTCCTTGAAATACACCCGATAGAAAATCGCCTGATCGGCGGGCAGCCCGGTGAGTTCGACCCGGGCGGTGAAGTCGGTGCGCGCATCGGCCAGTGCCGAGACCAGCCGCCGTGGGTGGCGAAACTGGCTGCGAGTGTCCCACTCGACCACCATCCGCGCCGGGCGGTCGCTGCGGCTCCAGATCATCGCGCGGTCGCCCTGCAGGTCGCCGGACTGCACGCCGTCGGTGAGTTGTGGCCGATCCTTGACCGACGCGATCACTGCCGGCGCCAGCCCGGGCATCAGCAGCCCGGCGCCGACCACTTGCATGACCCGACGGCGCCCGAGGTTGAAATCGCTCATGCTGTTCTCCCTGAAAAAAGGAAAACTTAAGCACGCGATGATGAATCCGGCATGACAACACTAACCATTGTGGGAGCGGGCTTGCTCGCGAAAGCGGTGTGTCAGTTAAAGAAATATCGACTGACACGACGCCTTCGCGAGCAAGCCCGCTCCCACAGGGGTGTTGCAGTGTCAGGCGTTGACGGGCTCGACCGCCAGTTCCGCGGCTTCCGGACGCTTGACCGTCGCATAGACAACCGCCGTCAACAAACTCCCCGCGACAATCGCCAACAGATACAGCAACGCATGATTGATCGCATTCGGGATCGCCAGCACAAACAAGCCACCGTGCGGCGCCATCAGTTTGCAGCCGAAGTACATCGACAACGCGCCAGTCAACGCACCACCGGCGATGCTCGCCGGAATCACTCGCAGCGGGTCTTTCGCGGCAAACGGAATCGCCCCTTCGGAGATGAAGCACAGCCCCAGCACCAGCGCCGCTTTACCGGCCTCGCGCTCGGTCTGGGCGAACTTGCGGCGGGCGATGAAGGTGGCGATGCCCAGCCCGATTGGCGGCACCATGCCGGCGGCCATGGTCGCGGCCATCGGTGCATAACTCTGCGACGCCAGCAGCCCCACCGAGAACGCATACGCGGCTTTGTTGATCGGTCCGCCGAGGTCGACGCACATCATGCCGCCGAGCAACACCCCGAGCAGAATCGCGTTGGTGGTGCCCATGCTGTCGAGGAAATGCGTCAGCGCCGCCAGCATGCCGGCAACCGGTTTACCGACCACGTAGATCATCACCAGCCCGGTGAACAGGCTGGCGAACAACGGAATGATCAGAATCGGTTTCAGCGCTTCAAGACTTTGCGGCAACGCCACATAGCGACTGATGGCCTTGGCCGCATAACCGGCGATGAAACCGGCGACGATCCCGCCAATGAACCCTGCGCCCAAGGTGCTGGCGAGCAAGCCACCAATCATCCCCGGCGCCAGGCCAGGGCGGTCGGCGATCGAGTAGGCGATGTAACCGGCGAGCAGCGGCACCATCAGCTTGAACGCGGTCTCACCGCCGATCTGCATCAGCGCTGCCGCCAGCGTGCCCTCTTCCTTGAACGCGGTGATGCCGAACACGAACGACAAGGCGATCATCAGACCACCGGCCACCACCATCGGCAGCATGAACGAGACACCGGTCAGCAGGTGTTTGTAGACCCCGGTTTTCTCTTGCTTGGCCGGCGCCTTGCCGTCACTCGCGGCGCTCTCCACCTGAGCTTCGGCGAGGGCTTTTTTCAGGGTCGCTTCGGACTGCTTCAAAGCAATCCCGGTGCCGCAGCGGTAGATTTTCTTGCCGGCAAAACGCTCGGTGGCGACTTCGATGTCCGCCGCCAGCAACACCACGTCAGCCTCGGCAATCGCCGTCGCGCTGAGCGGGGTTTTCGCGCCGACCGACCCTTGGGTTTCGACGTGCAATTCATAGCCCAGACGCTTGGCCGTTTGCTGCAACGCTTCGGCCGCCATGAAGGTGTGGGCGACGCCGGTCGGGCACGCGGTGATGGCGACGATGCGCGGCGCACGTGGCGCAGCGGCAACCGGGGCGGCATCGCTGGCGACATAAACTTCAGCCTCCTCAGCCCCTCGACGCAACACCGCTTCGACATCTTGCAGGGCTTGCGCCGGAGCGATGCGGAACACGCGCTTGCCGACGAAACGGCGCATGTCGATGTCACCGGTGACCACCAGCAACACCCACTCCGCCGCCTCAATGGTGGCGGCCGACAATTCGCGCTCGGGGTGCGCCGCATCGACCACTTCAACGCTGGTGCTCCAGCCCTGACGCTGGGCCGCTGCATCGAGCAGGCGGGCGCACAGCACACTGGTGACCATGCCGTTCGGGCAGGCCGTGACAATGGCTAATTTCATGACAAACCCTCTTATTGTTCTGTCAGGGGACGCACGCGTACGCCCTGTTCGAGCTGCGCCAGGTGCGCCGCATCGTTGATGCCGAAACCGATCTGCGTCACCGCCATCGCGGCAATCGCCGTGGCCGTGCGCAGGGTCTGCTCGGGAGTATCGGCACTGAGCAGACCGTGCAGCATGCCGGCCAGCAACGAGTCACCGGCACCCACCGTACTGGCGACCGTGACCTTCGGCGGCGTGGCATGCAGCGCCGAGCCGACGCTGAACCAGTTCACCCCGTCGGCACCGTGGGAGATCACCACATGCTCGATACCTTTGGCGTGCAGGCACGCCGCCGCCTGAGCTTCGGCGGCGTGCGAGACCACATCGCAATCGAGCGCATCGGCGAGTTCTTCGGTGTTCGGCTTGATCAGCCACGGGCGCCCTTCAATCGCCGCACGCAAGGCTTCACCGCTGCTGTCGAGGGCGACTTTCAGACCGAGACCGGTCAGACGTTCGATCAGTTCGCGCAACCACTGCGCGCTGACGCCGCGCGGCAGACTGCCGGCGACCACCACCGCGTCATGCCCCGGGGCGATCTGCAGCAGACGCTCGAGCAACGCCTGCTGCGCCGCCGCGTCGACCACCGGTCCCGGGCCGTTGATGTCGGTGATGCGCCCGTCGTGCTCGGCGACCTTGATGTTGCTGCGCGTCTCCCCCGGCACGCGGATGAACGCGTCGACAAAGCCGCGCTTGGCGAACAACGTCTCGAAGGCTTGCAGATTGTCTTCGCCGAGAAAGCCGCTGACCGTCAGTTGATACCCGAGGTCTGCGAGGACCTGAGCGACGTTCACGCCTTTGCCGGCGGCGTGGGTGTGCATCTCGTCGCTGCGATTGACCTGACCGGCCTCCAGGCGTGGCAGCTCGACCGTGAGGTCCAGCGCCGGGTTAAGGGTCAGGGTGAGAATCTTGGCCATTACAGGGCCTCCACTAATGCACGCACTTCGTTCGCGCTGCCCACGGTGAGGGCTTGTTGAGCAAGGGTTTGTGCCTGGGTCAGGCTGAGTTCGCGGATGCGCGCCTTGACCTCGGCGATGCTGCGGCCGGACACGCTCAGCTCATCGACGCCGAGGCCGACCAGCACCGGCACCGCCAACGGATCCGCCGCCAGTTCGCCGCACACGCCGACCCATTTGCCATGGGCATGCGCGGCGCGCACGGTGATGTCGATCAACTGCAGCACCGCCGGGTGCAGGCCGTCAGCCTGGGCCGAGAGGGTCGGGTGACCACGGTCGATGGCCAGGGTGTATTGCGTCAGGTCGTTGGTGCCGACACTGAAGAAGTCGACTTCCTTGGCCAGCACCGGCGCCAGCAATGCGGCGGACGGTACTTCAATCATGATCCCCAGTTGCAAGTCAGCGACCGGGATTTCCAGGCGCAGACGCTCGGTCATGTCGCGGGCCTGACGCCACTCTTCGACGCTGCCGACCATCGGGAACATGATGCGCAGCGGACGGTTGTCCGCCGAACGCAGCAAGGCGCGCAATTGCGCTTCCATGATCTGCGGACGCTGCAACGTGAGGCGAATGCCGCGCACGCCGAGGAACGGGTTTTCTTCCTTGGCGATCGGCCAATATGGCAGCGGTTTGTCGCCGCCGACATCAAGGGTGCGCACTACCAGCGGCCGTCCGGCGAGGCCATCGAGGACGCGGCGGTATTCGACTTCCTGAGTGGCCTCGTCCGGAGCTTGCGGGTGGGCCATGAAAATCAGTTCGGTGCGCAGCAGACCAATGCCTTCGGCGCCCTGCTCGACCGCAGCGGTGACCCCGGCGCTTTCACCGATGTTGGCGAACACTTCCACGGCGTGGCCGTCAGTGGTGTGCGCCGGTTGATGGCGTTGTTCGGCGGCAGCCTTGAGGCGCTGCTCACGGGTGTCGCGTTCTTCGGCGGCGCGTTGCAGGGTCGCGGCATCGGCGTCGACGTGCAGGCGACCGCGCTGGCCGTCGAGCAGCAACGGCGTGCCCGGTGCCAGCAGCAGCACCGCTGCGCCCGCACCGACCAGCGCCGGAATTCCGAGAGCACGGGCGACGATTGCACTGTGCGCGGTGGCGCCGCCACGCGCGGTGAGAATCCCTGCAACTCGGGCCGGATCGAGCCGCGCCACGTCGGATGGGCCGACTTCGTCCATCACCAGAATGTACGGCTGCTCGGGCTCGTTCGGCGTCTGCACACCGCAAAGTTGCGCCAGCACCCGGCGCCCGATGTCACGCAGGTCCGCCGCCCGCTCGGCGAGCAACGCGTCCTGCAGCGATTCCTGTTGTTTGGCCGCTGCCTCAATCACCGCCATCCACGCCGCTTCGGCGCTTTCGCCTTGTTTGAGGCGGGTGTCGACTTCGTCGGTCAGTTCCGGGTCGTCGAGCATTTCCTGGTGAGTGATGAAAATCTCGCGGATGGCCTTGGCTTTGCTGCGTTCGATCAGGCCCTGGATGTCACTGCGGACATCGCTCAGCGCTTGCTTGAGACGCTCGCGCTCGATGGCCGCGGACTCGCCGCGCAACGGGTAATCGATAGCCTGCTGCACCTGAATGTGCGCCGGGCCGATGGCGATACCCGGCGCGGCAGGGATCGCCTGCAACTGCGCGCCGGACGCTGGAGCGATCAGCACTTCGGCAATATCGGTGATGACTTCGCGTTGCTGACTCACGGCCGGCAGCGGTTCGACTTCTTCACCGAGGCCTTCTTCGATAGCGGCCAGCAGCGCCGGCAAGGCATCGGCGGCGATGCTCGGTTCGGCGATCAACTCCAGCACCTGACCACGACGGGCGCCGAGACTCAGCAGCTTGCTCAGGCTTTTTACCGACACGGCGCTGTCCGCGCTGTCGACGATGCGCACGCGGATTTCACCGTCGAAACTCTTCGCCAATTGCGCAAGAATCTTCGCCGGGCGTGCATGCAAACCGTGGGCGTTGGCCAGGGCAATACGTGCGCTCGGCCAATCGGCGGGCAGTTCGCCGCCGAGCACTTCGAGGACTTTGCGGCTGCTGGTGGCGCGGCCCAATTCATGACCGCGACCTTCGATCAGCAACGCACACAGACGCTCGAGCAGCGCCTGATGCGCCTCACCCAGACTGGCCAGACAGAACAGACCGCTGAGCGGCTGGCCGAGGTAACGCATCGGTTTGTCCGGGGTGACGAAGGCCAGGCCCGGGCGCTTCACGGTTTGTTCGCTGTGCAGCCACCACAGGCCGTCACCCAGCGGCAGCGCTTCGACTTGCTGCAACACGCCGGCAAAACCGTTGCTCACACAATCGGCCTGACGCAACAGACGCGCGCCACGCCAGACCAGCTCTTCAAAGTCGTCAGCCGAGACGCCGAGGCCGATCATCTGCGCATCCAGCGCCAGTTCCTGTGGCGCGCCTTGCAGCAGTTTCAGCAGCGCTTCCGGCGAGCTGGCGCGGCGCAGAGCCTGACCCAGGTCGGTCTCGCCGAGGGCGCGGGTCAGCAGTTGCAGCAGGCGCAGGTGTTCGTCGGATTTGGCGGCGATGCCGATCGCCAGGTAAACGATCTGGCCATCGCCCCAATCCACGCCCTCGGGAAACTGCATCAGCCGCACGCCGGTGGCGAATACCTGATCGCGGGTCTCCGGGGTGCCGTGGGGGATGGCGATACCCTGGCCGAGAAAGGTCGAGCCCTGGGCTTCCCGGGCCTGCAATCCAGCGAGGTAGCCATCGGCGACCAGGCCATCGGCCACCAGATGATGGGCAAGCAATTGCAGGGCGGCGGGTTTATCCACAGCCGATTGGCCCATGGATATCTGCTCTATAGTGAGCTCGAGCATGCGATCTCCTTTTTGGCACATGGATGCGCCAGGATATTGTTTTGAATGGTCACAGCTTAGGCGCTGGTCAGCCTGCTTTTCAGCGGCAGTTTTGGCGGTTTCACGGCAGAACCGGCCAAAAGCGTCTAAAACGTAGAAAATACGCCTGCTGAAACGTTTAATCTAGATTGATCGGCACGTTACTCGATAATGTCCCATCCTTGAAGTCCAACTTGTCGGATGCGCTGCGACAATAGTCGTCTGCCCGAATCGGGTAGGATTGGCGAAAATGTCGCGGCAAGCTCGAAAAAACAAGGAAATCCCGGGTTGAAACTCAGTGATATCGCGCGGTTGGCCGGAGTGTCCGTGACCACCGCCAGCTACGTCATCAACGGCAAGGCCGAACAGCAACGCATCAGCAGCGCCACGGTCGAGCGCGTGCGTGCGGTCGTCGAAGAGCACGGCTTCACCCCCAACCCACAAGCGGCCGGGCTGCGCAGTCGGCACACGCGCACGTTGGGCTTTATTCTGCCGGATCTGGAAAACCCCAGTTATGCGCGGATCGCCAAACTGCTGGAGCAAGGTGCGCGGGCGCGTGGCTATCAGTTGCTGATCGCCAGCTCCGACGATGCGCCGGACAGCGAGCGCCAGTTGCTGCAACTGTTCCGCGCCCGCCGCTGCGATGCGCTGATCGTCGCCAGTTGTCTGCCGGCCGGTGACGACAGCTACCGCCAGTTGCAGGCCAAGGGCTTGCCGATCATCGCCATCGACCGGGTCATGGAACCCGAGCACTTCTGCTCGGTGATCAGTGACGACCGCGAAGCCAGCCTGCACCTGACCCAGAGCCTGCTCGATCCGCAACCAAAACAGATCGTGCTGCTCGGCGCGCGTCCGGAGCTGAGCATCAGTCAGGAACGTGCGGCCGGCTTCAAGCAGGCACTGGTCGACTTCAAAGGCGAAGTGCTGATCGAGCACGCCGAGTCCTTCAGCCGCGAATGCGGCAAGCAATTGATGGAAGAACTCCTGCAACGTCTGGGGCATTTGCCGGATGCGCTGGTGACCACGTCCTACGTGCTGTTGCAGGGCGTGTTCGATGCGCTGCATGACTTCCCGCTCAAATCCCGCCCGCTGCGCCTGGGCACCTTCGGTGATACGCAGTTGCTGGACTTCCTGCCGCTGCCGGTCAACGCCATGGCCCAGCAGCACCAGTTGATCGCCGACAAGGCGCTGGAACTGGCGCTGGCCGCCGTCGAGCAATCGCAATACAAGCCTGGCGTGCAGGCCATCGCCCGTACCTTCAAGCAGCGTATTCACCGGGACTGAGCCGTGGAGCTGATCGACAGCCACACCCACCTCGACTTCCCCGACTTCGACGCCGATCGCTCGGCGTTGCTCGCCGAAAGCCGCGCCCTCGGGGTGCGGCGGATGGTGGTGCTGGGGGTTTATCAGGGTAACTGGCAGCGGGTGTGGGATCTGGTGCAGCACGATGCCGACCTGTACGCGGCATTCGGTCTGCACCCGGTGTACCTCGATCAGCATCAACCCGAAGATTTACCCACGCTCGGTGACTGGCTGACGCGGCTGCGCGGCCATCGACAACTGTGTGCGGTGGGCGAGATCGGTCTGGATTACTTCATCGAAACCCTCGACCGTGAACGTCAGCAGGCGCTGTTCGAGGCGCAGTTGCAAATGGCAGCGGACTTCGAACTGCCGGCGCTGATCCACGTGCGCCGCAGCCACGCAGCCGTAATCGCCACGCTCAAACACTTCAAGCTCAAACGCGCCGGGATCATCCACGCCTTCGCCGGCAGTCGTGAAGAAGCGCGGGAATACATCAAACTCGGTTTCAAACTGGGTCTGGGCGGCGCGCCGACCTGGCCGCAGGCGCTGCGCATGCATCGGGTCCTGGCGGATCTGCCGCTGGAGTCGATCGTGCTGGAAACCGACTCCCCGGACATGGCGCCGGCGATGTTTCCCGGAGTACGCAATACCCCTGCGCACTTGCCGGCGATCTGTGCGGCGCTCGCCGAGTTGATGAATATCAGTTCAAAACAACTGGCTGCCGCCAGCACCGCCAACAGTTGCGAAGTGTTCGGTTGGTAATCAGTCGCCGTGGGCCTTGGCCGCCTCGAGGATCAGGGTCATGCGCTGGCGATGATGAACAAAACGCAGCAGCGCGAAGTACACAAAAAGCACGATCAGCGATGCATTCAACTGTTCCGTCACGTTGAGCAGCCCGATCCATTCCATGACCAACGCCACCAGCAGCGCGGTGCACACCGTGACTGACGCGCTGAAGCGCAGCAATCCGAGAGAGTCGAGAGATTTGAAGCGTTTGATCTGCACCGGACAGCGCAACTCCAGGGTTTTCTGGCAGTGATTGCAGGTAAACGGTTCATTGATTGCGATGGCATTGAGTTGCCAGGGTTTAAGCACCTGCGTGGTCTGGCAATGAGCACAACGGCCCTGAATTCCCAGGGTTACAACGGACATTCGCGGCCTCCTCAGCGCAACTAACTGATCAGGGATACTGGCTCAATAATGACGAAAAGCCAGTCGCCGGAAGAAAACAGGAATTGGCTTACAAGCGTAAGCATCAAAGCATTACAAAATGTTCTGACATTACCGCCCTTGTAGGAGTGAGCCTGCTCGCGATAGCGGTGCATCAGCCAACCATTGAGTTGACTGACACACCCCTATCGCGAGCAGGCTCACTCCTACAGCATTCGCGCTCGATCAGACGCGGAACGCGCTGATCAGCTGTTTCAGTTCCACCACCTGCGCCGACAACGCTCGGCTGGCGTCTTCGGTCTGGTGCGCCCCCTGGGCTGTGCGCTCACCAGCGCGATTGATCTCGACGATGTTCTGGTCGATGTCATGGGCCACCGCAGTCTGTTGCTCCACGGCGGCGGCGATCTGCTGGTTCTGATCGACGATCATGCCCACCGCCCCGAGGATGTTTTCCAGCGCCTGCTGGACCTTTTCCGACTGCCCGACCGTGCCATTGGCCATCTGATGGCTAATGCCCATGGCCTTCACCGCAGCGCCCACGCCGCCATGCAGCTTGCTGATCATCTGCTCGATTTCTTCGGTCGATTGCTGGGTGCGCTTGGCCAACGTTCGCACTTCGTCCGCAACCACCGCGAAGCCACGGCCCTGCTCTCCGGCGCGGGCCGCTTCGATGGCGGCGTTGAGTGCCAGCAGGTTGGTCTGTTCGGCGATGCTCTTGATCACTTCCAGGACGCGACTGATCGACTGGCTGTCGCTGGCTAGCTGGTTGATCACCAGCACCGATTGATCGATCTCGCTGGCCAGCGCGGCAATGCTGCCCTGCTGCGACGCTACCAGTGTGCGACCGCTGACGGTTTCGTCGTTGACGCTGTGCGCGCTGCTCACCGCTGCCGCCGCGCTGCGTGCAACTTCCAGCGAGGTCGCCGACATCTGGTTCATTGCGGTCGCCACTTGCTCGATCTGCGTGCGCTGCCCGGCCACCGCCTGATTGCTTTGCGCAGACACGTTTTCCACCTGTCCGGCCTGACGCTCGACCTCTGCCACGGTGTGCCCGACCCGCTCGATCAGGTCGTGGATCTTCCTCACGGTGCCGTTGAACACCTCACCCAACTCGCCCAGTTCATCACGGCTGTTGGCCTTGAAATTGACCGTCATGTCACCGGCCGCGACCTTGTCCATCATCGCGCCCAGGCGCTTGAGCGTGGTTCGGGTCGAGGCGTAGAACCCGCCGTAGAGATAGAAAATCAGCACGAACACCACCGACAGCGCCACCGCCTGCAACACCATGTGCGTGCGATTTTGCGCCAGGCGTTGCTGCAATTGCGTATCGAGGAATTTCAGGGTCGCTTCGTTGAGCTGGTAGGTCTGGTCCATCAGCCCGGTGACTTGGTCATAAAACGTTTGCCACGGCGTATCAAGGGTTTCGGCCACCACGACTTTCGCTTCAAACAGCTCGCTGGCCTGCTTGAGCGAGGTTTTGCTGCTGTCGGCCGGTGCGCTGAGGCTGGCGCGTGCGGCTTTGCTGGAGTCGAGGGCATCGGCCAGTTTCAGCGCGTATTCGGCCTGGAGCTTTTCAATCTGCGCCAGCAACTCGTCGAAACGGGCGCTCGACGAACTGTTGAGAAAGCCCTGCCCCAACGAATACGAACCGATGGCCCGGCCTTCGCCAAGCGTCTGGGTCACGGCCGGGGTGATGTTGGTGAGCAACTCGCTGAGCTGGCGGATGTCGCTCTGGTTGTCGCGGCTCAGACCGGCCTGACTGGCGATGATCTGGCTGAAAATCTGCGCATTGCCGAGCAGCTTGCCAATCATTGCGCTTTTGCTTTGCAGGGAGCTTTCCGCCTGTTGAGCCTTGAACGCGCTGATCATTTCATCGCGTTTGCCGTCGAACACCTTGATCTGCTCGGGATCGTCGGTCATCGCCTGCAGACCTTGCAGACGCGCCAGCACGGTTTGCTCCAGGCTGCCGATCTGCGACTCGAGGTTGTCGGCTTTGCCGGACTGACCGAGGGTGACGTTGATCTGCACCAGATTGTTCAGGGTTTCCAGATCCCGGCGCAGGGTCAGGCTGCTGCCCAGCAGGTCGAGGCTCTGCAATTCGACCCGGGTACCCTGGAATTCGCGAAAGGAATCGCGCACCAGATAGAAATTGGTCACCAGCATCGGCACCAGGAACAGCACGCTGATCAGGCTGAACTTCATGCCGAAGCTCAGGCGATTCATCAACGAGACGGCGGGATAGAGCAAGCTCTTCACTGGAAGTCTCCCTTGGCTTTTCTTGTTTTTATTGGCAGGCGCGGGGCGACAGCAGATAGCCACTATCGGGCGCTGTCTCTGTATAGCTCAAATCGGGGGGAGGTTTTGTAACTTAAGGTTAACGACTATTTGGGGAAGATCGCTGACCCTGTGGCGAGGGAGCTTGCTCCCGCTCGGCTGCGCAGCAGACGCAGATCGCTTGGACGCGTTGTTTATGATGAACAGCGAGGGCGGCTTCGCCACCCAGCGGGAGCAAGCTCCCTCGCCACAATTAACTTCACCGAGGGCTCAGTGAATCAACACTGTCCACAAGGCAAACCCGGCATACCACAACACCGCCGCGCGCAGTAGCAATTCCCACAGGCAATCGAGGGTGTTGATGCCTTCCGGCCCGACCACCGGCGGCGGGATCTCGCCGGCTGCGAGCCCGACCTTGTTGATCAGTTGCGCGGCGCTGATGTTCCAGTTCAGCAGTTCGTGCAACATCACCCGGCTGACCGCAACAAAGTTGCCGACCAGGGCAAAACTGGCGGCGAGCAAGCGCACCGGCACCCAGTCGAAGGCATGACGTAACTGGCCGGCACGTTCGGCGAGGGCTGGGTTCTGGCTGTTTTCTTCAGCCAATGCGAGCAGCCGATAAGCCAGCGCCGCCACCGGACCGAGCACGAAGTACCAAAAAATCACCGCGAAGAAACTTTGATACGCCTGCCACAACAGATGGCCCTGTACCTGATCCAGCAATTGCTCACCGCTGTCGGCACAGATATCCAGATCACGCTTGGCCACATGCGCGGCGGCTTGCAGGTCTTCGCGACGCCAGGCGTCACGAAACGGCCCGAGACCGCCGAGCAGATCACCGCGCCCCAGCGCGTAAATCACCACCAGCAAATGCACCGGCAGCGCCAGCAAGCCGTAAGCGACGGGTTCCAGTACCACCAGCAACAAGGCGAGCAGCGCCACCGGCAGCAACACCAGAATTGTCAGCACCAGCCATGGCCGCTTGGCCAGGCGCTCACTGGCTTCGAGTTTGTGCAGTTCGCGGATCCATCCGCCATCGCGTTGAACCCGATGGCGCAGGGCCGAGAATTTCTCGATCCAGACCGCCAGCAGTAACACCAGAAAACTCATTGTCCTTCCTCTTGTGCCAGGGCTGCGCGGTAACGCGCCCAGTCGAATGCCGGGCCAGGATCGGTCTTGCGCCCGGGTGCGATGTCGCTGTGCCCGCAGATACGGGCGCCGGTGATAGCCGGAAATGCTGTTTGCAGCTGACGCGTCAGCGTGATCAACGCCTGATACTGCGCATCGGTAAAGGGCAGATCATCAGTGCCTTCGAGTTCGATACCCACGGAAAAATCGTTACAGGTTTCACGGCCTTCGAACATCGACACACCAGCATGCCACGCCCGTTCAAGACAGGAGACAAACTGGGTGACGGTGCCGTCACGTTCAATCAGAAAATGCGCCGAGACGCGCAGGTCAGCAATCCCTGCAAAATAGGGATGCTCGGTGACATCCAGACGATTCTGGAAAAATTCCTGCACCTTGCCGGTGGCGAACTGCGCCGGCGGCAGGCTGATGTTGTGAATGACCAACAGAGAAATTTCGCCCGCAGGGCGTTCATTGAAGTTGGGCGATGGGCAGACCTGTACCCCGTGACACCACCCGCTAGCGGGATCCAACTGCATACCGATTCCTTCAACGCCGACTGTGTTGGCGCCCAGTATGCCGTGATCGGCCCCCGGCGCGCGATCACTTGCCGCGATTGAGTCGCCGCAGATTGCCGAGCACCGATTCCAGCGCCCGATCGAACAGCAAGGTGTCATCCAGTGCTCGCACCGCGCCACGGCGAAACTCGAGGGCCAGCTCGACGCGGCTGCGCTCCAGCACTTTCATCCCGGTACGGTCGACAAACACGTATTTGCCGGTGGCTTCGATGATCGCTGCCAGCTTGCAGCGCAGGCTGTGCTCGTCGTCTTCCTGGAACGCGACCCAGTTGCCCAGGCGCAGTTGCTCCACCTGACGCAGCCCGGGGTCGTCATGCGCAAGGCCGCTGGCGTTCAGGCCGACCGCGCCCTCATCGGCGCTGCGCAGGGTAATGTGCTGCGACACTTCAACCAACGCCGGCGCATCCGCCGGCGGCTGCTCGGTTGCAGGTTCAAGCACCCGCACATGCAGCGCTTCCAGCTCGCTGAAAAATTCGCTGGTGGCGAACGGATCAAACGCCGAGCTGCTCAGGCCGTCACGCAGTGATTTGAGCAAACCGGGCACCAGCGCCAACAATTGCAGACCTGCGTCCGCTTCGTCGTGACGCTGCACGCTCCAGATCAATTGCTCCATGGTCTGCACATCGGCCTGCCACTCAGCCGAGTGATCGCCATGCTTGAGACAGGTCAGCAGCAGCACCTTGCTCCAGGCATCGCGCACAAACGTCACCACCGACGGCGGCAGGACTTTACCCAGCAGCGCCATATTCAACGCCTGCTCGACCCGTTGCCGCGCCAGTTCGGTTTTCGCCCGGCCCTCTTCGGCATCGCGCAAACGCTGCTCCAGCAGCTCGCTGCGCCGCCGCTCATCACTGGTGAAGGCGAGGAAGTCGGCGAGCAATTCGGAGAAAATCGCCGGATCGTCGACGAAGTCACTCAGCAGGCGCTGCACCACTTGTTCGATGCGCAGATACAGGCTGTCGCGGGCCTCGCCATTGCAGTCGCCCCACCCCATGGCGGCATCGGCGATTTCGTTGAGCAACCGCCGCGCCGGATGACTGCTGCGGCTGAAGAAACTTTTGTCGAGTACCGCCGCCTTGAGCATCGGGATCTGCAAACGCGCGATCAGCGCCTTGAGCGAATCCGGCAGGTTACGGTCTTCAAGGATGCATTCGAAGACCATGGCGATCAGGTTGATCACGTCTTCATCGGCGCCGTCGACGATGCGCGATTTACCGCTCCTGACGCTCACCCGCGTCAGCAACTGTTCAAGCTGATTGCGCAGATCGAAATCGTCTTGCGCCGCCAGCGCCGGGACGTATTGCTGCAAGTGCGAAAGCAGGCGCAGCAGATCGCGGGTGGTAATCGGTTGCGCGGCAGCACTCGGCTCCAGGGTCGGCGCGACGCTGCCGCGCACATGTAAAAGTAACTCCTGCAACGCCGCAAAGACTTCCTGCACGCCTTCGTCAGCGGGCTCGGGTTCGGCACTTTCTTCATTGTTGATACTGGCCGTCGCGCGCTCGATTGCGCGCCGCGCCGGTGCTGGCTTCAACTCAGGCAAGACGCCGGTGGCAATCAGCAATTGATTGGCTTCGGCGTACAACTGCTCGGTATCGGCCAGCACGTAGCGTTCGAACAGTTTGAGCAGGATCAGTTTGACCTTGATCTCCACGCCCAGGTTACGTCCGGCCTGCAGGAAAAACTCGCAGAGCATCGCCGGGCCGAGCGGGTTGTGCTGGTTGTCGAAATCCTTGCCCAGCAACGCGTTAAGCCGCGCGGTCAGTTGATCGAGGGCAAAGCCGTCACGCTTGAGCACGCGGCCGACCATGGTCTCGACCGCCACACTGCGCTCCATGTCATCGGTACGCGGTGCCGAATCCTCGAACATCAGCGTGCCGGGCAATGTGGGTGGTGCGGCGTCGTATTGAATCAGCGCGACAAAGGCTTCGAAGAATTGCTCGAGAAAACCGCGCTCGATGTTTTTGCGCTTGAGGCGCAGGTCGCGCATGGCTTCGAAAAAGATGTTCTGTTCGACATCGTTGCGCGCCCGGTCGGCCATCTCGAACAGGGTGTCGTCGGCGTTATCGAACAACTCCTGCAAACCATGGCGCAGTTGCTGGGCCGCCTTGTCGCGGACCTGAAGCAGAATCACAGGCAGGCGGGCGAGCGGCGAATGATTCGCCTGATCGGTAGCAGCCTTGTGCAAAGGCACTACATTCCCGTCGTTGCGCATCCAAGCCTCCTGAAACGGTGATTCCACTGGTCAGTTTTACCGCGCAATTCCCTGTGGGAGCGGGCTTGCTCGCGAAAGCGGTGTATCGTTCGCCAAAACTGTCACTGACAAACCGCTTTCGCGAGCAAACACGCTCCCACATCAGCGTCAAAGCTATGACGTCAAATGCAAGGCGGATTATCTTGCAAAACTTGTCCTCGGCGCTATAGCCGTCAGGGTTTCCCCTATGCCTGCAACACCTTTCAGTGACCACGAAAATCGGGCTTTGCTCAAAGAAAATCGACCAGATGCAGTCAGGCACGCGAGTTCTCGCCTTGGGTTGGCTCTCGCCATGCCCCTATAATCGGCGCACTTAGTCTGTGGAGCCCGTTATGCCGAATCTACGTCTCGCCGATTTGACCGCCGAAATCGAAGCCAACGTGCGCCGTGCGTTGCTCGAAGATGTCGGCAGCGGCGACATCACCGCGCAACTGATCCCGGCCGAACGTCTGGCCAAAGCCACCATCATCACTCGCGACGAAGCAGTTATCTGCGGTACGGCGTGGGTCGACACGGTGTTTCGCCAGCTCGATCCGCGGGTCGCGGTGCACTGGCAGGTGCGGGACGGCGAACGGGTCAAACCCAATCAGCCGCTGTTTCATCTGGAAGGCCCGGCCCGTTCGTTGCTGACGGGTGAGCGCAGTGCGCTGAACTTCCTGCAACTGCTGTCCGGCGTGGCCACGCGTGCGCAGTACCTGGCGGACTTCGTGGCGCAGACCCAAGTCAAGCTGCTGGATACCCGCAAGACCCTGCCAGGCCTGCGTCTGGCGCAGAAATACGCCGTGACCTGCGGCGGTTGCCACAACCACCGCATCGGCCTCTACGACGCGTTCCTGATCAAGGAAAACCACATCGCCGCCAGCGGCGGCATCGCGCAGGCCATTGCCGCCGCGCACAAGATCGCGCCGGGCAAACCGGTTGAGGTCGAAGTGGAGAGCCTGGAGGAGCTGAAGGAAGCGCTGACAGCCGGCGCCGATATCATCATGCTCGATGAACTGAGCCTGGACGACATGCGCGAAGCCGTACGCCTGAACGGCGGCAAGGCCAAACTGGAAGCCAGCGGCGGCATCAACGAAAGCACGCTGCTGCCGATCGCCGAAACCGGCGTGGATTACATCTCGATCGGGGCGATGACCAAGGACGTGAAGGCAGTGGACCTGTCGATGCGTCTGAGCCTCTGAGGCCGTCGCGCAATAAAAAACGCCAGCCCGGTTGAGGCTGGCGTTTTTGTTTCAGACCACCAGATTGTTCATCTCGCAGTACTCGTCCCACTTGACGCCCAACACTTCGGCCGCCTCCTTGTGCAGCTCCAGACGCTTGGCCTCGAACTCTTCAGGGGTGCTGGTGTACTTGAGCGTCAACTCCCACGGCTGCAAACCCTGAGCTTCGGCTTCGTCTTCGAATGCCCACTGGATCTGGTCTTTCTGATCATCAGAACTCAGGTCCTTGATCTCTTCTTTCAGATCCGGCACGTCCAGAATGTATTTTTCCAGCGCTTGTTCGTGACGTTGCTCTTGAGTTAATTCGGTCATGGCGTTCTCGCTGATCGTAAGAATGGAGGATGGATCTGGATCATCAAGGATCTCTCTGACGCGGATTGTCCGGCCTTCGGAACCATTCGGGATCATCTGAAAACTGCTGGGCGATGCTCATGCAGGCATTGAATATAGGACGTTTGCATGACGAATTACACGGCTCTTTACATCTCTCCCACAAAAACTTTGACCTGGAAGACATAAACCGGGGGACTGAGGGGATGGTGCCCGAGACAGGAATCGAACCTGCGACCTTCGCGTTACGAGTGCGCTGCTCTACCGGCTGAGCTACACGGGCGGTGGGCTAAACCTAGCACCGGTCTCGGGTTGCGGCAAATTTGGCGTTGTCTCTGCTGATATCTTTTGTGGCAGACAAAAAATGCCCCGCCGTTTTCACGGCGGGGCATTTTTATTGCGCTAAGGCTGTGGGGTGATTAAACGCCCGAAGCCTTGGCTGCTGCCACGTCTTTGATGGACAGCTTGATACGGCCGCGGTTGTCCACGTCCAGTACCAGCACTTCCACTTCCTGGCCTTCTTTCAGGATGTCGGTGACTTTCTCTACGCGAGCGTCGCTCAGCATCGAGATGTGCACCAGACCGTCCTTGCCCGGCAGGATGTTGACGAATGCGCCGAAGTCGACGATGCGCTCAACCTTGCCGACGTAGATCTTGCCGATTTCAGCTTCTGCAGTGATGCTCAGAACGCGCTGACGAGCAGCTTCTGCGGCATCCTTGGTTTCGCCGAAGATCTTGATCGAACCGTCGTCTTCGATGTCGATCGAAGCCTTGGTTTCTTCGCAGATCGCACGGATGGTCGCGCCACCTTTACCGATAACGTCACGGATCTTGTCGGTGTCGATCTTCATCGCGATCATGGTCGGAGCGTTGGCCGACAGTTCGGTACGCGACTGGCCAATGATCTGGTTCATCTGGCCGAGGATGTTCAGGCGCGCTTCCAGGGCTTGGCCCAGAGCGATTTCCATGATCTCTTCGGTGATGCCCTTGATCTTGATGTCCATCTGCAGCGCAGTAACGCCTTTGGCGGTACCGGCTACTTTGAAGTCCATGTCGCCCAAGTGGTCTTCGTCACCCAGGATGTCGGTCAGGACGGCGAACTTCTCGCCTTCTTTAACCAGACCCATGGCGATACCGGCAACCGGCGCCTTCATTGGAACACCAGCGTCCATCAGGGCCAGGGAGGCGCCGCAAACGGAAGCCATCGAGCTCGAACCGTTGGATTCGGTGATTTCCGAAACCACACGGATGGTGTACGGGAACACGTCAGCGGCTGGCAGCATGGCCGAAACCGAACGACGGGCCAGACGGCCGTGACCGATTTCACGACGACCAGCACCACCCATGCGACCACACTCGCCCACCGAGAACGGCGGGAAGTTGTAGTGCAGCATGAACGGGTCTTTTTTCTCGCCTTCCAGGGTGTCCAGCAGCTGTGCGTCACGGGCAGTACCCAGCGTCGCGACTACCAGAGCCTGGGTTTCGCCACGGGTGAACAGCGCCGAACCGTGAGTCTTCGGCAGAACGCCGACTTCGATGTTCAGCGGACGTACGGTGCGGGTGTCGCGACCGTCGATACGTGGCTTGCCGTTAACGATGTTTTCGCGAACGGTGCGGTATTCGATTTCGCCGAAAGCCGCTTTGACGTCAGCAGCCGAAGGCTGGCCTTCTTCGCCGGACAGCTTGGCAACGACCTGGTCTTTCAGCTCGCCCAGACGTGCGTAGCGGTCAGCCTTGACGGTGATGGTGTAAGCCTGGGAGATCGCTTCGCCGAACTCGGCACGGATCGCGCCCAGCAGTTCGGTGGCTTCTGGCGCCGGAGCCCAGGTCCAGGTTGGCTTGGCAGCTTCAGCGGCCAGTTCTTTGACGGCGTTGATCACCACCTGGAACTCGTCGTGAGCGAACAGTACCGCGCCCAGCATCTGGTCTTCGGTCAGCTCTTTGGCTTCCGATTCAACCATCAGCACGGCGTCCGCAGTACCGGCAACGACCATGTCCAGGCTCGAAGCAGCTTGCTGCTCGTAGGTCGGGTTCAGCAGGTAGCCGGTGCTTTCGTGGAACGCTACGCGAGCGGCGCCGATCGGGCCGTCGAACGGAATGCCCGAGATGGCCAGGGCAGCCGAGGTACCGATCATCGCAGCGATGTCCGGATCGGTCTTCTTGCTGGTGGAAACGACGGTGCAGACAACCTGCACTTCGTTCATGAAGCCTTCTGGGAACAGCGGACGGATCGGACGGTCGATCAGTCGGGAAGTCAGGGTTTCTTTCTCGGAAGGACGGCCTTCGCGCTTGAAGAAACCGCCAGGGATCTTACCGGCAGCGTAAGTTTTTTCCTGGTAGTGAACGGACAGAGGGAAGAAGCCCTTGCCTGGATCGGCTTGCTTGGCACCGACGACGGTCACCAATACGCTGACGTCGTCGTCAACGGTGACCAATACTGCGCCGGAGGCCTGACGGGCGATACGGCCAGTCTCGAGGGTAACGGTCGACTGACCGAACTGGAATTTTTTGATTACCGGGTTCACGGTGTCCTACCTTCTTTGTGGCTCTTGGGGGAACTGGTTTCTTGCGAAATTCTTGGGCAATGTCGGGAATCGGCCCGCTGACTGTCCGGGTAAAACGGTAGTGCAGATAAAACTTGAGGCTGGGAGCCTGCCAGCCACCAGCGGAAAACCGCTGATGCCTGACAGACAACCAACCTCATAGCGCAATCGCTGATTAGCGACGCAGACCCAGGCGGCCGATCAGAGCGCTGTAACGGCTCAGATCTTTGCCTTTCAGGTAGTCCAGCAGCTTGCGACGCTGGTTTACCATGCGGATCAGACCACGACGGGAGTGGTGGTCTTTACCGTTGGCCTTGAAGTGACCTTGCAGTTTGTTGATGTTGGCGGTCAGCAGTGCAACTTGCACTTCTGGCGAACCAGTATCACCAACAGCTTGCTGGTAGTCGGCAACGATTTGAGCTTTTTCTTGAACGTCGAGAGCCATGAGGCAATCCTTTTATCAGGAAACTGTTTCAAAAACAGTTTCAACAGGCCAGGGACAAATCCCTGTATCTATAAATGAGTAGTGACCGTGCCTGTTAACAGCCACACTCGTTCGGTCATTCTGACCGAATCAGTCGACGTGGCGCGATGCGCCCGTCTTCGCTCACTTCACCGATACCGATGAAGCGACCATTGTGATCCTGTACCCGTACCATGCCGAACTTCGGAGCATCCGGGGCGCGTACCGGCTGGCCGTTGAGCCAGTAGAACGCACTCGCTTCGGAGAAGTGCAGCAGCGGCCAATCCTGCAGGCCGCTGTCCGATGGCATCAGGAAACGGTCGACCGCTTCGTTGCCGCCTTCGGCATGTACCGCTTCCAGCTCTTCGAGGGTCACGGTCTGCGCCAGGGTGAAAGGCCCGGCCTGGGTACGACGCAGTTCAGCGACGTACGCACCACAACCGAGTTGCTCACCGATATCCTCCACCAGGGTGCGGATATAGGTGCCCTTGCTGCAATCCACCGCAAGACGCGCAGTATCGCCTTCGAAGGCCAGCAATTCCAAGCGCGCAATAGTAACAGAACGCGGTTCGCGCTCCACTACTTCGCCTGCACGGGCCAGCTTGTACAGCGGCTGACCGTCACGCTTGAGTGCCGAGTACATCGGCGGTATCTGACTGATTTGCCCGCGAAATTTCGGCAGAACCGCTTCGACATCGGCGCGACCAACGGTCACCGGACGCTCCTGCAAAACCTCACCCTCGGCGTCCGCCGTGGTGGTGGTCTTGCCCAGTTGCGCCAGGGTCTCGTAACCCTTGTCGGAATCGAGCAGGTATTGCGAAAACTTCGTTGCCTCGCCAAAGCACAGCGGCAAGACACCGGTGGCCAGCGGGTCGAGACTGCCGGTGTGACCGGCCTTCTCGGCGTTGAGCAACCAGCGAACCTTCTGCAACGCGGCGTTGGAGGTGAACCCCAGCGGCTTGTCGAGCAGGATGATACCGCTGACGTTACGACGGATACGTTTGACCTGAGCCACCGAATTACTCCTTGGTGTCTTCAGGTGCAGCGGCCAGGTGCTGATTGTCCTCAGCCACGGCGCGCTCGATCAGGGCCGACAGGTGCGCGCCACGCACGACGCTTTCGTCGTAGTGGAAGTGCAATTGCGGCACGCTGCGCAGCTTCATTTCACGGGCCAGCTGCATGCGCAGGAAACCTGCAGCAGCGTTGAGCACCTTGATGCTTTGCGCGATGTCTTCGGCGTTGTCCTGCCCCATGACGGTGATGAAGATCTTCGCGTGACCGACGTCACGGCTGACTTCCACAGCGGTAATGGTGACCAGGCCGACGCGCGGGTCTTTGACTTCACGACGGATCAGTTGGGCCAGCTCACGCTGCATCTGATCGCCGATACGTTGGGTACGGCTGTATTCTTTTGCCATGATTTTGTTACCTGTTACTGCCCCGCGGTGAAACCCGCAAGGTCTGAAAGCGGCAAACGCCCGGCCTGACAAAAGCCAGACCGGGCGTTGCGTTTAGAGTCCTGACGCCGTGGCGCGCATCTGCATGCGGCAGCTCGGCGTGGCCCTTGAAGTGCGCGAGTCAGAGGCTGCGAGCAACCTGAACCTTCTCGAAGACTTCGATCTTGTCACCGACTTTGACGTCGTTGTAGCTCTTCACGCCGATACCGCATTCCATGCCGGCACGTACCTCGGAAGCGTCATCCTTGAAGCGGCGCAGGGATTCCAGCTCGCCTTCGAAGATAACGATGTCTTCACGCAGTACACGGATCGGACGGTTACGGTGCACAACACCTTCGATCACCATGCAACCGGCGATCGCGCCAAACTTCGGCGAACGGAACACGTCGCGCACTTCGGCCACGCCCAGGATGTTCTCGCGAACATCGCTGCCGAGCATGCCGGTCAGGGCCTTCTTGACGTCTTCGATGATGTCGTAGATCACGTTGTAGTAACGCATGTCCAGACCTTCCTGCTCGACGATCTTCCGTGCGCCAGCATCAGCACGCACGTTGAAGCCGAACAGTACAGCGTTGGAAGCCAGTGCCAGGTTGGCGTCGGATTCGGTGATACCACCGACACCGCCACCGACTACGCGCACTTGCACTTCGTCGTTGCCCAGGCCGTTCAGAGCGCCCTGCAAAGCTTCCAGCGAACCACGGACGTCGGATTTGAGGACGATGTTGAGCGTCTTCTTCTCTTCCTGACCCATGTTTTCGAAGATGTTTTCCAGCTTGCCGGCGTGAGCGCGAGCCAGTTTGACTTCGCGGAACTTGCCTTGACGGAACAGAGCCACTTCACGGGCTTTCTTCTCGTCGGCAACAACGCTCATCTCGTCGCCAGCGTCTGGTGTACCGTCAAGACCCAGGATCTCGACCGGAATGGCCGGACCTGCTTCCTTGATCGGCTTGCCGTTCTCGTCGAGCATGGCGCGCACGCGGCCATAGTTCGAGCCGACCAGCACCATGTCGCCTTGACGCAGCGTACCGTCCTGAACCAGCACGGTGGCCACCGGGCCACGGCCCTTGTCCAGACGCGATTCAACGACAACACCACGGCCAGGAGCCGATGGAGTGGCGGTCAGTTCGAGAACTTCGGCCTGCAGCAGAACGGCTTCGAGCAGTTCGTCAACGCCGGTACCCATTTTCGCCGAAACCGGTACGAATGGAGTGTCGCCGCCCCACTCTTCGGAAGTCACGCCGTGAACCGACAGTTCGCTGCGGATGCGATCGAGGTCGGCACCCGGCTTGTCGATCTTGTTCACCGCAACCACCAGAGGAACGCCAGCCGCCTGAGCGTGCTGAACAGCCTCGATGGTTTGCGGCATCACGCCGTCGTCCGCCGCCACCACCAGGATCACGATGTCGGTCGCCTTGGCACCACGGGCACGCATTGCGGTAAACGCAGCGTGACCCGGGGTGTCGAGGAACGTCACCATGCCACGGTCGGTTTCAACGTGGTATGCACCGATGTGCTGGGTAATGCCGCCGGCTTCGCCCGCTGCAACCTTGGCACGACGGATGTAGTCGAGCAGGGAAGTCTTACCGTGGTCAACGTGGCCCATTACGGTCACGACCGGTGCACGGGAAACTGCCTCACCTTCAAACTTCAGGGACTCGGCCAGGGAATCTTCCAGGGCGGTGTCGCTGACCAGGGTCACTTTGTGGCCCAGCTCTTCAGCAACCAGTTGAGCAGTTTCCTGATCGAGTACCTGGTTGATGGTCGCTGGAGTGCCCAGTTTGAACATGAACTTGATGATTTCAGCAGCCTTGACCGACATCTGCTGGGCGAGATCGCCAACAGTGATGGTCTCGCCGATCTTCACTTCACGCACGACAGGACCGGTAGGGTTCTGGAAACCGTGAGCGTTGCGTTTCTTCAGCTTGGCCTTGCCGCGACCACCACGACGGAAGCCATCGCTTTCTTCGTCGGTAGTGCGTGGCGCCACACGTGGAGCCGGCGCTTTTTCTTTGACCGATGCGCGATGCGGAGCGTTTTTGCGCTCGCCATCGCCACCACCGCCGCGACGATTGTTATCGTCGGCACGTGGCTTGTCCGGACGACGCTGTTCGTCACGCTTGCGAGTGTCGGCAGCTGGCGCAGCAGCAACCGGCGCGGCTTCGCGCACGGGTTCGGCTACTGGCGCAGGTGCAGCAACAGCTTCGGCAGACGCGGACGGCGCAGCAGCAGGCTGGCGACGCGCTTCTTCTTCAGCGCGCTGCTTGGCTTCTTCTTCAGCCTTCTGACGGGCAGCATTTTCTACTGCGCGACGCTCATCCAGTTCACGCTTGCGCTCGGCTTCGATTTCTTCCGGGCTACGCTGTACGAAAACTTTCTTCTTGCGAACTTCTACGCTGATGCTCTTGCTACCAGCCACACGCAGGGTGCTGGTGGTTTTACGCTGCAGCGTGATCTTGCGTGGTTCTTCCACTTTCGCCTTGTGACTGCTCTTCAAGTGAGTCAGCAGGGATTGCTTCTCACTGTCAGTCACATGTTCTTCGGCGGCGGTGTGCGGCAGACCTGCCTCACGCATCTGCTGCAACAGGCGCTCTACCGGTGTTTTGACCTCATCGGCCAGTTGTTTCACCGTGACTTGCGTCATGCACTTCTCTCCTCAGGCCGCGCCTAATTACTCGAACCAGTGGGCTCGGGCGGCCATGATCAACTTGCCGGCACGATCATCGTCAATGCCGTCGATGTCGAGCAGGTCGTCAATAGACTGCTCGGCCAGGTCTTCGCGGGTAATTACGCCGCGCACCGCCAGTTCCATCGCCAAATCCTTGTCCATACCCTCAAGCGAGAGCAGGTCTTCGGCCGGATGGGCGTCTGCCAGCTTTTCCTCAGTAGCGATGGCTTTGGTCAACAAACGATCCTTGGCACGAGCGCGAAGCTCGTTGACGATATCTTCGTCAAAGCCGTCGATGTTGAGCATTTCTTCCAACGGTACGTAGGCAATCTCTTCCAGGCTGGTGAAGCCTTCATCTACCAGCACCTGAGCCAGTTCTTCGTCGACTTCCAGCTCGTCGATGAAGTTGCGCAGGATGTCGCCGGTTTCTGCTTGCTGCTTAGCCTGGATGTCCGATTCGGTCATCACGTTCAGGGTCCAGCCAGTCAACTGGCTCGCCAGACGCACGTTCTGACCACCCCGACCGATGGCCTGAGCCAGATTGTCTGCGCCAACGGCGATGTCCATGGCATGGGCATCTTCGTCAACGATAATGGCCGCCACTTCTGCCGGCGACATGGCATTGATCACGAACTGCGCCGGGTTATCGTCCCACAGGACGATATCGACACGCTCGCCACCCAACTCGCCCGACACGGCCTGGACGCGCGAACCGCGCATACCAATGCACGCGCCCTGCGGGTCGATGCGTTTGTCCTTGGAACGGACAGCGATCTTGGCACGCGAACCCGGATCACGGGACGCTGCCATTACTTCGATCAGGCCTTCAGCGATTTCCGGCACTTCGATGCGGAACAACTCGATCAGCATTTCCGGCGCGGTGCGCGACAGGATCAGCTGCGGGCCGCGGTTCTCGGTGCGGATTTCCTTGAGCAGTGCACGCAGACGCACACCGACACGGAAGGTTTCGCGAGAAATGATGTCTTCACGGGCCAGCAACGCTTCGGCGTTGTTGCCCAGATCGACGATCACGTTGTCGCGGGTGACTTTCTTCACGGTGCCGGAGATGATTTCTCCCAGGCGCTCGCGATAGGCGTCGACCACTTGAGCGCGCTCGGCTTCACGCACTTTCTGCACAATGACCTGCTTGGCAGTCTGTGCAGCAATGCGGCCGAACTCGATGGATTCGATCTTTTCTTCGACGACGTCGCCGACCTTGGCGCCCGGATGCGTTTCGGCAACCTTGCTTGGCCAGGTTTCGATCGCAGGATCGTCGAGATCATTCTCTTCGACGACTGTCCAGCGACGGAAAGTCTCATAGGAACCGGTGTGGCGATTGATCTCCACACGCAGGTCAACTTCGTCTTCAAAACGCTTTTTGGTAGCAGTGGCCAGAGCCAGCTCCAGCGCTTCAAAAATCACGCTTGCCGGTACGCCCTTTTCATTGGATACCGACTCAACAACCAGCAGTACTTCTTTGCTCATCGTACGCCTCGCCTTTCGCAAGCCATTGGATCCGCGGGATCCGCGTCTCAGTCAAAACTGGGAATAATGTTGGCCTTGTCGATCATATCGATCGGCAACAGGAACTCATGGTCTTCTACCTGCACCACGACGTCCTGTTCTTCTACACCGCGCAGAAGGCCCTGAAAGTTGCGTCGACCTTCGAAAGGCGAGCGCAGCTTGATCTTCACTTGTTCACCGGCAAATTTTGCAAACTGCTCAAGAGTGAACAGTGGGCGTTCCATGCCAGGCGAGGAAACTTCGAGGGTGTATTCAACGGAGATCGGATCTTCAACATCCAGGACACCGCTGATCTGACGGCTGACAATGGCGCAATCGTCCACCAGCACGCCACCCTCTTTATCGATATAAACACGCAACATCGAGTGACGACCTTGAGCCGAAAACTCGATACCCCAGCATTCATAGCCTAGGGCCACGACCACCGGGGCCAACAAGGCCTGCAACTCTTCTAGCTTGCTCGACACCTGAACCCCCTCGTGCATGTAAATGCATGCGCTGCAAAATAAAAAAATGGGCGAAACGCCCATCCTTGAAACGCCGTCGAACAGCGGCGCAGAAAGTGTCCAGCTAACAAAAAGCCCCTGAAAAGGGGCTCCTTAAACTGGTTGCGGGGGCCGGATTTGAACCGACGACCTTCGGGTTATGAGCCCGACGAGCTACCAGACTGCTCCACCCCGCGACAAAGCTGGGGCGGAAGTATACGACCGATCCCTTATAGGGTCAATGTAACCTTCCACCTGCAAGAAAGCCCGCAACAGCGGGCTCTCCTGACTAATTGGTACCGAGAAGGGGACTCGAACCCCTACACCCTATGGGCACAACCACCTCAAGGTTGCGTGTCTACCAATTCCACCACCTCGGCAAAACTACGTTTGAAACCCTTCTTACTTCTGCTCTTGAGCTGGAGGTACGTCAGTCGCTGGAGTAGCCGACTTTTGCTCTTGAAGCACCGGGACATCATCAGAAGCCGGTTTTTGTTGCTTAGGTACTTCCAACACTGCTGGATCTGGCAAACCTGCTTGAGTCAGCTGATGAGCTTTCTCTTTAGCAAAGTAACCTAACCCCAAGCTGGTTATGAAGAAACCGGCGGCAAGTATAGCAGTAAACTTACTAAGAAAGGTAGAGGAACCTTGGCTTCCGAACACAGTATTTGAAGCACCTGCTCCGAAAGACGCGCCAGCGTCCGCACCCTTACCCTGCTGCAGCAAAACCAGAGCAACTACGCCCAATGCACCCAGCAGATGAAAAACGACTACGACTGTTTCCAGCATTTTTTCAGTTTCCCGCGGCGCGACAAATCGCACCGAACTCATCTGCATTCAGGGAAGCTCCACCAATGAGCCCCCCATCGATATCCGGCATGCCGAACAGTTCGACCGCATTGGCCGCCTTCACGCTGCCGCCGTATAGAAGCCGCACACCTCGTGCGACTTCAGAATTCTCTGCCGCCAACTGCTCGCGAATGGCTTTGTGCACATCCTGAGCCTGTTGCGGCGTTGCAGTCAGTCCGGTACCAATGGCCCAGACAGGCTCGTAAGCAATAACTGCATTGGCAAAGGCACCAACACCCAGCTCCTCGATGATGCTGCCCAGCTGACGCCCGACAACCTCAAGAGTTTTTCCGGCTTCGCGCTGCTCGAGGGTTTCCCCTACACACAACACCGGAATCAAGCCACATGCCTGTGCCGCTGCGAACTTGCGATTCAGCATCCCGTCTCGCTCGCCCATTATCTGGCGGCGTTCGGAGTGCCCGACAAGCACCAGGGAACAACCTGCATCCACCAACTGACTCGGTGCAATTTCACCGGTCAATGCACCTTGCATGGATTCCACCGCAGAATTCTGCGCACCGACCGAAATCGATTTGCCTTTCAAACCATCAATCACTTGATTGATATGCAAGCAAGGCGGGAATACCGCGACATCAACACCGCTTGGCAAGGCCAGATGACGAAGGCCGTTGATCAGCTCAGCGACGCTGGCGCGGGTACCGTGCATCTTCCAGTTACCAGCTACCATAGGGCGACGCATGCTGTACCTCGTCGGTCAAAGTGGGCGCAGATGTTACCCAACACAATCATGGCTGGCAAGCCGAATCAGGCAGAAACTTCACTTACCAGTTTTGCCAGTTCTTCGGCATAGCTGCGAACCTGAGTTTCATCCTCGCCTTCGACCATCACACGCACCAGCGGCTCTGTGCCGGACTTGCGCAGAAGCACACGACCTCGACCCGCCATCGCCTGGGTTACCCGCGCACTGGCTTCCTTGACAGCCGGATGCTCAAGCGGGCTTTCGCCACCACCGAAACGCACATTGATCAGCACCTGAGGGCACTTGCGCAAGACCTGACGCGTTTGCGCAAGACCTTCATTGCGGGCTTTCAATGCCATCAACACCTGCAACGCCGCAATGATCGCATCACCTGTTGTGGTGTGATTGAAGCAGACGATGTGGCCCGAATTCTCACCACCTACCAGCCAGTTGCGCTCCAGCAGCTCGGCGATCACATAGCGATCACCGACATTCGCTCGAATGAACGGAATCGAGAGATCCGCCAACGCGAGCTCAAGACCCAGGTTGCTCATCAGAGTACCGACCACGCCACCCTGCAACTTGCCACGCTCGTGCAGATCGCGCGCAATGATGAACAGCAGCTCGTCACCATCGACGATGGCGCCAGTGTGATCGACCATCAACACCCGATCACCGTCGCCATCGAAGGCGATACCCAGATCAGCGTGCTCAGCCAATACAGCAGCCTGCAACGACCCCATATGGGTCGAACCGCAATTTTCATTGATGTTCAGACCATTGGGCTGAGCCGAAAGCACGACCACTTCAGCACCCAACTCACGGAATACACTTGGAGCAACCTTGTAGGTCGCACCATGTGCGCAGTCGATCACGATCTTCAAACCGGAAAAACTGGTACCGCTCGGCACGCTGCTTTTGCAGAATTCGATGTAGCGACCCGAAGCATCGTTGATCCGCGACACCTTGCCAATCTTGCTCGACTCGACCACGGTCATCGGGGTGTCGAGCAGTTCTTCGATCATAAGCTCCAGTTCATCAGGCAGCTTCGTGCCCTTGCCGGAGAAGAACTTGATTCCATTATCATCATGCGGATTGTGCGAAGCACTGATCACGATGCCTGCTTCGGCCTGGAACGTGCGCGACAGATAGGCAATCGCCGGCGTCGGCATCGGGCCGAGCAGCATTACATCGGCACCCGCCGACGTCAGGCCTGCTTCAAGCGCCGACTCGAACATGTAGCCGGAGATTCGCGTGTCCTTGCCGACCAGAACCTTGCAGGCGCCCATCTTGCGAAAGGCCATGCCAGCCGCCCAGCCGAGCTTGAGCATGAAGTCCGGAGTGATCGGGTATTCACCGACACGACCACGAATACCGTCAGTACCAAAGTATTTCTTGCTCATAAGTGCTCCATCATTCTTATTCGGCTGATTCCACGGCCGCGAGCATTCGCACCACGTCTACCGTTTCCGCCACATCATGGACGCGCAATATACGCGCTCCTTTCACTGACGCCAGTGCCGCGAGTGCCAGACCACCATGCAGACGCTCGCCCACCTGACGATTCAGCGCCTGACCAATCATGCTTTTGCGTGAGACACCGACCAATAGCGGACGCCCCAGCGCATGCAGGGCTTCCATATGCTTGAACAAGCTTAGATTGTGCTGCAGGGTTTTGGCGAAACCGAAACCGGGATCAAGAATGATCCGCTCGGCAGGAATACCCGCCGCCGCACATTGAGCCATGCGCTCGGCCAGAAACTCACCCACTTCCCGGGTAACGTCCTGATAGTGTGGATTGTCCTGCATGTCACCTGGCTCACCGAGCATGTGCATCAGACATACCGGCAACCCGGTCGCCGCAGCGGCATCCAGCGCACCATCACGGCGCAGCGAGCGCACGTCATTGATCAACCCGGCACCGAGCCGCGCAGTTTCGCGCATCACTGCAGGTGTCGAAGTATCAACCGAGATCACCACATCCAGCTCGCGATTGATCAGCTCCACAATCGGAGCTACGCGCTCCAGCTCTTCCAGCGGCGAAACCGCTCGAGCGCCGGGCCGGGTCGATTCACCGCCGACATCAATCAGCGTCGCGCCAGCAGCCACCATGGCTTCGGCGTGACGCAAGGCCACGTCGAGCTGACTGTAGCGGCCGCCATCGGAAAAGGAATCGGGAGTGACATTGAGAATGCCCATGACATGCGTCCGGGCCAAATCAAGAACCCGGTTGCCGCAAGGCAACCGGGTCAGGGACTGTGCAGAAGTCATTTCAAACCTTAAACGTCAGCAGCCGGACCGCCGATCGGTGTTTCCGGACGCTCATCCTGGATCACTGGAGGCGGAGGCGTACCGGTGCCACCTGTCCAGTCACGCGGTTCGCGGGGCGTACGACCCGCCATGATGTCGTCGATCTGCTCGGCATCGATGGTTTCGTACTTCATCAGCGCATCGGCCATGGCATCCAGCTTGTCACGGTTGTCCGTGAGGATCTGCTTGGCCGTGCCGTAGCACTGATCGATGATGCTACGCACTTCGGAGTCGATCAGCTTGGCGGTCTCACCGGAGAAACTGGCATTCTGACCGCCACCACCGCGACCGAGGAACACTTCACCCTCTTCTTCGGCGTACATCAGCGGACCGAGTTTTTCCGACAGGCCCCATTTGGTCACCATGTTCCGCGCAATCTGACTGGCACGCATGATGTCGTTGGAGGCGCCGGTGGTCACACCGTCGAAACCAAGAGTCATTTCTTCGGCGATACGGCCGCCGTACAGCGAGCAGATCTGACTGATCAGCGCACGCTTGGACAGACTGTAGCGATCTTCTTCCGGCAGGAACATGGTCACACCCAGCGCACGACCACGCGGAATGATCGAGACCTTGTAGACCGGATCATGCTCAGGCACGACGCGACCAACAATGGCGTGGCCGGCTTCGTGGTAAGCGGTGTTCTGTTTTTCTTTCTCGGACATGACCATCGATTTGCGCTCGGCGCCCATCATGATCTTGTCTTTGGCCAGTTCGAACTCTTTCATTTCAACGATGCGCTTGCCGCTGCGTGCAGCGAACAGCGAAGCCTCGTTGACCAGGTTGGCCAGGTCCGCACCGGAGAAGCCCGGGGTACCGCGTGCGATAACGGCCGGAGCAACGTCGTCGCCCATTGGCACTTTGCGCATGTGAACCTTGAGGATCTGCTCGCGACCACGGATATCCGGCAAACCTACAACCACCTGACGGTCGAAACGGCCCGGACGCAGCAGCGCAGGGTCGAGTACGTCAGGACGGTTGGTCGCCGCAATCACGATGATGCCGTCATTCATTTCGAAGCCATCCATCTCCACCAGTAACTGGTTGAGAGTCTGCTCGCGCTCGTCGTGACCACCGCCCATGCCGGCGCCACGGTGGCGACCGACGGCGTCGATTTCGTCGATGAAGATGATGCACGGTGCGTGCTTCTTGGCCTGCTCGAACATGTCACGAACGCGGCTTGCGCCGACACCCACGAACATCTCAACGAAGTCGGAACCGGAAATAGTGAAGAACGGTACCTTCGCTTCGCCAGCAATCGCCTTGGCCAGCAAGGTTTTACCGGTACCCGGAGGACCGACCATCAGCACACCGCGAGGAATACGACCGCCCAGACGCTGGAACTTGCCCGGATCACGCAGGAACTCAACCAGCTCGCCGACTTCTTCCTTGGCTTCGTCGCAACCCGCAACGTCAGCCAGGGTGGTTTTCACCTGATCTTCGGAGAGCAGGCGCGCCTTGCTCTTGCCGAAGCTCATCGGTCCACCCTTGCCCCCGGCGCCACCCTGCATCTGGCGCATGAAGAACATGAACACCGCAATGATCACCAGGATCGGGAAGCTGGCCACCAGGAGTTGAGTCCAGATGCTTTGCTGTTCAGGCTGCTTGCCTTCAACCACAACGTGATTGTCGACCAGGTCGCCAATCAGGCCATTGTCCTGGATCGCCGGACGAATGGTCTTGAAGCTGTCACCATCGTTGCGTTTGCCGGTAATCACATAGCCGTCGACGGCTACGCGCTCGACCTTGCCATCCTTGACCTGCTGGATGAAGTCGGAATAGTTGAGGGTCTGCGGCTCGTTAGGGCTGGAGAAGTTGTTCATCACCGTCACGAGGACTGCCGCGATGATCAACCACAGGATCAGATTCTTTGCCATATCGTTCAATTAACTACCCTCTGAAGCAAGCTCCGCTACTGGCGCGCGCTTCGCATGATATTCACCGGCCTAACTTACTACATTACCTACAACTCTGGCAGGCGCCGTCTGTAACCCTTTGTGAAACACTTTCTACACAATATTCGCTTATGCACGCGGGGCAAAATACGAAAAACCTATCACCCCGGCCAAAAAACTCGTTTTACTCGTTGCCGCCGCGGTAGCCCCAAGCCAGCATATATTGCTCGCGGGAGCTGCCACGGGACGAATCCGGCTTGATCATCTGGATCTTGTCGAATTTCTTGCGAGCATCCTTCAGGTAAACATCGAAACCTTCGCCCTGAAAAATCTTGATCACGAAATTACCGCCCGGCTTGAGTATCCGCTCCGCCAGATCAAGCGCCAGCTCACAAAGGAACATGGCTTTCGGCATGTCTACTTCAGGCGTACCACTCATATTGGGGGCCATATCGGAAATCACAAGGTCCACCTGCGAATTACCCACAGCTTCAAGGATCCGCGCGAGCACTTCGTCCTCGGTGAAGTCACCCTGGATGAAAGTCACGTCCGGGATGCTGTCCATTTCCAGGATGTCCGACGCAATCAGACGGCCCTGACCGCCGATCAACCGGCTGGTGACCTGCGACCAGCCGCCGGGCGCCGCGCCCAGGTCGACAACGCTCATGCCGGAACGGATCAGCTTGTATTTCTCCTGGATCTCCAGAAGCTTGTAACTCGCACGCGAGCGGTAGCCATCCTTCTGCGCCTGCTTCACATAAGGATCGTTGACATGTCGTTTCAGCCAACCAAGGCTTGTCTTGGAACGCGCCATTGGGCACCTCGATAATAAGGGTCGTGATTAATTGGGCGGATCCACGAACCCTCGGGTAAAATGGCCGCCATTTTACAGAATCCAGACGAAAGGGTCAGATTATGCCGCTCACTCCAGAGCAGAAGAAACAGTACAAATCCATTGGCCACCATCTGAAACCAGTTTTGACTGTGGCTGACAACGGTTTGACTGAAGGTGTGTTAGCCGAACTCGAACGCGCATTGGCGGATCATGAGCTGATCAAGATCAAGCTCAACATCCTCGACCGCGAGTCGCGCCTGGCGCACATTGCAGAACTGTGCAAGGTCGGCAAAGCGGACCTGGTTCAGGTCATCGGCAAGATGGCACTGGTTTATCGCAAGAACTTCAGCGTCAACAAGCAGCTGTCGAACGTTCATCGCTTCAAGTGATGACAAGGGTCAAGGGTGTGCTTCGCGCACCCTCCCACTCCATCCCGGAACCGGTTGTAACACCAGCACCAGACCGGAAAAGCCCAACACCAGAAAACTGAACTCCTGCCAGCGATGCGCTTGCGGCCAGCCGACACGCACGGCGACAAACATCGCACACGCATACAACGCCATCAGCAACACCTGCCCACGAAAGTCCCGCCATAGACTGGCAAGGCCCTCGGCCTGTACCAGCACCAAAGCCTGAAAGATCACGCATGCGGCGGCAAAACTCACCACCGGCACTTCGAACGCATCGGCAATCTCATCGATCAGCAATGGTGCCAGGCCAATCTTGCCCAACACCGCTCGCAAACCGAGATGAATCAGCCAGAAGCCGCCGACCCACAACATCTGGGTCAGTTGCCAAAGCATGGCGCCCGCACGTAGCGGGCGCCTGCCTTCAGATGTGACGGACTTCGACAATCTCGTACTCGATAACGCCGCTTGGCGTTTTCACTGCGACCACATCGCCCTCTTCCTTGCCGATCAAGGCGCGGGCCAGAGGCGAGCCAACCGAAATCTTGCCGAGTTTGAAGTCAGCCTCATCCTCACCGACGATGTGGTAAGTGACGCTCTCATCCGTCTCGACGTTGGCGATCTCGACGGTAGTACCGAAGATCACTTTGCCGGTGTGCGGAATGGTCGTCACATCAATGATGACCTGATTCTGTATCCGGCCTTCGATGTCACGGATCCGCGCCTCGACCATGCCTTGCTGTTCGCGGGCGGCATGGTATTCAGCGTTTTCCTTCAGGTCACCCAACTCGCGAGCCGTACCGATGTCCTGGCTGAGTTTCGGACGAACGACCTTGGTCAGATGAGCGTGTTCTTCTTCCAGGGCTTTAGCGCCCTGGACGGTCATTGGGTATTTGATCATGCCTTCAATCCTGCGTGTAAATCCTGCAAGCGGCGCACGGTCTTCTCGGGACCGAACTTCAGCGCTTCACAGATAGCCTCGCCCGCAGCAATGGTGGTGGTGCAGTAGATTTTGTGCTGCAGGGCATTACGACGAATGGAGTAGGAATCAGCGATCGACTGACGGCCTTCGGTGGTGTTGATGATCAGGGTGACTTCGTCATTCTTGATCATGTCGACCACGTGCGGACGACCCTCGGTCACCTTGTTCACACGGCGCACTTTCAGGCCTGCGGCTTCGATCAGCTTGGCAGTACCGGCAGTGGCGACCACTTCGAAGCCCAAGTTGATCAGATCACGGGCCACGCCTGCAACCAGCGGCTTGTCATCGTCACGCACGCTGATGAACGCGGTACCGCCGGTCGGCAGCACTTCGCTCGCGCCCATCTGGGCCTTGGCGAATGCTTCACCGAAGGTGTCGCCGACGCCCATCACTTCACCGGTGGACTTCATCTCCGGGCCGAGGATCGGGTCAACGCCAGGGAATTTGGCGAACGGGAACACCGCCTCTTTCACGCTGTAGAAGTTCGGGATGATTTCCTTGGTGAAGCCGATTTCCTTCAGGGTCTTACCGGCCATGACGCGAGCAGCGATCATTGCCAGGGAGACACCGATGCACTTGGACACGAACGGCACGGTACGCGAAGCGCGCGGGTTGACTTCGATGACGTAGATGTCTTCGCCCTGCAGCGCCAGTTGCACGTTCATCAGGCCGACAACGCCCAGTTCCAGGGCCATTTTCTTGACCTGTTCACGCATCTCGTCCTGGATGTGCGCCGGCAGCGAGTACGGCGGCAGCGAGCACGCGGAGTCACCGGAGTGAACGCCCGCCTGTTCGATGTGCTGCATGATCGCGCCGATCACCACGTCTTTGCCGTCGCAGACCGCATCCACGTCCATCTCGATGGCGCAGTTGAGGAAGTGGTCGAGCAGCACCGGGCTGTCGTTGGAGACTTGCACCGCATCACGCAGGTAGCGCTTGAGTTCGTCTTCCTTGTAAACGATTTCCATCGCGCGGCCGCCCAGTACGTAGGACGGGCGCACCACCAGCGGATAACCGATTTTCGCGGCAGCACGAACAGCTTCGTCTTCGCTGCGCACGGTGGCGTTTGGCGGCTGACGCAGGTTCAGGCGCTCGACCATTTGCTGGAAGCGCTCACGGTCTTCGGCACGGTCGATGGCATCAGGGCTGGTGCCGATGATCGGCACGCCAGCGGCTTCCAGAGCGCGCGCCAGTTTCAGCGGCGTCTGGCCACCGTACTGGACGATCACACCTTTCGGCTTCTCGACGCGGCAGATTTCCAGCACGTCTTCCAGGGTTACCGGCTCGAAGTACAGACGGTCGGAAGTGTCGTAGTCGGTGGAAACGGTTTCCGGGTTGCAGTTGACCATGATGGTTTCGTAGCCGTCTTCGCGCAGTGCGAGGGCCGCGTGTACGCAGCAGTAGTCGAACTCGATGCCCTGGCCGATACGGTTCGGACCGCCACCCAGAATCATGATCTTGTCACGACCGGACGGCGCGGCTTCGCACTCTTCCTCGTAAGTCGAGTAGAGGTAAGCGGTGTCGGTGGCGAACTCGGCGGCGCAGGTGTCAACGCGCTTGTAGACCGGGAACACTTCCAGTTTTTGACGGTGAGTACGCAGATTCTTCTCGGTCACACCCAGCAGTTTTGCCAGACGCTGATCGGAGAAGCCTTTGCGCTTGAGTTTGAACATCAGGTCGCGGTCGATGGCGGACAGACCCAGGGTCTTGACCTTCTCTTCGTCCTTGATCAGATCTTCGATCTGCACCAGGAACCACGGGTCGATCATGTTCATGCCGAAGATGTCTTCGACGGTCATGCCGGCGCGGAAGGCGTCCGCCACGTACCAGATACGCTCGGCGCCCGGCACGGTCAGCTCGCGCTTGAGGATGCTCATGCTTTCCGGGTTGCTCAGGTCGAGCTTCTCGTCCAGACCGCAAACACCGACTTCCAGACCGCGCAAGGCTTTCTGCAGGGATTCCTGGAAGGTGCGACCGATGGCCATGACTTCACCGACCGACTTCATTTGAGTGGTCAGGCGTGCGTCAGCGTTGGCGAATTTCTCGAAAGCGAAACGTGGCAGCTTGGTCACGACGTAGTCGATCGACGGCTCGAAGGACGCCGGAGTCTTGCCGCCGGTGATGTCGTTCGACAGTTCGTCGAGGGTGTAGCCCACCGCCAGTTTGGCCGCGACTTTGGCGATCGGGAAACCGGTGGCTTTCGAAGCCAGTGCCGAGGAACGCGATACACGCGGGTTCATCTCGATCACGACCATGCGGCCGGTGTCCGGGCAGATGCCGAACTGCACGTTGGAACCGCCGGTCTCGACGCCGATCTCACGCAGTACCGCCAGCGAGGCATTACGCAGGATCTGGTATTCCTTGTCGGTCAGGGTCTGTGCCGGAGCCACGGTGATCGAGTCACCGGTGTGCACGCCCATCGGGTCGAAGTTTTCGATCGAGCAGACGATGATGCAGTTGTCCTTTTTGTCGCGGACAACTTCCATTTCGTATTCTTTCCAGCCGATCAGCGATTCGTCGATCAGCAGCTCTTTGGTCGGCGACAGGTCCAGACCGCGGGCGCAGATTTCTTCGAATTCTTCACGGTTGTACGCGATGCCGCCACCGGTGCCGCCCATGGTGAAGGACGGACGGATGATGCACGGGAAACCCAGACGCTCGAGGACGGCGTTGGCTTCTTCCATGCTGTGAGCGATACCGGAACGCGGGCATTCCAGGCCGATCGACTTCATGGCCTTGTCGAAACGCGAACGGTCTTCAGCCTTGTCGATGGTGTCGGCGTTGGCGCCGATCATTTCCACGCCGAACTTTTCCAGGACGCCTTCGCGCTCCAGGTCCAGGGCGCAGTTCAGTGCAGTCTGGCCGCCCATGGTTGGCAGCACCGCATCCGGACGCTCTTTTTCGATGATCTTGGCCACGGTCTGCCACTTGATCGGCTCGATGTACGTGGCGTCAGCCATGTCCGGGTCGGTCATGATGGTGGCCGGGTTGGAGTTCACCAGGATGACGCGGTAACCCTCCTCGCGCAGGGCTTTGCAGGCCTGGGCGCCGGAGTAGTCGAATTCGCAGGCCTGGCCGATAACGATCGGGCCAGCGCCGAGAATCAGGATGCTTTTAATGTCTGTACGTTTTGGCATGGGTTTGTCACTCAAATCCGCAGGTCAGTCGGCAAGCCGTCTTGATCGATTTCTGAAGCCCTGAGGGGCGCCACCGGTGTCGGGGCCGCCCTCGAGGGCTTCTCGCTACAGTCTCAAGGCGAACGCTTAGCGTCGCTTGGCCATCTCGTTGATGAAGCGGTCGAACAGGGGCGCCACATCGTTCGGGCCCGGGCTCGCTTCAGGGTGGCCCTGGAAGCTGAACGCGCTCTTGTCGGTGCGTTCGATGCCTTGCAGGGTGCCGTCGAACAGCGATTTGTGGATCGCACGCACGTTGGCCGGCAGGGTCGCTTCGTCAACCGCGAAACCGTGGTTCTGGCTGGTGATCATCACAACGCCAGTGTCCAGATCCTGCACCGGGTGGTTGGCACCGTGGTGGCCATGGCCCATTTTCAGGGTCTTGGCGCCGGAGGCCAGAGCCAGCAACTGGTGACCGAGGCAGATACCGAAGACCGGAATTTCGGTTTCCAGCACTTCCTTGATCGCCTTGATCGCGTAGTCGCAAGGCTCCGGGTCACCAGGGCCGTTGGACAGGAACACGCCGTCCGGCTTGAGTGCCAGCACGTCGGCAGCCGGGGTTTGCGCCGGCACCACGGTCACGCGGCAGCCGCGCTCGACCAGCATGCGCAGGATGTTCAGTTTGACGCCGTAGTCGTAGGCAACCACGCGGTATGGCAGCTCGGAGGCTTCGATGGTCGCGTGGCTGTCGGTCTTCAAGTCCCAGACAGTGGAGCGCCATTCGTACTTTTCCTTGGTGCTGACGACTTTCGCCAGATCCATGCCCTTCAGGCCCGGGAAGCCTTGCGCGGCGGCAATTGCAGCTTCTTCGGAGATGTTGTCGCCGGCCATGATGCAGCCGTTCTGTGCGCCTTTTTCACGCAGGATGCGGGTCAGGCGACGAGTATCGATACCAGCGATTGCCACAACATTGTTGGCTTTCAGGTAGTCGGACAGTGACATCGTGTTACGCCAGTTGCTCGCTACCAGCGGCAGGTCACGGATCACCAGGCCAGCGGACCATACGCGGTCAGACTCGGCGTCTTCCGGCGTGGTGCCGGTGTTGCCGATGTGCGGGTAAGTCAGGGTAACGATCTGCTGGGCGTAGGAAGGATCGGTAAGGATTTCCTGATAGCCGGTCATTGCGGTGTTGAACACCACCTCACCAACGGTTTGACCGTCGGCTCCAATGGCTTCGCCGCGAAAAATGCTGCCATCAGCAAGGGCGAGTATGGCTGGCTTAGTCAAGAAGACCTCCCGTAAATAACGCATGAAAGGGCAATCGCAGGTTGTAAAAAAGCGGAGTGACGTATGGACACGTCACCCCGCTTCTTCACTGAATTATTCTGCGCGCTTTTAGTGGACACACTAAAGCTGTAGCTTACAGAAAAAGGCTTTTTTGGTCCACCGCTAAAGAGCCTAAAAGGCCGGAGAATGCGACAGGCCGTCGCGCGATGTAGAAAAACCAGCGCAAACCGGGCGTTTGCGCTGGGTGAAACAGTCAATCAATGCAGGTCGAGCACGTCCTGCATGTCATACAGACCCGGCTCGCGACCATCCAGCCACAACGCCGCACGCACCGCACCCTTGGCGAATGTCATGCGGCTGGAAGCCTTGTGCGTGATCTCCAGGCGCTCGCCTTCGCAAGCGAACAGCACGGTGTGATCGCCGACCACATCACCACCGCGCACGGTAGCGAAACCGATGGTTTCCCGCTCGCGCACACCGGTATGGCCTTCACGACCATAGACCGCGACCTTCTGCAGATCACGATCCAGCGCATCGGCAATCACCTCACCCATGCGCAGGGCAGTACCCGAAGGCGCATCGATCTTGTGCCGGTGATGCGCCTCGATGATCTCGATGTCCGCATCATCGCCCAGCACCCGAGCGGTCATTTCGAGCAGCTTCAGCGACAGGTTGACCCCGACACTGAAGTTGGCCGCGAACACGATCGGAATATCCTTGCCCGCCTCAGCCAGCAATTGCTTCTGCGCAGCGTCGAGCCCAGTGGTGCCGATGACCATGGCCTTGCCAGCCTTGCGACAGAACGCGAGGTTTTTCAGCATGACTTCCGGCAAGGTGAAGTCGATCAGCACATCGAACTCTTCAGCCACCGATTCAAGGTTGCCGGACAACGGCACACCGATGCGACCCAGCGAAGCCAGCTCACCGGCGTCCACTCCGATCAGCGTACTGCCGGGACGAACGATCGCCGCGGTCAGGCCGGTCAGCGGCGCGCGCTGTTGCACGGCCTCGACCAGAATCTTGCCCATGCGCCCGGCGGCGCCCATCACAGCTATACGTCGCATGCCAACTCCTTACAGATCGCCGAAGAAGCGCTTCACACCATCGAACCAACCGGTGGTTTTCGGCGAGTGACTGTTATCGTCCGCCAGCGAGCTGCGGAACTCTTCGAGCAATTCGCGCTGACGACGATTCAGATTGACTGGCGTCTCGACAGCCACACGGCACATCAGGTCGCCCGCACCACCGCCACGCACTGGCGCCACGCCTTTGCCGCGCACGCGGAACTGCTTGCCGGTCTGGGTACCTTCAGGGATTTTCAGTTTGACGCGACCGTCGAGGGTCGGGATTTCCAGTTCGCCACCGAGCGCCGCATCAACGAAGCTGATCGGCACTTCGCAGAACAGGTGTTTGCCATCGCGCTGGAAGATGTCGTGCTCGCGCACGTTGATCACAACGTACAGGTCGCCGGTCGGGCCACCTTGAGTACCCGCTTCGCCTTCGCCCGACAGACGAATGCGGTCGCCGGTATCGACGCCAGCCGGAACTTTCACCGACAGGGTCTTGTACTCTTCGACGCGACCATCGCCGTGGCAGGAATCGCACGGATCGGAAATGATCTTGCCCTGGCCATGGCAACGCGGGCAGGTCTGCTGCACCGAGAAGAAGCCCTGTTGCATGCGCACCTGACCGATGCCGCCGCAGGTCGGGCACGTCGATGGCGACGAGCCTTTCTTCGCGCCGGAACCATCGCATGGCTTGCAATTGACCAGTGTCGGAACGCGGATATTCACGGTAGTGCCGCGCACCGCTTCTTCCAGATTCAGCTCCAGGGTGTAGCGCAGATCGCTGCCACGCTGGGCGCCGCCACGGGAACCGCCACGACCACCACCGAAGAAGTCACTGAAGACATCGCCAAAGATGTCCGAGAAGTTCTGCCCGCCGAAACCGGCGCCACCGCCACCCATGCTCGGGTCGACACCGGCATGACCGTACTGGTCGTACGCCGCGCGCTTGCTCGAATCGGACAATACTTCGTAGGCCTCGTTGGCCTCCTTGAACAGTTCTTCCGACGCTTTGTCATCGGGATTACGGTCCGGGTGATGCTTCATCGCCAGACGACGATAGGCCTTCTTCAGGTCTGCATCGCTTGAACCACGCTCAACACCCAATACTTCGTAATAGTCACGCTTTGCCATAATTCTTTTGCACTCTTGAGGACGTCCGGCAAACCCCTCCTGAGGATGGCCAAACTCGTTGAGCCCCAATACAGGCCCGGACCCAACTCACGTCAATTCAACGATCCTGGTCTTTGCTTCGTTTGGTACTTGCAGCGCGAAAAGCAGGAGCATTCCCGGCCATACCAGCAGCAAGCGAACCTTGTCGCATGCTGTAAAAATTCGTGTATTCCAGATACGCCAACGCGGGAGCAAGCTCCCGCGCGGCGACATCCTACCAGTCACCGCCGCAAGGCAGTCAACCGGGCGACCAACAACTTACTTGTGGTCTTTGACTTCTTCGAACTCGGCATCAACGACATCGTCAGCCTTTTCAGCTTTCTCGTCGTGCGGTGCCGCGCCTTCAGCAGGCTGAGCCTGTTCGGCGTACATCTTCTGAGCAACCGGAGCCGAGACTTTCGACAGCTCTTCGATCTTCGCTTCGATGGCAGCCTTGTCGTCGCCTTTCACAGCGGCTTCCAGTGCAACCACGGCAGCTTCGATCGCGGTCTTCTCTTCAGCGCTGACCTTGTCGCCCGCCTCGGTAACCATTTTGCGAGTCGAGTGAACCAGTGCGTCACCCTTGTTACGGGATTCAGCCAGTTCAGCGAACTTGCGGTCTTCCTCGGCGTTCAGCTCGGCATCGCGAACCATCTTCTGAATTTCTTCATCCGACAGACCGGAGTTGGCCTTGATGGTGATCTTCTGCTCTTTGCCGGTCGCCTTGTCTTTCGCGCCAACGTGCAGGATGCCGTTAGCGTCGATGTCGAAGGTCACTTCGATCTGCGGCACGCCACGTGGAGCTGGTGGAATGTCGGCCAGGTCGAACTTGCCCAGCGATTTGTTCTGTGCAGCCTGCTTACGCTCACCTTGCAGGACGTGAATGGTCACGGCGCCCTGGTTGTCGTCGGCAGTCGAGAACACTTGCGATTTCTTGGTAGGAATCGTGGTGTTTTTCTCGATCAGCGCGGTCATCACGCCACCCATGGTTTCGATACCCAGGGTCAGCGGGCTGACGTCGAGCAGCAGAACGTCTTTCACGTCACCAGCCAGAACGGCGCCCTGAATCGCAGCACCCATGGCAACCGCTTCGTCCGGGTTCACGTCTTTACGTGCTTCTTTACCGAAGAAATCGGTCACCAGCTTCTGTACCAGCGGCATACGGGTCTGACCGCCGACCAGAATCACGTCGTTGATCGCGCCAACATCGATACCGGCGTCTTTCATGGCGATACGGCAAGGCTCGATGGTGCGCTGAACCAGGTCTTCAACCAGTGCTTCGAGCTTGGCACGCGAAATCTTCACGTTCAGGTGCTTAGGACCGGTGGCGTCTGCAGTGATGTACGGCAGGTTGACGTCGGTCGACTGAGCGGACGACAGCTCGATCTTGGCTTTCTCAGCGGCTTCTTTCAGACGCTGCATGGCCAGCGGGTCACCTTTGAGGTTCATGCCGCTTTCTTTCTTGAATTCGTCAACGAGGTAGTCGATCAGACGAATGTCGAAGTCTTCACCGCCGAGGAAGGTGTCACCGTTGGTGGCCAACACTTCGAACTGGTGCTCGCCGTCAACTTCAGCGATCTCGATCACGGACACGTCGAAAGTACCGCCACCCAGGTCGTAAACAATCACGGTGTGATCGCCCTTGGCCTTGTCCATACCGTAAGCCAGAGCAGCTGCGGTTGGTTCGTTGATGATACGTTTAACGTCCAGACCGGCGATGCGGCCGGCGTCTTTGGTCGCCTGACGCTGGCTGTCGTTGAAGTAGGCCGGAACGGTGATCACCGCTTCGGTCACAGGCTCGCCGAGGTAGTCTTCGGCGGTTTTCTTCATCTTCTTCAGGATTTCAGCCGAGATTTGTGGCGGCGCCATTTTCTGGCCGTTCACTTCAACCCAGGCATCGCCGTTGTCAGCCTTGGCGATTTTGTACGGGACCATCTTGATGTCTTTCTGTACGACTTCTTCGTCGAACTTGCGACCGATCAGACGCTTCACCGCGTACAGGGTGTTGTGCGGGTTGGTCACTGCCTGACGCTTGGCCGACTGACCAACAAGGATTTCACCATCGTTGGCGTAAGCGATGATCGACGGCGTGGTACGCGCGCCTTCGGCGTTTTCGATAACTTTGGCTACGCCGTTTTCCAGCACGGAGACGCAGGAGTTGGTAGTCCCCAGGTCGATACCGATAATTTTGCCCATGTTCACTCTCCCGAAACTTTGGATTTTGTTGCCGCAGCAGTGGTGGCTAACTGCGGTAATACTTAAACGCTTGACTTCTAAATGGGGGCCTTGCGGCTAATTTCAAGCCTTCTCGTCAATCGAAGGCGAAATTGGCGCCGGCGCCTTGCTGACCACAACCATGGCCGGACGCAACAGGCGACCATTGAGCTGGTAGCCCTTCTGGAACACCTTCAGAACGCTGTTCGGTTCGACGTCGGCGCTTTCCTGCATGGCCATCGCCTGATGGTGAACAGCGTTGAACGGTTCGCCATGCGGATCGATCGCTTCAAGCTGATAACGCTTGAGGGTGTCGTGGAACATTTTCAGGGTCAGCTCGATGCCTTCGCGCATCGGACGGATGCTTTCGTCGTCCGGGCTCGACAGCTCGAGGCCGCGCTCCAGGCTGTCGACGATCGGCAGCAGGTCACCGGCGAATTTTTCCAGCGCAAACTTGTGCGCCTTCTCGACATCCTGCTCGGCACGACGGCGGACGTTCTGTAGATCGGCAGCTACGCGCAGCGACTGATCCTGCGCGGCGGCCAACTGCTCTTCGAGCACTTGTACACGGGTCGCCAGGTCGTCACCCGAAGTTTCGGGCGCCTGATTGGCTTCTGGATTTTGCGTATCTACTGTCTGTTCGTCAGCCATAGAATTCTCCTTTCAATTACGTCCGCGAGCTGTACTCGCGCTTCTGCCCCGATATATGGGGCCGCAAAATCAGGCTTCAAGGGCCTGCAATGATTAACCCTACAAAAAAGTGCTGCATTGTCATTCCCGCTCGGAATAAGCATTTGATCGGATCAAGCAAATCGAGCTAAGCGAGGGCATTGTCAGCCCGAAACAAAACACTGTATAAATAACCAGACCTAAAGCCTGGGAGCGGCCTTTATGCTGGTGCACCTGTCCGTACACAACTACGCCATCGTTGAACATCTCGATCTCGAACTCGATCGCGGGATGAGCGTGATCACAGGGGAAACCGGCGCCGGCAAGTCGATCATGCTCGACGCCCTGGGCCTGACCCTGGGCGATCGCGCCGACAGCGGCGTGGTTCGCCCGGGCGCCGACAAGGCCGACATTCTGGCTACCTTCGATCTGGTCGACATTCCCGAAGCCCATGCCTGGCTGGCCGAACGCGACCTGGAAAACGACGGCCCGTGCATCCTGCGTCGGGTCATTACCGCCGAAGGCCGTTCGCGTGGCTATATCAATGGCACGCCCTGCCCGCTCGGCGATCTCAAGGCTCTCGGCGAACTGCTGATCGATATCCACAGCCAGCACGAACACCAGTCCCTGCTGAAAACCGATACCCATCGCCGCCTGCTTGATGAATACGCCGGTGCCACCGATCTGGCCCGCCAAGTTCAACTGGCTGCGCAGCGCTGGCGCCAGACTCGCCAGGAGCTGGAGCGTCTCTCCAACTCCGGCGACGAACAACGCGCGCGCCACCAACTGCTCAGCTACCAGCTCGAGGAACTGGAAAACCTCGGCCTCGGCGAAAACGAGCTGGAACAGCTGGAGCAGGAACACAAAAACCTGACCAATGCCGAAACCCTGCTCGGCATTTGCCGACAAGTGGTCGAACAATGCAGCGAAAGCGATTCCGGCAACGTACTGAATGCACTGACCGCCAGCCTCAACCGTCTGTCGAGCGTGAACAACTCGGTGGGCGCACTGGGCGAAGCCAGCAGCTTGCTGACCAGCGCACAGATCCAGGTCGAAGAAGCCGTGGGCGAGCTCAATCGCTTCCTCGACAACTTCGATGCCGATCCGGCGCGCCTGCAATATCTGGAAGAACGCCTCGACGCGATTTACACCCTGGCCCGCAAGCACCGGATCCAGCCAACTGAAGTCGCCGAGCTGCAGCAAAAGTTGCTGGATGAGATCGAAACCCTCAACGCCAATGACGAATCCATCGAGCGTCTGGGTGAAGAGCTGGCTTCCTACGCACGCCACTATCAAGAGAAAGCCCGCGAGCTGAGCGACTTGCGTCATCAAGCCGCCGGCAGCCTTGCCAGCGCCGTGGAACAGGAAATCCAGCGCCTGGGCATGCCCGGCGGTCGATTCACCATCGAATTGCGCGCCAACAGCAGCGACGAATTGCTGCCCAACGGCCTGGAGCAAGTCGAGCTGCTGGTCAGTGCCAACCCCGGTCAGCCGCTGAAAGCGCTGGCCAAAGTGGCCTCCGGTGGCGAGCTGTCGCGGATCAGCCTGGCGATTCAGGTGATCACCGCGCAGACCTCACGGGTACCAACCCTGGTATTCGACGAAGTGGACGTGGGTATCGGCGGGCCGACAGCCGAAATCGTCGGCCAGTTGTTGCGACGTCTTGGCGATCGCGGGCAGGTGCTGACCGTGACGCACTTGCCGCAAGTGGCAGCGCAGGGTCATCAGCATTTGTTCGTGCACAAGGTACGGGGCGAGCAGGCGACTCACACCGCCGTGTCCAAACTGAGCAAGAACGACCGTATAGAAGAAGTAGCACGGATGCTGGGCGGCATCGACCTGACCAAAGAGTCTTTGGCTCACGCGAAAAAAATGGTGGTCACCGCAAAAGTTTAAGAGCAGCAGAAAGCACGAAGGCGACCCTTGGGTCGCCTTCGTTCGTTTCGCGAACCTGAAATTCGCGCGACATGCTTATTTTTTCTTGCGTACGTACAGCACCAGATTGTGATCTACCAGATCAACACCGTGCTCCTCGGCAATTGCCTTCTGGAGCTTTTCGATTTCCGGACTGACGAATTCGACGACTTCACCGGTTTCCACGTTGACCATATGGTCGTGGTGGCCACCGTCGGCCAATTCGAATACCGCGTGGCCACCGTCGAAGTTGTGACGGACCACGAGGCCAGCGGCTTCGAACTGGGTCAGAACACGGTAAACCGTGGCCAGACCGACGTCCTCGCCCGCTTCCATCAACGCCTTGTAGACGTCCTCGGCACTCATGTGACGCTGCTCGGTAGAGTCGAGCATTTGCAGGATCTTGACCCGTGGCAGGGTCACTTTGAGGCCGGCTTTGCGTAGTTCGCTATTTTCAACCATGGTCAGCTTTCTCGCGATGCTGCTTCGCAGCTTCTCTTAATGCGGGTATGATCGGCGTTTACGTTGTCCCAGCCAAGATAGTGGAAGTCGCCCACCGATGCAAAACACCAAGCTCTTGCTAACCAGTTTCACCTTTGTGGGACTGCTCGCACTCGCCGGTTGTTCATTCCCCGGGGTTTACAAAATCGACATCCAGCAGGGCAATGTCGTCACGCAGGACATGATAGACCAGTTACGCCCGGGAATGACCCGTCGGCAAGTACGGTTTATCATGGGTAACCCTCTGCTGACCGACACGTTCCATGCCGATCGCTGGGATTATCTGTACAGCCTGCAACCTGGTGGCGGTGAACGCCAACAGGAACGCATGAGTGTTATTTTCAACTCTAACGACCAGCTTGTCAGCCTGTCCGGTGACTTCATGCCGGGCGTGAGCCGTGACGAAGCCATTCTCGGCAAGGACAGTGGCACCAGCGTGACCGCCCCTGCTGAAAACGCCGAGAAGCCGAAGCCGGAACAACCAGCCAAACCTGGCTCCTTGCTGGATTCGATCCAGAAGGACGTGGATGGTGTTGAAACCGTTCCGGTTCCGACGCCTGAGCCGCTGGACACCTCGCCGCAGTAATGTGCGAGGCAATAAAAAACCCGGAATTTCCGGGTTTTTTATTGCCTGCGATTTGCTCGTCCTACTGATTTCGCGCCTTGGCTTCGGCAGCCTTGGCCGCCCGCAAGCGCCGAACCTCTTTCGGATCCGCCAGTAACGGCCGGTAGATCTCGATGCGATCCCCCGCCTGAATCAAGCGAACCTGTGGGTCAGCCACCACCTTGCCGAAGATCCCCAGCGGACATTCGTTCAGGTCCAGCTCTGGAAATTCATCGCCGATACCTGACTTGAGCACCGCCTCACGCACTGTCGCCCCTTCAGGGACGCTCAAAGTGCGCAGGATCTGACGATCCACGGCGGCATATACCACCTCGATCTCGATCACCGGCTCAACCATGCATCTGCTTGGCACGCTGGCAGAAAGCATCCACCAGCGTATTGGCCGCCTGATTGAACAGCGGGCCGAGTGTCGCGCGCACCAGCGGCCCGGCATAGTCGAAAGACAGGTCGAGACTGATCTTGCAGGCCTTCTCGTTCAACGCCTTGAACACCCAGACGCCATGCAACTGATTGAACGGGCCTTCTTCCAGGTTCATCTCGATCGACTGCCCCGGCACCAGCGTATTGCGCGTCACGAAGTGCTGACTGAGACCGCCCTTGGCCACGCCAACGCTGGCGCGCATGTGCTCGGGCGAGCTCTCCAGCACCTCGGCGGACGAGCACCATGGCAGGAATTCCGGGTAACGCGCGACGTCGTTGACCAGGTCGTAGAGGAATTGCGCCGGGTATGGCAGCAACGCCGAACGTTGAATATGTGTCGTCATGTAAGCGTTACTTCCAGAGCTGAGCGGCAAACACTACAAGAATGCCGATAGGCGCCACGTAGCGCATCAAGAACAAGGACAGGGCAAACAGCGCCGGGTTACGAATCGACAACTCGTCACGCACCGCATCACGCCCCATCACCCAACCGGCAAACAGCACAAAACACAGGCCACCGAGCGGCAACATGATCCGCGAGGTGAAGAAATCGATCACGCCGAAGAAGTCCAGACCACCCGCCGCACCCCATTGGTAGAGATGGAACAGCCCGCCATCGTTCACGAAAAATTTGGCTTCCTTCCAGATATTGAAGGAGAAAACCGTACCCAGACCAACGAACCAGCAGATGAAGGCCAGCCAGAAAGTCACCCAGCCACGGCTGATTTTCGTGCGTTCAACCAGATAGGCAACCATCGGTTCGAGCAGGGAAATCGCCGAACTCCAGGCGGCAATTGCTACCAGGACAAAGAACACCACACCCATCAACTGGCCAAAAACCACGTTACCAAAGGCAAATGGCAGACTGACGAACATCAGGCCCGGGCCTTCGCTAGGGTTCAAACCGCCGGCGAACACAATCGGAAACAATGCCAGACCGGCCACCAGCGAAACGAAGGTGTCGAGCAGCGCGACACCGACCACGGTGCCGGACAGCGAGGCTTCCTTGGTCATGTAAGCGCCGTAGATCATGATCGAACCGACGCCCACGCTCAGGGAAAAAAATGCGTGCCCCATGGCGGGCAGCAAGCCGTCGAGGACTTTTTCCGGGTGGAAATCGAACATGAAATGCACGCCTTCCATGAAATGCCCGGTGGTCATGCTGTAACCCAGCAGCACCAGCACCATCACAAACAGCAGCGGCATCATGATCCGCAGGCTGCGTTCAAGCCCGGCAACCACGCCTTTGGCGATCACCACGGCCGACAACAGCATGAAAACTGTGTGCCAAAGTGTCAGGCGCCAGGGATCGGAGATGACATTGCCGAAATAAGCGCCGACCTGCTCTGCCGTAGCGCCCTGGAAATCCCCGCGTCCCATGTCGATGATGTAATCCAGCGACCAGCCGCCGACCACACTATAGAAAGACAGGATCAGCAGCGCCGTGATCATCCCGGCAAATGCGCCCCACGACCACTTGCCCGAATGTCCGGCTTCCAGCGCCAGCACCTTCAGGGCGTTCGCCGGACTCTGCCGTGCGCGGCGGCCGATCAGGGTTTCAGCCAGCATGACCGGGATCCCGATCAACGCGATGCACGCCAGGAACATCAGCACGAAGGCGCCGCCACCGTAGACCCCGACCATGTAGGGGAATTTCCAGATGCTGCCCAGTCCCACGGCCGAACCGGTCGCGGCGAATATGAAAACCCAGCGGCTAGCCCAACTGCCGTGGACAGAAACCTTGTCTGTCGACATTGAATATCACGCCCAAGCGTTAGAAAAAGAGGCCGCATTGTCCGGGATTCACTCAACCTGCTCAAGCACGCAGCATCACCGTAGCCGAGGACCGTTTATCTCCATATAATGCCGCCCCTATGGCTAAACAGAAGAAACACCCAACAGGGACCATCGCGCAGAACAAAAAGGCGCGACACGATTACTTCATCGAACATCGGTTCGAGGCTGGCCTGGTCCTGGCCGGCTGGGAAGTAAAAAGTCTGCGGGCAAGCAAGCTGCAACTGGTCGACAGTTACGTCCTGCTCAAGGACGGCGAAGCCTGGTTGCTCGGCAGTCACATCACACCGTTGATGACCGCCAGCACCCACGTCATCGCCGATCCGACCCGCACCCGTAAACTGCTGCTCAACAAACGCGAGCTGGAAAAACTCGCCGCTGCCGTGCAACAGAAAGGCTACGCCTGCGTGTGCCTGTCCTTCTACTGGAGCAAGCACATGGTCAAGTGCGAGATCGCTCTGGGCAAGGGCAAGAAGGAATACGACAAGCGTGACACCGAGCGCGAACGCGACGCCGGTCGTGAGTTGCAGCGCGCCGTGCGCAACAAGGGCAAAGAAGAATAATTTCTTCTGCCTGATACTGTGGCGAGGGAGCTTGCTCCCGCTGGGGCGCGTAGCGGCACCCGCTTTACAGACAATGGCGAGAGCTGAGGGCGCCTGCTGCGCAAGCAAGCGATAGCAAGCCCCCTTGCCACAACTGAATTGCCGTCACATCCCCTTGCGCCGCTCCGCCCGGGCCATGCGCTGAACCTCCTGCCGCACCTCTTCCAGCACTTCCTGCACATACAGAATGTGCCGACTGGAAACCTCGCGCGCCTGCTCCGCACGCCCTTCGATAATCGCCAGATACAGTTCCCGATGCTGAGCGATCAGCATGTCGCGGGTTTCCGTCCGTTGCTTGTACATGCCGCCAATATTGGTCACCACGTTGCGCTTGAGCAGATCGAACAGCCCGCGGATGGTGTGCAGCAGCACCGCGTTGTGGCTGGCTTCGGCGATCGCCAGATGAAACTTCGCATCCGCCGCCCCCTCTTCCGCCCGGCTCACTTCGTCATGTCGCGTGTAGCAATCCTGCAGCTCGTTGAACGCTGCAGTAAGACGCTCACGATCCACATCCGTGGCGCGCAATGCGGCGTAATAGGCACACGATGCCTCCAGAGTGTGCCGAAATTCCAGCAAGTCACGCTGCGCTTCGGGGTTGCTCTCAAGCAGCAATAGCAGGGGATCGCTGAAGGTCGAGCCAAGCGTATCCACCACGTAGTTACCGCCACCCTGGCGACTGACCAGCAAGCCCTTGGCCGCCAGTTTCTGAATCGCTTCGCGCAACGACGGGCGCGATACGCCGAACTGCTCGGCCAACGTTCGCTCGGCCGGAAGCCGCTCACCGGACTTCAGCGTGCCCTCAAGGATCATCCCCTCAAGTCGCTCGACAATATCGTCAGACAAACGGCGCTGACGAATCTGATCAAACCCCATAACTCAACTCTCCACGATCCCGACCGCACGCCGGGCTCTCTATTCTGGCCGATCGGCGCCGCGCCGACACCTGTCAGTGCGCAATCGTCCGACCGGATCAGATGCCCTCTGCACCGCTTATTCGACAAAAGTTTCAGGGCGACAAATTGACACACCGACATCAAGGCTTTTACCCTAGCCAACAGCGATTGTAAATTGGTATTACCAATTAACCAAGAACGCTGACAGTGCCTGACCAACAACAATTAGGGGCCACCCCATATGCAAACCTGGCAACAGCTCTATACCCCGCTCGGCAGTCTCGGCGTCTCCGCACTCGCGGCCGTCATCCCCATCGTTTTCTTCTTTCTCGCGCTGGCGGTGTTCCGCCTCAAGGGGCATGTGGCCGGCAGCATCACGCTTGCCCTGTCGATCGCCGTGGCGATTTTCGCCTTCCACATGCCGGTCGACATGGCCTTCGCCGCTGCTGGATACGGCTTTGCCTACGGTTTGTGGCCGATTGCCTGGATCATTGTCGCGGCAGTGTTTCTCTACAAACTGACGGTCAAGAGTGGTCAGTTCGAGGTCATTCGCAGTTCGGTACTGTCGATCACTGACGACCAGCGCCTGCAGGTATTGCTGATCGGTTTTTGCTTCGGTGCATTCCTGGAAGGTGCCGCGGGTTTCGGTGCGCCGGTAGCGATTACCGCTGCGCTGCTGGTCGGTCTCGGGTTCAACCCGCTGTACGCCGCCGGCCTGTGCCTGATTGCCAATACCGCGCCGGTAGCGTTCGGCGCGCTGGGAATTCCGATCATTGTGGCCGGCCAGGTGACCGGCATCGACGCGTTCAAGATCGGCGCCATGACCGGCCGCCAACTGCCACTGCTGTCGCTGTTCGTGCCGTTCTGGCTGGTGTTCATGATGGACGGCCTGCGCGGCGTGCGCGAAACCTGGCCCGCTGCGCTGGTTGCCGGCCTGAGCTTTGCCGTGACGCAGTACTTCACCTCGAACTTCATCGGCCCGGAACTGCCGGACATCACCTCTGCCCTGGCCAGCCTGATCGCCCTGACCTTGTTCCTCAAAGTCTGGCAACCAAAACGCACTGCCGGTGCACAGATCGCCGGCGCCACCTCGAGCGCAGCGATTACCGCCAGCGTCGGCGGTTTCGGCCAGAAGCGCACCACCGTGGCTTCGCCTTACAGTCTTGGGGAAATTTTCAAGGCGTGGTCGCCGTTCCTGATCCTCACCGTGCTGGTGACCATCTGGACCCTCAAACCCTTCAAAGCCATGTTCGCCGCCGGCGGATCGATGTACGCCTGGGTATTCAACTTCGCCATCCCGCACCTTGATCAACTGGTGATCAAGACCGCGCCGATCGTCGCCACCCCCACTGCGATTCCTGCGGTGTTCAAACTCGATCCGATTTCCGCAACCGGTACAGCAATTTTCTTCTCGGCGCTGGTCTCGATGCTAGTGCTGAAGATCAACTTCAAAACTGGTCTGACCACTTTGAAAGAGACCTTCTACGAACTGCGCTGGCCAATCCTGTCGATCGGCATGGTGCTGGCCTTCGCCTTCGTCACCAACTACTCGGGCATGTCTTCGACCATGGCTCTGGTATTGGCCGCAACTGGCGCAGCCTTCCCGTTCTTCTCACCGTTCCTCGGCTGGCTCGGTGTGTTTCTGACCGGCTCCGATACTTCGTCGAACGCCCTGTTCAGTTCGCTGCAAGCGACCACCGCGCACCAGATCGGCGTCAATGACACCCTGCTGGTAGCCGCCAATACCAGCGGCGGCGTGACCGGCAAAATGATCTCGCCACAATCGATCGCCGTGGCCTGCGCCGCGACCGGCCTGGTGGGCAAGGAATCGGATCTGTTCCGCTTCACCCTCAAGCACAGCCTATTCTTTGCCACGATTGTCGGCCTGATCACCCTGGCCCAGGCCTACTGGTTCACCGGCATGCTGGTGCACTAAAGCTGGAAGAAGCCTACAAGCAACACGGAAATAACCGACGCCGGTTCGTGATTCCGGCGTCAGCAATTCACAACCCGGTCTGTAAGGCTGCTGAAAGCAATGCTGTCTATATTCAGCAGCCGCCACAGACGGATAACCGGGCCCACCCGGAGACACGCCTGATGAGCGAGCTTTTTTACAACGCTGTGCCCAACGCCACCCGCGTCGCACCGCCCCTGCCCGAACCTCGGCAATACCCCAGCGAGAAACCGTCGCGGGTCTACCTGTTCGGGACCTGCGTGGTCGACCTGTTCTACCCCGAAGCCGGGATGGACGCGATCCACTTGCTGGAGCGCGAAGGCATCCGCGTCGAGTACCCGCAGGGGCAGAGCTGCTGCGGGCAACCGGCCTACACCTCGGGTTACACCGAGCAGGCGCGGACGGTCGCGCGCTCGCAACTGGCGTTGTTTGCCGGGGATTATCCGGTGGTGGTGCCGTCGGGTTCCTGCGCGGGCATGCTGCGCGAGCATTACGCCGACTTGTTCAAGGACGAGCCGGAAACCTTGAAACAGGTGCAGGCCCTTGCGGCCCGCACCTATGAGCTGGCCGAGTTCCTGCTGTTCGTCTGCAAGGTGCAGCTCAAGGACAGCGGCGAACCGGTCAAAGTCGCGCTGCACACCTCGTGTTCGGCACGCCGCGAGATGAACACCCACCTGCACGGCCGCGAGTTGTTGGCGCAGTTGAGCAATGTGGAACGGGTCAACCATGAGCATGAAAGCGAATGCTGTGGCTTCGGTGGGACATTCAGCGTCCGTATGCCAGACATTTCCGGCGCGATGGTGGCTGACAAGACCCGAGCGTTGAAGGAGTCCGGCGCGCATCAGGTCTTGAGTGCCGACTGCGGCTGCTTGATGAACATCAACGGCTCGCTGGAAAAACAGCAGGAAGCACTGCGCGGGCAACACCTGGCGAGCTTCCTCTGGCAGCGAACCGGAGGTGCGAAATGAGCACCTCGACGATTATTCCTACGGTTGCCGTAGAAGAAGACTTCCGCACCCGGGCGCACAACGCCTTGGGCGATCAGCAGCTACGGAACAACTTCCGCACTGCGATGGATTCACTGATGACCAAGCGGGCAGCGGCTTTCAGCGATGCCCACGAAAGAGAACACTTGCGCGCCCTGGGCAACTCGATCAGGGCGCGTGCGCTCTCCAAGTTGCCCGACCTGCTCGAGCAACTGGAACAGAACCTGACCCGCAACGGTGTGACAGTGCACTGGGCGGAAACGGTGGACGAGGCCAATGGCATCGTCTTATCGATCATCCGCGCTCACGAGGCGCGGCAAGTGATCAAGGGCAAATCGATGGTCAGCGAAGAGATGGAGATGAACCATTTCCTCGAGGCTCAAGGTGTTGAATGCCTGGAGTCCGACATGGGGGAATACATCGTCCAGCTCGACCACGAGAAGCCTTCACACATCATTATGCCGGCGATCCACAAGAATGCCGGTCAGGTCGCGTCCTTGTTCCACGACAAACTTGGCGTGGAGTACACCAAGGACGTTGACCAACTCATTCAGATCGGTCGCAGAGTCCTGCGGCAGAAATTCTTCGAAGCGGACATCGGCGTTTCCGGCGTCAACTTCGCCGTGGCCGAGACCGGCACCCTGCTGCTGGTGGAAAACGAAGGCAACGGGCGCATGACCACCACCGTGCCGCCGGTGCACATCGCCGTCACCGGCATCGAAAAGGTTGTGGAAAACCTGCGCGACGTGGTGCCGCTGCTATCGCTGCTGACCCGCTCGGCGCTGGGCATTCCGATCACCACTTACGTCAACATGATCTCCGGCCCGCGCAAGGAACATGAACTCGACGGCCCACAGGAAGTGCACCTGGTCCTGCTCGACAACGGTCGCAGTCAGGCCTTTGCCGACAGCGAGCTGCGCCAGACCCTGAACTGCATCCGCTGCGGCGCCTGCATGAACCATTGCCCGGTCTACACCCGCGTCGGTGGTCACACCTATGGCGAGGTTTACCCGGGACCGATCGGCAAAATCATCACCCCGCACATGGTCGGTCTGGCGAAAGTACCGGATCATCCGAGCGCTTCGTCGCTGTGCGGCGCCTGCGGCGAAGTGTGCCCGGTAAAAATTCCTATCCCGGCGATCCTGCGGCGCCTACGCGAAGAGAACGTCAAAGCCCCGGACAGTCCGCATCAAGTGATGCGCGGCCAGGGCAGCAAGTATTCGCGCAAGGAACGCTTCATCTGGAACGCCTGGGCGAAACTCAACAGCTCGCCGACGCTGTATCGGTTGTTCGGGTTCTTCGCCACGCGTCTGCGCGCCCTGACCCCGAGCAATGTCGGCCCATGGACGCAAAACCACAGCGCACCCAAACCCGCCGCCCGCTCACTGCATGACATGGCCCGCGAGCATCTGGCCAAACAGGGAGACCGCTGATGAGCGCCAAGCAAAATATCCTCGCCAAGCTACGGAAAAGTCTGACCGGCGCCACACCGATTGCCGACGACTTCGACGTCGATCTGGTGACGCAGCCTTACACCTACAGCGCCGAGCAACGTATCCCGCAACTGCGCAAACTGATGGAAGCGGTGCACACCGAGATCCATCTGACTACTGGCGCAGACTGGCCGGCGCTGCTCGCGCAATTGCTGCGTGACCGTCAGTTGCCAAGCCTGTTGATCGCACCGACTACACCTCACGGGCAGCGCATCTCACAACACTGGGCAAACAATCCTGATCTGCCGACGCTGAAGTCCTACAACCGGCCGATGGAAGAATGGAAAGCCGAGCTGTTCAACGACACCCCGGCCAGCCTTACCGGCACCCTCGGCGCCATCGCCGCGACCGGTAGCCTGATCCTTTGGCCAACCCGTGAAGAACCGCGACTGATGAGTCTGGTGCCACCGGTGCATTTCGCCCTGCTCAAGGCCAGCGAAATCCGCGACAACTTCTATCAGGTGCAACAGGAATTCGAGTGGGCCCAAGGCATGCCGACCAACGCGCTACTGGTGTCCGGCCCGTCGAAAACTGCCGACATCGAACAAGTGCTGGCCTACGGCGCCCACGGCCCGAAAGACCTTGTGGTGCTGATCCTGGAGGACCAATGACGCTTCCGGTGAATTTCCTGCGCGATGCGCAGCAACTGATTCCAGCGGAGCGCCGCTTCGACGATCCGCTGTCGACCTTGGCCTTCGGCACCGACGCCAGTTTTTATCGGCTGATTCCCAAACTGGTGATCCGCGTCGAGTCCGAAGACGAAGTGGTGGCGCTGTTGAAACTGGCCCAGCGCGATCAGGTCCCGGTGACCTTCCGCGCCGCTGGCACCAGTTTGTCCGGGCAGGCGATCAGCGATTCGGTGTTGATCGTGCTGGGGGATAACTGGAACGCTCGTGAGATTCGCGGCCAGGGCATGCAGATTCGCCTGCAACCCGGGGTGATCGGCGCGCAGGCCAACGCGTGGCTGGCACCGTTCGGGCGCAAGATCGGCCCGGATCCGGCATCGATCAACGCCTGCAAAATCGGCGGCATCGTCGCCAACAACGCCAGCGGCATGTGCTGCGGCACCGCGCAAAATACCTATCACACCCTGGCCGGGATTCGTCTGGTTCTTGCCGACGGCACGCGCCTCGATACCGAAGACGCCGCCAGTGTCGCCGCGTTTCGCGCCAGCCACGGCGATCTGCTGGAGCGCCTGGCGACATTGGGCCGTGAGACCCGCGCCAATGCCGAACTGGCGGCGAGAATCCGCCACAAATACCGTCTGAAAAATACCACCGGCCTGTCACTCAACGCCCTGATGGATTTCGACGAACCTGTGGATATCTTGAGCCACCTGCTGGTCGGCTCCGAAGGCACGCTCGGCTTCATCAGTGCGGTGACCTACGACACGGTGATCGACCACCCGAACAAGGCCTCGGCACTGATCGTGTTCCCGGATGTGGAAACCTGCTGCAACGCGGTCACCGTGCTGAAAAGCCAACCGGTGTCGGCGGTAGAACTGCTGGACCGGCGCAGTCTGCGTTCGGTGCAGGACAAACCGGGCATGCCGGATTTCGTACAACACCTGTCGAACAATGCCTGCGCGCTGCTGATCGAATCCCGCGCCGCCTCTTCCACTTTGCTGCAGGAACAGCTGGCGCAGATCATGGCTTCGCTGGTCAGTTTCCCGGTGGAAAAACAGGTCGACTTCACCGAAGACCCGGCCGAGAACGCCAAGCTCTGGGCGATCCGCAAGGACACCTTCCCCGCCGTCGGCGCCGTGCGTAAAACCGGCACCACGGTGATCATCGAAGACGTGACCTTCCCGGTCGAGCAACTGGCCATCGGCGTCAATCGCCTGATCGCGCTGTTCGACAAACATGCCTACGACGAAGCGATCCTTTTCGGACACGCACTGGAAGGCAATCTGCACTTCGTCTTCACCCAAGGCTTCAACAGTCCGGAAGAAGTCGCACGCTATCAGGCGTTCATGGACGACGTGGCGCAACTGGTGGCGGTGGAGTTCGGCGGTTCGCTGAAGGCCGAACACGGCACCGGGCGCAACATGGCGCCGTTCGTTGAGCTGGAGTGGGGCAGCGACGCCTATCAGTTGATGTGGCAGCTCAAACGCCTGCTCGACCCCAACGGCATCCTCAACCCCGACGTGGTGCTCAGCGAAGATCCGCAGATCCACCTCAAGCACCTCAAGCCGTTGCCAGCCGCAGACGAGATTGTCGATAAATGCATCGAGTGCGGCTTCTGCGAACCGGTCTGCCCGTCAAAAGGCCTGACCCTCAGCCCGCGCCAGCGCATCGTGATCTGGCGTGACATTCAAGCGAAGAAACGCGCCGGCGTTGACACCACCGAGCTGGAACAATCCTACGAGTACCAAGGCATCGAGACCTGCGCGGCGACCGGGTTGTGCGCTCAGCGTTGCCCCGTTGGCATCAATACCGGCGAACTGGTGAAAAAGCTCCGCGCCCGTAACGCCACGCATCAGAAAACCGCTGACTGGATCGAAGGAAATTTCGCCAAGACCCTGCAAGGCGCACGCTTCACCCTGCACGTGGCCAACGGCGCACGGATGCTGCTCGGCACACCGCGTCTGGCCAAGCTTTCGGCGACGCTGACGCGCTTGTCCAAAGGCCAGGTGCCGCTGTGGACCAATGCGATGCCGCAACCGGAAAAAGCCATTCGCTTCAGCCCGAGCGTGTCGGACGAACGGCCGCGCGTGGTCTATCTGGCCGCCTGCGTTTCACGGGTGATGGGCCCGGCAGCCGGCGACAAGGAGCAGATGTCGCTGTACGACAAGACCCGTGGCCTGCTGGAAAAGGCCGGTTACCAAGTAGTCTTCCCGGACAATCAGGACAACCTCTGCTGCGGTCAGCCGTTTGCCTCCAAAGGCTACGCCGAACAGGCCGAACACAAACGCCAGGAACTGATCAGCGCGCTCCTCCATGCCAGTCGTGGCGGGCTAGATCCGATCTACTGCGACACCAGCCCGTGCACCTTGCGTCTGGTGCAGGATGTGGGAAATGTGCGCCTGGATCTGTACGACCCGGTGCGCTTCATCCGTACGCATCTTCTCGATCGTTTGGAGTTCACCCCGCAGGAAGCACCGATTGCGGTTCACGTGACCTGCAGCACACAGCATCTGGGCGAAAGCCAGGCGTTGATCGATCTCGCGCGCAAATGCAGCAAGACCGTAGTGATCCCGGAAGGCATTCATTGTTGCGGGTTTGCCGGCGACAAGGGCTTCACCACACCGGAGCTGAACAGCCATTCGCTGCGCACACTTAAGGACGCGGTGCAGCACTGCAGCGAGGGGATTTCCACCAGCCGCACCTGTGAGATCGGCCTGACGCAACATGGTGGCATCGACTATCACGGACTGGTCTATCTGGTGGACCGGGTGACCCGCGCCAAGGCCTGCTGAAGAAAAAATAGAACCCTTGCGCGCGACCGTAGTCCACAGAACAGACCCCGAAAATCGGGGCTTTTCTTCCACTCGGTTGCCCGTCCTGACGGCCAGCGAAGTCTGGATCCCTCAGTTCAAGGAGATACACATGAAACGTTCTGTACTGTTAGGTCTGTTCGTTACTGCCTCGATGCTGGCCTCCACCTCGTTCGCCGCCGACAAGCCTGCCGACCTGTGCGATGCCAACATCCAGACCATCGACAATGCCAAAGGGCAGCTGTCTACGAATCCAGAACTGACTCAGCGCGCTGAAACCAGTGTTGCCAAAGCCAAAGCGCTCAAGGCCCAAGGTAAAATCGACGACTGCATTGCGGAAACCTCGCAAACCATCGTGGAACTGCGTAAATCCACCGGCACCAACAACTGATTCACGCCCCGGCCAACCTTCGGGTTGGCCTCGGGGGCCGATTGGCGTACACTGCGCAGGCTTATTGCCTCACCTGATGTACGAGGCAATGAGTTCGGGGCCGATTAGGATTCGACGCCGGTGACGAAACTTTAGGTGCATGCCGACTTGGTAACAGAAGTCGTAAATCCACTGTTGCAACTTCTTATAGTTGCCAATGACGACCAATACGGTGCTGCTCTCGCTGCTTAATTGCAGCTGACATGCACTCCTGGTGCCTTCGGGCCCAGCAATCATCAGGGGATGTCTGTAAACCCGAAATGATTGTCATATAGAACAGAATCGCCGTGCAGTACGTTGTGGACGAAGCGGCTAAAACTTACACAACTCGCCCAAAGCACCCTGCCCGTCGGGTCGCTGAGGGTTAACTTAATAGACACGGCTACGCATGTAGTACCGACAGCGGAGCACTGGCGGACGGGGGTTCAAATCCCCCCGGCTCCACCAAATAAGCGTTACAAATCTGGCACTTAGCGTTTATCGCAAGTGCCTTTTTTGTGCCTGCCAGAGCCGTTTCAGGTAGATAAATTGCTAGTGTTATCACCGCCTTTGCAGCTATGTCAGACTTCATTTACCGCTGTCACAGCAATCTATTTACTCTCCCGCGAAGTAATCACTGTCCAGCTGCTTCACCTCGTAGACCTGCTTAACGCTCACACCTAGATTGTTCTCTACCATCAGTCGCGCCAGCTCAACACCATCAATCAGCACAACCTTGATATCCAATCCAAGCGCGGCAGTGCGAGCGCCATCAGAAAACTCCGAGGTGGTAATAAACACGCCCTTGCGCGCACGTTGCCGGGTCAGTGCACCAATAAATTTGTCGATCTCCGGACGATGCACCGTGTTGGCCCAGCGTTTGGCCTGCAGGTAGATCACATCGAGGCCAAGCTTGTCTTCTTTGATGATGCCGTCGATGCCGTCATCATTGGTCGCATGGGTCGCATTTCCGGCCTCTTTGCGCGAACCGCCGTAACCCATAGAGATCATCAGATCGACTACCAACTGTTCGAAGAAGCTGGGGGTGGCCGCCCGAACTTGCGCCAGCAGCTCCTCTACGAGGGATTGCATTAACGCCTGATGCGCATCGGCCAACTGCTCGTCTGGTGTAATTTCGGCCATATCAACATTCAGCATGGCGGGTGCGTCAACAGATTGAGGCTTGGCCGTATGGAAATCCGCAAACTCGGGAAACTGCTTTAACCAGCTCACCGTGATTCGCTGCGGCCCCTTGGCCAAAGCATCGAGACCGCGCTGGGTGATCTGCACCATGCCCTTGGCTGGAATGCAGAGCAGCCCCGCCTTGTTCAAATAAGTGCGAGCCCAGCCTACGCGATTATTAATCACCGTCTGATGGCCGGAAGGCAGGCGTTCCTTACGTTCGTCCTCGGTCAGTTGAAACTGATCCGCCACCCGCTCACGCAACTCATTGAGCGGCAGCGACTCACCGTTTTGAACGGTTCTCAGCACTGGACGCATCACGCTTTGAAAATCCGGAATTGCCACAGTTACTCCCTATCCCTGCTCGCAGCTTTCTAGTCACCGCGTACGCCGCTGTCATCGAGGGCTGCGGCTGTCTTCAGCATCTTCAAAATCACCAGTGCAAACGCCCGGCTCTTCGTTTCGTTATCCAGCACTTCCAGCGAGAGCTTCTCATGGTCGGTCATAGCATCCAGCACGGTGTCCAGCACCCGCTTGGGAAACAAACCGTGCATCACCTGATCAACCGAATGGTTGTTCACCTGGGCCATCACATCTTCCTGACGACTGATGCGCTGGGCGATGCCAGTGAGAAATTGCAGTTGATCGTCATCGCTAACTTCAGCACCGAAAATATCGTTCAATGCATCAATGATTTCCGACAAGCGCTTCTTCTCTGGGTCATGGGGCTTCCCGCTACCCACATCACTGCCAGGTTTGAGAGCGTACTCGCCAGTTTCCTCATGCAGGCGAAGCTGGTGTTCGGCGCGCTTACTCAGGCGGTAGTGGCTCAACTGCAACTCGCCCACATCGACGTCGTCTTGTAGCAGGCGATCTACGCGCAAGAGCGGATGCAGGTGCTTTGCGTACACACACAACTGCTCCAGCTCACGATCCTCGTAAGGCACGATCTGCGAAAGAAACTCGTACAGACGCACAAAGCCCTGCAGGTTCTTGCGGAAAAGGTCGAGCTGATCAACCTGCTCACCGGCTTCTTTCAGCGCGTGCTCGGCTTTTTTCAAGCCGACGCTATCCCCAGTGGTTTCGGCGATTCGTTTGTAATCCAACGCTTGCTGGCGTGACTCCAGCGAGAAGGCATAACGCTTGGCAAAACGTTCCTTGGCCGGCGCACAGTAATAACTGAGCTTGCTGGCTTGCGCCTTGGGGTCGAAGAAAGCCAAGGCAAATGCTTCAACCTCCTGCCAGTGATAAATGCCCTCGGCATCCAGCTTCTTCTGCAAGTCGTAGATGATCTGTGGATCAGTTACATCGGTCAGCTCGGCCTTGGTGTAGTACGGCAAGAAGGCGTCGAGAATGTCCTGCGGCTCGTTGAAAAAGTCGAGGATGAAGGTTTCCTTGCTGTCACCAAAAGTGCGGTTTAATCGAGACAAGGTCTGCACGCAGTCCACGCCTTGCAGCTTCTTATCCACGTACATGGCGCACAGTTTGGGCTGATCGAAGCCAGTCTGATACTTGTTGGCCGCGATCATCACGTTGAAGTCTTGGCTGTCGAAGGCGTCCGCCAGATCGCGGCCATTCAGGCCAACGTTGAGTAGGTTACTGTTTTCCGTCACTTCTTCGGGGATTACCTCATCTGGCAACACGCTACCGGAGAACGCCACCAGCGGGTGCACATCGCTGTAACCCATCTGCTGCACATAAGCCTTCATCGCCAACTGGTAGCGCACGGCTTCCTGGCGGCTGCTGGTCACCACCATCGCCTTGGCCTGCCCCCCAAGCAGGCCACGGATATTGGCGCGGAAGTGCTCTACGATCACCTCGACCTTCTGGCTGATATTGTACGGGTGCAGACGCACCCAACGGGCCAGCTTGATGCGCGCTTTCTTGCTGTCCACCTCATCGTCTTCGCCATCCGGGTGGGCGATCTTCCAGGCGGTGCTGTAGGTGGTGTAGTTGCGTAGCACGTCGAGGATAAAACCCTCCTCGATAGCCTGGCGCATGGAATACAGGTGAAACGCCTCCGACTTGTTGCTGGAACTGGCCGGCAGCGTCGGGTCAGCCGGGCGACCGAACAGCTCCAGGGTCTTGGCCTTGGGCGTGGCGGTAAAGGCGTAGTAGCTGATGCGCTCATTCGGTTGGCGCGCCTGCACGGCGGCGTCGAGCAACTCTTCGGCGCTGACTTCTTCCGCATCCAACGCATCACTACCGAGTATCTGTTTCAGCTTGCTGGCCGATGAGCCGGTTTGCGAGGAATGCGCCTCGTCGGCGATCACCGCATAGCGCCCGCTGGCGAGCTTGGGGTACTTGTCCAGGGCATCGAACAGCGCCGGAAAGGTCTGGATGGTGACGATGATAATGCGCGTCTGCTCGGCCAGTGCTTCGGCCAACTGCTCGGACTTGCTCTGGCTGCTAGTTTCAAGGTTGATCTGCTTGACCACGCCTTGGGCATGCTCGAACTGGTAGATGGTGTCCTGCAGCTGTTTATCCAACACGGTACGGTCGGTAATCACGATCACCGAGTTGAACAACCGTTGGCCGGCATCGTCGTACAGCGAGGCCAGTTGATGCGCCGTCCAGGCGATGGAGTTGGACTTGCCCGAGCCGGCGCTGTGCTGGATCAAATAGCGCTTGCCCGGCCCTTCGGTGCGGGTGGTATCGATTAGCTTATTAACCACTTCCCATTGGTGGTAACGCGGGAAGATCATCGTCTCCCTGGTCACCAGCGTTCCATCGAAGCTTTCATTGGTTTTCTTGTCCAAGTGCAGAAAGCGACCCAGCACTTTGAGCCACGTATCCGGCTGCAGCAAACGTTGCCATAAGTAGCTAGTGGAGTATTGGCTGTCGTCCTCAGGTATCGGATTGCCCGCGCCGCCTTCCTCGCTGCCGAGATTAAAGGGTAGGAAGAAGGTGTCTTTACCCGCCAGCTTGGTGGTCATCGCCACCTCGTTCTGGCCTACGGCAAAGTGCACCAGCGCGCCGCGTTTGAAGGTCAGCAGCGGCTCGGGCTTGCGCGTGAGTGGGTCTCTGACCGGGCGGTCTTGGCGGAACTGGCGCTTGGCGTTTTCCACCGACTGCTTGAACTCGCTTTTCAGCTCCAGCGTGGCGGTGGGGATCCCGTTGACAAACAGCACCAGATCCAGCCGTGGGTTGTAGCTCTGTCCGCCGTTAGCCGCATCACGGGCATGGGGCGAGTAGGACACCTCCGGCACTACGCGCAGGCGGTTGCATTGGTAGCGCTTGAGGGTGTCCGGGTTCATGCCGTGGTCGGGCTGGAAGCTGCACAGCTCCACCTTCACCGCCGGCAGCTTGAAACCATGGCGCAGCACATCCAGGGTGCCGCTTTGCTCCAGCTCACGTACCAGCTTTTGCACCAGCACATCATCCGGGTTATTCGGGTTGGCCTTGGCGAACTTGTCCCAACGCTCCGGCCAGGCCTCCTTGAAGTAGCCCAGCACATCTTCGGTATACAACGCCGTGCGGCGGTCGTAACCGCTGGCGGTGCCGACCAGCCAGCCTTGGGCGGCCAAGGCGTTGATGATGTCTTGCTGAAACTGAGCTTCCTTGCTGTCCGCCATTACACGGCCTCTTGTGCTAATTCAGGAATTGGCGCGCTGGCCGGTGGCTGCCAACCGCGCACGTCAATTTTGCCGGTGACGGCGGCGGAGATTAGGGCGGAGCGGCGCTCTGAATGCAGCGTCAGTGCAGTATTTGACTCTTGTATCAGTCGTTCGATGAGTTCGCGCTTAACATTCAAATCCGCCACAATTTGAGTCTGCTCGACTAGTGGAGGAACTGTTGTTAAGAGCTTTCGAATATCAGGCATCCCTATCGTCTTGATAGTGGCCCCAAACGTAAACCGATCAAGTTCTTGTTCCATTGCGTAGAAAACAAGAAGCAGGTATTCAGGGAGTACAAGGCTTTCGTTACATATCCAAGCAATCAAGTGCTGCGACACACACATTTTCTTCGTAGTGATCGCTGCCAAGCCAATCGATGCATCCCTCGTGAACACAACGGCTCTAGCTGGCAAAAGCCTTGCTGAAGAATTGCTGACCCCCAACTCAGTAATCATGAACTGAGTTTCTTCAATGTAGTCGACAATTTTCAGTTTCTTGCTGTCATTGAGCGATACCCAAGGTATATCTCCTCCCTCCCAATATTCTGGAAAATCTTTACTTGGAGTATGCCCGCTTTCAAGCTTCGCTACATTTTTTACCCTGGCCACATCCCAATGCGCCGGCACCTCACCTAGCCACTCCACGCCGGAGTCTTTCATCGGCACCATGGGGTCGAGGCCTTTGGTGACGGCGTGGGAAATCACGGCCTGACGCTTTTCCTTGAGCAGTTCGATCAAGCGTTGCTGCTTTTCGATCAGCGCGTCGATGCGCGCGGTTTCGTGGTCGAGGAAACGAGCGATTTGGGTTTGTTCGCAGGTAGGTGGAATTGCAGTGAAGAGGCGGCCAAAAGACTCAGGGTAAAGCCTTAAACGAGAGTCCATAATGCCGGCGGAGTGAGTTTTAAAATACCTGATGCACTCATCTGAGCGAACCAAGTAATCAAGAAACTTAGGGGAAGACCCGTCTGTGACATGGAAAACACAGTACGCAGGGCTAACGATTCCGCTCTGCCAAGAAAAGCCAAGCCCTCGATTCCACGCAAGCATGATGTTAATAACGAGGTCACCTGGATGGCACACTTTGTACCCTTCAAGAGACTCCGCGCGGGATAGATGATCACCTTCATCGCGCGATTCAGATCTTGGTTTTATCCCGAAATATGCGGAAACCGACAAAAGCTCTTCTAATCCATCTGCGCTTCGCTCAGCCCTTTCCTCAAAAACATTCTTGAACCGCTTTAACGTCCAGTGTTCAGGAAGCTCACCAAGCAGTTCAACACCGGAGTGCTTGTACCCCGGATAGGCAGGGAAGCTCATGCCGACAGCCCCTCAATCATCTGCTTGATGCGATCGGTGCAGGCTTTTAGATCGCGGTCGATCTCGGCCAGCGGGCGAGGTGGCTGGAATACATAAAAGTGGCGGTTAAATGGAATCTCGAAACCAACAATGCCGACCTCGCCGTCCTGTGCATCGGTTTTGCTTGCGTCGATCCAGGCATCCGGCACATGGGGGATGACTTCGCGCTGGAAGTAGTCGTACACCGACTCGCCCAGCGGCACGTTCTCGTTGTCGCGCAGGCCGGCGTCCGCTTCCGGTTGGCCTTTGGTCATGCAGATATCCGCCTCGGGGTCGCGCTCACTCAGGGCGCTCATCAGGGCTTTGAGTTCCGGCGTGCTAAGGCTGACGCTGTGCGCGGCGAGGGATTTTTTTAGCAGCTTGCTGAACTGCTCGCGGTTGCGATGCAGCACGCTGGCGTCCATCGCTTGCAGGGCAGCCAGCAGGTGCTGCTGAGCGTCGCTGTCGAGTTTCTGCAGGGCTTTTTCTTCCAGCACTTTAGCGATGCGTTCGGCGCTGGTTTGGAAGTTCAGGCGCAGCGGTCGTTCAACGGTGATGCGACGGTATCCGAAGGCGTCGATGGGGAAGATTTTGCTCTGGGCTGTTTGCTCGAAGCTGCCATAAAGGCGCACCAGCTCGCTGATTTGATCCTCGGTAATGTACTGGCGCTTGCTGCCCAACGACTTGCGCATTTTGGCGTAGTGCTGGCTGCCGTCGATCAACTGCACCTTGCCCTGACGCGCAGCGGCCTTGTGGTTGGAGAGAATCCACACATAGGTGGCGATGCCGGTGTTGTAGAACATGTCGGTGGGCAGCGCGACAATGGCTTCGACCAGATCGTTTTGCAGCAGGTAGCGGCGAATCTCCGACTCTCCCGAACCCGCGCCGCCGGTAAACAGCGGCGAACCGTTGAGGATGATACCGATGCGCGAACCGCCGTCGCGCGGGTCGCGCATCTTGCTGACCAAGTGCAGGAGAAACAACAGCGAACCGTCGGACACCCGTGGCAGGCCGGGGCCAAAGCGGCCATCAAAGCCCTTAACCGTGTGCTCGTCGATGATCTGCTTCTGCACCTTCTTCCATTCCACACCGAACGGTGGGTTGCTGAGCATAAAATCGAAGCGCTTGCCGGCCAACTGGTCGTTGGACAGGGTGTTGCCGAGTTTGATGCTGGCCACGTCCTGGCCCTTGATCAGCATGTCCGCCTTGCAGATGGCATAGGACTCGGGGTTAAGCTCCTGGCCGTGCAGCGACACGCTGACCTTCTCGCTGATGGACTGGATGTACTCATCACCCTCAGACAGAAAGCCGCCGGTGCCAGCGGTTGGGTCATAGATGGTGACAATGCTGTTGGGCGCGAGCTTGTGGTCCTGATCGGTGATCACCAGCGAGGTGGTGAGGTGCACGATATCGCGCGGAGTGAAGTGCTCCCCGGCCGTTTCGTTGGAGCTTTCCGCGAATTTGCGGATCAGCTCTTCAAAGATGATGCCCATGCCGAAGTTGCTGATGAACTCGGGACTCAGGTCAGTGGCGGCGAAGCGCTGCACCACCTGATACAGCAGATTGGCGGTTTCCAGTTGCTGGACGAAGTCTTCAAAGTGGAAGTGCTCGAAGATCTCACGGGCATCCTTGCTGAACGCCTGCACGTAGCTCATCAAGTCGGCGGCGGTCTGAGTGTCGGACAGCGTGCCAAGGGTCAGCGGCGAGGCGTTGAAGAACTGCTGACCGGCAGCGCGCAGCAGAATCATTTCGCGCACGGTATCCGGGCGGCCTTCTTGGGCAAATGTCTGCTTGATTACTTCATCCTTGGTCGGTGCGAGTACGCACTCCATGCGCCGTAACAGGGTGAATGGCAGGATGATGCGGCCGTATTGGGACTGTTTGAAGTCACCGCGCAGCAGGTCGGCAATCGACCAGAGAAAAGCGGCCGTCTGAGAATGGTTTTCCGTGTTCACTCAAAGATTCCTTGGAGTACAGGCAAAAAGGGGAGTTTAACTTTGCGGGCCGACCTAATGTTACGGCCTGGGGCTCATCGGCGCCCTGGATGCCGCGCACATTAAGCCGCGGAGCGCCCAGTGCCAACACTGGATGTGCGAACAGGTAAACAATCCACTCAATTACCACTGGCGCGCCCGCCCTAGTTCGCAGGTTCTTGCGAATTAGCACGTTCGGAGATGAGTGCATCTGTACCAATAATTGGCATATCGACGAGCGGTGACACTTGGCAAATCGGACATCACTGCGCGTTCAGCACAGCCTCAAAGTCCGAAGCCTGAAGCTCCGAAGCGCCGCTCAACATATCTCGCGCCAACGCGCGTCGCTTACTCAGCAGCTCATCCAGCGTCGCCTCAAACGTCGGCATCGCCGCATCGCGAACCGTCGGGTAGTACACATACACATCCTTCTCCTGCCCAATCCGATAAGCCCGATCCGTCGCTTGATCTTCCTTGGCCGGGTTCCAGCAACGAGTGAAGTGAATTACGTGGTTGGCCGCTTGCACGTTCACCCCGAACCCGACGGCGATAGTGGACAGGATGATGACGGCGAAACCTGGCAGCTCCTGGAATTGGTCGATCAGCCTCTGCCTGCTATTGGCACTCTGACTGCTGGTACTGGTGTCGCCATTGATGACCGTCGCCCGCAATCCGAAATGCTGCTGAATCGCGTGCTGCAATTCACGCTGAATATCACGCAGCTCGGTAAATACGATGACCTTGTCGCCGTTGCCGGCCCTTTTGATGGACTCGAGCGTCTGCATCAGCCACTGAAGCTTCGGCGAGTTGTCACGCAACCGCGTATCTGGTTGAACGCTGTAAGGATGGGCACAAATCAGCTTGAGCTTGTGCAGCAACCCAAGCATGCCGGAGGTCTTTTGATCGAGCTGTTCTTCGATCTGCTGCTTCTGGCTGTATGCCGATATTTCGGACAGGTACAGATTGCGTTGCAAAGCATGCATGCCAAGTGAACGACAGGCTGTGTCTTCGATTTTGGCCGGCAGGTCCTTGGCAATATCTTGCTTGGTTCGGCGCAAAGTCTGTGGATCGATAAGCCCACGCAGGCGATCCAGGGCAACCGTGTCTCGCTCCAGCGCAGCTTCGATTGGGCGCTGATATTCGCGACCGAACTGGTTCAACCCGCCCAGGAATCCTGGCTGAATGAAGTCAAACAGACACCAGAGATCGATCAGGGTGTTCTCAACAGGCGTACCGGTGCACGCCACTCGAAATCTCGCCGGAATGGCTTTGATCGCCTGAGTCACCAGTGCAGCAGGGTTCTTCAGCTTCTGAGCTTCGTCACACACGACGATGGACCATTGCTGGCGCGCCAGGGAGAACTCCTGATCACGCAGTGTCTCGTAAGTCGTCAGGACAATTCGGGCGTCGCCCATCCAACCCGGACGCAGCAAGTTCTTGATGCCTTTGGCTTTCAAGTCCGCAGGGATTTCTTCTTTCTTGAACTTCACTGCACTCAAGGCCGAGCCATACAGCTTCAGCACTGGCATTGCGTCAGCGAAGAAGAACCGGTGAAGCTCACGCTCCCAGTTATCGAGCAATGAGACCGGAGCGACGATCAGTGTTGGCTGATCCTGTGGGTACTGCTCCAGGTACCAGACCAGAAAGGTGAGCAGTTGGATCGTTTTCCCAAGCCCCATGTCATCAGCGAGCAAGCAACCCGACACGTCAGTGGGAGACAAGCGGAACAAATGCTGCAACCACGCCACGCCTTGAAGCTGATGCTCGCGCAGGACAACCTCAGGCTTGAGCAAGACAGGCAACTCTGGTGTTGCATCCAAAGCAGCGCGTAACGCTGCTTGACGCACTTGAACGTAGGTCGGCTCATCAATGTTGTGGCCGATTTGCAGTACGGCGCGCCCAACCTTTCCCAGTTGCTCGCCCTGGCCGCTCTCGACAGGTGCGATCTTCTTCGACCAAGCATCAAACAGTTGCTCGGCAGCGGCAATCGAGAGTGGCGTCTCGGACTCTGGCAAAAAGACCGTTTCATCACCGGCCGCGCGAGCTTCGTCCAGCCTTTGCTCAAACGCTTCAAATTGAGTGCGGTCGGAGGGATCCCAACGCCCAAGGATTTCTGCGTCGATGCCAAGCGCCGCTACATCCTTAGGCAACCAGTTCTCGGTCGCCTCTTTTACCAGGAAAGGCGAAGTGATTCTTTCCGCTTCCCCAATACCCGTCACACGGTCGCCGTAGAGGGACAGGTCCAAGACCGAGTCAAACTCGATACCGGCCGCTTCGCTTTGCCACCGTTTAAGCAGGTCATTAAGGCCCGACATCTGGCGCAAATCAAAATCGCTAAGCTCCAGCTCATAGCCCTGCCAGAAGCCCGCAGGCATGCCGGCGGCCAATTTCAGTTGCAGTTCATGCACGAGCGGCGCGAATTCATGGGCCGCTTTGAACTCAATTTCTATGGACACTTGCGGGGTTGGAGAAATTGGTTCGAGCGTCAGTGTTACCTGCTCGATACGCTGGCCCGCTTCATTCAGTTTGGGTTCAAGATGGAAGCGATGAAAGAAAATGCCTGCCTCGGCGAGCTCGTCTTCATAGGCCTCGGCATCCAGCACTTGCGCAGCACTTCCGCCGAGTGTGCTGTAAGGGTTACGGACGAATGAAAGGGCATCGTCACCAGCAACCCGACGCCCGGGCAACGAGCGCACATAGTCCAGCACCGATTTGACTTCAGGCTCAATCAGAACATGAGTTAACGATCCATCGTCACCCGTTACCCGGTATCGATCCTGAACCTGCTTGGCACCGTCAAAGCTCTCAAGCCAGTTGGCCGGCTGGCCTTCGAAGCTTGGTTGCAACTCGATAACCGGTGTGTCGCCTAGCGTCGACTTTCGTGGGTTGAGCCGCAGCTTCTCGGGTTTGATAACCACGGTCTTGTCCAGGAAGCCATCCATACCAGCTCCAGCCTTGCGCGCCAGCTTTCTGATGCTGGCCCAGCCGATCTGGTTGGTTACTTCACCAGGCTCATTTTGTTGTGCCAGATAAAGCTGTCGTACCGCACCAGTCAGTTTCCAGGACGCTTCCGGCAACATTTCTGTGGCTCCCTGATACTGAACAATGGCCCCCGTTCGCTGCACCTGCACATTGGCATTGGACTGCGGATCACGCCAACCACTGATGGAGACTTTGAAATCGTCGGAGGCAAGGCTGCCCTGGCTGCTCAATTGAGGAATGAGGGCTGTCTGCGACGGCAACCCCAATAGCGGCAGGCTCGTTACGTGCTCGGGCTCATCCAGCAGCCGGTAGAGCTCATCCCACGTCAGCAGCCAGCGATCGCTCAGCTGGGAGACGAACTCCTCTTCTTCCAGCTGATCAAGATAACTCGCCAGCGACCAGGACTCCGTATTCTCCGCGAAGCTCAGGGGATAACAGATGCCCTGCTCCTCAACGGAAAAAACCGGCTCAGTATGTTCTTCTGCCGGGTTCGATTGCAGGCCAATGCCTTTCAGAAAGCGCTTAAACATTACTCTCTCCAGAACCGAAGTGGCTGGTGATTCTCCGCCTTAAAGCCCAATCGCCGTAGAGCGATGATGGCAGCCTGATCGTTTTCCTCCAGCTGAATATGGATTGCGCCGCCCTGTGCGCGCCGATCATGTAGCGTATGTTTTACTGACTTCATGGATTCACGAACCTGATAGTCAAACGACAGTAGTCTCGGCGTGGCAGGCTCTAAGTCTTGGCTTTGAATATGAATGCCCAGTCGCTCCAGAGTGTCATCGAACTTACTCAGCCAGCCCTCAACGCGATCAGGGCGGCTCGGTGCCGGGAAGTGACGCATCCACTCCACCACACGATCGCGCTGCTTAATTTCGGTAGCGAGCTCAAGATGGGACTTGTCTGGATCAAAGGGTGATTTGTCTGCCTGATACACATAGCAGGCCCCCATTCCCGAAAACTCAACGAAAAAGTAGTTGCCGATCTGCATGACTACAGCATTGTTATGACCAGCTGCGCCTATCAGCCGGCCTAGGCGTCCTTTGTTCTTCTCGCGGAAATGGACAAAGTCTCGACCGTTGTTATTCCATGCATCCGAACCCAGGACGATTCGGGTGTAGCTCATCTGGTTTGCAAACCGCAGCCAGTAGAAAAGGCGTGACTGATCGACGTCATCATCGCCCTTCAGCAGGTTGAAGAAGTGCTCCAGATCCTCCTTCGCAAACCACGCCACCACCATCGCACAGACATCTTTATCGACATACTGCAGCCAGCTGTTTTGTCTGGAACGGATCTGTGGACTGCCCCAATTGTCGAGCGCGAGCTGCTTGAGCAGCGACGATGGTTTCTCCCGATAAACTGCCAAGTGGTAACGCGACAGGCATGCACTCAGAATGTCATTCATGTACCGCGGATGCTGCCGGCCGATGTCGACCAGGTCGGCCAAGCGCTCAGAAAACTCGGCATCATCCAGAATGAAAATACGAGAAATCAGTACGCTGAAGATCCTGCGCCATAGCCAACTGTTGTCAGGGATCTGCGCAATCGTCTGCAATGCCGAAAGGTCGCTGATCTCGCCCTTGAACATCTGTTCACCCAGCACGGCGCCTGCCTGCTCGGAGAAAAGCTCCTGATGTTGCTGAACGATCTGCACCCACTCCTTCTCGCGCTTCTGCTGGTCCCTGACGCATTCGAATCCGAGCTGAACGTCTTCACGCAATAAGCACCAATTAGCATTCTGCGAGGGCATAACGGCGTCATAGCCAAAGTAGCTGAAGCACAGCGCCAACCAATCCCGGCGGCTCAGCCTTCGCTTTTCGATACGCTGATGCACTTCTTCGTGCACCCGGGCGTAAAGCTGCTCATCGTCCAGTATTGGCCCGACTCGCTCACTCTTGTCTGAAAGGCCGGCGAACACCAAGCGCCATTCCGAGGCGTTAAGTGGCAGTACATTGCGAAACTTGCTTATCGCAGCACGACGCTTTTCTTCGGGAGGCGGCAAAGCCTTTTCAGCACGCTCGAATCGCTCGTAAAGATCGACTCCCGCAGCTGCCAGCCGGGGGAATCGCTCCAACAGTTCAGGGGCCTGCCCCGTGCGATGTGCTGACAGACTGTGGCTAATTGCGGCGGAAAGCCTCGCGATTGAGCTGGTCATCGATTCATCGCCAACTGACATTTTTCCAGATCAGTGTTAGAGAAGACCGGCACATCTGGCTTGAGGTTGCCTTCCTTCTCCTTTAAGCCAAAGAACTGCATACGCAACTCAACTCGCCGGCTTTCTTCCTTGGTATCCTTTGCATTGTTGAAGGAGACTCCACCCGCCAGAAACATCGATCTGATTTGCTGCTGGTGCTCCGGCGACAATCCTACCTGGAGCGGGCTGCGACTATCGAGAAGGCTGCACATCACCCACTCCGAACGCTGCAATGAAAGGTGCAAGTTGTAAAGGTAGGAACCGTCGGTGTCGGTCGATCCCTCGATCACAACCTGTTTGAACCACTTACGTCCCTCTTCACTGTTAGCTGCATCCAGAATCATCGGCACGACCTCCTGCAGTGCCGATTGGCCATCATTGCTCAGCGCATACTGGTTATGCCCAAAGCGGCCAGCATCGCCAAAACTGATCCGGTTGTCTTTGCAGTCCACGATGATGGTCTTGCTGGCAGTCTTCGCCTTGAGGCTAAGGTGCTCGCAAATCTGACTGATATCCTTGCTACGCTGCTTCTCCCCCTGTTCCGCCTGGTTGATACGCTGCGTCACAGAACTCAACGCCGCCACCATGACCACGAGAAACAGAATCATCATTGCAGTCATCAAATCGGCGAAGGAGATCCAGAAAGGTTTCTCTCCCTCGTCTTTTGAACGGGCAGCTGAAGGCATTTGCTTACCAAACATCGACTAGCCTCCCTTACCGCTTGATGCGTTCCATGATGTCGCCGAAGTCTTCCAGACTTTCCTTGACCCCTTCCACTCCGCCAGCAAGACTCTTGACTGCTTTATCGAGCTCGGTATCAAGGCTACCCAAGGTTTGTCTCAATACCCGATCCATGCCATCACCGAATTCCTTAAAGCCGTTACCCAGCACACCACTGATGTTTTCGAGGTATTCATACACTTCACGATTAAGCGCTTGCATCCGCTCGCTCTGAACCTTCAGGTCCTGAAGATATTGGCTGCGACCGCTGGCCTCCCCTTGGGCGCTGGCAACCACCCCTTCGATGACCGCGAGCGTTTTCGCTAACGCTTCACGATTGTTCCGGTAATCCGCGACAACGGTATTCAGCTCACGCGACGCCTGTGCAAGCTCAGCCCCTGCGCCCTGGACTGTACCCATCAACCCCGCCGTCGACTCACTGGCTCGCGCAACGCTTTGTCCGGCAGTTTCAAATCGCTCAGCCGCCGCCCGCATCTTGTCCGCACCCAGCTGCATACTGTGCAGATGCTGCTCTGTCTGGGCGCTCAATGCATTGACGGTGTCCTGGGCAGATTTCTGTTGCTCGGAAACCGTCTGCAGCAAAGCCTTGACTTGCTCGTCGAGGCCGCCCACCAGGTCGCGGGTACCTTGGTGCAGGTCAGCTTGGGCGGCACGGGTGGATTGATCCATCTGCTGCTGACCCTGTTCCAGTTGCTTGAAGACGGCCGAGAGCTGTGCACCCAGCACCTCGACGGAGCCTGCAATCTTGGCCATGGTTTCCTGTTGGCCTTGGCCGATGCTCTGCTTGATCGACTCGACAAAAGCCTGGAGATTCTCGGCCATTGCCTGTTGGCGAGCCTCACTTTGAGCGAACAGCTTCTCCAGTTGCTCGGCCATTCGAACGCCAGCCCCCTCCCCTTCGTTGCCGATACGGGAAACCGAAGCCTGAAGATTGGCGAGCATCTCGTTCATCCCCGCTTGCATGGCGTTTTGCCCGGCCTGCATATCGGCCAGTAGCTGGGCAATCATGGTCGAACTGCTTTGATTCGAGGACTCGCTAGCCGAACGCATGTCCTGGATCAGCGTCGAGAAGCCCTGCTGCATCGACTGCATGGCGGCAACCGACTGGCCCATCAACTCGTGCAGGCCATTGAACTGCTGGCCGAACGTACCTTCCAGCTTGGTCATGAAAGCCACCAGAACATCCTGAAGCAGGTTCTGTACCTGCCCGGACTGTTCGCCACTGGCGGCCTGTACTGCACCCGCGATGGCTTCAAGCGGCGACTTGAGGCTGTTCTCGATTGCACCGCTCACCTGGTCGGCCAGCAGCTGCCCAGAATCCCGGTACGTCGTCGACAAGGTATCTGCCAATTTGAGGCTTTCACGGACCTGGGTATCAACAAGGTTCTGTAACATTTCCCTCAGATCAGTAACCAGGCTGTCCTTCAGCTGACGGGTTTGCACCGAGCTTTCAGCACTGGAGCGCACCAGCTCAGCCAGGTATTCCTCACCGACACCGCTGTCAAAAAGCCCGTCGATTGTTTCGTTGAGTGCCTCAAGCAGTTTGTAGCATTGCCCCAGGCGCCACTTTTCAGTGAGCGTGACGGCGATGGAGGCCATGATTGAAATGAAGGAGCCGATGAAAGCGAACAGCACGTCTTTCAATAGTTTGTCGACGCTGGCGTTAACCTGTTCAGGCGTGCTCGGGTCAAAGTGCTGAAGACCTAGCATCAAGCCGAAGAAGGTTCCGACTATACCGATACCGGTCAAGATACCCGGCAGATGTTTATAGAATTCGGTACCCAACGGGGTATCAACCACGCTTTGGGGCGAGAAGAAGTGCGCAGCTCCGGCGGTGGCTCGCGATCGGACAAGTACCTGTTCGCCATCCTTGAGCTCGAACTGATCGTGCAGCGTTTCCGCATACTCGCGCCAAGAATGATCCAGTCTGCCGCCACTCAACAGACGTTCAAGTTCAGCGCGCCGAAGAGGTGGAGCGAGAGTTTTCACACTCTGCAAGCTAACAGTCAAACGTTTCAGCTGGGCACTAAGTTTGAATGACCTACAGAAGTATCGGACAAAATACCAAGCGCAAAGAATGAAAACGAGACCAACAACCATTTTGGGTGCGATCAGCTGCTCAGAGCTTGCTGCCCCCCATAGGTGCAACAACGTCGAAAAATCCATACCTTCCGCCTTTAATTAAGCACTTTTGATGTTCAGCAGGACTGGATTACCAGCACTGACGCACCAATGACATATCCAGTTAAGTCAATGACAGCACCTTGCCAAGCGCGCGTTTTCGGGTATGCCACAGACTCGGAGTGAGAAGGTGCAATACGTGCACCAAGAACCTTCAATGGACAAATGCTGGAGAAACATGTCCTTATGCCAGCACCTTAGCCTGAGCCGTAACTGTCGTAAAGCTGAAAGCTCAACCCCTAAAATCAGCGTCCTTAAGCGAAGCGGTTTTCGACATTTAACCCGCATAGCCTGGAGAACTGCCCCCAAAGCGCATCTGATTGTGGTGAAAAGCTCTAGCAAGTGCAGCACAGGCTGATGATTGACTTTTTCGTCAGTTCGATGCGCCGCGTAGACGCCGGGCCGAAGCCCACTATCGGAGCAGGGCTCGCACAGGTCAGTCGCAGCTGGCTGACGCTTCGACCAGGTTGGCCGCTATTGCGGAGGAGGTCGGCTTACAGCCGTCACTGTTGTTAGTTGGCAGGCTGGGAATAGGCATCACAGTATTCCAGTTGGTATTCCAGGCAATTAATCTGGTCATTTACCATTAATAAAACAGATAGCTACAGAGTTTTTCAGATCAGTTCGGGCCGGCTACAGTCCCTCCTTCTGCCGCACCTTCAACCCCTAGACCTAAACTCTTCCCATCCGCAAAAAATGGCAAATCGCCATCAAAACAGGGTAAATTCGCTGCATTGATGACGTCAAAAAACGTCACCCTGCCCAACAACAAGGAAGTAGCGATGCCCACCTTCAGGGAATTTCTCCTAAAAGACCCGCCCCGACTGTACCCGGGACAAAGCACCCGCACCACTTCTGTCCACCGACGCTACACGAAGCAGCATGACCGTGGATAAGGAGTAGTACTCATGTCCTTAGCATTTCGCTTCCATAGCGCCCAGTCTGCCGGCGCCAATTCCACAGAAGCAAATATCTTCATCCACAGCGCCGGCCATAGTGATGGGGACAAGCAGCTTCTGCTCGACAAGATCCCCGAGCAGCTCAAGCACTACACCAACATATTCGCGTTCTGGCCTTCGAACCACTACCTGCGTTTCGACAAATCCTCACTCTGGAAACTAGGCGCGGCAGGTCTGAATGTCGGCTCAGCGTTCACAGGTACCCCTCTGGGACCTTTAGGACTTGTGGGAAAGCTCGCCGAGGATCGGGTGAATAATTTCACTCAAGCCCGCGCACGAGCTGAGAGTATGGGCACGGTATTGCTCGACCATCTCCAGAAGTACTTGAACAGCCATCACCCCCAAATCAAGACCATCAACCTGATTGGTCACTCGCTCGGCGGCAGACTGGTCATCAGCAGCCTGAAAACCCTTTCAAACCGGCAGCAACTGGCGATCAAAGATGTGCTGCTGATGGCGGCAGCGGTTGAGGTAACGGCCATCGAAGCACGCAAAATGCGGGGCCTGCTTCAAGGTCGGTTGATCAATGCCTATTCAAAGGCAGACAAGACCCTGCTGCTGAACATGGGTGAAACCTGCTTGGGACGTAATGAGGTCGAACACTTCGAGAGCATCGAAATGAACGAGTTCGGCCACACCGATTACTGGGAGCGGCTTCCCGAGGTGTTGACCGAGACTCGCTTCAAGGTCCACACGCCCCCTTCGCCAGAGCCTGCTCAAGCCCCCGCTGAAGCAATCCTGCCAACCCGCGCGCCTGCGCAACCCGTCAAAGCTCAAAACATGAAACTTGAACTGAACAGCCCACGTGATGTTTACCAGCAAATCAACGACGAACTATCACTGATCATTGCTGAACTGAGGCAGCCGTCGGTGGACCCATCACTGGATCAAGCTCGCGCAGAGGCTCTCCAGCGGCTTAGCGAGCATCGTACAGCCTTATATGAGCGGCTCGCCGAACTGGAGAAGAATGCCGAGTGGAATACATTCACCATTGCTTTCTATGGCGAAACGGGCGCGGGCAAGTCCACCCTCATCGAGACCTTGCGCATCCTGCTGCAAGAACCCGGAAAACGGGCCAGCCAGCAGGCATTCCGCAAGCTGCGCGAGCAGTACGGGATCACAGAAGAAAACCTGCAGCGGCTGCAGCAGAACATTGAGCTGGCCGAACTGCGTCTTGGCGAACTGACGCAGCAGCTCAGTGCCACAATGCAGCAGTTCGAACAGCCCTTCAGCCAAGCCCAAAGTGCCCTCAATCAAGCCAACGCTCAATCCAGTGAGCTGACCCAACGGCTTGGCACGGCACTGGAACAGCACGAGCAAGCGCACAAACACGCCCTTGCGTCCGTCACGCGCCTGCATACTCTTCTCGCCACACGCAAAAGTATCGCCTCTCTCTGGCAGAACCTTCTGAGCCTGTTCAGAAAAATGCCCGAAGAAATCGAGTTGAACAACGCCACCGCTTCATTGACCAAAACCACTCAGGCACGCGATAGCGCTGCCGCGACCTTGAACACCGAATTGCAGAAGTCGAGCCATGAGCGCGTTGCTCTGGAACGGCAGTTGGGCGAGATAACAACAGCGCGCGATCACGCCTGTGCAGCACTGACTGCACAACAAATACAGACAACACAGCATCAGCAAGCGCTCGTTCAGCAGCACCTGGAAAACGAAAACCAGCTGTCGGATCTGTTGGCGCAGCTTCAAGTTCATGCCGATGGAGAAATCATAGGTGACGGGCAGGCCGACTACACCCGAGAGACGAAGCGCTATGAGTTCGAGCTGGACGGCCAGCCGTTTGCACTTCTGGACGTACCAGGTATCGAGGGTAAGGAAGGCTTGGTACTTGATCAGATAGAACGTGCCGTGCAGACCGCGCACGCAGTGTTTTACGTCACCAACCAGCCTACACCACCACAAACAGGCGACGAGCAGCACAAAGGCACACTGGAGAAGATCAAGCAGCACCTGGCGGCGCAAACCGAGGTCTGGACCATTTTCAACAAGAAGATCACCAGCCCGAAGCACTCATTGGCTAACCGAGCGCTGATCTCCGAGGACGAAAGTATCAGCCTTGCCGGGCTTGACGAGAAGATGAGCGAGCAGCTTGGCAAACACTATCAAGGGGTGTTCCCACTGAGCGCACTACCGGCATTCCTCGCCTCGACCGACCACCTCGCTCCGGGCTCGCAGAATGCCAAACGGCGCACCAAAATGCTGGAGGACTTCGGCGCTGACGAAATGCTGGAGAAATCCCGGCTGCGCGCCTTCCTGCAACTGCTTGGTGAACGGTTGATCCTTAACTGCAATAGCAAGATCATCCGGGCCAACTTCAACAAGGCCAATGATGCGCTCAACCAGAGCACCACGACACTGTCAGGCATTCAGCAAACTCTGGATGCACTGTCGAAAAAACTCTCTCAGGAAGAGCAAAGCGCCAAAAGTCAGTTGAGCAGCAGCTTTCAGGCACTGAAAAAACGTTTGGAGTCCTGCGGTTCAACCTTGATCGACAACTTCGCCAGCAAGGTGCGTAACAACGTCTATGCGAGCATTGAAAAGGACATCAGCAACGACGCTTTCAAGGCTGCCTTGACCGAGCAGCTTGAAACCCAGCAGAAACTGCTTGGCAAGCAACTGCCCGAGGCTGTGAACGCAGAGGTCGGCACATTCCAGAAAGCGGCAGAGGATATTCTCGGCCGCTTCGAACAACATGCTCAGGAACTGACCGCAAGTTATGCAAAGCTCGGCAGCATGCGATTCAACGAGCAGTTTAATCTCAACATAAAGATCGACAACGGCATCAAGGTCGCCGGGCTGTTGGGCAGCTTGGTGGGAATCGCCGCAGCACCATTCACAGGCGGTGCCAGTCTGTGGATCGTCGGCGCCTCAGTACTTGCCGCATTGGTCTCGGTCGGTAAAGCCATTTACAGCGCGTTCAGCTCAGACTACAGAAAGTCCCAACAACGTGAGGCCCTCGATAAAAATCTGCGCAGCGCAGCTGTGCAATTGAACGACACGCTGCATGAAAGCCTGGGCGCCGCATTGAGCGATATGCAAGGGACCATCGAGCAGCTCGACCTTGCGCTAGAGGCTCCTGCAAAACAGGCGGCCAACCAGGTGAACACCCTATCTCGTTCGACCAACCGTTTGAAAATCCTCTCCCGACAAATCGAAATCGCAGGAAATCTGTAATGGAAAACACCCTCAAGACATTCAAGGCCCAACAGACAAGCGCCCTGACGTTGCTCGACAGGTTGCAGGATTTTCTCGAGCAAGGCGTACAGGCCGGAATACCGATCGACCCTGCGTTGATTGGCAAGCTGCAAACTGTCATCAACAGTGTGTCTGGGGAAAAACTCAAAGTCGCACTGATTGGTGGTTTCTCTGAAGGCAAGACTTCCATTGCGGCCGCCTGGATGGAGAAGCTGGACAGGTCCAGCATGAAGATCAGCCACCAGGAGTCTTCCAACGAGGTGAAAGTCTACGAGGTCGGCGAAGACTTCGTACTGATCGACACCCCCGGACTTTTCGGTTTCAAACAACAGGAAAATATCGAAACTCACACCGTCGAGAAGTACAAGGACATCACCAAAAAGTACGTCAGCGAGTCTCATTTGGTGCTGTACGTAATGAACTCTACTAACCCCATCAAGGAAAGCCACAAGGATGATTTGACCTGGTTGTTCCGTACCTTGGATCTTCTACCCCGCACCATTTTCGTCCTCAGCCGCTTTGATGAAGTGGCCGATGTAGAAGACGAGCAGGACTACCTGTCCAACTTGCAGATCAAACGCCACAACGTGGAGGGTCGCTTACGCGAACAGATCGGGCTGACTGATCAGGAAGCGGCCAGTTTGTCCATCGTAGCGATAGCCGCCAACCCCTTCGACATGGGCGTGGAGCACTGGTTAGCCAATCTAGAACAATTCAAGGCGCTGTCTCATATCGTAACCCTGCAGACGGCCACTATTGGCAAGATCCAGCAGAATGGCGGCGGCACTGCGCTGGCCAACGAAATGCGAGCCAGCGTAATCCGTGACGTGCTCAACAACCAGTTGCCTGTTGCTATCGAGAACGATGAGAAGGTGGCCATGGAGGTGGGGAGGCTTGACGAGCTCAACACTCGCCTGGTCAAACAACTGGCGGTGACCGGCCAGCAAATCGAAGATGCACGCATCAACCTGCGAAACTTTGCCACGCGCTATTTCTCTGACCTAATCCTGCAAGCCAAAGGGTCCAGCCTGGAAACCTTCGGTGACTTTTTCGAGCGTGAGGTCGGCACTGAAGGCATTATTGTGTCCACTCGCTTGCAAAATGAATTCAGTCGCCAGACACAGTCGATTACTTTCGAAGTCGAAAAGATGCAAGTCGGCTTCGACAGCGAGGTCAACCACTTCAACACCACCGTCAAGGCACTAGGCAAGCAAGGCATCAACCACGTGCTCAAAGGCAACCTGATCAACAACACTACGGTACTGGCCACACGGGATGGCCTCACCACGATAGCCAAGACCGTGGGCATGGATATCGGCAAGTACCTGAAGTTCAAACCATGGGGCGCCGTAAATTTCGCCAAAGGCGCCAACGGCGCACTGGCGTTCTTGGGTGTGGCACTTGAAGCTTGGGACAGCTGGGAACAGTACAAGCGCGAAGAGGCATTCAAGAAGGCTGTCGCGGACATGGTCAACAACTTTGAACAGCAGCGTCAGGACTTCCTTGCCCTCGTAAATTCCGAGCGTTTCAAAGAAGACTTCTTCCCCGACTACCTGCTACTCAACACACGTCGTCAAGAACTGCAGAGCAATGTGGATGAAAGCCGAGTGCGTCAGCAGCGTTTCCAGGCATGGCGCAATGAAGCTGAAACCATCGACGCAGAGTTCAAAAAGTTGAACTGATCTGCTGCAGACGCTCGCTGCGCAAAGCAGCGGGCGCTTTTCGACCAAAACTGATCGCCAAACGGATACTTCGGCCTTAGCAAACAGAGCCCATTTTGCCCTCAACCCAGCTATCAGCTGATTCGTGTCAGGAAATACCCCCTCTGGCCCGTGCTCAAATCCAGCAACATTTAATCCGAGCAATCTCTGGGCGGTCGCTCGACGCAGGCTCTATGCTGCGAACATCGAGATAGATGCAATGGAGTTAAAGTTGAAGAGCTGGATTGCCGCAGCGCTGGCCGCACTGATTTCCCTGTCCGCCCATGCGGCCGACGCCGACGCTGTACGCGTCGAACCGATCGCTTTCACAACCAGCGCTGACAGCGTCCAGCGCAAACAGTCGATCAAGGCTGACCAGACGGCGCAGTACACATTCAACGCCAAGGCCGGCCAGATACTGACCGTCGACTTCAAACCGTCCAACACCTCCGCTTACTTCAACATCCTCGCCAAGAGTGCCGATTACGCCCTGTTCAACGGCTCGATCATGGGCAATCACTTCCTCGGCACATTGCCCAGCGATGGCGAATACACGATTCAGATCTACCTCATGCGCAACGCCGCCAGGCGTAATGAAGTGGCCAACTACGATTTGTCGCTGAGGCTGGTCAACGGCGATGCCACCGTGCAGAAGCCATTCGATCAGACACTGGAATGGCAGGGCATCGCTTTTCACGTCAGCACCGAGCAGGTCGATGGCAAACCGACGCTGCGCATCGCTCCCTAGGGGCTGGAGATCGACAACACGGTCATCAGCCGGGCACTAACGGGTGATGTGGTGCGCGCCGAAGTCGCTGATATCAATAACGACGGCTCCTCAGAACTCTACGTTTTTTACCCGCTCGCCCGGGCGCGGCATGCCGGGCGAACTGATCGCCTACTCAGCCAACAACAAGAAATCTCTGAGCGCAATCTACCTGCCTCCCGTCAGCGACAACCCGAAAACCCCAAAACCGCCGAGGGTTATCAGGGCGAGGACTCGTTTGCCGTGATGGAAAACTCATTGGTACAACACTTCCCGGTGTATGACAGTGCCGACGCTGGCGCCGGGCGTACGGGGAAGATGCGTCAGGTTCAGTACACGTTGGTGGCAAGTGAAGCTGCGTGGATTTTGCGTGAGGACAAGGTCACGGAATTCTGAAATGACCTGGCTCATAGCGGCGGATTCGGAAGCCGATTTCGCCGCGACAGGCGACACTGCAGGTGAATCGGCGGGACTACATCGCTGTATCAAATTCACCCGTGCAAATGCAACCAACAACGCTATCCCCTGACCGCGCCAAGCGCTCTCCCCAACAGCGGCACACTCGCTACCTCCGCATCAACCAAGCACCCTGCCTCCAAATCAAACGGCAGCACCCATAACTGCATCCCTTCCCCATAATCAAACACTGGCAACGCCCGCTGCAAACCAGCCCAGTATGGGTAAATCAGCACCAGCCTAGGTACACCTCCGCCGTTACGGTATTTATGGCCATACGCGAACAGCTGATAAAAATCACTCTGGCTCAGGTTGTAGTTCTGCCCAGCGTTGCGTTGGTCAATGCGTTTCCACTTAGCGTCCAACACCCAGCGTTGCTCGGCAGTATCCATTAGCAAGTCCGGCTTCAACCGGAATATTCCTCTGTTGCCATGGCGGCAGAGGTCCGCTTGCGAGGTCTGAGCTGTGAGCTCAACACCCGGCATTAACTGCTTGCCAAGTGACTGCTGCACATAGTTCTCGAACAACCGCTCCATCGGGAAAAGCAAGCTTACCCCTTGCCAAGCACCCTGCACCGCAACCGGCATCTGCTGGTTCAATACCAGCTCGCACCAGGGCCTGATGGCGCCGTAATGTGCCATCAGGCGATCACGGCTCCACAGGCGGAAATCCTGTGCGACGTGCCGGCTGGCAGGTATCTCTGCTAACAAGGCGCGCAGCTCATTGGCGAGACGCCAGTTGGCAGGCAGTTGGGTTACTTTGGCGACCTGTTCCAGCGCGAGTTTCAGCAACCGGTTTTCCGCACGGTCCAGCAGGTAGACATCATGACGCACTTGAAACTGGTGCTGCCGGCCCGGGGGCTGGCGGAGCTGGGCCACTACATTGAGCTGGCCACGCAAAAAGGGTCGCTCCTCCTCAACGCGTGTGTAGTCGAATCGAATACCGCGTTTTACTAAGGCATCCAGCTCATTCAGATACTGTCCCATCACCCATTCAGTGAGCGGTGCATCGAACAATTCCAGCGCCGTAACTGATACCTGTCGTGGCTTTAAAAACAGCGCCGCTTGAATCAACTTTCGTAACAGCGTGCGGCTCTTGAGCACACAGTCACCTTGTTCAAAATGCTTGGGCAGTATTTCAAGACGTGTGCCGCAGGGAGTTTCAATAACTCCCACATAGCTGTCCCATTTTAGCGACTGCCGGCCCTCGACCTGCAACAGCGTCGCGCCAGCGCGGTTGAAGTTCGCACTGAGGTCGCACAGCCAGTCGAACGCCGTTCCCGAGATATGCGCACAATCCAGGTTGCCCGGCGGCACCGGCGCCGTGGTTAGCCTGGCGTACTCCCGAACGATAACGTTCGTACTCACGCCGTTTGCTCCTCCGGATTAATGGCATCCTGAGTGCTGACAAGGGCACTGATCACTCCGGCATAGGCCGTGGGCCGACTGAAAGCCAACGGGTTGATACGCCACACCTGGTCTTGCGCAGGTACTTTGTCGCCAAATAGCGCCAGCAAATTCTGCGTTTCGCGCAGCACGAAACAATCAGTGGCGGGTTTACGGTGGTCGTTCAATACCCATTGGATGCGTTGCCAATCTTCGAAGAAGTATTCCTGCAACAGCGGCAGTACCTGGTTGCGGAAAATCAGCTCCAACTGCGCCAGCGTGCCACCGTTCAGCAACGGCATAAAGTAGGCGTGCCCCAGGCAGTGCTCGCGATCAAGCAGCACTTCGATACGTTGGTTCATCACCCTCAACAATTGGCCAATGTTCACCCCCTCGACCGTAGCACCATCCAGTAAATGCGGCTCTGGCAACATTTCTCTGAATACAAAGCGCCGACGCAACGCGATGTCGAGCCCGGCCAGCGAACGGTCTGCGGTATTCATGGTGCCGATGAGGTGCACGTTCTGAGGCACGGTGAACGGCTTTTTCGAATAGGGTAGTTGTAGGCTGAGCGCTTCATCCGCACCATCGCGCTTGGAAGGCTCTATCAGTGTGATCAGCTCGCCGAAGATACGCGACACATTGCCCCGGTTGATCTCGTCGATGATGAGCACATAAGGCGTGTCCGCTGGCGAGGAGGGTACTGAGGGTTCGACGGCTTTAATACCCTCGTGCTGCAGATAGGTCAGCAAGTCTGCCCAGGTGAAGCGGTTCATTGCATAGACGGTTTTCAACGTGAACTGACGGCCATCGTTGATGGGCAGAATGGACAGGTTGATGCCCCGATAAAGCCAACGCACTGAACGCACATGCTGATAGTGAGGGTTCACCCCAGCAGGCACATCGGCTTCATACCGATACTCGCTGGTTACTACGCCAATGGCGCCGACCTTCTCAGCCGACTGGATACATAACAGAATATCCCCCACTGCCATTTGCTCAGCGAAGTAGTGGAGCGTGCCTTTATCACCTGAGCCTAGGCCCTGGTAATAGTCATTGGCTTCGTAGTTTTCTCTCAAGTCCCCGCAGTGGCCCCATCCAATGCGGGCCTCGCCATGCATCAGGCAATAGTTTTTGCTGGGTGACATGCCCGAGCCATCGATAGAAATTTTCCAGATAGCGGCATTGGAGCGAACCCCCAAGTCTGCAACCGGCTGCGTCTTGGCATCGTCACAGATACGCTTGAATACACCCGCCTCTATGGGGTAGCGCAACTGTCCCGTTTCACTGTCTGAGTCCGCGCGGATGCCCTCGACGAAATCTTCATAGCTGAAGCTCTGATGGAAGGTCACGAATCGCACGCGCCCCGCAGAAGCAAAGCGCTCGAACTCGGCTTTCAACCGCTGGCGAGCTTCAGGAGAATTGCCGGTGTTCTGCGCCAGGAACTCGGGCGCGAGAATTGCCAATGCCTGGTTGATGGTGGCGTACGTTTTGCCGGTACCGGGCGGGCCGAACAATATTTGATTGAGCGGGGGCTTGGTTGCCGACAAGTCGATAGCAGCCTCCGGACCTTCTGGTTCAGCCTGGCCATAATCACTAGGTACCAACCCACTCCCCTTCAATGGTAATTGCCGGTTCTCAAGTACCTTGTCGACGGTGCTGATCCAAGCCTCTACATCGGCTTGAGTGGGACAGCGTTGCGCACTGATTTCCCAGCCTTCCTCCTGCGCGTCCATCAGCGCCCGATGATCTGCGACTCCGCGAACTGAACAGCAAATTTCACCCCCGTACCAGTAAAGAGTGAATGCGGGCTTCCCTTTCAAACTGTTTTGCTCACGCACACCAATTCGAATATCCGCAGGGGTAATATTCACTGTCCAGTGGTCGGCCTGAGGATAGTGTTCACGGAAGCACTTGAGCAGCCTCCAGACCCACGCCTGCTCCTCAGCGGTACCTTTGTCCAGAAGTTGAATCACACGCTGATCTGCATAGCCCTCAATTGCACCTCGCGCGATCTGCCGCTGGTACTCAAGCCACTGCTTTAGTCCGTTCTGCACGTTGTTGCTGTTGCTCGCACCAATCTGCGCAAATTCACCACCTGGGCCGTATTGCCCGTAGAGAGTCGTCAGCTCATCCACATCCGTAATCAGAAGCACTTGGCGCCCCAAGTGGTTGCTGATGGTATTGAGGCCAGAACGGTAGCTACTGGCGGTATTCGGTGTTTTTCCGGTATCGGTCAACCAGACTTTGAACAGCCTTCCTTGCACATCACTCACAGACGTACTCCAGTTTTTTGAGTGTCAAACAGGCGCAACCGAGGTCATGAAAAAGCTCGATAACGCTTCGACTTTAGCCCGCATGACCCTAGCAATATCCGATCTCGATCATATATGAGCCCAGCACCTCATCAACCAGCCCGCTGCCACCGTATTAACGACCCACTCTCCCCAACAAAACAACTCTGCATCCTGCCAATACAGATGTCGTGCGCGCTTTAGCAACAACTGGCAGAAGCGGTCGCCAACATCGAGCATTATCAGACCATATACATCGAGTGAGGCTTTGCCGTATTGGACACCATTGGTAGGCAACGACCCTGAACTTCATGGCCCACCAAATACCAGCAAGAGACTGACGACAGAAGCCTTCACCGCCAACCTTGGCAAGAAGATTATGCTGGCGAGCATCGCTCACCTGGGTAGCAACTTTATGGGTATGGAGGTCGAGCGCCGGTCACAAATCTTTTTAAGACTCGGAGATGAACCTCTGAGCAACATCGCTCTCACTGCACCAAATGAGAACATTGGTATTCCTTTCGGTATTCCACAAGTAAAACCTAGCCGCTAAAAAACTAAAAAAATCATATGAATATGGGGCTGTTTCAAATTAACCCGGCTCACCAAATGATCACAAATGCGTCCAAGGACGTCTTTGTTTGTTCCTGAAATCCATCCCCCTATCGTTCGCCCCCCATCGACCGTTAAAACCACGGCCACTCTCCAGGCAATGGCGCTATCACTTGATCCCTCGGGAATAAACGTTCAAAGAGCCGGACTCATCTGAACAAAGAAATCACTCCCTGATTGGCATGGCAACTTAGCCCGCCACCTCTATCGCATCATCACCCGCCAGATGCGCCCTCACCGCATCAATTGCCTCACGTATTCTGGTCGTAAAAATCGAATGCTCACGGTGAACCATCACCAGACGTTCGATTGTTCGCGTCATGGCGACATAGAGCAAACGGGCTTCGTCCGCCTCTTCTTCGCCCGTTTTGGGCATTTCATGCAATGCGGGGATGATCACCAGACCAAATTCCAGCCCCTTGCTAGAGTGCATGCTGACGACTTTGACCGCATCTGCACCGCTGTAAAGTTCGCCGCGGCCTTTGGCGAAACGACCGGAGACAAAAGGAATTCCTGCATACGCCAAATTCTTTTCGATCTGAAGTGCCTGGGAGGAAGTGCGATAAACCACGGCCATATCTTCCAGACTGCGCCCTTTGTTTTGTTCATCGCGAATCCGCTCAACGATGCAGTCGCGTTCCTGCCACCACGTCGAGCAATGGAGCAGTTCGGGGATCGGGCCGCGTCGTCCAGCGCTTTGAGGCGCGACGATCGGAACATTGTCTTCCTGAGCATCACGCGCATTCAGGAGGTCCAGGGAGAACGCTCGGGCCACCGACAGCACCTCCAGGGTATTTCGATAGTTGAGGCGCAGAATGGTGGTTCGCCCTGGCGCCTGGATGCCGACGCTGGCGAAGCTGAACTCCATACCGCCCTTGCCAGCCTTACCACGATAGATGGCTTGTGCATCGTCGTAGAGCACCAATAGAGAGTTGATCTGCGGATCGAGCATTTTGACGACCAGTTCAAACCATTCAGGTTGGAAGTCGTGCCCTTCATCGACCAATATGCCGCCATATTGCCCTTTGGCAATGAGTCCGCTGGCGACACCCTCGAATACATGGTGCTCAAGAAACGCCATGGCCTCCTCGGGGGTCAAATCTTTACCCGGCAAATCAGCACCCGCTGCTTTCAACAGATCCCAGCACCAACCATGAAAGTTGCGCACCGACACTTTGTTGCTTAACCCGTGAGCTGTCAGTACTTGCTTTAACCGTCCAGCCAGGGATTTGTTGTAGCACAGGACCAAAACAGGTTTGCTCGACGTTTGCGCCAGGTATACGCAACGATATCCCAGGATCATCGTCTTGCCGCTACCTGCGACGCCGTGAATGACCCGGTGACCTTCACCCATGGAACGAGCCAGTTGCTCCTGCTGCAAGTCCATGACCTTGATGAAGCTTGGTACCGGTGCGTCATGCGCACTGAACAGTCCGAACTGACCGGGTGATACATTCACCCGCACTTCCGGAAACAGGTGATAGCGCACGCGATCAATTTGAGCATCGGTGAGATGGCAAGGAAACCGCTGGACAAACATGTCAGTCAGACGCTTTTCAAACTCTTGGTTATCCACCGTTTCGGTCATTTCGTCGCGGCAGATGACCCGATCAGCGCTCATTACCTGCGCCAGCCCCTCACTTTGAAATTGCTTTCGGGTGATCTCGGGCAACACCACGCCCCAACTGTAGGGCATCAATAAATTGCCCTCGCGGATAGATCCGGGCGGTTGTTTCAAGGCAGGGTCTTTCTGAAGTAGATTCACGGCCTCAAAGGTATTGATGCGCGCCTGCTCTAGCGGGTTGGCAACACTTTTCAGCTCACCTTCGACAAGTATGCTGAACTGGGTCACGCTCATGCTTTTGATGATATCGATCTTCCAGTCCTTGACCTCCAGCACCAGGATTCCTTTCTTCGGGTGCATGATGACAAAGTCAGGTCGTCGGGCCTTGAGACCGATGGGTACATCGAACCAGGAAAGCCAATCGTCCGTAAGTTTTTTCTCCAGACGTTCTGCCAAACGCCGCTCACCCGGAGTATCAAACTGGCAAGCGGATCGAGAAGGAAAGAGTAAAGCCATATCGTGTGCCTAATCCCTGGAACAAGAACGATGCGATCAAAGTGAACGCAAGCGAGGGCCCATAACGATCCGAGAAGGGCCCGATAACTTTCATTTTGTGAATGTGAAGCTCAGCCTTGGAGCAGCATCACGTGATGCCGCCTATCCCGCCCCGGCTACCCTGTGTGGAAGGCGTTACACACACTCCGACGGGCCTGAATAGTGCTTTACTCAATGCCAGGGGGGTGATGGCATTTGAATGCTACCTGACGCAATATCAATTTGCCACCCGATGAGCGCTGGCCTTTCCCGGGGCTTTTCAGGCTTCAAGGGATGGCCGGGACAACGTTGCAAAGCCAAAAAAAGGCCCCTATGACCACCCTCCAAGACCGCATGAAGCAAGGCAAGGACGCCCGCAAGAATTGCTCGCGCAGCGCCCACGCCACCACCGGCAAAATGAGCCGAGATCCGATCCCACTGATCAAGGCCTCGAGTCAGGGCCGTGTCGCCTCACTGGTGGAGTTGCGTTACGGACGGATGCTGGTGTCGCCGTTCGCCTTCTTTCGCGGCAATGCGTTGGTGCAGGCACACGATCTGTCGGACACAGAGAACATGGGGCTGGTCGGGCCAATCTGCGGTGACGCGCATTTGATGAATTTCGGCGGATTTGCCACGCCGGAGCGCAATCTGTTGTTCAGCGTCAACGATTTCGACGAGGCTCACCCAGGGCCGTGGGAGTGGGATCTGAAGCGTCTGGCGGCCAGTTTTGTGATCGCCACCCGTGATTTGCGCCATGGTGATTCGGTTCAGGAAGAGGTGTGCCGGCAGATGGTGGGTGCCTATCAGGCGACCATGCTTGAGTGCGCCGAGCAGAGTGCGCTGGAAACCTGGTACGACTCGATCAAGTACGAAGACTTGCTCGATCAGGCGCGCAAGAGTGCGCTGGAGCATGTACAGCGTGCCGTCGATAAAGCCGAACGGCGCACCCACGCCGAGTTGCTGCCGAAGATCAGCGAGCGCGACGCCAACGGGCGGCTGGTTATTCGCGACGACTTGCCGGAAATCTTTCACCTGCACAACAACACCACGCTGCTCGACGCCGATGATGACTGGCTGCGGCTGTCAGACTGGCGTCCGCTGTCCGAAGCGTTCATGCGCGATTATCGAACCACGCTGCAGGCCGACCGTCGGGAATTGCTCTCGCGGTTTCAGGTGCAGGATCTGGCGTTCAAAGTGGTCGGCGTGGGCAGTGTTGGCACCCGCTGTCTCGTGGCGCTGCTGACTGACGAACGGGAATCGCCGCTGTTCCTGCAATTCAAGGAAGCGCGGCGCTCGGTGCTGGCCGATTACGTGAAAGCCAAATGCCGGACGCGCCATGAAGGTCAGCGAGTGGTCGAGGGTCAGCGCCTGATGCAATCGGCCAGCGACCTGTTTCTTGGCTGGACCACCGGCCCTACCGGGCGGTTTTTCTATGTCCGGCAATTGCGCGACATGAAAATCTCCGCCGAGCTGGAAAACTTCGACGCCGAAACCTTCGCCGCCTATGCCCGGGTCTGTGGTCGCGCGCTGGCCCGAGCGCACGCCAAAGCCTCAGGCAATGCGGCGCTGATCAGTGGATATATCGGCAAGGGCGATGCCTTGGCGGACGCACTGTTCAAATACGCACGCAGTTACACCGCGCAGAACGAGCGTGACTTCGAACGCTTTCAGCAGGCCTGCCGCAAGGGCCGGTTACGCGCACGTTCGGAAGCCGATTTCGCCGCGGATCATCTGCCCTGAAGCGTTGCAGAGCCGCCGCCACCGAGATGAATTTTTCTTCACTGCTCCGGTGCGATCAACACGGTACAGTCCGCTCGCTCATTCAAGAAACTACGGTTCGCCCGCGCTCTCCCGCGGGCTTTTTTTTGCCTGGCGTTTGCTGCCGGAGCGATACACCCAAGTGTCCTGCACGCCGTGCTGATGCGATTGCCGCGCCTGTGGGTGAACCCTGATCAGCGCAAACCCCGCCGCTTCAGCCAGACGCTGACTGCGGGTGTTGGCCGACGATGTGGTCAGGTAAAAGGTGAACTCAGACAGGCGCCTGACTAATTGCTGGAGCACTTCGCGCATGTAGCCCTTGCCGGCAAACGCGCTGTTGGCCCAATAACCGACGACGTAGCGCTTGCGTCGACGCGGCACCAGACCGATGCAGCCAACGACGGCTTGTCCGTCTTCAGTCACGATGAATAAGCGCCGCTCACCGGTCTCGCTGGCGAAGTCATCCCGCGCTTGCAGCATGGACGACAGCGCTCGCTCCTCACTGGTATGTTCGATCGCCCACTCGAGAAAAGGCGCATGCTCGCGGTAACTGGCGTTCAGCGCCTCCCGCACCGGAGCGACCAGCGCTGGGTCCGGCGCCCGAACACGCAGTGCCAACCCATCTACCGTCAATGCAAATTCCATTGCTTGTTCCTCCAATCCCGAAAATTCCGCAGTCGATAACCCTGTGCACTCAACCAAAGAAATTTACAGGGCGCCAGCGCGGTTTGTTTTTTTCCATCCCGTGATCAATCCTGTCCCTCGACCCTGCCAACCGGAGCCGCCGATGTCACTGCTGAGCCTGCCCTGCCAACGCCTGACGCTTGCCATCCTCGCCCCGGAACAGGCCGAGCTGGAAAGTGATTTCTATGCACGCAACCAGCGCCACCTCGCCCCTTGGTCGCCGATTCGCACCACCGAATACTTTTCCAGCGAACAGATTCGCCGACGCCTTGAAGTCCAGGCCAGTGCTTTCGAGGCCGGGCTGGCGATGCATTTCGCTCTGTTGACGCCGGATGGCCAGCAGATGATCGGCGCGTGCAATTTCAGCGGGATCATTCGCGGAGCGTTTCAGGCCTGTTATCTGGGTTATCACATCGACCATGCGCATCAGGGCCAGGGCTTGATGCAGGAGGGTCTGGAGGCCGGCATCGGCTACATGTTCGACACGCAGAACCTGCATCGGATCATGGCCAACTACATGCCCGGTAACGAGCGCAGTGCGCGGCTGCTGGAGCGCCTGGGTTTCGAGCGCGAGGGCTATGCCAAGGCTTATCTGAATATCGCCGGACGTTGGCAGGATCATGTGCTGACGGCGCTGGTCAATCCGTTGTTCGAAGCACCGGAACAGCGCTGGTCGCGACAATTAGCGTGAGTTTCACAATTTGTTAAGCATTGGCGAAGTATGCTCAAGGCTCCTGCCCTTTCCGGTTGCCTGAAATCCATGCCGCGTGCCGCCACTTCACTATTTCTACTCGCCGCCCTGCTGTTTTTTTTCGCTCTGGGTAACCACCAGTTGCAAGGCTCCACCGAAGCCCGGGTCGCAGGGATCGCCATGGAGATGCATCTGGACGATGACTGGGTGACGCCGCGCCTGTTTGGCGAGCCGTTTCTGGAAAAACCACCGCTGAGCCTGTGGCTGGACGCCGGCGCCATGCGCGTGTTCGGCGTTTCGCCGTGGGCGGTGCGGCTGGCGTCGGCGGTAGCGGGGTTGCTCAGCGTGATGCTGCTGTACGGCATGCTGCGCCGTTTCGGGCGCCCGAAAGCGGTCGCCTGGACGGCGGGGATTCTGCTGGCGACCATGGCCAGTTACTGGAGCAACGTGCGCGGGGTCGGCGAGGATGCGCTGCTGGCGCTCGGCGTGGCCACGGCGCTGCTGGCGTTCTTTCAGGCACAACGCGCACCGAGCGCCGGTAGCTCGCTGCTGTTTATCGTCGGGATCGCTATCGCTACTTTGAGCAAGGGTGTGCTCGGTCTGGCGATGCCGGGGGTGGTGATTTTCGCCTACCTGCTGGCTGATAACCTGATCGACAAACGCTTGAAGATCGGCGCCTGGCTGCGTCCCGGCCTGCTCACGGCCGTGGGGCTGATTCCGTTGCTGATCTGGCTCGCCGTGCTCTATCAGCGCGGTGGTTCGCACGCCGTCGCTGAAGTGCTGCTGACCAACAGCGTCGGGCGCTTCAGCGGCTCGTTCGTCGAAGCCGGGCATTACGAGCCGTTCTATTACTATTTGGCCAAACTGCCGGAAGCGTTCCTGCCGTGGAACATTCTGGTGTACCTGGGCCTGTGGCATTTCCGCAAGGAGCTGAAGGCCAACCGTTACCTGCTGTTTTTCAGCCTGTGGATCGTTGCGCAGTTCATCATGCTGACCCTGGCCTCGAGCAAGCGCACGGTGTACCTGATGTCGATGACCCCGGCGGCTGCGGTGATCGCCGCGGAGTACGCGCGCGTGTTGTTCGAGCGCTTGCAGGCGCGCGAAACCACCGACCGCTTCATCGGAAAAGTCGCCCGTCATCGTCAGGCGATTGCCGCAGGACTGCTTACGGTGGTGATCGCCAGCTACCTCGGCGCGGCCCAGTGGGCACTGCCCAACGCCGACAAGGAGTTGTCGTTCCTGCCGTTGACCGAACACATTCAGAGCCTGCAGGCCAACGGTCATCAGGTCGCGCTGTTCCAGGCCAATGAACGGGTCGGCGGCGCCAGCGTGTTCTACACCCAAAGCGTGCTCAAGGGGCTGGACACCGACGCGCAACTGCATGATTTCCTCAGCGCGTCACCCTCGAACGTCGCGGTGATCTCGGCAGACCGCGAACCCGCCGCACCGCTCAAAGTGCTCAAGACCATGATGGTCGGGCGTCAGGCGTATTACTTCGTCGGCTACTGACGCCCCTCGCGCCAGACAATAAAAAACCCGCCGGACTGGCGGGTTTTGTTTGGGCTGACGCTTTGTGCACCTTAGTTCATCGGGTGGTCACTGAGTGCCAGTCGGAGGCCTCGATAAAGCCAAGCATGCGCGGGGCGGCCTTGTTCGCGGCGGAAACGAACAGCGAAGAGCCGTATCCAGGGTCAGACACCGGTACATCCAGATCCTTTTCCAGCTCCGCCATGCATTCACTGTGGGTCACCAGAATCAGATTGCGTCCCGGGATCTTGTGCGCCAGCGCTTCCTGCAAGATGCGCCCCTTGCAACTGATCAGCCAGTCTTCGCTGGCCGCGCGGTTGAACATGTAGCCGGCGGTCTGCACGGTGCGCAGCATCGGGCTGTTATAGATATCGACGCGGTTCAGGCCCAGATGCTCGAACTGTGCGCCGACACCGACGGCGACACTGCGCGAGCGGTCGGTGATGCCATCATCGCCGCTCAGGCACGGCGCCGGGGAGTGATCGCAGCGCTCGACGTGACGCACCAGCACGATCATGTCGCCCTTGGCCCACCCGGCCGCCAGCGCGCGGGCGCCGGACACATTGCCATGCGCCAGGTCCGGCACCGCCGCCGGGGCGAGCAGCCACAGGGTCAGCGGAATCACCAGCAGCGACGTGGCGAGCACCACCCAGGTATTGCGGTAACGGGCCAGTCCGCTCAGGGAGATCGAGCGTTTGACGCCGAACAGACTCAGTCTCAATTCCACATCGGGCCGCCTCGTCGGCATGCATCACAGTCAATTCGATGCGGCAAGGGTAAAGAGGCGTGCGTAAGTGGCCGGTGAAACGTATGTGAAAAAAGTCTTGAAGTGCCCTTGTTACAAATTCCGTAGGACAAAATCCTTTCAGCTCTCGTTTTTGCGGCCGATACAAACCTGCTAACACCCTTGCTGGCTCAAAAAAACAACAATCTTCCAGCCTGACCGACGATCAAGTAGCTCTACGTTCCTGGAGGAATTGTGATGAATAGCTGGTTCGGCAACATCAGCGTGAACATGAAATTGGGCCTGGGCTTCGGCCTGGTCCTGGCCCTGACCTGCGTCCTCGCCCTGACTGGCTGGACAAGCCTCGGCGGCCTGATTGACCGCAGCAACTGGATGAGCGACATCACCCAGCTCAATGCGGGTCTGACCAAGCTGCGTGTGGTGCGCCTGCAATACATGCTGACCAACGGCGACGAAACCGCCGCGCAGAATGTACAAACCACCCTCGAAAGCTTCGCCGCGCAACAACAGGCGCTGATCAACAAGTTCAAGAGCCCGGAAAACGTCAAGCTGCTCAAAGAACAGGCCGCGACCATCGCCGAATACCAGACCTCGCTGAACAAAATGCGTAACGCCTACCGCACCGGTAACAGTGCCCGCGACGTGATGGGCACCAACGCTGACACCGCTTACAACCTGATCGAGTCGATCAGCAACCGCGTTCAGCAGTTGCCCCTGAGCGACGAGCGCTTCGCGCAGTTCCAGGCCATCACCGAAGCCAAGGAAGCGTTCATCCTCGCGCGCTATGAAGTGCGCGGCTACACCGCCACCACCAATGCCGAAACCGAGCAGAAAGCCGTCGCCCAACTGAACGTGGCCATCGACAGCCTCAAGCAGTTGAACACGCACTTCTCGGGTACCCAGCAAGACACGCTCCGTCAGCTGGAAACCGCCCTGACCAATTACCGCAGCGCGTTGCAGGCGTACAAGAACGCCAACACCGAAGCGGTGCAGGCGCGTAAAGAGATGACCGATCAGGGCACCGCGATCGTCAACACCAGCGAGCAGCTGTACCAGATCCAGCTCGACCGTCGCGACATCGAAAGCGCCCAGGCTCGTACTTTCCAGTTGATCAGCACCCTGCTGGCGCTGCTGGTCGGTGTGATTGCCGCAGTGATCATCACCCGTCAGATCACCCGTCCGCTGCAAGAAACCCTGGCCGTGGTCGAGCGCATTGCCAGCGGCGACCTGACTCAGAACGTCACCGTCACCCGCCGCGACGAACTCGGCGTTCTGCAACAAGGCATCGCGCGCATGGGCGTGACCCTGCGCGACCTGATCAGCGGCATCCGCGACGGCGTCACTCAGATCGCCAGCGCCGCCGAAGAACTCTCGGCCGTGACCGAGCAGACCAGCGCCGGTGTGAACAGCCAGAAGGTCGAGACCGACCAGGTGGCCACCGCCATGCACGAGATGACCGCCACCGTGCAGGAAGTGGCGCGCAACGCCGAAGAAGCCTCGCAAGCCGCTGCCGCCGCTGACGGCGAAGCCCGTGAAGGCGACAAAGTGGTGAATGAAGCCATCGCGCAGATCGAACGTCTGGCCAGCGAAGTGGTGCGTTCCACCGAAGCCATGAGCGTGCTGCAACAGGAAAGCGACAAGATCGGTAGCGTCATGGACGTGATCAAGGCCGTGGCCGAACAGACCAACCTGCTGGCGCTCAACGCCGCGATCGAAGCGGCGCGTGCCGGTGAAGCCGGGCGTGGGTTTGCCGTGGTCGCCGACGAAGTCCGTGGCCTCGCCCAGCGTACGCAGAAATCCACCGAAGAGATCGAAGGCCTGGTCGCCGGTCTGCAGAACGGCACCCAGCAAGTCGCTGCCGTGATGAACAACAGCCGCGCCCTGACCGACAGCAGCGTGGCCCTGACCCGCAAGGCTGGCGACTCCCTGGAAAACATCACCCGCACGGTGTCGAACATCCAGTCGATGAACCAGCAGATCGCTGCCGCTGCCGAACAGCAAAGCGCCGTGGCCGAAGAGATCAGCCGCAGCATCATCAACGTGCGCGACGTATCGGAACAGACCGCCGCGGCCAGCGATGAAACCGCAGCGTCCAGCGTTGAACTGGCGCGCCTGGGGGGTCAGTTGCAGCAGATGGTCAGCCACTTCCGCGTCTGATCTTCACCTCTGCGCTGAACGAAAGATCGATTCGCGAGCAGGCTCGCTCCTACAGGTAAGGCGTCGAACACAAAATGTGTGAACGACCGAAAAACCTGTGGGAGCGGGCTTGCCCGCGATGGCGTCAGTCCAGTCAGCCCATGCTCACTGCCCCAACGCTCACACCTCCCACGGATTAATCACTTCCACTCCTGAGAACTGAAAGTCCTTCACGTTACGCGTGGCGATTGCCGCACCATGAGCCCGGCAGATTGCGGCTATCTGAGCATCAGCCATTGACGCCGCTCGCCCCTTTGCCTCGCAATCTGTTACGAGTGACGCGTACTCGACGGCGGCATGCGCATCGAATGGCAAAATGCGTCCAGCGAAGTCCTCCTCGAACATTGCCATCGCATGGGCTTGGAGATTCTGTTTGCGCTTGCCTGAGGGAAGTCGGGCGATGCCGTGGAGTATCTCTGCCACCGTTATCGCACTGATGGCCAGATCCATGGCGGGCTGCGCATCAACCCAGGCCAGCACTCTGGCTTCAGGTTCGATACGCATAAACTCTGAAAGCACGTTGGTATCGAGCACTATCATTCAGAGAAATCCACCCCGGTGGCTTTCTCTGAGCGCGCTGGCAGATCAAGTTCTGCTCCGCCGAGAGCACTGAATCTGTTGCGTATCCGGCTTCCAAGTCCACCGGCACGATCCACCGTTGCCAAGGCTCGACCAAGAATCAGGCGGGCCTCTTCTTCCATGGAATGTCCGTTATGAGCAGCGGTGATACGCAACTGTTCCTTGAGCTTCTCGTCAAGGTTTCGAATGGTGATGCTGGCCATGACGCCTCCTGCAATCAATGAAATCATTGATTGCAGGCTAGCACATCCTTTCTTGCTGAAACCTCGCAATCTTCCGAACGGCCATTCTCTCTTCAACTGGCACGCCTGGGCTCCAGCTGCAGCAGATGGTCAGCCATTTGACCCGAAATTGGCACTTGCCCGGTAAGGGTCAAGACGGTATCTACAGGGATTGCGTTCGATCAGCAGTCCGGTGCCCCTTAGCGCGTCCCGCGCTGGCGCAACGCCGACGGCATGAAATACGCGTCTTCCGGCACCGGTTGCGAGAAGTCCACGGTGGAGGCTTCTTCGTTGTCGAGGTTCTGCACGTAGTAACGCCGGGCCTGCAGGTCGTGGAACACGTCCAGTGCACTCCAGGTGGTCGGCAGGTCGTAGAAGTTTTTCAGGTAGGCCATCGACACCCGCCACAACTCCCCTCGCCCATCGTATTGATCAACCAGCGCCGCGCCCCAGCTGTCCTCGTCGAGAAACAGCACGCGCTTGGAATAGATATGCCGCGCGCCCGGCTTGAGGTTGCCTTCGACCACCCACACACGGTGCAGCTCATAGCGGGTGAATTGCGGGTTGAGGTGGCCCGGGGTCAGCAGTTGTGCGTACTTCACGTCGGGGCTGCCGACCTTGTAGTTGTTGTAGGGAATGTAGATTTCCTGCTTGCCCTTGAGCTTCCAGTCGTAGCGATCCGGCGAGCCGTTGAACAGGTCGGTATCGTCCGCCGTGCGCAGGCCATCGGACGAGGCGATCGGCGTGTCATATGCCAGGTTCGGCGCGCGGCGCACGCGGCGTTGGCCGGCGTCGTAGACCCAGGCCTGGCGCGGGTCCTTGAGCTGATCGAGCATCTCGTGCACCAACGCCGCACCACCGGCCAGCCGCGCCGGACTTTTCACGAAGGCGAGGTAGTAGAACAGGATGTTTTTCAGGTCGGCGTACTGCCCGCCCGGACGGTAAAAATTGAACAGCGCTTCCTGCTGCGAAGTCACCAGCGCAAAGCTGCCGTTGCGCTGCACCGGGGCTTCGGACGCGCGACGCACCACGTAAATCCCGCGATAACGGGTGATGTGGTTCCACAGCACTTCGATGCCGTCCTTGGGCACCGGGAACGGTACACCACCGTAGGCATCGGCGAATCCGCTGCCGCCCTCCAGCAGCTTGGCTGAGGTCGCATTCTTCAGGGTGTTGTCATACAGCCACTGCGGCGCCGAACCCGAGCGACGCGACGGGTAGACCGGCATCTGGAACGTGTCCGGGTAGCTGTTGAACAGCGCAATCTGACCGGGGCTGAGGTGGGCCTTGTACTGGTCGAGATTGGCCTTGGTAATGGTGAACAACGGCTTGTCCGCCGCATATGGGTCCGGGTGATGTTGGCCCGGTTTGTAGCCGGCGGGCGCCTGGGTGATGCCACCGGTCCAGGCCGGAATGGTGCCGGCGGCGTTGCCGGCGCGCTCGGCGCCCATGGGCGTGAGGGTGGTTTTCAGTTGTTCGGCTTGTTGCGGGGTAATGGCGGCGAGGACGCTGCCGGCGGTGAGGCCCAGAACCAGCGCCAGCGTGGTTTTGCTGAATCGTGATGTGTAAAACATGATCGATCTCCGTGTGAGGTCTGCAGGACACCGCAGTTCCCCTGTGGGAGCGGGCTTGCTCGCGAAGGCGGTGTGTCAGTCACCAACCACTTCAATGACACACCGTATTCGCGAGCAAGCCCGCTCCCACAATGGATCTGCGTCTAGTCCTTAAAGGAAATACTTGAGGTTGAACCCGACGTTGTCGCGGTCGCGAATCCCGTTGTTCTGTCCGCCGCCCCAGAAGTTGGTGTATTGCACCTCGGCTTCGAGCTTGTTCTGGTAGTTGGCCTTGATCCCCAGGGTGTAGGCCTTGCGCCCGTCGATGGTGTTGCCGGCCTGATAGCTGTTGCCCTTGAAGTCGTCCTTGTAGACGACGTAAGGCGAGACGTTGACCCCGGCGTACACATCGTTCCAGGTGCCGTTGAACATCACCGTGTAGCTGTAGGAGTTGCGGTTGACCTGATCGTCACGATCACCGCCGGATACATAAGAGGTGTTGCCGGTACCGGCGTAATAACGCGTGCTGCCGTCGTAGGCGGTGTACTGCAGGCTGCTGCCGCGCAGGTGTTCAGAGGCCAGTTCGAAGATGCCGAACATCGAGTCGAACGACAGCGTCGGGCCGAAGTTGTAGATGCTGCCCAGCGAGGTATTGAACGCCTCCACGCGCTCGGCGTTGTTGATCTCGCTGTCGAGGGTGACCATCTGCCCGCCGACGTTGATCGCCTTGCCGGTCACCGCCACAGCGGCACCGTTGGCCAGATCGCCGATCAAGTCGTTAGTCGCGGCGATGCCGATCGGCAGGTTCGGCCGGTAGGCAATCTCACCGAACACCGAGGCCTGGCCCAAAGTGGTGTTGAAGCTGAAACCATACATGCGGATGTCTTCGGCATAACGCCGATGCGCCTGGATGTTACCCATCACATCAGCCGTCGCCAGACCGTTGGCCAGTGCCCCGGCCTGACTGCCGGCCACGCTGGACAGCATGTTGGTCAGGGCATTCATGTCGATGCCCTTGTAGCCCCCCAGATCAGCGGCGATGGTCGGCTCCTTGGCGTGGTAATTGACCAGGTACAGGCCGAACTCAGTGCTGTTGAGCTCCTCGGCGATGTAGCGGAAGGCGAAGCCGAACTGGCCGTCGTTGCGCGCGTTGTAGTCCTTGCCGATCGACGCCACTTTCAGCGTGTTGCCGTAGGCCGGGGTCACACCGTTGGCGTACAGGCCGGTGCTTTTCAGCGCCGGGCCGAGCAACGGGTTGTTGCCCAGTGCGCTGTACAGACCGATGACGTTGCCGAAGCCCGGCACCGGGGTATCGAGCGCGGTGCCGCTGAAGTTGTTGTAACCGGTGTTGCCGCCATCGGCGAACAGGTCGGTCTGCGAGTAGAAAGTGCCGACCGGGTCGATGCGGGTTTCCTTCCAGTTGGTCTGGTAGAAGCTCTCCAGGGTCAGCGAATCGCTGAGGCCGATGTTGAAGCTCACGGCCTCCACCGGCATCAGCACTTCCTTGACCTCGGCCCCCGGCAAACGGTATTTCGCCGCGTCCACCGGGTTGGTGGTGTTGATCCCGCCGCGATAGAAAATCCCCTCGCCCCAGTTGAACACCTGACGACCGACCCGCGCGGTGACCGGCATCTGCGCCACGTCCCAGTTGCCGTAGACATAGGCGTCGAGCATCTCGATCCGGCTGCCGGCGATGTCGCGGGTCTGGCTGGTGAAGCGGTCGTCCTGCGGGTAGCTCTGACTCGGCTGCGCCGGGTTGTTGTTGCGGTAGTAATCGTTGCGCTTGTCCATCAACTGGGTGTCGTAGAACGCCGTGCCGCGCAGGAACATCCCGTAGTTCTGGTAGTTGGCCTCCAGCTCCGAAGTGATCTTGTACACCTCGGAAACCAGTCCGGTGTCGAAGTTGCGATTGCCGTCGTTGGTATTGACGTCATCGTTATTCTTGTCGCGGCCCTGCACCCGCCACAAACGCCCATAGGACAGGGTCGTGTCGATCGAGCCGGTGACTTGATTGTCCAGCACGCTGAACTCGGCAGCCTGCAGCGCATCCACCGCGCAGAGTTGCAGCAGCCCTGCCAGGCCGACACCGGGAAGTGCCATGCCGGTGAGGCGCAATCGAGTGTTGATCATGGGTTCCTCCTTCCTTGTTCTTATTGTTTTTTTACGTGGCCGCGATGGCTACGGTGCCAGTCCCGCACGGACATAAATCCGGCTGTGCGCGCCGAAATGCCCGAGCAGTTTGAACAGCTGCTGATTGAGTGCCGGATGCTCGAATGTCTCGCGCTGCAACTGATTGCCGCTGCTGAAATCACTGGTCACCGGCGCCGTTTCCAACCACTGGCCGATGGCTTCATCGAACGCCGCCGAGTCCTCGACCGACTCGGCGCTGACCACTTCGCGCAAGTAGTCCACCGAGTACGGCGGATACTGTTGGTCTTGAGCGACATCGGCGTAGGCCGCGAGCATCGGATGCGCCTGACCGGCGCGTAGCACACGGCGCAGCCAGGTCGATTGATACTTTTCGATTTCCATATGGCGGGTGGCGACGCGCTCGATCGAGGCTTTTTTATCATCGGCAAAACCGGCCAGCGCCTTGCCTTCCAGCAGCAACAGACTCGGCAGTTCGACCCCGGGCAACGGCTTGGCGTGATACGGCTGGGTCAGGTCCTGCACGTGGTGCGCGCCCCATCCGAGAAAGCGGTAGCCCCAGTAAGAATGGCCAGTGGCGAACGCCAAACGCGCCAGCCCCAGGTACTGATAGGCGCGCCAGTCCGGCCAACTGCGCTGAAGAAATCCGGCAGCGGCATACACCACCGGGCTTTCATGAAAGAAGCCCATGTGGAAAGGCGCCTGCGAGCTGTACTGAAAACGCGCATCGCCGAACGGCTGCGGGCCGAAGCCATACAGCGCGCCGACCTCGCTGGGGTTATCGCTGAACAGATTGATGTCGTGACCGTAATCCGGCTCATCAGCAGCGGTCGCCAATACCGCCAGCGCCGCGACTTTCTCGCCGTCCGCCACGCGAATGAAACGCTGACGATTCCATGGCGAAAGCGTCTGCTCGACCATCACCTGATCGGCACTGAGGTGTTCGCGTTCGGGCAGGTCTTGGCCCGGCAGCGGCTGAATGACCATCGCCAGATGAATGCGCGGATTGAGCCGCAACGCAGTGAGAAAATCGTGGCGCAGATTGTCGCCCGGCACCGCGGGCAGCTTCAGATTGTCGGGGCGCGGCGGGTATTGGGTGAAGTGTTCACGGGCGAAGTTTTCCTGTTGCTCCAGCAGCGCGACCACGGCCGGATATTGCTCGGCGAGAAAACGCTCCAGCGGCTCGACCTCAACCGGCGGCGCATCGCGCAGCGTTGGCAATTCCTGCAACGCCAGATAGCTGCCCACCGTGTGGTTCGACCAGCCCCACGCCGTCGGGGCCATTGCACAAAGCAGCAACAGGAGAAATGTCAGCTTCATTGCTTTTAATTCTTATTGGAGGTGCCGTGGGGGTTGAGCCTAACAACCGCCCCCGGCGCTGACACTGTCCGATCTCACCAGAAAAAGTCTCCGATAGCGCCACATAAGAGGTTCCGATTCCACCGCATAACCTTGTGGGAGCGAGCTTGCTCGCGAAAGCGGTGGGTCAGACAAGACAATAGTGACTGACACTCCGCATTCGCGAGCAAGCTCGCTCCCACAGGGGACGGTGGTGGTCAGCTAAGCGGGGTAACCGGTGATTTTGCGGATGCTCTGGTACAACGGTTTGAGCTGGCGGTACATGCGCAGGTACACCTCTTTGTACAAACGCTCATAGACCTGCTGCGCCTCGGGCTGCGGTGTGAACACCGCGCCCACCCGCGTCATCGCGGCGATTGCCGTGGGGAAATCCGCATACAAGCCCAACCCCACCGCACAGCAGATCGCCGCGCCCAGCCCGGACGCTTCATACACATGCGGACGCTCCGCCGGCAGACCAAAAATATTCGCCGTCAGCTGCATCGCCGCATCACTCTGCGAACCGCCACCGGCCACTCGCAGGCGCTTGATCGACACCTTCGAGCGCTTCTCGATGTTCTCCAGCCCCTGGCGCAGCGCATACGCCAGCCCTTCCAGAATCGCCCGGTAAATGTGCGCGCGGGTGTGCACGTCGCCGAAGCCGATCATCGCGCCTTTGGCTTCGACACCCGGCTCTCGAATCCCCGGCGACCAGTAGGGTTGCAGCATCAGCCCCATCGATCCCGGCGGCACCGCATTCACCAGCGCATCGAACAGTTGCTCGGGTTCAATGCCCTGCTCTTGCGCCTGCTGCATCTCGCGCAGGCCGAACTCGTTCTTGAACCAGCTGACCATCCAGTAACCGCGATAAATCATCACCTCGCAGTTGTACTGATCCGGCACCGCCGAGGGGTACGGCGGGATCAGCGGAACGATTTCCAGGTAGCGCGAGCGAGTGCTGGTGATCGTCGCCGTGGTGCCGTAGGACAGGCACACCGTGCTCGCATCGACCACGCCGGAACCGAGCACTTCGCAGGCCTTGTCAGCGCCCGCAGCAATCAGCGGCAAGCCCTCCGGAATCCCCGTGTGGCGGCTCGCTTCGGCGCTGATGTAGCCAAGGGTTTCGCCGGGTTTGTGCAAGGTCGGCAATTGCTCCGGACGCACCGCCAGCGCCTGCCATTTCCAGTCGCTGGGTGCGGCCCATTTCAGGCGTTTGAAGTCGAACGGCAAATAGCCGACGCAACAACCCACCGAGTCGACAAAGCGCCCACACAAACGATGAGTGAGAAACCCGGAGAGCAGCAAAAACTTGTCGGTCGCCGCCCAGATTTCCGGTTGATGTCGGGCGATCCAGTTGGCCTCGGCCTGAGCGCGAAAATAATCCACGGTGGCCTGCGCGCCGACCAGTTTGAACAGCCAGCCCCACGGCCCCTTGATCCCGCCCTCGACTTCGCTCTGGCGCTGATCGAGCCACAGAATGGCCGGGCGCAGCGGCTTGCCCTGAGCATCGACATTGATCACCGTGCCGCGCTGAGTGGTCAGCGACACCCCGGCAATCTGCGAGCGATCAATCCCGGTTTGCGTCCATACCTGCTGACAGGCCTCGCCGAGTTTTGCCCAATAATATTCCGGGTCCTGCTCGGCCCAGCCCGGTTGCGTCGAGTAATACGCCTGCAACTCGACCTTGCCTTTACCGAGCAGATTGCCCTGCAAATCGAAGAGCAATGCGCGCACGCTCTGGGTGCCGTTGTCGATCGCCAGCAGGTAACGCGTGTTCGGGTGGTTATCCATGGCGCTCTCTTCAAGGGGCCTCAAGGCGTGGCATCCGGCAGACCGTGATGGCGTTGCCACAACGCCCGGTAACGTTGCAGCTCTTGCTGCCAGTGTGCATCGTCCCAGCCCAGGCGTGGCTGGCAGAGTTGGCGGATGGCAGCGAAATGTTCTTCGCCACCGCGCGCCAGCAACAGGCCCAGTCGGGTGCGGCGCAGCAACAGATCATCGAGGTGCAGCACCATTTCCGCCTCGCAGGCAAAGGCCAGCTCTGCCCACAAGGTGTCGGTGTTGCCGACCGTTTCGTGGCCCAACTCGGTGATCAGCTGCGCCAGTCGCGGCAGGTCACGACCGTGGCGTCCGGCCAGACGTCGCCACTGTTGCGGGGTGAGTCCGGGGATCGGCAGTGGCGGCACCGCTGCGAACACCGGCGCGGCATCATCTTCGAAATCGCGGCCAAGCATGTCGGCGCAGGCCTTGAGCACTTCGATGGCTTGCGGGCGAAACGTCGTCAGTTTGCCGCCGGCCAGGGTGACGCAACCCGGCTCCTGCCACAGCACATGTTCACGGGTTTCATTCGACGGCTTGCCTTGCTGTTCACCCGCCGCGCTGCCGACCACCGGACGCACGCCGGACCAGGTCGACAGCACATCGCTCGCCGTCACTTCGGCACCTGGAAATTGTTGCGTGCAGGCCGCCAGCAGATAGTCGAGTTCGTCGGCGCTGATGCTCGCGCTCTGGTCCAGATTCTCGCGATGATCGAGGTCGGTGGTGCCGACCACCGTCGCCCCTTCCCACGGAAAAACGAACACTGGCCGACGGTCGCGCGCATGCAAAAAAGTGAAGGCCTGCGCCACTGGCAAGCGCCAGCCCGGCAGCAGCAGATGGCTGCCGCGCAATGGCCGCAACTGTCGCGGAGCCTCGGGCAAACGCAGGCGCTCAGCCCACGCCCCGGTCGCCACCGCCAGCACGCCGCAACGCAATTGCAGCGACCCGCCCGCTTCGCAATCTTCGACCTGAACCCCGCACACCCGACCGTTTTCGCGCAGCAAATGTTCGACGCGCACCCCGTTGAACACCGCCGCACCATCGGCCCGCGCTTCGCGCAACACGCGCATCACCAGCCGCGCGTCATCGGTCAGCGCATCGACAAAACAGGTACCACCGAGCAGGTGGTTTTGCTTCACCCCCGGCGCCAGAAAACGCAGTTGCTGCGCGTCATGAAAACGATGGCTGCGGCGTCCCGCCAACGCGTCGTACACCGACAACAAGCCACCGAACACACGCGGCCCGGGAAAGCCGCCGCGATAGTGCGGCATCATGAAACTCATCGGCTCCACCAGCCCCGGCGCTTCGTCGAGCAGACGCTGGCGCTCGCGCACTGAATCGCGGGTCAGGCGCCACTGGCCCTTGGCGATGTAACGCAAACCGCCGTGGACCATTTTCGACGATCGGCTGGAGGTGCCCCAGGCAAAATCCCGTTGCTCCAGCAGCAGACAACGCCAGCCCCGCCGCGCCGCCGCGCGCAGGATGCCGGCACCGCTGATGCCGCCGCCGATGACGATCAGATCCCAGATTTCGTCGGCCAATGTCGGCAAGGTTTGCTGGCGCCACGCGGCGTTCCAGTCCGGGTGCATGATCGTCACTCCTGCAACAGCGTGCCGGGGTTGAGGCGCCCGGCCGGATCGAAGTGCTTGCTCAGCGCCTGCAAGGTGTCCATCGCCAGTGCGCCTTTCTCGCGCGGCAGATACGGCGCGTGATCCTTGCCGACGCCGTGCTGGTGGCTGATGGTGCCGTGGTTGTCCACGATGGTCTGGCTGGCCGCGTGCTTGAGTGCCTGCCAGCGCGCCAGCGTCGCCGGATAATCCGCCGCCGGGCGAAACACGTAAGTGGTGTAGATGCTCGAGCCTTCGCCGTAGACGTGGGACAGATGGGTGAACACATGCACCCGCTCGCCTTGCGCTGCCAAGGCATCGCGCAGGCTGTTTTCGATCAGGTTGAGCAGGTGGTCGACGTTGCTCCAGTCGGTGGCGGTTTCCAGGGTGTCGACCACGTAACCGGCGTTCCACAGGTTCTCGCGCAGGTAGGGGAAACGGAAGCGGTTCTGCGCCCACTTCTTGCCGAGCAAGGTGCCGGTGAACACGCCACCGAAGGCTTTCAGATGCTGCCTCGCCTGGCTCAGCGACAGCGCGTTTTGCCGACGGTTGCCGGTCACGCCGAAGGTCAGCAGGCATTTGCCTTCACCGGCACCGCGCAGGTTCAGGTACTTCTCCAGCCAGGCGATCTGCTGCGGATGCCCGGCCAGCGCCAGTTGGGTTTCGGTCTCCACCGCGTTCGACAAGCGCAGCATCGACAACGGCACCCGCGCCTGCGCCAATTGGCGGATCGCTTGCAGCGCCTTGCTCCAACTGGGCAGGAACACCCCGTAAAAACGCTCATCGACAGGCAGCGGACTGACCCGCACTTTGACTTCGGAGATGATCCCGAAACGGCCCTCGCACCCGAGCACCACTTCGCGCAGATCAGGCCCCGCTGCCGAGGCTGGAAAGGTCGGAATTTCCAAAGGCCCGGCAAAAGTTTCCAGGGTGCCGCCGGCGAACAATTGCTCGATACGCCCATAGCGCAACGACTGCTGACCGCTGGAGCGACTGGCGACCCAACCGCCCAGCGTCGACAACTCCCACGACTGCGGGAAATGTCCCAGCGTGTAGCCGCGAGCGCGCAGCTGACTTTCCACCTGCGGGCCACTGGCACCGGGGCCGAACGTTGCCAACTGGCTCTGCTCGTCGAGGTCGATCAGGCGATTCATCCGTGCCAGCGACACGGTCACCACCGGCCGCGTCGAATCCGGCGGATTGATGTGCCCGGCCACCGAGGTGCCGCCGCCGTAGGGAATCAGGCACAGGTCCTGCTCATGGGCGAGCGCCAGCAATTGACGGATCTGCTCGGCGGTTTCCGGGAACGCCACCGCATCCGGATAGTTGCCCAGCGCACCCTCGCGCAGCGCCAGCCAGTCCGGCAGGCTCTGGCCCCGGGCGTGCAGCAGACGGTCATGGGCATCGACGCTGTACAAGGTGTGCGCCGCCAATCGTGAGAGCGGCACCCGCGCCAATGCCGACTCCAGCGTGGCATCGGGCAACGCGCGCCCGGCTCCCAGTCGTTCATGGAGAAAACTCGCGCCCTGGGCCGGCAGTTCGACCACCGTTGTTGCCTCTCCCCAGCCGTTCCAGCGTCGCATGCGTGTGTCCTTCTTATGCAGTCTGATCAGTGATGTGGCAGGCCTCCATACTAGTCAGCGACCAAAAAGTGTCACGGTCGCATCCGGCCAGTTCGAGTAGCCAATTGAGTCAAACGTCGCGCAAGTGCCAGCCATTTACTTTAGTCGGGGTTTCAAATTACCTTTCAGGCATTCATTCGCTCACGCAGGCCTTGATCAAGGAATTCGGATCATGCAATCGCTCGGCTTCACCTCGGTTCCGCCGCTGCTCAAATACGTGCGCCATGCCGAGCAACTGGGCATGGCCATCGAGCCGGCGTTGGCGGCAGCCGGATTGCAGGCACAGCAACTGAGCGACAACAGCCTGCGCCTGCCGGGCGAAACCCATGAGCGCCTGCTCGATTATTTCTGCGAGCACTCGGGCGATCCGCTGTTTGGTCTCAACGCGGCCAATTTCGTCCTGCCCAATTCCTGGAGCGTGCTCGGTTACATCACCATGAACTGCGCGACTCTGGGCGATGCCATGAGCCGGATCATGCCGTTCGAAAAACTGGTGGGCGACATGGGCGTCAGCCGCGCCGAAGTGCAGGACGGTCATGTACACCTGATCTGGACTTGCCGCTACGAGCGTCCGCGGATTCGCCGGCATCTGGTGGAAAACGTCCTCGGCTCCTGGCTGCAATATGCACGCTGGATCGCCGACACGCAGATGTCGCCCGCCGCCGTGTGGCTGGAACATCCGTGCCCGCCAGACGCCACCCAGGCGCAGTACGAAGCATTCTTCGATTGCCCGGTGCTGTTCGAACAGGCGTATTCGGCGCTGATCGTGCCGCTGGCGTATCTGCAATTACCGCTGCGCCAGGCCGATGCGCAATTGCTGCGTACGCTGGAAGAACACGCGATGGGCTTGATGGCGACGCTGGAGGATGCATCGCTGGAGCAGCGGGTCAAAAGCATCCTGCGTCAGTTGCTCAAGGAAGGCTTGCCGCGCAAGGAACAGGTGGCCGAGCAGCTCGCGGTGTCGGTACGCACGTTGCAACGCCAGTTGCATCAGGCGGGGACGTCGTATCAGCAGATTCTGGATGATTTGCGTCAGGAGCTGGCTGAGCATTATTTGCTCAACAGCACGTTGCCAATTCAGGACATTGCGCAGTATCTGGGGTTTACCGAGCCGAGGTCGTTTCATCGTACGTTCAAGAGCCGGCGCGGGATGCCGCCGGGGGAGTTTCGGCAGATGCATCGGGGGTGATTATTCTGGCCTCATCGCTGGCAAGCCAGCTCCCACAGTGACCGGGTCGTAAACAAAATCTGCGGCTCGCACATAACCCTGTGGGAGCTGGCTTGCCAGCGATGGCGCCAGTGGCCACACCAAAAACCCGACAGACAATTCCTCAATTTCAGCCGTCCGATAAACCCACTGCAGCCCCTGTGTTTAAAGACACTCAGTGTTACGCCCTACTGCCTACAAATCCTTGCGCCGCTGCCTACGGCTACGCCAGAATCCGCTGGCTTGTGCGCCTTGGAGCCCGTCGGTAACTTGAGTCCGTCACTGATTTCCAGTGATCGGGTTTAGTAGCCCGAGGTTCTTCCAGGGTGCATTGCACATCAAACAGTCAGGTATTTTCCGCCTGCGCTCTATGGTGGCTGTGCGCAGGGCGCTTTCGAGCGCGCCGGTTCCCTGGGTCCCCGGTCTACTAACCTGCGCACAGCTGCCACCTCTTCTTATTAGTAGAGAAGCGGTGATGGCTCCTACTTCAGGACCCAAAATCATGTTCAAAGTTACGCCAAACCCACCGGACACCGGTCCGGCCTCCCCCTACGAATCCCCCGAATCAAAGAAATTCCACGAAGCCGCCGAGCGCGCCCTCGACCATTACCTCGGCCCACCGACGCCCGCCATCATGGCCACCCCGTACCAGCCCAATCGTCTCTACATGGCCAACCCGGCCAGCGGCACCGAACCGTTGCTGGCCGACGCCAGCGAAACCCTGGGCTCGGCCACCGTGATGCTCAACGACTTTGCCGGCCTGCTTGAAGGCTCGCACCGCAAGACCCTGCAAGGCATCGCACAAGTGGTGATGGTGGCGGAAATCGCCGTCAATCGCGTGCTGGATCAGTTAGTGCCAACCGAGTAACGAAAAAGCCCGCGGCAAAACCTTAGTGGTTTGGCAGCGGGCTTTTTTGTATGGCGTGAATCTTTTTCCCTCACCCCAACCCTCTCCCGGAGGGAGAGGGGGCCGATCGAGGTGTCTGGCGTCGTACATCGACCTGAATGACCGAGTCGATTATGGATTCGGTAAAGGAGGTTCAGGTCGGCGTATTACTCGAATATCCCAGGGTCAGTCCCCTCTCCCTCCGGGAGAGGGTTAGGGTGAGGGGCTCTTCTCAGCTCAAACACTGATCGCGTTGGTAAACACCAACCGATTACCAAACGGATCAGCAATCGTCATGTCCTGACTGCCCCACGGCATCGCCTGAATCTGTGGGTGCGAAAACTTGTAGTCCTTGGCCACCAGTTGCTGCTGGAACGCCTCCAGCTCATCGGTCTCGATGCGCAGCGCCGAACCCGGCGTCGCATCGCCATGATGCTCGGACAGATGCAGCACGCACTCGCCACGGGACACCTGCAGATACAACGGGAAGTTCGCTTCGAAGCGATGCTGCCAATCGATCTTGAAACCGAGGAAGTCGACGTAGAATTCCAACGCCTTGGCTTCATCGAAGATCCGCAGGATCGGAGTGGTTTTGCCGAAGCTCATGGGGTGCTCCCTGACTGGTTGGCCCAAGAGTTTAGCTGGGCTGGATGTCAGCAATTCGGCTTGGCGATGGCTTTCTTTAATTGCAATGTGCCATCACCAAGGGCAGACCAAGAAATATCCTCGCGCATGTGCCGCTGGTTGTGATGTTTTTGACGTCCCACAAAGATGCCGTTCGTCGGCACCTGTCAGATCTGACAGGTGCGCAATTTGTGCAAAGGGTTCCAAATGGGCTTAAGCACTCATTGAGTGCTGCAATCAGGAAAGAATCACCTGTAAGCCTCCATGAAATCCATACAAACCAATCAAGGAGAAATACTGAAAGTTTGCAGTTCTATACTGTGAAAGCGAAACATTCGCGACCACACTCAGAAGCATTGCAAGCGGAATGTATTTGTAGACAAATGAAAATAGAGTCAACGCCTGAAATAAAAGAAAACGACATCAAAGTCACTCAAGACTTTCTACCCGACCCTGAAATACTAGAGGCTGTCAAACACGTCATCCCGTGGGAAGCACTCGAAAAAGGGTTACATTTCAAAATCCCAAAATTTGAAAACATGGCGGGTCACATCCACTTTCAGCTGATAGGTGCTGGCAACACAGGCCGCGCTTATGCGTTCACTCACACAGGAGATGACCGCGATGTAGTGATTGCGCTGCCTGTAGAGGACTTTCTTGGTCTTAAAGGGCCAGCTCGTGCGGTATACCTGAAGGACCTCGAAGTTCCGCCCCGGCAATCACAATTTATCTCATACACCGTAACATCCAGACCATGAAGTTCGAGGGCTCGGCGGTACCGACTAAAATTTCATTCAGAAAACTTTAGTCCACTGCCTTGCGAATAAAATAACGGCTAACCGCAGGAGACTCGGAGCACGGACAATTAAGCCTTGCTCGACAACCTGTGTTCAGCCGTTTTCAAACTTCGCTTGATTACAACTTTAAAACTCCCAACGCTAAAGTTTCATCAAGTGTTTTGACTCATCAAGCTGGCGCCCACAACGCTGCCTCTTAATATGCCGCTGTGGCAAACTTTCGAAAATCATCCACTCTCGCCAAAAACCGTCCTGCTCTTTGCCCATTCGCCTGCCCATCGCGATAACTCAACACCCCATTGACCCACACCCCATCAATTCCCTGCGCCGCTCGCTGCGGATCAGCGAAGTCCGCCACATCCCGCACGGTCGCCGGATCAAACAACACCAGATCCGCCCAGTGCCCTTCACGAATCTCGCCGCGCTCTTTCAAGCCAAACCGCGCCGCCGACAGGCCGGTCATCTTGTGCACGGCGGTGTGCAGCGGAAACAGCCCGACATCGCGACTGAAATGTCCGAGTACCCGTGGGAAAGCGCCCCACAGGCGTGGATGCGGAAACGGGTCTTCCGGCAGTCCGTCAGACCCGACCATCGACAGTGGATGCGCGAGGATTTTTCGTACATCGGCCTCGTCCATGCCGTAGTACACCGCGCCCGCCGGTTGCAGGCGTTTGGCAGCGTCGAGCAGTGGCACCTTCCATTCGGCGGCGATGTCGATCAGGTCGCGACCGCTGACTTCGGGGTGCGGCGTCGACCAGGTGATGGTGATGCGGTGGGCGTCGGTGACTTGCTTCAGATCCAGCGTCGAAGAGCTCGCCGCGTAGGGATAACAATCGCAGCCCACGTGCTGGGTTTTCGCTGCTTCCTCCAACGCCGCGAGCAACTGCGGACTGCGCCCCCAATTACCGACACCGGCGCATTTGAGGTGGGAGATGATCACCGGTGACCGCGAGTGACGGCCAATGCTGAACGCTTCTTCCATCGCCTCCAGCACCGGTTCGAATTCACTGCGCAAATGGGTGGTGTACACCGCGCCGAATGCCGTCAGCTCTTCGGTCAGTTGTTTCACTTCGTCAGTGGAGGCGTTGTAGGCACTGGCGTAGGCCAGGCCTGTGGATAAACCGAGCGCGCCGGCTTCAAGGCTTTCACGCAATTGCTCGCGCATCGCGGCGATTTCATCTGGCGTGGCGGTACGGAACAAGTCTTCGAGGTGATTGCTGCGCAGTGCCGTGTGGCCGACCAGTGCAGCGACGTTCAGCGTGGTGTTCGCCGCTTCGACGGCGGCGCGGTAATCGCTGAAGTGCGGATAGACGAACGCCGCTGCGCTGCCGAGCAGGTTCATCGGGTCCGGCGGATTGCCTTTCAAACTGACCGGCGAGGCGCTGATCCCGCAGTTGCCGACGATCACCGTGGTCACGCCCTGGCTGAGCTTGGGCAGCATCTGCGGCTGGCGGATGACCACGGTGTCGTCGTGGGTGTGCACGTCGATGAAACCCGGGGCGAGCACGCGGCCGGCGGCGTCGATTTCTTCCGTGGCGCGAGCATCGTGCAAGTCGCCGATACGTTCGATGCGCCCGTTGAGAATCGCCACATCGGCGCGGTAGCCGGGCGTGTTGCTGCCATCGATGACGGTGGCGTTGCGGATCAGCGTGTCGTATTGCATGTCTGTCTCCCGGCGGGAGTCAGCGTCAACTCCTGCCCTTGATCAAATGGTGATCGAAGCCTTGCTCCACCAGATACCGCCAGGCTACCTGAACCTCTTCGGGGATGACCTGCTCGACCTGAAAACCCAACGAAGGGTAAACCATGATGCGGTGCACATCGCCGACCATTTCGTCGATCAGGCCCAAGACCCCGATCAGATTGCTGACGTCATCGGGAAATCGGAACGACGGCGCATCCACAAAGGCTTCCAGGCCGGGCCATTGCACGGGCAGAGTCAACGCCACGCGCCGGATCGAATTGGGCTTGGTCAGAAAGGTCGCGCGACGCACGTCGGGAAACATCGCCCGGGCAAACGCAATGTTTTCGGCAAAATTGGTCGCGCGGGTCTCCAGGGTGAACTGCTCTGCCCTCACCCCTTGCGCCAGGGCGTGTTGGGCAAAAATATCGGCTTCGGTGCGTTCCCACAAATGTCGGGTCCAGTTGCCGGTATTGCCGGTGAACAACAGGTGGGGGGCCACGCCGTCTTTCAGGAGTTGGCAGGCGTAATCGCAGACCCGCAGGTCGTAGGAGCCGCAGACTACGATCAATTCACTGGCGCTGTGTTGGCGCCCCGCACCGAGGAATTTCCAGAGCACGCTGGCGTGCTGCAACGTCAATGTCATGAGCGGGCAAACCTCCGGGTCGGGTGCGCGTTGATGGACAGCGCTCCATCGGCATAACCGTGCGCGCCCACACCGTTCAGCCTAAGCGCAAGCCGGGTGAAATCGGCATACACGCCTGCAGCGCCATGCGCGGTCAGCGTCGGGTCGTCGCCAATGCCGATACACAGCGCACCGCTGCTGATCGCCGACTGCACACCGCTGACAGAGTCTTCGAACACTAGGCACTCATCACTTTGCCGGCTCAGTTGTGCTGCGGCCAGGCGATAGGGATCGGGCGCCGGTTTGCCGCTGCGCACGTCGTCGCGGCAGATGATGCTGTCGAACGCCGAAGTCAGGTCGTGTTGCTGCAACACGTGCTCGACCCGCGCCCGCCAACTGCTGGTGACCAGCGCCAGGGGCACGCCGTGCTCCCGGAGTCGGGCGATCAACGTCGCGACGCCCGGCACCAGCGCACAATTCGTCACCTGCTCGATGGCGTCGACTTCACGCTTGATCGCCACCCGCTGTGCTTCGTCGAACTCGGCAAACAAGGTCTTGAGGGTGTAACCACCGGGACGGCCGTGGATGTGCTCGTCAATGAACGCTTGATCGACGCTGATCCCGTACTCGCGCGCCACGGTGGTCCAGGCGTGTTCAATCACCTCGCGCGACTGAATGAGCACGCCGTCCATATCAAAGCAGACGGCTGTAAACGTTTGTTGAGCCATGAGTTGCACTTCGCATTTTCTGATGAGCAATGAACGCCAGCACCGTTCCGACCAACGCGAACAGCGCCATCACGTAGTAGGACCACTGCGGCCGGGTCTGGTACAGGTAGCCGGCGAAAGGTGTGGCCAGGCCCATGGGCAACGCCACCGCCAGGGAGTAATAAACCCCTTGAGTAAAGACCTGAATATCCTGCGGTGCCTGGTCGCGAATAAAGCGCATGATCGCCGCGTGGTAGGCGGCAAAGCTCAGCGCGTGCAGGCACTGCCCCAGCAGGATCAGCGACACCGCGTCGCTGTTGGAAAACAGCGCCCAGCGCAGCGCCGCACAGACACTGGAAAACATCACCAGGGACAATGGTGCGCAAAACGCCAGGACCTTGTTGGAGAGCGCGAACCAGGTGATTTCCGCAATCACGGCCACCGCCCAGAACATGCCAATCGCCGAGGAAGAGAAGCCCTTCACCCCCCAACCGATCGAAGCCGTGGAAAAGTACAGGGTGTGGCTGAGCTGAATGAAGCTGGCGGCAGCAATCGCGATCAGCAGGCTCTTGTGTGCCAACAGCGCTTTCCAGTCCGGCCGTTTGCGCGCCGGGCCGGGCGGCGCCAGATGCGCCCGCGACACCTGGCGCTTCAGGCGCAGACACGCCACGGCGGTGAGCAACATGCTCGCCGCGATCACCAGCGGTACCCACGACTGGCTGTACTGCGCAAACAGAAAGCCGCCGAGGGTCGAGGTCAGGATAAACGCCGAAGAGCCTACCGCCCGCACCCAGCCGTAATTCTGCAGGGCCAGTTTGTCGCGCTTGAGCAGGTAAGACTCGGACAACGGCAAGACCACCATCCACAGCCCGCCAAACAGCACACTCAGGCACACGAACATCCACAGGTGCGCCGGGATGAAGTAGAACAGCAACGTACACATCGCGGCGGTAACGCTCAGCACAGCGGCGAGCCGCAACTGATCCACGCGCCAGTCGGCCACATAGGTGATCAGCACCCCGGTCACCACCTGCGGCCAATACGCCGCGGCGATCAGCAAGCCGATTTCACTGGCACTGAAGCCCAGGGAATCCAGCCAGGTCGGCCAGAACGGATAGATGATCCCTTCCGCCGCAAAGAACCCGAAAAAGATTAAATACATTCGTCAACCATGCGCCTGACACTCCAGAAACAGGGCTCCCCGGGGAGCCCTGAATACCATCCATTATTCGAAGCGTTGCTGGGTGAAGCTGTTTTTGCCCTTGCGCCAGACGATCAGCGATTCACTCATGACCACCAGATCGACCATGCCTTCCTTCAGCGCATCCAGTGCGTCCTGGGAAGAGCACACGATCGGTTCTTCGTGACGATTGAACGAGGTGTTGATCAAGGCTGCCTGACCGGTTTTCTGGTGCCAGGCCGTCAGCAGGCGATGCATGAACGGGTCGCTCTGCGGGCGAATGATCTGCGGGCGCGCGGTGCCATCGATGTGCACCACCGCCGGACTCGCCTCGCTGAATTGCGGATGACAGTCGTAGGTCATGGTCATGGTGTCGGCGGCCACTTGCTCCTCGTCCCAACCGACGTAGCAGGCCGGCGCCTGCTCGATGGCGGTGACCGGGCCGAAGGGCATGAACTCGGTGCGATGCATGCGTTTGTTGAGCCAGTCGTTCACCTCGGCATCCTGGGCGTGATAGACGATGCTGCGATTGCACAGCGAACGCGGGCCGAACTCCATCTTGCCCTTGAACATGCCCAGCACCTGATTTTCCGTCAGGGCCTCGATCAGCACGTCGATGATGTTCGACGGCGTGTGATAACCGAGCTCAGGGTAGTCGCGATTGATCAGGTTGATGTTCTGCGAAACGTTGCGCGATTCCGGGCCAAGCATCATCGACGGATTCTTGAAGCGGGTGCCGTTTTCCAGGTACGCGACACCGACTGCCGCAGCCAGTGCCAGGCCGCCATCGCCCATGCACGGCAGCACGTAGACGTCTTTCACGCCCGGAATCTCGCGCAGGCGCTGGTTGAGTTTGACGTTGCCAAACACGCCGCCGGCCAGGCACAGGTTGGCGCTACCGCGCTGCGCCAGATGATGGGTGACGGTCGCCACCAGCAGATCTTCGCTGTGGCGCTGTACAGCGGCGGCGATGTCCTCGGGGGTTTCCCGGGCAAACAGGGTTTCCAGCGGCGCGCTGTAGGTGTTGTAGGACGGCAGGAACATATCGCCGCAGCGCGCCTTGATGCGGCCGTCTTCGAAACGGATCATCTGCTGCATCACGCCCAGCAGTTTCTGCGGATCGCCGAATGCGGCCAGACCGGTGACCTTGCCTTCGTGCCGGTTGGGTTTGTAACCGAGCAGGTGGGTGATCCGGCCGTAGAAATAACCGAGGCTGTCGACACTGGTTTCGCGTTGCAGCACCGTGGTTTCTGTCGGGCTGTACCAGGTGACGGTCAGCGACTGAAAATCGCCGCGTCCGTCGCAGGTCAGGGTCAACGCGTCCTCGAACGGCGAGCAGACATAGGCACCGAGCGCATGGCACTCGTGGTGATCGATGTAATACGCCTTGCCTTGCAGACCGTTGGCGACAATGTACTGGTCGAATTCGCCGCGCTTTTCCTTGTCGTTGTTGATTTCATCGGTCACACGCTGACGGAACTGCGCAAGGCCCTGGGGATTATTCCTGACCTCCTCGACAATGCGATCGAAGTACAACTCCAGATGTTTGTCGGCACTGAACCCGGCGTTCCATCCATAGGCGACATGATCGACGTCTTCCAGTGACACACCGGCCTGGCTCAACACAAACTCGATGGACTTGGCCGGCCAGATTTTATGGTCCTTGATGCGGGTGAAACGTTCTTCACTGACCGCTGAAAGAATCTGACCATCGCGTACCAGGCAAGCACCCGCCAAATCATTGTTCGTAATACCCAAAATGATCATAACTATTCCTTGTTTTCGCCAATTGAGGTGACGGCTTCGCCCACGCGCGTAGCGTGCAATGCAACAACCAGAGTCAATGACAGATGCCGGCCGTCATGGCCGACCATTACTCGTCGGGAGATAGCGGATTGATGTAGGTCCGCCGGGGGGATACACCTTCACCAGAAGGCATCAATGGGTGTCGCCATCGCAAATTCCTTTTGCCGGAAAACTCCATGGGCGGTGCCGTGCTGAACGGGCCTCATGCCTGCAACACGTGGAGGGCGACATGCATCGCAGCCGCCCTCGTTTCACCGGGGTAGCAGCCTAGTCGGTAATTTCCCGAGCACCCGGCGAAGTCCCCGCTAAAAATTAAATTCCACTGGCAGCCGCTGTGTTTGCGGGGGGTTACCGGGACAAAAAACTGGCGATTGCGGCGTTACCTTCAACTTCTCTGTGGTTTCATCCAGCGCTTTCGCGAGCAGGCTCGCTCCCACAGGTTGATTGCATTACTTCAGCCAGAATGCGTTCTACTTGTGGGAGCGAGCCTGCTCGCGAAGGGTTTGATGCGGTGCAGCGTAAACTCACACCATTTCGTTACGAATCCATTCAACCACCGACGTGCGCTTCGGTGCCCAGCCCAGCAGTTCGCGGGCGTGTTTGCCGCGAACGCGGCTGTTGGAGCCGAGGCCGTAGTTGGCCATTTCGTAGCCCCACTCGGCTTCGGCGTCTTGCAGTGGCCAGTCTTGTGGCTCGCCGAGGTTCAGCGCCTGGGCCATGGCGGTGGTCATGTCGATGAATGAGGCTTCGCCGCTTTCGACAAAGTAGAAGGTGCCGGGCACGTTTTTGGTCAGCGCCAGCAGGTACAGGGCGACGACGTCTTCGATGTGCACGTTGGACCAGATGTTCTGGCCAGTGCCGACATGGCGCACCACACCGCTTTTGCGCGCTTGTTTGAGCAGACGTGGCAACTGCACGCTGTCGCGATTGACGCCCAGGCTGTGGCCGTAGATCAGGGTGTTGCAGATCACCGCCGAGTTCACGCCGTCCTGTGCGGCAGAGAGGATCAGGTTGTCGATGGCCACGCGGGCAGCCTTGTCGACGGTGGGTTCCGGCAGGTTGTCTTCGTAGTAGATGACGTCGCTGGACTTGCCGCCCGAGGCATCGCCGACGATGCTCGAACCGCTGGTGTGCAGGAACACTTTGTTCGAACCGCGCAGGGCATCGAGCAACGCTTCGACCGCGCCGCGATGGTCACTGCTGGCGGCGTTGATCACCGCATCGGCGGCGCGGGCCTGTGCGGCCAGCAGCGCGGCGTCTTCGAGGGTGCCGATCACCGGGGTGATGCCCAATGCCTTGAGCTCTTCGGCCTGTTCGGCGCTACGCACCAGACCCGTGACGGTGTGGCCGGCCTGGACCAGACCGGTGGCGATGGACCCGCCGATGAATCCGGCAGCGCCGGTGATGAATACGTTCATGGAGAAACTCCCTGCGTGAATAAGTGATGCAGCGAGTATCGACCGCTAACCCCGGTGGAAAAACCCGCGACCAGCCAAATCACTGTTGCGCAGGGATCACGAATCAACCCTTGAAATCGGCGCTGGCGTAGGCCGCAAGTTTGCTCTGGATGAAGTCGAGGAAGCACTGAATCCGCAGCGCCAATTGCGAGTTACGGTAGTACACCGCGTTGATCGGCTGGCGATAACCGCTGTTGAATTCCGCCAGCAGCACCTTGAGGCGCCCGGCGCGGATGTCGTCGATGGTCATGAAGTGCGACAGGCAGGCGATGCCCTGGCCTTCCAGAGCCAGATGGCGCACGGTTTCGCCGCTGGAGGCGCTGATCGCCGGGGTGATCGGCCAGCGGTCGCCGTGCACGTAGCGCAGCGGCCACTGGTTGAGGCCTTCGTTGTGGGTGAAACCGAGCAGGGTGTGTTCGCTCAAGTCGGCGACCTGCTGCGGCGCGCCGTGCTGCTCCAGATACGCCGGACTGGCGACGATCAGCAACGGGCTGCAACCCAGTGAGCGCGCATGCAATGTGGAATCGGCAAGGGTGCCGATGCGGATGGCGACGTCGGTGCTTTGTTCCAGCAGGTCAATGATCAGGTCATTGCTGTTGAGTTCGAGCTGGATGTCCGGGTACAGGCCTCGGAACTCGTCGATGTACGGCACGATGGCGTGCAGCATGAACGGCGACGCGGCGTTGATTCGCAGGCGTCCGGACGGGGTTTGCTGGCGTGAGGACAGACGCTCTTCGAGGGCATCCATCTGATCGAGAATCAGCTTGGCCTGCTCGAAGAAGTACTTGCCCTCCTCGGTCAGGTCCATGCGCCGCGTGGTGCGGTTGATCAGCGTGGTGTCGAGCTTGGCTTCCAGCCGCGACAGTGTGCGGCTGACCGCCGAAGGGGTCTGGCCGACCTGCTCGGCAGCGGCGGAAATCGAACCGCATTCGATCACGCAGACGAAAATCTGCAACTCATCGGATCTGGCTTTCACGGAAACTCTCTAATCGAATGCGTATTCATCGTGGCGAGGGAGCTTGCTCCCGCTGGAGTGCGCAGCGCTCCCCTGCGATTCAGGTAGAAGCGAGGGCCGCTGCGCAGCCCAGCGGGAGCAAGCTCCCTCGCCACAGGATTTGGCCAAGCTATTCGATAGTAGCTTGATTCACTCAAGCCTTGAGAGCGAACACCTCTTTCAGATGCTGCTCATACCGCGCCACATCATTCTCGATGTTCGGGCGCTTCATCACGTCCACACAGAGGAACGTCGGCAACCCGGTCATGCCCAAAAACTCGTTGGCCTTGTGGAACGGAAAATAAACCGCGTCGACACCCTTGGCTTCAAAGAAATCTGTCGGGTCATCAAATGCCTGCTGCGGCGCGTTCCAGGTCAGCGACAGCATGTACTGCTTGCCCTGAATCAGACCGCCGCTGCCGTACTTCTGCGACGCATCGGAACGGGTGCGGCCATCGCTGGCATAGAGGCTGCCGTGGCCTTCGGTGAAGACTTCGTCGAGGTACTTTTTCACGGTCCACGGCGCGCCCATCCACCAGCCCGGCATCTGATAAATGATCACGTCGGCCCAGAGGAATTTGGCCACTTCTTCCGCGACGTCGTAACCCTCGTCGATGAACGTGGTTTTGACATCCAGACCGCCGCGATCCAGCACGCTCAGTGCAGTTTCGTGCAGGGTCGCGTTGTAACGACCGTCGGAGTGGGCGAATTTCTTGCCGCCATTGAGCAACAACACTTTTTTCATGAGAACGCCTCGGTGCAGCCTTGGGGCTGGAGGAAGATGGGAAAAGGAATGGCGGCAGGTTAACGGCCCATCTCGCGCGGAATAAGCCGCGCTGGCGCAAAATACATTTGATCAAAAAGCACGAATCGAATGCCGATTGTTGCAATAACATTTCCGGCCATCTGCATTTGAGGAGTTGTTTCGATGAGTGAACGCCACGGTTTCATCCTGCACGCCAAGACCCGCCCGGAGAAAGCCGAGGCCTTCGAAGCGTTGTTTCGCGCCTATGTCGAACCGAGCCGCGCCGAGCCCGGCTGCATCGAGTACCACATGCTGCGCGACAAGGAAGATCCGACGCTGTTCATCTTCTACGAGATCTGGGAAAGCCAGGCGCACCTGGACGTGCACTCGAACCTGCCGCACATGCGCGAGTTTTTCGACAACCGCATGACGTACCTGGAGCGTGATTTCGATATCCGTCGGATCGACATGCTCAGCGCCTCATCGGCTAGCCGCTGATCAGCAGATGGGCGCCGAGTGCGCCCAGTCCGACGAAAAATACTCGCTTGAACAGCACGGCGCTGATGCGCTGACGCAGCCACTGCCCGAACCACATGCCCAGCATCGCCGGGATTAGCACCAGCAGCGAGGCAGTCAGCTCGCCACTGCCCAGCGCACCGCGCCAGAACAAGCCGCCGGCCAGCGCCAGGGTCGAAACCGTGAACGACAGGCCCAGCGCCTGCACCAGTTCATCGCGACTCAAACCCAGCGCCTGCAGGTACGGCACCGCCGGAATCACGAACACACCGGTGGCCGAGGTGATGACGCCAGTGATCATCCCGCACAGCGGGCCGAGCCACGGTTCATGCCGAGGATTGACCTGTAGCGTCGGCAGCAGCAACCCACTCAACGCATATAGCAGCAGCGCCGCGCCCAAGCCGCGCACCACCCAATGCCCGCCTGCCATGCCGATCGACAACGTGCCGGCTGCGGTGCCGAGAAAGATCATCAGCAGCATCGGCCACAGGCGTTTGATCAGCCCTCTCAGATGCCCGCCGAAGGCCAGTTGCCAGACATTGGTCAACGTCGCCGGAATGATCAGCAACGCCGCAGCCTGCGACGGGGCCATAGCCAGACCGAGCAGGCCCATGGCGACGGTGGGCAGGCCGAGGCCGATCACGCCTTTGACCAGGCCGGCCATGATGAAGGTGGCGATGACCAGCAATGACAGGGCAAGGCCGAGGTTCTGGTAGAAATCTGCGAGTGTGTTCATGGCGCTACTGTGCGCTTTCACGGATGCGCCGAAAATCTGCCATATACTGAGGCTGCCTCTGCCAATACAAGAGGCTGTTAATTGCGTTGCGGCTGATGGCCCCTTCGCGAGCAAGCCCGCTCCCACAGTGGATCAGTGGTGAATCCAAAACTGTGGGAGCGGGCTTGCTCGCGAAGAGGCCCGCCCAGACACCACAAAAACCAGAGGCTGCCCCATGCACTTCGACCTCACCGACCTGCGCCTCTATCTGCACATCCTCGACACCGGCAACATCACCGCCGGCGCCGCCCGCAGTCATCTCTCGCTGGCCGCCGCCAGTGCGCGCATCCGCGCCATGGAAGCCTCGCTGGGCATCGAGTTCCTGCAACGCGGTCGTCGTGGCGTGAGCCCGACACCCGCTGGCAAGGCACTGGCCCACCACGCGCGCATCCTCCTGCAACAGGCCGAACGCATGCAGCAGGATCTGGCCGACTACGCCCAGGGCGTAAAAGGTCAGGTGCGACTGTTGTGCAACACCACGGCGATCACCGAATACCTGCCGGAAGTGCTCGCGGACTTTTTACGCGAGCATCCCAACCTCGACATCGATCTGCAGGAACTGCCCAGCGCCCGCATCACCCACGCCTTGCGCCAGGGCGCAGCCGATATCGGCATCGTCTCCGATGCGGTGGACACCTCCGATTTACAGACCCAGCCCTTTCGCGATGATCCGTTAGTGCTGATCGTGCCGCGGGAACATCCATTGGCCAACGCCGCCGAAGTCAGCTTCAGCGACGCCCTGCACCACGATTTCGTCGGCCTGAGCACCGACAGCGCGCTGGCGATCTACCTCGAAGAACAGGCACTGCACAGTGGCTCGCGCATGCAGGTGCGGATCCGCGCCGACGGTTTCGACGGGGTGATGCGCATGGTCGCCCGAGGTGCCGGCCTCGCCATCGTGCCGCTGGCTGCCCTCGAACGCGCGACGCCGCGCACATTCACCAGCATCGCCCTCAATGAGCCATGGGCGCGCCGCACCCTGATGCTCTGCGCCCGGGATTTCAGCGCCCTGCCGGGTTACGCCAAAGCCCTGCTGCAGGCCTTGACTCCTCCCGAGGGCAAAGCGCGTTTCTGAGCAGCTTGATGTCGAGCACAGACAACTGAGCCCTGTCCGGGCGCTATAGGGTGCGACTTGGTTTCTTGACCATCAGCCCACTGCCCGGAGTTCTCATGACCGCGACTGCCCCCATCACCGTTCTGCGCGACACCCACCCGCTGCCGGTACTCGATGCCTGCAAATGGGAAAAGCTCGAAGGTGACCCGCACACCGTCAACCTCAACGCCTACACCAGCGAAGACGGCAGCAAGATCATGGGCACCTGGATCTGCACCCCGGGCAAGTGGCGGGTCGACTATGTGAAGTGGGAGTACTGCCACTTCCAGGAAGGCTACTGCATCATCACCCCGGACGGCATGGCACCGATCCACCTGCGCGCCGGCGATATTTTCGTGGTTGAACCGGGGATGAAAGGCACCTGGGAAGTGGTCGAGACCGTGCGCAAATATTTCGTCTTCGCCTGACATGCAAAAGATCGCAGCCTTCGGCAGCTCCTACATGGGCAAGATGTACACCCTGTAGGAGCTGCCGAAGGCTGCGATCTTTTTTGCCTCACAAAAAAACCTGTGGCGAGGGAGCTTGCTCCCGCTCGGCTGCGCAGCAGTCGTAAATTCAGTCAATGCGGTTTTTATGAAGAACCGCATTGACCGGGTTTGGGTCTGCTGCGCAGACCAGCGGGAGCAAGCTCCCTCGCCACAGAAGCTCATCCCAGACTTTGATACTTGGTTACTGCGGCTTGCGATAACTGTTGATAATCGCCGAGAAGTCCTTGCCGCCCTCCCCGCGCTGGCTCATCGCCTGATACAACTGTTGCGCCACCGCACCGAGCATCACCGGTTGGTGCGCCTGACGCGCCGCTTCGGTCGCCAGTCCCAGATCCTTGAGCATCAGTTCGGCACCAAACCCACCGGTATACCCGCGCGAGGCTGGCGCCGTTTCGACGATGCCCGGCCACGGGTTGTACATTTCCGAACTCCAGCAACGCCCGGTCGAACTGTTGATGATCCCGGCCAGCACCGAAGTGTCGATCCCCAGCGCATCGCCCAACGCCATGGCTTCACTGACGCCGACCATCGAGATCGCCAGCAGCAGGTTGTTGCAGATCTTGGCGATCTGTCCGGTGCCGACTTCACCGCAATGCACGATGTTGCGGCCCATCTGCGCCAGCACCGGTTGCAGGGTGGCGAACAGTTCCCGGGTGGCGCCGACCATGAAAGTTAGCGTGCCAGCGGTCGCGCCGCCAGTGCCGCCGGAGACCGGTGCATCGGCCATGGCCACGCCTTGTTTGGCGGCAGCGGCGGCCACATCACGAGCAGTCTGCGGATCGATGGTGCTGCAATCCACCGCCGGCACGCCTTTGCCGATACCGGCCAGCACACCATCCTCACCGAGCCAGACGCTGCGCACATGCACCGCCGCCGGGAGCATGGTGATCACCAGTTCAGCGTCTTCCGCGGCTTCACGGGCCGAGGCGCGGATAGTGCCGCCCAGTTGCTCCAGTTCCGCCAGCACAGTCTTGTTCAGGTCCATCAGGTTCAGCGAATGGCCGGCCTTGATCAGGTTGCGCGCCATCGGCGCGCCCATGTTGCCCAGACCGATAAATGCGATTTTCATGGCCAGTCCTCAGCGCAGGTTGATGGTGGTGTTCACGCCGTCGTTGACGCTATCGTCATCGAACCAGCGCGCCGTAACCGTTTTGGTCTGGGTGTAGAACTGCACCACTTGCTTGCCGTACGGGCCGAGGTCGCCGAGTTTCGAACCACGGGAACCGGTGAAGCTGAAGAATGGCACCGGCACTGGAATCGGGATGTTGATGCCGACCTGGCCGACGTCGATTTCCGTCTGGAATTTGCGCGCTGCCGCACCGCTCTGGGTGAACAGGCCCGTGCCGTTGCCGAACGGGTTGGCGTTGACCAGCGCGATGGCCTGGTCGAGGGTGTCAACTTCCAGCACCACCAGCACCGGGCCGAAGATTTCCTGGGTGTAGATCTGCATGTCGGTGGTCACGCCCGAGAACAGGGTCGGGCCGACGAAGTTGCCTTGCTCGTAACCCGGCACCTTGATGTCGCGACCATCGAGTTCAAGCTTGGCGCCTTCCTTGATGCCGCTTTCGATCAGATCGAGAATCCGCGCCTTGGCTTTCTTCGAGATCACCGGGCCGACATCGGTGCCTGGCTCACTGCCGGCGTTGACCTTGAGTTTCTGCGCCAGCGCTTTCAGATCCGGCAGCCACTGCTTCGCTGCACCAACCAGCACCACCACCGAGGTGGCCATGCAACGTTGCCCTGCCGCACCGAAACCGGCGCCGACCAGGGCGTTCAGCGCTTGCTCGCGATTGGCGTCCGGCAGCACCACGGCGTGGTTCTTCGCGCCCATCATCGACTGCACGCGTTTGCCGTGCTTGCCGGCCAAGTCGTAAACGTGGGTACCGACCGCCGTCGAACCGACGAACGACACCGCTTTGATGTCCTTGTGGGTGCACAGGCCATCCACCACGTCTTTACCGCCATGAACCACGTTGAGCACACCGGCCGGAACGCCCGCCTCAATCGCCAGCTCAACGAGAAGCATGGTCGACAGCGGATCCTGTTCCGACGGTTTGAGTACGAAGGTGTTGCCGCAGGCAATGGCCATCGGGAACATCCACAGCGGAATCATCGCCGGGAAATTGAACGGGGTGATGCCGGCGCACACGCCGATTGGCTGGCGCAGGGTGTAGGTATCGACGCCGCCCGCCACGTTTTCGGCGAATTCACCCATTTGCAGGGTACCGATGGAGCACGCGTGCTCGACCACTTCCAGGCCACGGAAAATGTCGCCCTCGGCGTCGGCAATGGTCTTGCCCTGCTCGGCGCTCAGCACCACGGCGATGCGTTTGGAGTGCTCGCGGATCAGTGCCTGCAGCTTGAGCATGATGCGCATGCGCGCGCCGATCGGGGTCAGTTTCCAGGTCTGGAATGCGCGGTGCGCGGCACTGATAGCGGCATCGACTTCAGCGGCGGTGGCGAACGGGACTTTAGCCAGCACTTGCTGGGTCGCCGGGTTGACGATGTCGTGCCACTCGGTGGTCTGCGATTCGACCCACTCGCCATCGATCAGCAGCTTGACCTTCTGGACCGTGGTTTCGTTGGGCGTAAGCGATGCGTTCATGCTGGTCTCCGAAACTTGTTTTTATCGTAGGAGCCAAGGCGAAAGGGTTCGCCTTGAGATGAGGCGTGTGTCACGAATTGGTTGTCGGACTGTTTTTGGAGTATAGATGTGCAAACTTCTAATAAGAACGCACATATAAGCCCGTCCATCATGCAAAAAAACATCACCTCCCTGGGGTCGCTGAACTGGGACGACCTGAAGTTTTTCCTCGAAGTCGCCCGCACCCGCAAGGCCAGCACCGCGGCCAAACGCCTGGCGGTGGACTACACCACCGTGTCGCGGCGCATCAGTTCGCTGGAAGCGGCGTTGGGTACATTGCTGTTCGAAAAATCGCGCACCAGCGGTTTTGTCCTGACCACTGAAGGCCAGCGTTTGCTGGGCTATGCCGAGTCGATTGAAAGCACGTTGCACATGGCTTGCGAGCAGGTCTCGGGTTCCGGCGTGGCGCTTTCTGGACATGTGCGCATGGGCTGCACCGAAGGTTTCGGCAGTTTTTTCATCACCCCGCAGCTGAGCCACTTCGTCGACGCCTACCCGGCGATTTCGGTAGACATCCTGCCGCTGCCGCACTTCATCAGCCTGTCCAAGCGCGAAGCCGATATCGTCATTGCCCTGGAGCGCCCGGAGCACGGCCCGTACGTGTGCTGCAAACTCTGCGACTACCGCTTGCAGCTCTACGCAACCCAGGACTACCTCGACCAGCACCCACCGATCCGCCGCCCGGCCGATTTGGGCAAGCATCAATTCATCAGTTATGTGGATGACCTGGCGTTCAGTTCGGAGCTGCTGTACCTGGCGAACGTCCTGCCCGGCGCCAGCGCAAACCTGCGCAGCACCAGCGTCATCGCGCAGTTCGTCGCGGCGCAGCAAGGGCGTTCACTGGCGATTCTGCCGTGCTTCCTCGCCGCGCAGGATCCGCGCCTGCTGCCGGTGCTGCCCGAGGAAATCGATATCACCCGGCAGTTCTGGATGTACTGCCGGGAAGACCTGCGCAAATTGAAGCGGATCACCCTGTTGTGGGATTACATCCGTGAGGTGACCGAGCGTAATCAGGGTCTGCTGATGGGGCAGACCCGCGAGATGCGGTTTGCCGATTAATCGGCGCTGACCACAATCGACACCCGGCGATTCTCGGTGCGTCCGGCGGACGTGTTGTTGGACGCCACCGGCTCGCTGCTGCCGAGTCCGCGCAGCTGGATGTTCTCTTCCTTCATGCCGACGGTGGTCAGCACTTTGGCCACACTCTTGGCACGGCGCAGTGACAATTGCTGGTTGTAGGCCTCTTTGCCCGAGGCGTCGGTATGACCGTCGACGCGCACTCGCTCAATGCCGACACCCACCAGCGCCTTGCCGATGCGTTCGACGATCTCGGTGCTCTGCGCGTTCAGGCTTTCGATATCGCTGCCAAACAGCACTTTGCCCGACAGGCCGAATGCCCAACCCTCGTCGGTCGGCTCGAAGCCCTGTTGTTTGAGTACGGCGATCTGCGCCGGGGTCAGGCCTTTTTGCGGTGCGGTCTGGCACCCGGTCAGCGCCAGTACGGCGATCATCAGCAAGGCGGAAAACAGTCGAGCGGGAAATGTGAACACGGAATCAGCTCCTGGTTTGAAGATTGACGACCGGGCTCTCCGTCCCGGCAGTGGATTGAGCGCCACGCGACAGGCGCTTGGCCTGATACATCGCCGCGTCGGCAGCATTGAGCAAGGCACCTGGCGTGGCACCATGATCGGGGAAAACGGCAATGCCGATACTGAGCGACGTCACCACACTGGTGTCACCCGGCAGCGCGATGGGCATGTCCATGCTGGCGAGAATCTTGTCGGCGATGCGCTCGGCGTCTTCGATCTTGTGCAATGGCGCGAGCAGCACGGCGAATTCATCGCCCCCCAGCCGCGCCACCAGATCCTCTTCACGCAGTTGCGCGCGCACCCGATTCGCCACCGCCACTAGCACGGCATCGCCAGCGGCGTGACCGAAGTTATCGTTGATGCCTTTGAAGCGGTCGCTGTCGAGAAACAGCACCGCCGCCCGCTCGTTGTGCTTGCCGGCATTGCGCAAGGCGCGAATCAACCGGCCTTCGAAAAACGCCCGGTTCGGCAGGCCGGTGAGGCTGTCGTGGCTGGCCTGGTGGGCGAGGGTTTCGTTCTCGCTTTGCAGGTGGGTTTGCCAGGATTCGAGTTCATCGAGCAGGGCATTGAAGTCGTTGCCGAGGTTGTCGAGCTCGGCGATCTGCGCCGGCGGTACCCGTCGATCCAGCGCACGCTCGCTGCGGGCGGCGTGGGCCACCGCCGCGAGGCTGCGAAGAGGACCGGTAATGCTGCGCAGCTGTCGGCGCGCCAGATACAGCGCGACCCAGGCACTGATCGCGGTACAGAGGATGATTCCCGCCAGACCGCTGAGCAAAAAGCGCATGAGGCTGCCGCCGTGACCAACCAGCAGAATGCGCCCGATTTCACGATCCTGATGCAGGATCGGCAGGCTGATGGGCTTTTCCAGAATAGTGCGGGCGGCCTGCATTTCCAGTTCGGAGAACAAGCCGTTCTCGGGCCGCTGCCAGCGTGCCAGCAACTGGCCCTGCGCATCGAAAACCTGAGCATCCGCCACTTCCTCGGTGGACGCGATCAACGCCAGCGCTTCGGTAGCGGCAGCCTTGTCGTTGAACACTACCGCCGCTTCCACGGTGTAGCTGATCGAGCGCGCAATCAGGTGCAGGTTGTGATCGGCGTAGACCCGCAGCGCGAGAACGCCCAACAGGGTCAGCGACACACTGGCCATGGTCACGGCCACCAGCGCGACAATCAAATGTCCACGGCCGATGACCGAGCCCAGTGTCGGACGGGTTCTGGAACGGAACAGTTTCATGGCGCCGCCGGTTTGCGGCGCGACAGCTGCAGTACGCTCGGGTGGATGCGTACGCCGCTGCGGGCTACGGAGTCGAGATTGACCTCGAAGGACACCTGCTCATCGCCGACGCGCAGGCAGAACAGGCTGCCAACCGTGCACTGATCGCCACCTTCGCTGATGCTCAGCACCGGATGACCGATCAATGACGTGAACAGCCGACTGCGTTCATCTGTGGTGAGTTTGCCGATATACACCGCATCGCATTCGCTGACGATGGCCGGGTTGTCGGCCAGCAGGCGACGCACGGTGACCGGCCGGCCAGTGGCTTGTGTGGTGCCTTTGACCAGATCGTCGGTGTACTCGGTAGGCCCGACAATACACAGGCGCAACTGCGCTGGCTCGACCGGCCAACGAGCGTAGCTGAGGATGCCAAGCACGACTTGCGTCACTGACTGGGCGCGTTGTTCGGCCATGCTTGCGGGCGTCTGTGGCTGCGCAACAGCAACGCCCGTCAGCAAACAGAGCAGACTGACAAGCAATGCGTGCTTGCAGCGAACCACGCGCTCTGTCGCCCAGACTGCCACCTTCATGCAGGGATTCTCTTGGATCGTACCGAAATGATGCCGCAACGATAGCACAGCGGAGTAACACCAGCGAGACAGTGCCCTCTGACCGGCTGGTCAGTAACCGCCGCCAATCGCCAGATCTTTCATCCCCGAGTCTCGCTACCCTCCTCCAATTCCAGCATCAATCCACTGAGGCGTTTGACCTTGCGTTGCACGGCCTCTTCGAACACGCCTGCGCGAGGCTCGATCAAGGTGAACCAGTTTTTCGCGCGAGTGATCCCGGTGTAGATCAGTTCCTTGGTCAGCACCGGATTCAGGGCATCCGGCAGGATCAGTGCGGTGTGCGCGAACTCCGAACCCTGGGATTTGTGCACGGTCATGGCATACACCGTTTCAACGTCGTTAAGCCGACTCGGCAGCACGAAGCGCACGCCGCCCTGGCCGTCGTTGCGCGGAAAGGCCACGCGCAATACCGGTTTACCGGCGTCCGGCCCTTCACGCTCGGGCAGCTTGAGCGCAATACCGATGTCGCCGTTCATCAGGCCCAGGCCATAGTCGTTGCGGGTCATCAACACCGGGCGGCCTTCGTACCATTGCTGGTCATGTTCAATCAGGCGCGCTTTGAGCAAGGCTTCGGTAATCCGCAGATTCAGCCCTTCGACACCCCAAGGGCCCTTGCGCACGGCGCACAACAACTGGAACGCGTCGAACGCCTGCAGTACGTCCCGTGCCCAGTTGATCCAGTCCGGATGCTCCAGCGGTCTGCCCGCCGGAGGGCGTTGATTGCGCAGCACGCTCAGATAGTGGCGGTAACCCTGTGGCCCGTCGCCATGGCCTTCGAGCAACAGCCGCTCCAGCTTGTGATCATGTTCGCCCTTGAGCGGCAGGGAAAACACATCGTCGTAGTGTCCGGCCGCCAGCAACTGGCGCGCCTCATCCGGCAACTGCTGATTGACCCGCCGCGCCAGTTGACCGATGCCGCTGCCTTCACCGAAACGCCGGGAGTGGCGCAGCATCACCAGTTGCTGCGCCAGGGGATGCGAACCGTCGTTGTCTTCGTGCAAACCGCTTTTCTGCAATGACTCACCACTGACCGACTCCAGCCATTGCCGGGTCTGCGAGTTGTACCAGCCAGCCTCGGCATCGCGGCACAGATCGCCGAGCACCGCACCCGCCTCCACGGAGGCGAGCTGATCCTTGTCGCCAAGCAACACCAGACGCGCATGCGCCGGCAAGGCATCAAGCAGATTGGCCATCATTTCCAGGTCGATCATCGACGCTTCGTCGACCACCAGCACATCCAGCGGCAAGCGGTTGCCGGCATGATGACGAAAGTGTCGGGTACCGGGACGACTGCCGAGCAGACGGTGCACGGTGGTCACGTCGCAGGGGATTTTCTCGCGAACGGCTTCGGCGACCTTCAGCGACTGCACCTGCTGGCTGATGGACTCGGTCAACCGCGCAGCGGCTTTGCCGGTGGGTGCCGCCAGGCGAATCCGCAGCGGCTGACCGGCCTCCACGGCAGGTGCCTGGAGCAACGCCAACAGGCGCACTACTGTGGTGGTCTTGCCGGTACCCGGGCCACCCGTGATGATGCTGAAGGCTCCACGGGTCGCAAGGGCGCAGGCGAGTTTCTGCCAGTCGACCACCGCATCCGGCCTGACGGGGCCGAACAACTCATCAAGTCGCTGGGGCAGGTCATCGGGCGGCGTTTCACCTTGAGCCAGGCGTGTGCGCAACGCCCGGTCAATACGGCGCTCATAGGCCCAGTAGCGCCGCAGATACAGACGCTTGCCGGACAACACCAAAGGTCGCTGCTGCGCGGCCTCGCTGGTGTCCGCCGCCAGCGCAACCAGAGAACTGCTCGCCAACGCCTTGCACCAATGGCTGCCGTCCAGTGTTTCGAGCAACTGTGAAGGCAGCAGCAATACGCCACTCTGCACATCGCCTTCGGGTGGCAGCGACAGCGCGAAATCCGGAGCTTTGAGGGTTTCGAACAGATCCAGACACACATGCCCGTGCCCCAACTGATGGCTGGTCAGCGCGGCGGCGAGCAACACCAGCGGATCAGACTCGGGCGCGAGTTCGTGCAGAAAGGCCACGAAGGCCTTGTCCAGCGACCGCAGCCAGCCTCGCTCGACCCAGCGATCCAGCAACAGCAGTAGATCTGCAGCACTCGTCAGCGGCGCCAGGCTCGACGCGTGGTCGATACCCGATGACAGATCGGCGAATGTACGGTTCATAGCAGGACTCCCTGTTCCCATGCGGGCTCGGCCTTGGGTTCCGGCTTGCCCTGGAACAGACGATCCAGCCGCTCGATCAGCTCACGCGGCGGGCGCGCGAAATACACGCCGCGACTGTCAGCCCGGGTTCCCCGCAGGAACACATACAACGCACCGCCGACATGTCGGTCGTAATCGTAGTCGGGCAGCCGCGCCTTCAATTGCCGATGCAATGCCAACAGGTACAGCACGTATTGCAGGTCGTAACGGTTGTCGAGGATCGACCGTTCCATGGCTTGCTCGGTATAGGCCGCATCGTCGACGCCCAGCCAGTTGGATTTGTAGTCAGCGACGTAATAGCGCCCCTCGTGTTCTAAAGTCAGGTCGATGAAGCCCTTGAACATGCCGTTGAGTTGTACCGGCTCGGCGGCCACCCGGGCCACACCGTTGTGGGTGTACTGGCGCACCCACTCATCGAGCTTGAGAACATCGACCTTGTGGCTGGCGAACCAGAATTCCATCTCGACGCGGTACTGTTTCAGTTGCTCAAGCACGACCGGAGGCTGTCCGCTACCAGTCGGCAACGGGGACTTGAGCAGGTGATGCAGCCAGTCACTCAGAGTGGTGATCCAGCCTTCCCAGCCGCGCAGGTTGCAGCGTCGGCCAATCGCATCCTTGATCGACTCGTAGGGAACGGCAAAACCTTCATCGCCAGCCCACTCCAGCAAGCCGTGAAGAAAGGTGCCCGGGTTGGGTCCACGGGGGAACCGATGGATATCGGCGCCGCCGGCCACGATATCTCGCGGCGCATCCGGATCGAGGCGCTCATCATCAAACAGTTTTTGCGCTTGCGGACTGTCTGGCGCCTCATCACTGCCAACACTCAACACATCACTGATGCGCAAGGCACTGTAGGAGGCAATCCACCAGTTCTCGCTGGCCTTGCGCTTTGGTACCAATGTGGCACTGAGGATCGCTTCATTGCACTCGGGACGATAAGTCTCCTGCCTGGCCTGCGGCATTTCACCCAGGTTTATTGCCGGACAGTCTTGCTGCAGATCCAGCAACCAACGGCTCAAGCCGGTTGATTCATCCAGCCTTGCACCGCCACCCAGCAGATAGCCAAGCGCCGAAAGATGAAGCACCGAACTGTTGTTATTACCGCGTTTGAGATCCGTTACACCCAGCCAGCATGCATGCTGTGCGCGAGTCAGGGCGACGTAGAGCAGTCGCAGATCTTCGGCCAGACGCTCATCGTCTGCCAGGGCGATCAACTCGGCAGTCGGTTTCAGCGTCACCTGAGCCTTGCCCGAGGCATCGTGGTAATGCAACGGCAAGCGACTGCCATCCACCGGTTTTGCCGAGCAGATGAAGGGCAGGAACACCAATGGATACTCGAGCCCTTTCGACTTGTGGATGGTCACTACCTTGACCAGTTGCTCGTCGCTCTCCAAACGTAATATCTGCTCTTCACCGGCCTGACCGGACAACGCCAGAAGTTCGGCCAGATGACGAATCAGCGCTTGCTCGCCATCGAGTTCCGCTGCGGCCTGCTGCATCAGCTCCGACAGGTGCAAGAGGTTGGTCAGCACCCGCTCGCCATCACTGCGTGCGATCAGGGTCTGCGGCAAGTGAAAGTCGTGCAGCAGACGCCGCAACATCGGCAACACGCCTTGCTTGCGCCACAGCTCGCGATAACCACGGAACTGCATGACCCGGGCCTCCCAGACCAACTCGTCCTGATTCAGTCGCTCCAGCTCAGCCAGAGGCAGATTGAGGGTGATGCAAGCCAGCGCGGCCTTCAGTGAACGCTCGACATCCGGCTCGGCGCAGGCCTTGAGCCAGGACAGCAGATCGTGCGCCTCCTGGGCGGCGAAGACCGAGTCCTTGTCAGACAGATAAACGCTGCGCACCCCACGGGCAGCAAGCTCTGCGCGTACCGCCTGAGCCTCTTTGCCGTCGCGCACCAGAATCGCAATATCGGAAGGCCGCAAGCCCCGGAAGACCTTACCTTCCTGAACGAATCCCGCGGCACCGGTTTGCCCGCCATTGAGCAACGCCGTGATCTCACTGGCACAGGCCGCCGCCAACTGCTGGCGATAGACCGCGCCGGACAGGGGCTGATCGGTGGACAACTGCCAGATATTCAGCGCTGCGACATCTAGCCCGGCGATCTGCAATCGCTCTTTGCGTCCCTGAGACTCAACCGGCTGAAAGGGAACCGGGTTTTCCCCGTTTTTTTCCCGAAACAAAAACGCGCCGCGTCCCAGATCACGGGATTCGGCGCGTTCGAATACATGGTTGACCGCACTCACCATGCCATGGCTGGAACGGAAATTGGTACCCAGCGTATGCAGGCGGCCGGTGGTGGCCTGACGCGCACGCAGGTAGGTGTAGATATCGGCGCCACGGAACGCGTAAATCGCCTGTTTGGGGTCGCCGATCAGGAACAGACCGGTGTCCGGACTGTTGTCTTCGATGCGGTAGATGCTCTCGAAGATCCGATATTGCACCGGGTCGGTGTCCTGAAACTCATCGATCAGGGCAACCGGAAACTGTTCGCGGATTACCGCCGCCAAGCGCTCGCCGCTGTCGGATTGCAGCGCAGCATCGAGGCGCAACAGCATATCGTCGAAGCCCATTTCTGCGCGACGACGCTTCTCCTCCTCAAAGCGTGCACCCACCCATCTCGCCGCATGCTGCAATACAGCAGCATCGGGGGTCGGCAATGCGTCGAGGCTCGCCTTGAGCCCCGGCATCGCGTCCAGAGCAGGATGACTCGGTGCCTGGCCCTTCCAGGCTTCGGCCATCCCGTCCGGGGTCAATCGGGTGAAGCCGGTGCCGATATCCAGTTGCTCCATGGCCTCGTCTTCAGCCCAGGCCTTGAGCTTTTCGAACCAGGGCTCAAAGTAGCGCGCCTGCATCTTGCGCCCGTCGACGGCTTTGCTCGCCACACCCTCGTGACAGATCATCAGCAGTTCATCTGCCCACTGCCGCCAAGGCATCTTCAGCTCGAGCAACGCGGCACGCCGTTCTTGCAGACACTCTTCGATCAACTGCGCAGGTGCCTTGCCTTCGTCGCTGTCGCGCTCACTGCCAAACAGACCTCGCACTCGCGGCAACAGCGCTGCCGGTCCGCCCCAGTTTCCACGAACCCAATTCAGCGCGTCGCCCTGCATCGGGTAACAGAACAGTCGCCAGTAATCGCGCAGCACTTCGCCAAGCAGATCGCTGTGATCGGTTTCCAGGGACTGTGTAAACAGGCTGCCGCTGTCGAACGCATGTTCGCGCAGCATGCGCTGGCACCAACTGTGAATGGTCGAGACGGCCGCTTCATCCATCCATTGCGCGGCGATGTCCAGGCGATTGGCGCAGCCGGGCCATTGTGACGGATCAAACTGTTCACGCAGTTCCGCGATCAGTCCGTCCGGTGCGGGAGTTTCTTCGCGGAAATAGCGCGCTGCCTCGGCCAGTCGCGTACGGATTCGTTCACGCAACTCTTTGGTGGCGGCATCGGTGAATGTCACCACAAGAATCTGCGGTGGCAATAGTTCTCGCCCGAAGCCGTTCAACTCGCCGCCGTGCCCAAGGATGAGACGCAGATAGAGAGCAGAAATGGTGAAGGTCTTGCCGGTGCCGGCACTGGCTTCGATGAGTTGAGTGCCGTGCAGCGGGAATGCCAGGGCCAGCGGTGTCCTGGTACTCATGTGCGTGCTCCATCGCTGTTCAAGGAACGCCACGGCGCTTCATACAAGGGGCGATACAACGCGTCGCACCAACCGGGAAAAGTTTCGTCCGCCATCAACGCATCAAAGTCAGCGAATTGTCGGGAGAGCGCAGGGCTCTCGCGGCGTTCACCTTCGCTGTTCTGGCCGTCACCTTCGTAGGCTTTACGGGCAGCAGCCTCGGCCTTGAGCGGGTCAGTCTGAGTAAGCCAGGCGAAGGCCGTTTTTACCGCAATCGGCAATGGCTGGCGCATGCCGGCCTGCCAGGCGAGCAGCAGATCACCAAGGAAACGAACCGCTCTATCCTGCTCCATAGGCTCAAGCAGAAGGGTATCGTCACTCGCCACTAACGCGGTGGTCAGCAAGAGTCCGCTGGCGCAGGCTACCAGGTGATTGACCCAGGGCTTGGTCAAGCGATGCCATTTTCGACTTTTGATCGAGCCGATGCTGTTGGGGATGGTCGTGACTGATAACACTCCACCGTCAGCGCGTTGATGCAAACCGGCGAGCCAACCATCAACACGCACGCCCTGTAACTCAAGATTGATCGGTATCGCACTGGTCAATGGCGTCGGCCACAACGCCAGTAGTTGTTGGTAACGCTGCAGCAAATCCGGCAACGGCTCGATCAACTCCCTCTGGAGGCATTCCCCGAAACCGGCCATCGGCAGCAATCCACTGTTCTGCAAACGCCGAGCCTGATCTTCGAGCGCCCGATCGATATTGTCCGGCTGCCGGAGTGCAGCTTCGAGCAGACTGTCGCTCAGCATATAGCGCTGCAGTGCGTCCAGCACAAAAGGTTCTTCGTCAGCCAGGGGCGCCTCGGCGGCCTCGAAATACACTTTGAGTCGCTGAGTGAAAAAGTGCCGGGCCGGGTTACCCAAGAAATCCTGTAGAAGGGGCAGACTCAGTGGCTCTTCCTGAACATGAGGCGCGAGTAGCTCGGCCTCATGCAGTGGCTCATGGGTCTGGTGCAAAACCTGCCACTCGCGGGCATAGCTGAATAGCTGATCGCCTTCATGGAAATAGCGCGAGCTGAACGGTTGGAGCGGATGATCCTCGGTCATGGCACTCAACAGATCCTGATGCTCGTCGATGAGCCGCCAGCCACTGGCGAGGTGGTCACGCAACTGGCCGATCAATACCGAAGCTGGCCGCTCACTGTTGTCACGGATGCTCCGTCCGACCCAACTGATGTACAGCTGACAGCGCGCAGACAGCAGCGCTTCAAGCAACAGATAACGATCATCCTCGCGCCGGGAGCGGTCCCCAGGCCGGTAGTCGCTGCCCATGAGGTCGAAGTCCAGCGGCGGTTGCGCCCGAGGGTAATCGCCATCGTTCATCCCCAGCAAACAGACAAGCTTGAACGGGATCGCACGCATGGGCATCAGCGTGCAAAAGTTTACTGCACCGGCAAGAAAACGCTGGGACAGGCGCCCCTGATCCAGTCCCGCGAGCCAGGCTTCTCGAACCACCGTCAACGGCAATTCTTCTACCAATCCCACAGATTCACAGGTCTGCAGCCAGGTCTCGCGCAGCTCCTCAAGTTGCGTGAGCAGATAATCGTCGTGCTCGTTGCTGGCCTTGAAGAACAGCTGCATCAGCACTTGCAGTCGCTGTCCCCACACCTTGGGTTGAGCAGCCTGAGTGAGCTCATGATGGGCCAGTTCCAAGGCATCCAGCAGCGCAACCAAAGGCCCGATCAACGCGGCATCCAGACCACCGATTTCATCGTAGGGTTCTATACCTGCGCAGGCATTGGAGCTGCCGACCGCGTACCCGAGCAACATTCGCCGCAAGCCGAAATGCCAGCTGTTTTGCTCCAGCTCATCCGGCAAGCCCAGACCGGCACGCTGCTCGGCGTTCATTCCCCAGCGCACTCCCGCCCCTTCGATCCAGCGATGCAGAGTCGGCAAGTCGCGCTCCTGCACGCCAAAACGGGCACGTAATGCGGGAACATCGAGCAGGTCGAGGATCTCACTGACCGGAAAACGACTGTCCGGCAACTTGAGCAGATGTTCGACCGCAATCAGCAATGGGTCGCGGCCGCGCTGGCCCTGGTCGGCCAGGGTAAATGGAATGAAGCGTGGGTCGTGCCGATCCAGTTGGCCAAACACCGCCCGGATATGCGGCGCATAGCTGTCGATGTCGGGCACCATCACGATTACATCCCGTGGACGCAGATCCGGATTGGCACTGAAGCGTGCGAGTAACTGGTCGTGGAGGATCTCCACTTCGCGCTGTGCACTGTGGGCTATGTGAAAACGGATCGACTCATCCTGCGTCAGGTCGACGGCGGGCCAGTGCTCACGCGTTTCATTGAGTGGCCGCAACTCGAGGATATCGTCCTGAAGTTGATTGAGCAGGTTTTGCGGCTGCGCTTCGCTGAACAGGTCGATGCGTCCGTCACGGAATGCCGCACGATAGCTGTTGGGGTCATCATAACTGTCGAGCAGATTAATATAGTCGCGACCTTGTTTACCCCAGGCGGCGAGCAGCGGATGAGCGTGTTGGTGCAGCGCTTCAGGATCGAGCGCGGCCGGCATGCCGGTCTTGCGACTCTGACGCTTGTATTGATGGCGCAGCAGATCCTTGTCGGCGACGATATCGGCCCAGTGATGTCGACAAGGGTTGTGCACACACAACAGCACCTGGCTGAAACGTGCAAGCCCGGCCAATGCTTCAAGCACCTGGGCCGGCAATGATGAGATGCCAAACACAATCACTCTCGAGGGTAGCCCTGCAGGAGCATGCTCAAGAGAGTTTATGCGCTCGATAAACCGCTGGTGAACGCCGGCCCGGCTCTGAGCCATACCCTGCTCACCGACATCCACCAGCAGGGCACGCCACAATTCAGCCTGCCAGCAACTGACCGGGGGCAGTGGCTTTACCTCACCTCTGACATTGCGTAGCTGGTGCCGGCCTACGGCCCAATCCTCAAGCCAGTCGGCTCGATACACTTGATACTGGTCAAACAGGTCTGCCAGGCGTTCGGACAACTGGTAGCGTTTACGCAAATCGGTGTCATGGGTGAGGAAGCGTTGTAGCGGCTCGAAATGGGGGCGCTCAATAACTTGCGGCAACAGACGCATCAGTCGCCAAGTCAATGGAGCTTTGTCGAGCAGAGACTTGGCCGGAATTTCTTCTCGGCCCAGCACCATACGGTAGAGCTGCCACATGAAACTGCCGGGGAGCTGCACATCGATCGCAGCGGCTATCCCGCAACCACCGAGGTCGCCCCCTTCAGGGTCTTCCGCCAAGGCCAGCTTTAGCCATTGGGCGATACCGTTGCTCTGCACCAGAGCGATTTCGTTCTCCAAGGGCGCCAATGGATAGCGCCGCATAATGCTGACCACCAGGCTGCGCAGTTCGTCCAGACTATTGCTCTGAACCACCATGAATGCAGCATTGAGGGACGAGGCGTCCGGCATAAAAGCTTCCTTGGAAAAGTACAAAAGCCAGGGCAGAACCTTAGCACTGTCGACAGGCTGTGACAGCCGGAAGGATCTACCGCGTGCTGTAGGAACTTTCCTGCGGGCAAAACAAAACCCCAACTGCTTTCGCAATTGGGGTTTC